>NZ_JBHSPR010000002.1:11090-25191 GCF_042658085.1 Plantactinospora solaniradicis | reverse complement strand
CACCGAGCCCTGCAGGCCGTCCTTGCCTCCACCGCTTGACACAGGGCTACTCATGCCGCCGACCGTGCGCTCCCGCCCCGGCCGGACTCGTCACGCCCTGTAGCGGGCCGGCCGTGCCGATCGGCTTCGCTGACGGTGAGAGTGTGCGTCCCGGTGGATCGAACGATCGTCAGTGCTGTTCAGCAAGATGGTCTCCGTCGCTGAACCTCCACGTCGGATACCTCTCGGACATGTAGGGGCGGTGGCCGTCCCAGTCAACCGCCCCGAGCAACCGCACCGGCGACAGTCGCAGGCGCTCCTCCGGATCCTGCTCGTAGCCCCAGGCGAACCCGACCAGCGGCACGACGAGCCGTCGGTCAAGGTCCCAGGGACCGATAGTCAGAAAGCTGTGCGCCTCCCAACGCACCGCACCCGAGCGCCAACGGGAAGGAGCGTCGAAGAGCACCGGCCGCATTCCGTACCAGGCGAAGGGTGCGCTGGAGTCGGCGAACAGATCGAACGGGTCGATGCCAAAATGGTCCGTCGCGCTGGGCTCGCGAACCAACTGCACCCAGCCCAGCAGCGATCGGTAACCTTGGGCACTGAATTCGACAGACGCGGTGCACACCGGCATACCCAACTCCCGATCGGTCTTGCCGACCGCCACCGGGTCGGCATTCGGCGCGACCTCCACCAACACTCGACCACGCTCGTCACCGAAGCTAAAACGAATCTCCACGGAGCCATCTTCGCATCTTGTCCGCGCACTCAATTGCCTGTACCGTTCGAGAACGCGGCTTCGGCTACGCGGCCTGCTCGTACTCGTTGATCAACCCGTGGACCACCTTCCTGCGCCGTACCCGCACCGCACCCAGATCAGCGACCATCGCCGGAAGCCTGTCCCGCTCAGGTGGGCGTTGCCCGCGGGCCTGGTGCGGCCGATGCCCGTTATAGTGCGCCAGATACTCGTGCAGCACGGCGAGTAGCTGCCGCGTGTTGTAGATCAGGAGCCGGTCCAGGCATTCCCGCCGGACCGTACGCACCCAGCGCTCCGCGAACGCGTTCGCACGGGGCGCCTGTGGCGGCGTCCGGAGCACCTCGATACCCCCGGCCCGGAACACGGTGTCGAACATTGCGGTGTACTTGGCGTCCCGGTCCCGGATCAGGAAACGGAACCGGTTGGCCCGCTCCCCCAGGTCCAGCATCAGGTTGCGGGCCTGCTGCGTCACCCACTCACCGGTCGGATTCGTGGTGGCGCCCAGCAGGTGGACTCGCCGAGTCGCGACCTCCATGAGGAACAGTACATAGATTCGGGTCATGCCGATGGTGTCTACATGCAGGAAATCGCAGGACAGGATGCCTTTGGCCTGCGCGGTGAGGAACTCGGTCCAGGTCGGTCCCGCCCGTCGCGGTGCCGGGCCGGCACCGGCCCTGGTCAGGATCGCCCAGATCGTGCTGGCCGCGAGTCGGTAGCCCAGGCCAGCCAGCTCGCCCTGGATGCGCCGACCTCCCCAGGTCGGGTTGTCCTGGGCCAGCCGCAGCACCAACTGACGTACCTCGGCCGTGACCGGTGGGCGACCCGGCCGCCGCCTCGGGTAGGTCCACCGCCGCGCGATCAGGTTGCGATGCCAACGCAACAAGGTGGCCGGGGTGACGAAGAACGCTGACCACCGCGTCCGCGGCAGCAGCCTCGACAGCCCGGCCAGCACCACCCGGTCGGCCGGTTCCAGATCCAGCCGGCGCACCCGCCGACGGAGTACCGCGACCTGGTGCCGCAACACGAGCACCTCGACCGCGTTGGCGTGCCCACCGCGGGCCAACAGGATGACCAACTGCAGTGCCTGCCGAAGAATCAGGTAGCCGAACGACAGGATCATGACCGGCAGCATGACACCATTCGTCGATCCCACGACGGACAAAGTCCCACGTCAGCGCCCGTGGCCGACTTTCCGAACGGTACAGGCACGATCTCCTCGAAGCTGGCCGTGCTCAGCCCGCCCACCAGCGTCTGCAGGGCCGAGCCGACCAGGCCCGTCTCGCTGTGCGGCTGAGAGACTCCCAGGTAGACCAGCACGGCGAACCTGACATCCGTGTCCCTTGGCTCGCCAGCGCCGATCTCTTGCAGCGCGGCGAGACACAATTCGCGGGTGGACTCGCTGCTTTGTCCCCGCATCGCGAGGGCCATCGCGATCAGCGCGTCGAATCGATGCCGCCGGGCCTGTTCCTCCCGCCCGGAACTGGCAGCTCGCGCGGCAGCCCCGAACTGGGCCGCCGCCTCTGTCTTCCACCGCTCGGCATCCGTGGATCGTCGAGCGCGATCGAGCCGCGCGTCGAGCCCGTCGTCGACGCCCAACAGCCGGGGCTGATCGCCTCGCGCCTCAAGCGTCCGCTCCATGAACGCCGTCAGCGGGGCCGATCCGCCGGACGCGTCTGTCTCACTGATCAGACGTCGATTGTCCCTAAGGGAGTGGCGCAGGCCGTCGGCCCGAGCGCTGTCGACCATCGCCAGATCCGCGTCGGGTCCGAGAGGGCCGTCGAGCTCTAGTCGCGCCTGCACCCATCTCATGTCGGTGGCGAGGGCCTCGGCGTCGCCCTTGCGGTCGGCTTCGAGGAGGTGCCAGATCAGGTGATCACGGATGTACGGCGCCGAGGGCGGGAGCTCCCACCACGCGACGCCGTCGAAGGACTCGGAGACAGCGTCGAGGAAGCGCCGATTCAGGTGTCTTAGCGCCTCGGCTTTGAGGCGTCTGCGTAGGTAGCTGCGCACGACGTCGTCCAGGACGAGGGCATCTTCGCCATGCAAAGCGAGTAGTGACAGATCCGCCAGCCGCGTGCAGAGGCGGCGAGCCTCACCTTCGCCGAGATTACCGGTGCTGCGCCATAGTGTCACCGCCAAGGTGAGAGGAATGGTCTCGTCCTCGGGAAAGATTGCCAGCTCGAGGAACCGCTTCCGGTCGTCGGCGACGAGCAGATCCAGGCTGGCCTCGATGGTCGCGGCGACGGATTGGTCCCGTCCGGCTGGGCTGGCAAGGTCTAGGGCCGCGTAGCCGTGTCTCTGAAGTCTCTGGAGAACCACTTCAGCAACCCGGGTGGCGTCGGCTCCAGAGGCGATGCTCCGCAACAGCGCCCGATTCAGGAGATGGAGGAGCAGTGGCCAGCCGCCGGTGAGCGACATCATCTGGTCGATCAGGTCGTCCGGCAGGGTCGGAAGATTGGCAGTGAGCAGCAAGCGCGCTTGGAGAGTCGACAAGCGATCAATTTGTACGAGAGTGTAGCCCCCTCTGGCGACTGAGATAACCCTGGTCGTCACCAGCCGGACGGAGCGGCCGGCCACCGGAAAAGCGGCCATCTGGTCGCCGAACCAAACTTCGTCGAGGACCAGCAGACAGCGGGGACTCTCGCTGAGCACCGCCGCCAATTGCGCCGAAGCCTGCTCGAGATCCGTGAACGGATACGCTTTACTGGGATCGATCAGATGGGTTAGGCCGTTTACCTTCTCCAGTAGGGCCGGGCCTCGGGCGTCCCGGCCAAGGGTCATCCAATACACCCGGCCGCGGAACCGGCGGAGCACCCGACGATCCGAAAGCACCAGCCGGGCGATCGTCGTCTTGCCGAAACCTCCGGCGCCGTACGCGACAACCGTCGCCGGGTAACGACGCACCAGTGTGCCAACAATACGTGCCACCTCTTGGGGCCGGGCCACCACCCATGGGTCCGGGCGCAGCTGCACAGGCAGGCGGTCGGCCAAACCGGCGTCGTACGTCCTCCGTGCCCGCCACAGCAGCAGAGATGTTGCCAGAGGCAGCGTCGACCCGACTACCCACCACCACGGCTTCGCCTGGACGGAGGACGGCAACCACGGCAACTCACTCCCGGATGCCACATTGAACGCGATGGCAGCGACTGCAGTAAATAGAGCTGAGAGCAGCACATAGGCGCCCACTGCTAGGTAGCGTCGCAGCTGCATGATCAAGGTGATCCTTTTCGACGAAGGACCACCCATCAAACCGCATCGGCCGCCCCGGGTCACCAGCCGATCGAGTGAATGGCACCACCGACGGTGCCGGCTGGCGGCGGGTCACCTCAAACCAGTCGGGCTCACCTCCCTCGGCGCTGCGGCCACCCACCGACCCTGGTCAGCGTGCGCCATGATGCGCTCATGGCCAACACCAACTGGATCCCGATCGCCAGTACCGCGCTGGGCGCGGTTATCGCCTTGGGCGGCGCGCTCCTGGCTGGCGCACGCAACGATCGCGGCCAGCGTCGCCGAGATCGGGAGTCGGACCGCCTCAAGACGTACGTCGACTTCGCCCTAGCCCTCGACATCGCCCACGCCGCCCTGCGCGAGGTTGCCCGCATCCCGTCTGACGATACCGAGCGGTACACCGCGGCTTCGTCCGCCGTTCAGCAGTCCGGGTTGTATGGCGTGCGGGAGCGCCTGCTCATGTCGGCGAGCGTGGCTCTCGTGACGGATGGCGAGGCGGCCTTTGTCCGGCTGATCGGCATCCGCAACGCGGTCCGATCCGGCGTCATGCTGTCCACGCCCGAGTTCCACGAGGTTTATCACCCGTTCGCCGAAGCTCTATGGACGTTCCGGGTCAGCACCAGGGTTGAACTCGGCCAGAACCTGCTCCGTCCCGGCGATCTCGACCGGGAGAGCTGGTCGGAGCGGGAGGGGTGCGCGCTCTGCGGGAAGGTCGAGAATCCCGGCTGATCGGATACCTCTACGCGTACACGATGGGTGACATCATCGTTACATGGCGAGTCGCGGTCCGTCCCCGGTCCGGTTCCTCGCGATCGACACTCACTGGTCGTCGGCGCGTGGGGGCGTCAGCACATTCAACCGCGAGCTGTGCATCGCGCTGGCCCAGGCGGGCGCGGACGTCTGTTGTCTGGTCCTCGAAACCCGCCCAGAAGAGGTCAGCTCAGCGAGGGATCTCGGTGTGCGGCTGGTCGGGGCCGGCATCTCAAGGCCATGTTCGCCGCCATCGAACAACGCGGGGCCGAGATACGAACCGCCAAGTCGAGCCCCGACGCGGACGTCAGGGCTAGCGTCCACCGGGTCCGACCCTGTGGCCCGTCAACCCGCCAACGCATCCGCGCGGCCCTCCGCAAGGCGATCAACGACGCCCTCGCCGAAGAGCTCATCGTCGGCGTCACCAACCCGGCCACGCTCGTCAGAACACCAGCCGACCGTCCGCTGCCCATCGTCTGGGAACCCGAACGCGTCGAGCGCTGGAAAACGACAGGCGAGGTCCCCGGCCCGATCATGGTCTGGACCGAACAACTTCTCGTCCGCTTCCTCGACCACGCCGCCGAGCACGACCCAGACCTTTATCCCCTCTTCCACCTCATGGCCTACCGCGGTCCTCGCCGCGGCGAGGCCTGCGGCCTGCGCGACGCCGAGGTCCGACTCGGCAGACGGGAGGTCACGATCAACAATCAGATCGCCGTCCATGGCCACACCATCAGGCAGAAACCGCCCAAGAGCAGAGCTGGCAACCGCGACGTCACCTTCGACGCCGACACCGCAGCCGTCCTGACCGCCTATCGCGCCCGCCGCGCGGCCCAACGCCTCGCCGCCGGACCCGCCTGGCCCGACACCGGCCTCTTCTTCGTCCGCCCGAACGGACACCCCTGGCATCCCAACCTTGTCACCCAACGATTCCTCAAAGTCGTACGCCGAGCCGGACTACCACCCATCCGCCTCCACGACCTCCGCCACGACCTCCGCCACGGCGCCGCCACCATCGCCCTCGCCGCCGGCATCGACATCAAAGTCGTCTCGGACCAACTCGGCCACACCACCACCACACTCACCCGCGACACCTACCAGAGCGTCACCAAAGACCTCCACCGGAAGGCAGCCGACGCCGTAGCCGAAAGAATCAGGAGTAGGCGCGGTGAGGCTCTCTGATCACCCAGTTCGCTGGTTTGGATGACAGGCTCTGACGGAAGCCGTAAGGGCTCTGCCAACCCCGACCCCGTCAACGTGGCCCAACGCCCGATGCCGAGCGGCGATCATCTTTCTGCCAGTCCGACCGATGTCCCTGTCCGTGGCCATGAAACCAACCACGACGACTCCGTGAAACCCGGGGAACATCAGCGCCCCCACCGAACCGGGCTGAGCGAGCCCTCCCCGTACGACATCATCCATCGCTCGGTTCCGCCGTAGGGTCACCGCAGATGATCATGCGCTCCCAATTTGCTCCCACCGTGAGGAGCAACTACAGAATGGCTCGTTACCGATGATCCGGCAACGAGCCATTTGACCTGCATGTATAACTGGTGGGCGATACTGGGTTTGAACCAGTGACCTCTTCCGTGTCAAGGAAGCGCGCTCCCACTGCGCCAATCGCCCTCGTTGATACCGAGGTGGAGACGGGATTTGAACCCGTGTACACGGCTTTGCAGGCCGTTGCCTCGCCTCTCGGCCACTCCACCGAGGTAGCCCCCGACTTGTGGCGGCATCTCCGAGCGGACGACGGGACTCGAACCCGCGACCCTCACCTTGGCAAGGTGATGCGCTACCAACTGCGCTACGTCCGCTTGTCTCCGGTGTTTCCTGGTGACGGATGAGAACTTTAGCCGAGGCCGCGAACAGATGCCAACTCGGGGGCCGCCGGGCGGGTCACCAGGGGTTCCGGGTCGTCGGCGGTGACCCGAACCGGGCACCGGATCCCAGGGGCGGACAGACGACCGCGCCGCCACCCCTAGAGCTTCCTAGGAACCTGGGGTTCTGGGGGTGGCGGCGCGACGGGACGTACGGCTACTTCGGGGCGTTCAGGTCGTCAAGCGCCTGAGCCGCCCCCCGGTGCAGGAGTACCGGGTCAGTCTTGCGGGCGGTGTCCAGGCTGATCTCCTTGGCCGCCGCGTTGGCCTGTTGCAGTTGGGGCTTCCGGTCGAACAGGGTCTTGGTCAGCACACAGACCAGGTTCGCGTCGAGGGTGTCCTTCACCAGTAGGAAGTTCGGCACCACGATGGTCTTGACGTCCGCCGGGGTGCCGTACGTCGAGGCCGGGATCGTGCCTTCCTCGTACACCGGGTTGATTTTCTTCATCTCGGCCAACAGTGGCGTGATGTCCAGGAAGGCCACCTGCTCCTTGGCCGTGGTGAGCAGATCCGTGATGCCGGGGGTCGGCAGGCCGCCGGACCAGAACAGCGCGTCGATCGAGCCGTCCTTCATCCCGTCGACGGTCTTGGTCAGGTCCAGCCGTTGCGTCTGGATGTCCTTTGCCGGGTCGAGCCCGG
Source organism: Plantactinospora solaniradicis (assembly GCF_042658085.1). NCBI lineage: Bacteria > Bacillati > Actinomycetota > Actinomycetes > Micromonosporales > Micromonosporaceae > Plantactinospora > Plantactinospora solaniradicis. Next base: position 17,961 of record NZ_JBHSPR010000002.1, on the reverse strand, counting down.
CCGCCTGGAGCAGGCGGTTGGCGATGACCTCGGTACCCGACTTCGGCGAGCCGGTCGAGACGCGCTTGCCCCGCATGTCGGCCACCGAGTTGATCCCGGCGCCGTTGCGCACGATCACCTGGGTGTAGTTGGTGTGGATCCGGGCCAGCGCCTGCACCGGCTGCTTCTGGCCCTCGAAGCTGCCGGTGCCCTGTACCGCGTCGGCGGCGGTGTCGGCGAGCGAGAACGCCACGGCGTACGTACCGGCGACGAGCTGCTGGATGTTCTGTACCGACGCCCCGGTCTCGGCCGCCGTCGCCTTGACCTTGCTGCCCGGAGTGCTGGAGACCTGCTCGGCGTAGGCGTTGCCGAGCGCGAAGTAGACGCCGGTGGCGTTGCCGGTCGCGATGCCGATCCGGGTTTCCGTGGCCACCTCACAGGTGACCTCGCCACCGGCGTCGTTCGTGCCGGCGTCCTGCCGTCCGCCGCAGCCGGCGATTCCCGTCAGGCCCAGGCCGGCGGCCGTGACCGCTGCCAGGATCCTCGTTGCACGCTTCATTTTGCTTCCTCTCCCACGCTCCGACCGAACTCCTGCCCCCTCGAACCGGCGTCCTCCGCCTCGGCACCCGGCTCGCCGCCCTCGGCCGGACCACCCCGATCCGCCGGCCCCGCCGGATCCGTGCCACCCCGATCCGCCGGCCCCGCCGGATCCGTACCGGCGGGACGTGCCGGGTCCCCCGACGTCGTACCGCCCGTACCCGGCGGATCGTCCGGATCTGCCTCCGCCGTGCGGCGCCGCCGCGCCAGCGCGGTCAACACGGCGATCGCGATCAGCACGACTCCGATCGCGATGGAAACCGGGTGCAGGTAGAGCAGCAGCAGACCGGCCAGCGCCGTGAGGACCCGCTCGAGCCGCCCGGCCGGACCCACCCCGAGCAGCCAGCCACCGGTCGCCACCGCGAGTGCCGCCACCCCGAGGCAGCCGACCAGGCCGGCCCAGAGCACCTCCAGCGGCGAGCCCCGACCGAGCAGGTACTCCCCCGGCCCGGTGAGCACGAACGCGATCGGCGCGAGGAAGGCCGGCAGGGCGTACTTCAGCGCCTGCCACATCGTCGGCACGGTCCGGCCGCCGGTGATCGCCGCCGCGCCCACGGCGGCAAGCGCGGTGGGCGGGGTGACCTCGGAGAGCACCGAGTAGTAGAAGACGAACATCGCCGCGGCCGGCGCCGGAACGCCCAGCGCCAGCAGCGCCGGGCCGATGATCACCCAGCCGATGATGAAGGACGCGGTGACCGGTACGGCGAGACCGAGCAGCGACAGCGCGATCGCGGCGAACACCACGGTCAGCGCCAGTACGACGGTGGGGTTGTCGGCCAGCGCCTGGGCGCCGCGGACCAGCAGCGACGCGAACTGCGCGCCCAATCCGGTCTTCGTGGTGGTGGCGGTGATGATGCCGGCCGCCGCGCAGACCGCCACGACCGGCAGGACGCCGCGCACGCCCGCCGAGAGCGCGGCGAAGAGCCGCCGGGGGGTCAACCAGCTACGCCGGTCGAGGAACGACAGCACCACCGCCAGCCCGGTCGCGTAGACCACGGCCCGGGTCGCACTCACCCCGACCGCCAGCAGCACGACGATCACGATCAGCGAGGAGAAGTGGTAGCCGAACCGGGCCAGCAGCCGCCACGCCGAGCCGGCGGCCACCTCGACCGGCCGTACCTTGAACCGGCGCGCGTCGATCTCGACGGCGAGCAGGATGCCGAGGTAGTAGAGCAGGGTCGGGATCACCGCCCAGCCGAGCACGGTCAGGTAGGAGACCTCGAGGTATTCCGCGACGATGAAGGCGGCGGCGCCGAGGGTCGGCGGGGAGAGGATCGCGCCCACCCCGGCCGCCGCCAGCATTCCGCCGGCATGTTCGGCGGGATAGCCGGCCCGGCGCAGGATCGGCCAGGTGACCGCGCCGACGCTGACCGCTGTGGCCGTACCGGAGCCGGAGACCGTGCCGAGCAGGAACCCGGAGGCGACCGCGGTGCGGCCGGCGGCGCTGCGGGACCGGCGGAACGCGGCGACCGACAGGTCGACGAAGAACCGTCCGGCGCCGGAGAGGTCGAGCACGGCGCCGTAGATGGTGAACAGCACGATGTAGGTGGCGGCGACGTCCAGCGGGGTGCCGTAGAACCCGCTGGCGGAGTTGTAGAACGCGTCGACGATCTGTCCGAAGTCGAGGCCCGCGTGGGCGACGGCCCAGGTCTGCGGCAGCAGCCCGCCGTAGTAGCCGTAGCCGAGGAAGAGCAGGCAGACCACCGGCAGGATCCAGCCGGTGGTGCGCCGGCACGCCTCCACCAGCAGCACCAGCAGCAGGGCGCCCATCGCCACGTCCACCGGCGCGAGCAGACCCTGTCGGTCGAGGAAGGCGTCGTAGCCGCCGCCCGCGTTCCCGAACGCGAGCGGAACCACCGGGTAGAGACAGACCACCAGCGCCAACCCGGCCAGTAGCCAGTCGGCCACCGTCGGCAGGTCACGCTGGCGCGCGGGCGGGCCGTCCGGATCGGGTACGCGGGGAGCCAGTCGTGCCGGCAGCCGGCTCGTCAGCCGGTCCGGTAGCCGCAGACCCGACCGGTACGCGAGGAAGACCAGCGGAAGTACGCCCGCCAGGAAGACGATGAGATAGAACTGGCTGCCCTGGGACAGCGGACGGAACACCTGCCACAGCACCAGCAGCGCGACGGCGAACGCGACCACCCCGACGCCGAGGTCGACCGGACCGGTGAGCCGGCGGGCGGGGCGTTCCTCGTCGTCGAACGCCACCGCGGCGTCGGCCACCCCGGGGGTGGCCAACGCGACCGGCGCGTCACGGGTCGAGCCTGGATCACGGGTCGAGTCTGGATCACGGGTCGGTTCTGCGGGCTGCGGGTTGGACCCGACGACCGGTCGTTCCAGGGTGGACCCGCCTGGCGCCGGTCCCGGCTCGACGTCCGCCGCCGGAGGGATTTTGGCCACACCGTCTGGCATGAGCGGACACTACTATGCGGTACCGATCATGGCCGATCTTCGTGGGCTGGGCGGTTGGCTCGGCGGGCCGGGCGGTTGACCCGGTGCGCCGGCCGGTTTTTCGACCTCGGGGCCGGGTCGATCGCCCGTTCCGACCGGCCGCCGTCGTCGATGCCGAACCCACCCTTGACCCGCTCCGCGCCGCCGCGTTCCTGGCCGGCATCGTGACGCTTCTGATGCGCTAGTGGACAGTCTGACCCGGTAGTAACTTATCCGACGTGTTGATAGCTTATTGTGCTGGCCCGAATGGGCTAACGTAGCCGCGTGACGAGACGTGCGGCCGAGGTGCGTTTGGATTCGCTGCTGCGCACCGCCTGCGACGTGATTGCGGCGCGCGGGCTGGCGAATACGCGTACGGCCGACGTGGCGCAGGCCGCCGGGGTCAGCCAGGCGCTGGTCTTCTACCACTTCGCCACGAAGGAGCGACTCGTCGCCCAGGCCTTCGCGTACGCCGCCGAGCAGGATCTGGCCCGGCTCGACGCGGTGCACCGGTCCACCGCCTCCCCGCTGGTCAAGCTCAAGAAGCTGCTCCGGCTCTACGCCCCGCCGGGACGTCCCCGGTCGTGGGCGATGTGGATCGACGGGTGGTCCGAGTCGCTGCGCACCCCGGAACTGGAGAAGGTCTCCCGGCGGTTGGACCTGCGTCGGCGGGAGGGGCTCGGCGAGGTGATTTCGGCCGGGGTGGAAGACGGCGTCTTCACCTGTGACGACCCGGCCGGAGCCGCCTGGCGGATCAACGCCCTGATCGACGGGCTCGCCGTGCAACTGGCGGTGCACGACCGGGTGATCCTCCGGCGCCAGCTCACCGAGTGGGTACGGCTCTCCGTCGCCCGCGAACTCGGCCTGGTCGCCGAGCAACTGGACTGAGCCACCCCGACAGCCGTCGCGACAGACTCCGCTGGCCCCCGGCCGACCCGGCCCACCCCGCACACCGACCGACTCGACCGACTCGACGGACTCCACCGACTCGACCGGTTCAACTTCCGGCAGTTCCGGCGCGGGTCGGCGTACCGGGGCAGAATCGGGTGATGGATCTGCTCCGGACGTACCGGCGCACCCTCACCGGGTTCGCCGACCAGGTCGGTCGGGTCGGCCCCGACCAGTGGGCCGGGCCCACGCCGTGCGGGGACTGGGACGTCCGGACGTTGGTGAACCACGTGGTCGGGGAGGACCGCTGGTCGGTACCGCTGTTCGGCGGCGCATCGCTGGCCGAGGTCGGTGACCGGTTCGCGGGCGACCTGCTGGGCGACGATCCGGCGGCCTCGGCGCGGGATGCCGCCGAGGCGGCCGACCGGGCGGTGAGCGAGGCCGGTGCGCTGGACCGCACGGTGGAGTTGTCGGTCGGGCCCACGCCCGGCCGCGAGTACCTGCACCAGTTGATGGCCGAGCACCTGGTACACGGCTGGGATCTGATGGTCGCCGTCGGCACCGAACCCCGGCTCGACCCGGAGGCCGTCCGGGAGTGTGCCCGGTGGTTCGCCGACCGGGTGTCGATGTACCGGACCGGTGGCCTGGTCGAGCCGGGCGTACCGGTGCCGCCGGACGCCAGCGAGCAGGACCGGTTGGTCGCCGCGTTCGGCCGCGATCCGGGCTGGCGCCCGAAGTCCTGACCGCCGACCGACGGACGACCGACGGACGGCCGACGGACACGGGCGGACGGACGCGGGCGGACGGCCTCCCGCAGGCGCCGGGCGGGACCGCTCGTCGATGGCGGCACCGCAGGTGATCCGGCCCGTCCGGGGTTATGAACCGATTCATTCAATCCGGCGTATGGGGCCGATCCACCGCGCACTGTCGAGGGAGGAGCGGACCTCCGTTGACAGGCACCGCCCCTCGGGGGTACTTTCGTGCCGCTTGTTGAATGGTTTCACACAGCCTCGCCATCGAGGTACGTGTGCGCGCCCCTGGGGTGTGGCCGCCACGAGCCGATGGGATGTCGACGATGACGACTGGAACTCTGCACCGGCCACCGCCCCGGCCCGCCAACCCTGGCGACGGCGCGACCCCGGCCCGGGCCCGATACCGCCGTAACCAACCTGGCATTGCGTACCTCTTCCTCTCCCCGTGGGTCCTCGGGGCGCTGCTGCTGACCGTCGGTCCGATGCTCGCCTCGCTGTACCTCTCGTTCACCGACTACGACCTGTTCACCAGTCCCGAGTGGGTGGGCCTGGAGAACTACAAGCGGCTCTTCACCGACGACGCGCGCTTCCTGGCGTCGGCCAAGGTGACCGCGGCGTACGTGCTGATCTCCGTACCGCTGAAGCTGGCCGCCGCCCTCGCGGTGGCGCTGCTGCTCAATCGCAACCGGCGCGGACAGGGGTTCTACCGGTCCGCCTTCTACGCGCCGTCCCTGCTCGGCACCGGTGTGGCGATCGCCCTGGTGTGGCGGGCGATGTTCACCGACACCGGTGTGGTCGACTCGGCCACCGGAGTCTTCGGCTGGGACACCGGCGGTTGGATCAACGAGCCGGACTACGCGCTCTACGTGCTGATCATCCTGGCCGTCTGGCAGTTCGGCGCCCCGATGGTCATCTTCCTGGCCGGGCTCAAGCAGATCCCGACGGAGCTCTACGACGCCGCCGCGGTCGACGGTTCGGGGCGATGGCGGACGTTCCGCTCGGTGACGCTGCCGATGCTCTCCCCGATCATCCTGTTCAACCTGGTGCTGGAGACCATCCACGCGTTCCAGGCGTTCACCCCGGCGTTCATCGTCAGCGGCGGCCGGGGCGGTCCGAGCAACTCGACGCTGTTCTACACGCTCTACCTTTACGAGCGCGGGTTCTCCCAGTTCCGGATGGGCTACGCCTCGGCCATGGCCTGGCTGCTCCTGCTCGTCATCGCCATCATCACGGCGGTGTTCTTCGGCACCTCGCGCCGCTGGGTGTTCTACTCCGGGGAGGACCGGTGACCACGCTCCAGGATGGGCGGTCGGCCCGGCCCGACGGTGGGCCGCACGTACGGCCGGCGTCGGGTCGACGGCCGGGCGCGTTGGCCGCCCGGCTCCGCGGGATCGGTTGGCACGCGCTGATCATCGGGACGCTGGCCCTGCTGCTGTACCCGGTGGTCTGGCTGCTCGCCACCTCGATCAAGCCGACCGACGAGATCCTGTCCAGCCTCAGCCTGCTGCCGAGCCGGCTGGCTCCGGAGAACTACACCGCCGCACTGGACGGGATCGCCGGGATCGGCGTCTGGCAGTTCTTCGGCAATTCGGTGATCGTCGCTGTCGGCTCGGTGATCGGCAACCTGGTCTCCTGCGCGCTGGCCGCGTACGCCTTCGCCCGGCTCCGGTTCCGGCTGCGCGGGCCGCTGTTCGCGTTCACGCTGCTGACCATCATGCTGCCGTACCACGTGGTGCTGATCCCGCAGTACACGATCTTCCAGAAGCTGGATCTGGTCGGCACCTTCGTCCCGTTGATCCTGCCCAAGCTGCTGGCCACCGACGCGTTCTTCGTCTTCCTGATGGTGCAGTTCATCCGGGGCCTGCCGCGCGAACTGGACGACGCGGCGGAGATCGACGGCTGCGGTCCGGTGCTCACCTTCCGGTACGTGATCCTGCCGCTGCTGAAGCCGGCGCTGGTCACCACCGCCATCTTCACCTTCATCTGGACCTGGAACGACTTCTTCAGCCAGCTCGTCTACCTCAACGACCCGGAGTCGTACACGCTGCCGCTGGCGCTGCGGCTGTTCATCGACCAGACCAGCGAGTCGGCGTTCGGCCCGATGTTCGCGATGTCGGTGCTGAGCATCGTGCCGGTAATGCTGTTCTTCCTGGCCTTCCAGCGTTATCTGGTGGAGGGCATCGCCACCTCGGGCCTGAAGGGCTGACCACCGGCGTCCTGACCGG
>NZ_JBHSPR010000002.1:0-11082 GCF_042658085.1 Plantactinospora solaniradicis | reverse complement strand
TGGGTGCCGGCGGGGCCGGTCAGGACGCCGCGACCGGGGCCAGCCCGAGCACCTCGTCCCGGGTCAGCTCGCCGTCCGCGACCACGATCCGGTGCCGACGTCGCAGCGCCGTCCCGGCCGGAACCGGCAGCGTCCGTTCGAACGCGAGCGCGACGCAGACCCCGGGATAGATCCCGGTCCGCACGAACCAGTGGTCCCCGTCGGCCAGTCCGGCGAAGACCAGGGTGTACGGCGCATCGCCGTCGCCCCGGCCGACCAGCGCCAGCCACGGCTCGGTGCTGCCGTTGACCTGATCCTCGCCGTCGGCCGTCGCGGTGAACGTCCGGGTCTGTCCGGGCGCCACCCGCCAGAAGAAGCCGCCGTAGCCGGCGCCACCCGGGCGGCCGTTGGTGGCCGGGCTGCCGAGCACGACCTCCCGGTCGACGGGCGCGGTCAGGGTGTACCCGAAGTCGAGCAGCCAGGCGTCCGGCCGCCCGGCCAGCGCGGCTGCGGTGACCGTCCGCTCCTCCACCAGCAGCGTGGCGCCGGCCGGGTCCAGCCAGCGCAGCCGCTGGGCGAGAGCGCTGCCGCCGTCGGGTGCGGTCCCGGCGGGGAGCCAACCGTCGTGGAGGATCCGCCCGTGGTCGTCGAGCCAGGTGTAACCGGCGTCCCGGACGTACGTCCGACCGCCCCACAGGTTCGTGCCCGAGACGTCCTGCATCGCGACCGAGACCCCGAGGTGCCAGCGGTGGTCCTCGGGAAGCGTGTCAGTCACCGGCGTCCCGCCGAGGGTGCGCACCGGGTGCAGGTACGGCCGGGGCGACCAGCGCGGGTCCACGTCCGGGTCGTCGAGCACGTACTCCGCCACGGTCTCGCCGTGCACGCGCAGCCGTACGTCGGTCAGGTCCTCGCCCATCGTCGCCGCTCTCTCCTCGGTCGATCGCCGGCCCGGTCGATCGGAGGTGTCCGCCCGATGGCGGTCGATCGCCCACCCGGTCGGTCGGATGTGTCGGTCGGGCACGGTCGGATGTGTCGGTCGGGCACGGTCGGCGCCGGCGCCCGGGGAGGGGCGGCGGCGCGGTCCGCCGGGAAAGCGCTTCCCTTGGCCCGACAGCGTACCGTCGGCGGATCCGGTCGGCGAGGCTCGCCCGGTGGCCGGCGACATCGGCGTGGCCACGCCCCGGCGAGGGAACCCCCGGGACTTGGCGGCGCGGCGTACTGTCAGGCGCACGGCGGCGGCGGAGACGGGTGATGTCGCCGGCCGTACACGCCGCTGCGCACGCTGCCGGCTAATCTTGACACGTTTCAGCCGGACGAGCGGGCTGCGGAGGGAGACGGTCGTGCCGGGACCAGCGGTGAGCATCCGAGACGTGGCCAGCCAGGCGGGTGTGTCGGTGGGCACGGTCTCCAACGTGCTCAACCGGCCGGACATCGTCGCCGCGTCGACCCGCAACCGGGTGCTCGCCGCGATCAGCGAGCTGGGTTTCGTGCCGAACGACGCCGCCCGGCAACTGCGCCGGGGCCGGGGCCGCACGCTCGGCCTGGTGGTCCTGGACGTGGCCAACCCATTCTTCACCGACGTCGCCAAGGGCGTCGAGGACGCCACCGGCGCGGCCGGGATGGCGGTGATCTTCTGCAACAGCGACGGCGACCCGGCCAAGGAGAGCAGATACCTCGACCTGCTGGAGGAACAGCGGGTGCAGGGCGTACTGATCACGCCGGTCGACGACGCCAACGAGCGGCTCGTCCGGCTGCGCGAGCGGGGCGTCCTGGTCATCCTGCTGGACCGGCGCTCGACCCGGCCCGACGTCTGTTCCGTGGCGGTGGACGACCGGCTCGGCGGAGAACTCGCGATCCGGCACCTGGCGGAGGCCGGGCACCGCAGGATCGCCTTCGTCGGTGGCCCGTGGCGGCTGGAACAGGTGCGGGACCGGTACCACGGCGGCCTGCACGCGCTGCGGGAGGCCGGGCTGACCGAGGAGCACCTGCGCCGGTTCGAGACGCCGAGCCCGACCGTGGCCGCCGGCCGGGACGCGGCATCGCGGATCCTGGGCCTGCCCCGGTCCGCCCGGGCCACCGCGGTCTTCTGCGCCAACGACCTCCTCGCGCTGGGCGTCCTGCAGGAACTCACCCGTCAGCAGGTACGGGTGCCGGAGGACATCGCTCTGGTCGGGTACGACGACATCGACTTCGCCGCCGCTGCCGCCGTACCGCTCTCCTCGGTGCGTCAACCTCGACAACGGCTGGGGCAGACCGCGGCCCGGTTGATGCTGGACGAGTCGAACAACCCGGACGGCCACCAACACCAACAGGTGATCTTCGAGCCGGAGCTGGTGGTCCGGGAATCCAGTCAGTTCACCCGGACAGCGAACTGATCCGCCGGCCCCTGCGCGGCACCCGGAGTGACCGGGTTTCTTGACAGGCCAGTGACGTCGCTCGTATGTTGAGGGCAGATCGTTGAAACGGTTCATTTCATTTGGAGGCCCGCCGATGCGGCGAGTGTGTTTCGTCCTGCGGGTCCGGCCCGAGCGGCTGGCCGAATATCGTGAACGGCACGCGGAGGTCTGGCCGGAGATGCTGCGGGCACTCCACGCGGCCGGCTGGCACGACTACTCCCTCTTCCTGCACGACGACGGGCTACTGGTCGGACATTTCCGCACCGCCGACCTGGCCGCCTCGCTCGCCGCGATGGAACGCACCGAGGTCAATGCCCGGTGGCAGGCAGAAATGGCACCGTTCTTCGTCGATCTGGACGGGCGGCGTCCCGACGAGGGATTCGTCGTCCTCGACGAGATCTTCAACCTGGACGCGCAACTCGCCGCGCTCGACACCACGGAGGCCTGACATGACCGAGCGGAGCGAGGTCATCGACCAGCACAGTCGTCCCGAGTCATGGCGACGACGAGCGGAGCGAGGAGACGACATGACCGAGCGAAGCGAGGAGCTGTGATGACCGAGATTGCCGTTCGGGACGCGCTGCGCGCGCAACGGATCGAGGTGCCCTCCTGGGCGTACGGCAACTCGGGCACCCGGTTCAAGGTGTTCAGCCAGCCCGGCGTGCCGCGTACCCCGGAAGAGAAGATCGCCGACGCCGCCCAGGTGCACGCCTTCACCGGAGTGGCGCCGATCGTCTCGCTGCACATCCCGTGGGACCGGGTGGACGACTTCGCCAAGCTGGGGTCGTACGCCGCGGAGCAGGGGGTGCGGATCGGCACCATCAACACCAACGTCTTCCAGGACGACGACTACCGGCTCGGCAGCGTCACCAACCCCGATCCCCGGATCCGCCGCAAGGCCCTCGGCCACCTGCTGGAGTGCGTCGACATCATGGACGCCACCGGCTCGGCCGACCTGAAGCTGTGGTTCTCCGACGGCACCAACTACCCTGGCCAGGACGACATCCGGGCCCGGCAGGACCGGCTCGCCGAGGCGCTCTCCGCCACCTACGCCAGGCTCGGGGACGACCAGCGGATGCTGCTGGAGTACAAGTTCTTCGAGCCGGCCTTCTACATGACCGACGTGCCGGACTGGGGCACCGCGTACGCGCACTGCATACGGCTCGGCGAGAAGGCCCAGGTGGTGATCGACACCGGCCACCACGCGCCGGGCACCAACATCGAGTTCATCGTGGCCTTCCTGCTCCGGGAGGGGAAGCTCGGCGCCTTCGACTTCAACTCCCGGTTCTACGCCGACGACGACCTGATGGTCGGTGCGGCCGACCCGTTCCAACTGTTCCGGATCATGCACGAGATCGTCCGGGCCGATGCGTTGCGCCCCGACTCGGGAGTCAATTTCATGCTCGACCAGTGTCACAACATCGAACCGAAGATCCCGGCCCAGATCCGCTCGGTGATGAACGTGCAGGAGGCCACCGCCAAGGCGCTGCTGGTGGACGCCGAGGCGTTGGCCGCGGCCCAGGCCGCCGGGGACGTACTCGGGGCCAACGGGGTGCTGATGGACGCGTACAACACCGACGTACGCCCACTGCTGCGCGAGGTCCGCGCGGACATGGGCCTCGACCCGGAGCCGATGACCGCGTACGCCCGCTCCGGTTACGCGCAGCGGATCGCCGCCGAGCGGGTCGGTGGCCAGCAGGCCGGTTGGGGGGCGTGAGCGTGAGCAACGAACCAGAGGTCGCCGCGCTGCTCGACCGGGGCCACCGGCTCGGCGCCGACCGGCGCAACACCAACTACGGCGGCGGCAACACCTCGGCCAAGGGGACCGGCAACGACCCGGTCACCGGCGGTCCGGTCGAGCTGATCTGGGTGAAGGGCTCCGGCGGCGACATCGGCACCCTCACCGAGGCGGGCCTCGCCGTACTCCGGCTGGACCGGCTCCGCGCGCTGGTCGACGTCTACCCCGGGGTCGAGCGCGAGGACGAGATGGTCGGCGCGTTCGACTACTGCCTGCACGGCCGGGGCGGCGCCGCACCGTCGATCGACACCGCGATGCACGGCCTGGTCGACGCCGCGCACGTCGACCACCTGCACCCGGACGCCGGTATCGCGCTGGCCACCGCCGCCGACGGACCGGAGTTGACCCGCCGCTGCTTCGGCGACCGGGTGCTCTGGGTGCCGTGGCGCCGGCCCGGTTTCCAGCTCGGCCTGGACATCGCCGCGATCGCCCGGGACAACCCGCAGGCGATCGGCGTGATCCTCGGTGGACACGGCATCACCGCCTGGGGCGCCACCAGCGCGGAATGCGAGGAACGCTCGCTGGAGATCATCTCCACCGCCACCCGGTTCCTCGCCGAGCACGGCCGGGCGGAGCCGTTCGGCCCGGTGCTGCCCGGGTACGAGGCACTCCCACCCGAGCGGCGACACGACCGGGCCGCCGCGCTGGCTCCGGTGCTGCGCGGCCTGGCCAGCACCGACAGCCGGCAGACCGGACAGTTCCAGGTCGGCCACTTCTCCGACGATCCGGCGGTACTGGACTTCCTGGCCCGCGCCGAACATCCGCGACTGGCCGCGCTCGGCACCTCCTGCCCGGACCACTTCCTCCGGACCAAGGTCCGGCCGCTGGTGCTCGACCTGCCGGCGGAGACGCCGCTGCCGGACGTACTGGCCCGGCTGCGGGAGCTGCACGAGGCGTACCGGAAGGACTACCGGGCCTACTACGAGCGGTTCGCCGGACCCGACTCCCCCGCGATGCGCGGCGCCGACCCGGCGATCGTGCTGGTGCCCGGGGTTGGGATGTTCAGCTTCGGCCGGGACAAGCAGACCGCCCGGGTCGCCGCCGAGTACTACCTCAACGCGATCAACGTGATGCGCGGCGCCGAGGCGGTGTCGACGTACTCGCCGATCGACGAGGCGGAGAAGTTCCGGATCGAGTACTGGCAACTGGAGGAGGCGAAGCTCCAGCGGATGCCGAAGCCGAAGCCACTGGCCGGCCGGATCGCGCTGGTCACCGGTGGCGGCTCCGGCATCGGCGCGGCCATCGTCCGGCGACTCGCCGCCGAGGGCGCCTGCGTGGTCGTGGCCGACCGGAACGTCGAGGCCGCCGCCACGGTGGCCGGGGAGATCGGCAACGCCGACCGGGCCGTACCGGTGCTGGTCGACGTCACCGATCCGGCCGGCGTCGAGGCGGCCTTCGCCGCCGCCGCGCTCGCCTTCGGCGGGGTCGACCTGGTGGTCAACAACGCCGGCCTGTCCATCTCGAAGTCGCTGCTGGAGACGACCGACGCGGACTGGGACCTCCAGCACGACGTGATGGCCAAGGGATCGTTCCTGGTCTCCCGGGCCGCCGCCCGGGTGCTGCTCGACCAGGGCCTCGGCGGAGACCTCGTCTACATCTCCAGCAAGAACTCGGTCTTCGCCGGGCCCAACAACATCGCGTACAGCGCGGCAAAGGCCGACCAGGCGCACCAGGTACGACTGCTCGCCGCCGAACTGGGCGGGCACGGCGTACGGGTCAACGGTGTGAACCCCGACGGGGTGGTACGCGGATCCGGGATCTTCGCCAGCGGCTGGGGCGCACAGCGCGCCGCCGTGTACGGGGTACCCGAGGAGGAACTGGGTGCCTACTACGCCCGCCGTACCCTGCTGGGGCGCGAGGTGCTGCCGGAACACGTCGCCAACGCGGTGTTCGCGCTGACCGGCGGCGAGCTGTCGCACACGACCGGGCTGCACGTACCGGTCGATTCCGGCGTGGCCGCGGCGTTTCTTCGATGAGCGAGCCCCCCTCCCCGGCCACTCGGGCGGCGGTGGCCGCGGTCGACCTCGGCGCGGCCAGTGGCCGGGTGATGCTGGCCGAGGTCGACCGGGACGGGGTGGTCCTGACCGAGGTGCACCGGTTCGCCAACGACCCGGTACGGCTGCTCGACACGCTGCACTGGGACGTACCCCGGTTGTACGCCGAGACCCTGACCGGGATCCGGGCAGCGCTGGCCCGCCGGCCCGACCTGGCCAGCATCGGCATCGACTCGTGGGCCGTCGACTACGGGCTGCTGGACTCCACCGGCGCCCTGGTCGGCAACCCGGTGCACTACCGGGACCGGCGTACCGACGGAGTACCGGACCGGGTGGTCGACGCGCTCGGCGCGGACTACCTCTACGACACGACCGGGCTGCAACTGCTGCCGTTCAACACCCTGTTCCAGCTCACCGCCGAACTCGGCACCCCGGCGCTGGACCGGGCCGAGACGATGCTGCTGGTCCCCGACCTGCTCGGGTACTGGCTGACCGGGGTCAGGGGCAGCGAGGTCACCAACGCCTCCACCACCCAACTGCTCGACGTGCGTACCCGGCAGTGGTCCTCGGACCTGATCAACCGGGCCGGTCTGCCGGCCCGGTTGTTCGGCCCGCTGCGCCAGCCCGGCGACCCGGCCGGCGAGCTGCGGGCGGAGGTCCGGGAGGCGGTCGGCACCGACCGGCCGGTGCCGGTGACCGCGGTCGGCTCGCACGACACCGCCTCGGCCGTCGCCGCGGTCCCGGCCGAGACCGACCGGTTCGCCTACATCTCCTGTGGCACCTGGTCGCTGGTCGGGGTCGAGCTGCCCACGCCGGTGCTCTCCGAAGCGAGCCGGGCGGCCAACTTCACCAACGAGGCCGGGGTGGACGGAACCGTCCGCTACCTGCGCAACGTGATGGGCCTCTGGCTGCTCCAGGAGTCGCTGCGGGTGTGGCGGTCACAGGGGCTGTCCATCGACCTGACGGAGCTGCTCGCCGCCGCGGCCCGGCAGCCCGCGCTCGCCGCCGTGGTCAACCCGGACGACCCGGAGTTCCTGCCGCCCGGCGACATGCCCGCCCGGCTGGCCCGAGCCTGCGCCCGGCAGGGTCAGCCGGTGCCGGACGGACCGGCCGCGCTGACCCGGTGCATCCTGGACAGTCTGGCGCTGGCCCACCGGGCGGCGGTACGGCAGGCGGCGCGGCTCTCCGGCCGGGACGTCGAGGTGGTGCACATCGTCGGTGGCGGTGCCCGCAACGAACTGCTCTGCCAGCTCACCGCGGACGCCTGCGGGCTGCCGGTGGTGGCCGGGCCGGTGGAGGCGACCGCGCTGGGCAACGCCCTCGTACAGGCCCGCGCGCTCGGCGTGCTGGCGGGTGGGCTGGCCGAGCTGCGTGCACTGCTGCGCCGTACCGGATCCACCCGGACCTACCGGCCGACGGCCGACAGTGGAGCATCCTTCCGGACGGCGGCCAAGCGGGCCGGCATCGCCGACGAGTAGTCGGGCCCGGGGGTCGGTACCGAGCCCGACGACGAACGGTCCTGGTAAATGTAAAACGCGTCTATCACGGTATTTATCTGTTAAGAAGGGGCTAACTGGACAAAACCCAGGCCCTGGAGGTTGACAGATGGTGACGGAGTCCCAGCCCCGAACCGGCACCCACCGCCGGCGGGGCCGCCGCACCGACCTCACCGGCCTGCGCGCCCTGGCGATCATGGCGCTGCTGCTCACCGGCGCCGGAATCGGATTCGTACCGGGCGGCTTCGTCGGGATCGACGTCTTCTTCGTGATCTCCGGATTCCTCGTCACCGGCTCACTGGTCGGCGAGTGGCGCCGCACCGGACGGATCTCCCTGCTCGCCTTCTACGCCCGGCGGGTCCGCCGACTGCTCCCCACCGCCGCGCTGGTGCTCGCCGCCTCGCTGGTGTTGACCCTGTTCTGCCTGCCCCGCAGCCGGTGGGTGGGAACCGGCTGGGACGTACTGGCCAGCGGGCTGTCCGTACTGAACTGGCGGCTCGCCGACCAGAATGCCGAGGCGTTCGTGCCGGGCCCGGCGACCAGCATCCTGGCGCACTACTGGGCGCTCGGCGTCACCGGACAGGTCCTGCTGGTCTGGCCGGTGCTGCTGCTCGGCATCGCCACCTGGGCGGTCCACCGCCGGGCCCGCGACGTCCGCGTACCGCTACTGCTCACCGTCGGCCTGGTCGCCGTCGGCTCGTTCGCCTGGTCGGCGCAGCGTACCGCCGGCGACCCCGAGCGAGCCTTCCTCGGCACCACCACCCGACTCTGGGAGCTGGCCCTGGGAGCCGCACTCGCCCTGCTCGGTACGCGGCTGGCCAGGCTGCCCCACCGGCTGGGCACCATCCTCGGCTGGACCGGGGCCGCCGCCGTCGTCGGCGCCGTACTCGTCCTGCGGCCGGGGCCGGGGTTTCCCGGGTACCTGGCCCTGCTTCCCGCGCTCGGCACCGCCGCCATCATCGCCGGCGGCGCGGTCGGTGGCCGGGCCGCACGCGACGGTACCGCCGGGGACGCGACCGGTCGCCCGGGGACGGCCGGCGGCGGTCCACACCGCATCCTGGCGGCCCGACCCATGCAGGCGGTGGGCACACTCTGCTATCCGCTCTATCTCTGGCACTGGCCCCTGCTCGTCGCCGCGCACGCCCGGTTCGGCGAGTTGCACCCGGCGGCGGGACTTGCCGTACTCGGCTGTGCCGCACTGCTGGCCTTCCTCACCCACAGGTACGTCGAAACGCCGATCCGCGACGGCAGGCGGTTCGCCTGGTCCGCGGGCCAGGTCGTCCGGGCCGGCGGGCTGCTCCCCGCGACGGCGGTGGTCGGCGGGCTGCTGTTCCAACTCACCGTCTGGCCGCCCGTCCAGCCGGCACCGCGGTCCGGCGCCGCACCGGCCTCGGCCCGCCCCACGCCCACCCCGGCGGAACCGACCGCACCGGGCGCCGCCGTGCTCGGCAAATCCCCCGGGGACAGCCGGGCCGGGGTGCCGGTGGACCGGGTACGTTCGATCACCCCGAACCCGCAGGACGCCGCCAGGGACCTGCCCGACGTCTACCGGCACGACTGCTTCCCCGCCGCCCCCGGCGACAACGCCCGGGCCTGCGTCTACGGCGACCGGCTGTCCACGTACACCGTCGTGCTGGCCGGCGACGGTCACGCCGCGAGCTGGGTACCCGCGCTCCAGGCGATCGCGGATGCGAAGCGGTGGCGACTGGTCACGTACCTCAACCCGAACTGCCCGTTCCTGAAGCTGCCGCTGGACGCCAGGGACGGACGTACGGTGGCCACCTGCACGCAGTGGTACGACAACGTCTACGCCGAACTCACCGGACCGGACCGTCCCAAGCTGCTGCTGACCACCAGTTCCCGCTATCCGGTGAGCCGCGACGGCCGGACCCTGCTGGCCGGAGCCGACGCGGACGAGGCGCTGGCCGAGGGAATGCGGCGGACCTGGTCGCGGCTGACCGCCGCCCGGGTCCCCACGGTGGTGCTGCGGGACGTTCCGATACTCGGCATGAACAGCGGAATGTGCGTGTCGGCGAACACGAAGCGGCTGACCAGGTGCGTCACGCCCCGACGTGCCGCGCTGGCGACCGGCGCCGGGGCCGCCCAGGCGGCGGCGGTGGACAAACTCGACCGCGTGTCGTTGATCGACCTGAACAGCGCGATCTGCCCCGCGCGGAAGTGCGCGCCGGTCATCGGCGGAGTGCTCGTCTACCGGGACAGCCAGCACCTCACCGCCACCTACGCGCGCACGCTGACCCCACGGCTGCGTACCGCGCTGGACCGGGTACTCCGGTCCGCCCAGTGATGCCGGACCGATCCGCCGGTACCCACCCGGGCCGGCGCCCGCACTGGTAGACCCCGCCGCGTGCCGGTCAGCCGCTCCGCACCCCCCACGGCCGAACAAGGCGGGCCCAGATATCCGTGGCGACCATCCCCTATGCCCCTAACCCCGAAGCCGGTACGGGACCTAGTCGATTAGGGCGAGAACACGGGCTCGTCCCCGATGTCCGGTACGTCGGGGACGCCGTACCGTCGGCGCCAGGTCTGGAACGAATGTCCAGATCATCCGGTACAACCGTTCGAGGAGATCGCCACAATGGAATCGGCACCCACCGTCGAGTCAACCCCCACCCCGGCCCCCGCTCCGGCCCCGGCTCCGGAGGCCGCTCCGGTGGAGTCGACCCAGACGCTGCACGACTTCGTGATCAACCTGCTCGGCGACGCCGACCTCCGCTCGGCCTTCGAACTCGACCCGGAGGGCACCCTGGAGAGCCTGGGTCTCTGCGACGTGACCCCGGGCGACGTGCAGGACGTTCTGCCCCTCGTCATCGACTCCGTGCCGCTGCAGGGCCTCGCCGACCTCGGCGCGGTCGACAGCCTGGGCCTCGGCTCGGTCAGCCTCAGCCCGAGCGGCGTCGTCGGTCAGGTCCAGACCGTAGCCAACCAGTTCACCGCCGGCCTCTACAGCACCGGCGCGGACGTCACCGTGGCGGGCGTGGGCGCGGTCAGCGTCGACCCGACCGGCCTGGACGTGGCCGCCGGGCTGCCGGTGCTGGGCCTCGACAGCGGCCTGTCGGTGGACCTGTCCGGCGTGCACGACGTGGCCGGCACCCTCGACTCGACCGTGCTGGGCACGGTCGGTGGGGCCGAGACCCTCGACGGCGTCCTCGGTACCGCCGACTCCGCCGCCAACACCGTGACCGGCACGCTCAATGGCGTGACCGGCCTGGTCGGTGCCGGCGACCTGGGCATCGCCAACCTCGGCAGCATCACCGACCTGGGCTCGGTCACCGACCTCGACGGCACGCTGGGCGGCGTCACCGGCACCGTCACCGACCTGGGCAGCGTCGCGGACCTCGGCTCCGTCACCGACCTCGACGGCACGGTCGGCGGCGTCACCGGCACCGTCACCGACCTGG
>NZ_JBHSPR010000001.1:876905-1164740 GCF_042658085.1 Plantactinospora solaniradicis | reverse complement strand
GTAGGGCCACCCTTGCGGGTGGCCCTACATTGTTTTTACCGCCCTACCATTCCTCTACCGTCCGTGGCTCAATCCGTGCCGGACGGGGATGGTCGGTTCCCACGGCCCCGACCACAACCCGATCGGTTCAGCCACCCAGACTCGCGGCGGCCGAGCTGATCGCCGACGAGAAGTAGCTGACCTGGGTGTAGACGCCAGGGTAGTTGGCCCGAGCGCAGCCGTTGCCCCAACTGACGATGCCGACCTGGACCAGGCCGCTACCGCCCTGCCGGAACATCGGGCCGCCCGAGTCACCCTGGCAGGTGTCGGTGCCCCCGGACATCGGTCCGGCGCAGATCTCCTCCGCGGGAATGATTTCACCGTCGTACGAGGACGGTCCGTTGCAGACCGAGTCGCTGACGAACGGCACGCTCGCCTTCAGCAGGTAGCGCTGTTGGGCGCCGTTCTCCCGGTTGGCACCCCACCCGGCGATCGTGAAGGTGCCGCTGTCGTACGCGGTGCTGGTCGCGATCGGCAGGGTGCTGAGCCCGGTGGCCGGACTCGCCAGCCGGATCAGTGCCCAGTCGTCACCCGCGCCGTTGTACCCGGGTGCCCGGTAGACGTAGTTGGACCGGATCTGGATCCGGCTCGACGACTGCAAATCCACCACGCCGAGCGTGGCGGTGATGCTGGTGTTGCTACCGGTACGCCCGACGCAGTGTGCGGCGGTGAGGACCAGACGGGGGCTGTAGAGCGCCCCGCCGCAGCCCATCGACAGTCGCACCATGAACGGGAACTCGCCCTGCGCGGCGGGGGTGCCGCCGACGACGAACGGTATGACGTCGCTGTTGTCCGGTGCGGCGCTGGCCGGTGCGGCCAGGGTGACGCCGCCGACCGTCGCCGCGGTGAACGCGACGGCGGCCAGGCGGGTGAGGATGCGCCAACGAGCCATGTGGGTCCTCTCCGAGCATCGATGGCACGCCTTATGGGCGCGCTCAGATCACGATGCCGGCAGCGTAGGGACCCGGATCGGCATATCGCAATGTGCCGATGGCATCCCGGTTGTGTCATACCACCGGAGGACGCGCTGGTCAGCCGCAGCTGTAGCGGGGTTCGGCGAGGTACTTCCAGGTGAACTTCTCCCGCTTGAGCACCTTGCCGCCCTTGTGGAACACCCGGAACGCGTCCTGGGTGAAACCGTCGATTCCGTTGGTGGGGATGCAGGACGGACCGGGTTCGAGCTTGATCACCTTCGGTTTGGTGATGTTCCGGCGAGGGCTGTACTCGGTGGTCACCTTGTCGTACACCTTGGTGCTCCAGATCGACACGGTGATCGAACTCGACGTGTGCGAGGTGTCGATCAGTACGCCGTGCGGGGTGTCGTTCTTGAACTTGAAGTCCAGGTCGGGCCAGAAGATGGTCGACTCGATCACCGCCGGGTAACGGCTGAACCAGTAGGAGTGCGGCTTGTGCTCCACGTCCTCCAGGCCGGCGTAGTACGTCGCGTTGAACAGCGTCGTGGTGAACTGCGAGGTACCCCCACCAACCCCCGGCACGAGCTTGCCGTCCAGGATGACCGGTGCGTCGCGGTAGCCCTGGGCGTAGCCCCGCTCGCCGGTGTGGCCGTTGAGCGAGAAGGTCTCGCCCGGCTTCACCAGTGTGCCGTCCACGTCCCTCGCGATCGTCACGATGTTCTGGCTCCGGGAGGAGGCGAGTCCGCCGGTGAACTTGGTGGTGAAGCTGGAGACCCGCTCCTTGATGCCCATCTTGGTCAGATCCGCGGTGCTGACCTTCGGCTGCACCGCCTTGAGCTTCGCCGTGACCTGCCGCCCGTCGGCCTTCGACAGCACCGGCAGCAGGTCGCGGGCCAGCGTGGCCGTGTCCACCTGCTGCCCGCCGGCGCCGGCGACCATCTTCGGCTTGTTGCCCTGGATCGACATGCTGGCGTCCTTCGCCTTCACCTCGACCCTGCCGAGTTGGCTGGTCAACGCGGCGCGCAGCTTCTTCTCGTCCACCCGGGGTTCGATCTTGCCGGTCTTGTCGGCACTGAGGACGAGACTCTTCGCGATCGCGGCCGGCGGAATCGTGAAGGCGCCCCGGTCGGTGTTCACCGAGACCGGGGTGGCGACCGCGGGCTTGGCAAGCTCGGTGATCAGTCGGTCCACCTCTTCGGTGGTGGTCACCGGATGCGTTTCGACCAGCGGCACCACCACCGGCTGCCCCCGCAGCCAGCCGTCCCGTACTGCCTTGGCCGAATCGTCGGCCCGGATGCCCTTGCTCGGCTTCGGGTACACCGGCTTGGGGGTGGTGCCGCTGAAGGTGATCGCCGGCAGCGTCATCTGCGGACCGTTCTTGCCGACGATCTTGCGCAGTTCGGTGTCGAGCTTCTCGACGTCGACGGTGACGACCGGCGCGGCGGTACGGGAGCCGAACAGCAGGCTCACCGGCCCGGGTCGCTGCGCGGCGGCTGCCGCCACGGTCGCCTCCACGTCGACCGCCAGCCCGACGGCCGCCGGGGACAGTTCGCCGGTCCGGTCACCGATCCGTACCGGCACCGGCGTGGTGAACGTGCTGGCCCGGCGGTCGAGGTCGGCGCGGAGGGTCGCAACGGCATCGGCCCGGCTCTTACCGCCCAGGTCGACGCCGAGCACGCTGGTACCCCGGGGAACCTCGCCGGCGTACGCGTAGCCACCGGCGGCGGTGCCTCCGACGACGAGCACGGCGGCGGCGGTGCCGACCGCGAGCAGTGTCCGGCGTAGCCCTCGTCGGGCCGCTGGCGGCGGCGGTGCGGCGCCGGGCTCTCCACCGGCGACACCCGGGTTACCCCATCCACCGGGGGCCGCCGTACCGGGACCGCCGGCATCGGCGCCGACGGCCGGGCGGTCGAGCACAGCGCCACCGACACCAGTACCACCGGGACGAGCACCACCGGCCGCTGGACCGCCGAAGCCGGCTGCTGGACCGCCGAAGCCGGCTGCCGGGCCGCCGAAGCCGGCTGCCGGGCTGGCGGCGCCGGTGCGGAGACCAGCCGACGTGCTCGCCCCGAAGGGCGCGGGGCCGGGGGTGGTCGCCGTCCGGATGTGGCCGGACCGCTGCTCGGCCGGCAGGGTCACGGCAGCGATCTGGATGGTCGGACGTTCCTCGGCGGGCACCGAGACGGCGGCCATCTGGACGGTCGGCTGCTCGTCGGCGGGCACTCTGTTCTCGCCGTACTGACTCACGGACACCTCGATCAGGGCGATACGGCGGGCGTCGATGTGGCCCGCTCGGCAAGACCTGGACGACTACGGTAGCCAAAACTCGGCGGGAACGGGCGACGGCCCTCCCGGAAATGGCCGGTTCTCGAATCACTCTCGCCTTAGGTCTGACCTCGTCATCTGGCGGCAATTCCGGACGGTGTCCCGGACCGTGGCCCCGGCACCCGGACGATAACGCCGAATAGTCCGAACTTCGGCGCGTTTCAGCCGAACATCCATGGTGTTCCGTACACCTGGCAGCTCTCGGTTGGCTACTGACCCCGCATATGCTCCGACCGTCTACCCCCTATCGGAGGCAACTTGATGCGCCGGAACAGACGCGGACGCTCGCTCAAGGCGCTGGGCGTACTTCTCACCAGTGGTGCGCTCGGTATGACCAGTGGGGTCGCGGCGTTCGCCGCGGAACCCGCGGCGACGCCCTTCATCAGTGAAATTCATTACGACAACGTCGGCACCGACACCGGCGAGGCCATCGAGGTCGAGGCTCCGGCCGGTACCGACCTCACCGGGTGGCAGCTCGTCCTCTACAACGGAAACAACGGTGCGGCGTACGGCACCAGGACGCTGACCGGTGCCGTGCCGGCGGCCGGTGTGGTCGTCGCGACGTATCCGACGGACGGTGTCCAGAACGGCTCGCCCGACGCGGTCGCGCTCGTGGCACCCGACGGCGCCGTCGCCGAGTTCCTCAGCTACGAGGGGGGCATGACCGGGGTCGGCGGACCGGCCGACGGACTGGCCGCCACCGACATCGGGGTGGCGGAGGGCAGCAGCACCCCCGTCGGACAGTCGCTCCAGCGCGTCGACGGCGACTGGCGGGCACCGGCACCACACAGCTTCGGCACCCGTAACACCGGTGGCGACCCGGATCCCGACCCGGACCCGGTCGGCTGCGACACCCCGGTCAGCCACACCATCGCCCAGGTCCAGGGGACCGGCGACGCGACCCCGCTGGCCGGTACCCGGGTGACGATCGAGGGTGTCGTCACGGCGGACCACCGCACCGGCGGCTACAACGGCATCTACCTCCAGACCGCCGGCAGCGGCGGACAAGCGCCGGCAGCCGGCACCGCCTCGGACGGCGTCTTCGTCTACCTGACCACCAACACGGCCAACCACCCGAGTGTCGCGGTCGGCGACCGGATCCGGGTCAGCGGCACCGCGAGCGAGTTCAACGGGCTGACCCAGGTCAGCATCGCCGCCCGGACCGACGTACAGGTCTGCGCGGAGGGGGTCGCACTGCCGGCGCCGGTCGCGCTCGGCCTGCCGCTGGACCCGGCAGCCCGGGAGTCGGTCGAGTCGATGGTGGTCGCCCCGGTCGGCCAGTACACCGTCTCCGAGGTGTACAACACCAACCGGTACGGCGAGGTGGTGCTCGCCGCCGGGGACCACGCCGCGGTCATCCCGACCGACATCGCCCGGCCCGGCTCCGACGCCGCCCGCCAGGCAGCCGCAGCGAACAAGCTGGGCCGGCTCCTGCTCGACGACGGCCGGACCACCAACCTGGCGGACGCCGGGCTGCTGCCGCCGTACCTGTCGAAGGCGAACCCGCTGCGGGTCGGCGACAGTGTCGAGGCGTTCGGCCCGGCCGTGCTGTCGTACGGCTTCAACGAGTGGCGGCTCCAGCCGACGACCCCGGTCAGCGCGGACACCCCGCCGGCCGGTCGGACCACGTTCAAGGTGACCAACCCGCGTACGGCCGCGCCGGAGAACGTCGGTGGCGACCTGCGGCTGGCCAGCTTCAACGTGCTGAACTACTTCGTCCACTTCGGCGGTGACGCCCGGGGTGCCGAGGACGAGGCCGGGCTCGCCAAGCAGGAAGCGAAGATCGTCTCGGCGATCAGCGCGCTCGACGCCGACGTGGTCGCCCTGGAGGAGATCGAGAATTCGGTCCGGTTCGACGCCGCCGATCCGCAGCAGGCGCTCAAGCGACTCGTCGCCGCGCTGAACACGGCCGACGGTGCCGGCACCTGGGACTACGTCCGCAGTCCGGCCGACCTTCCGGCCGCGACGCAGCAGGACTTCATCACCACGGCGATCATCTTCAAGCCCGCCAAGGTGCAGCCCAAGGGCGCGTCCCGGGCGATCAACGACGAGACCGTGTGGTCCAACGCCCGGGAGCCGATCGCGCAGAGCTTCACCGCCGGTCCGGTCACCTTCACCGTGGTGGCCAACCACCTGAAGTCGAAGAGCACCTCCGACGCCGCGACCGGCGACAACGCCGACAGCGGTGACGGACAGGGCGCGTTCAACGGCGACCGGGTACGCCAGGCGCGCTCCCTGGTCACCTTCGTCGAGCAGTTGAAGACGGACAGCGGCAGCGACGACGTGCTGCTGCTCGGCGACTTCAACGCGTACACCCAGGAGGACCCGATGAAGGTCCTCTACGACGCGGCGTACGTCGACCTCAACGACACCGGCAAGCACAGCTACGTCTTCGGGGGCGAGTCCGGGTCGCTGGACCACGCGGTCGCCTCTCCGTCGCTGGCGGCCCGGGTCACCGGCGTCGACATCTGGCAGATCAACTCGCACGAGTCGTACGCCTTCCAGTACGACGGGCACCCGGACTTCTACGCCGCCGACCCGTACCGGGCCAGCGACCACAACCCGATCGTCGTCGGGCTGAACACCGCACCGACCGGTCCGGTCGCGCTGCAACTGCTCAGCGTCAACGACTTCCACGGTCGGCTCGAATCGCCCGGCAACGCGCCGGACGGCCGACCGATCGGCGGGGCTGCCCAGGTCGCGGGTCTGGTCAACCAGTTGCGGGCGGAGAACCCGAACACCGCCTTCGTCTCCGGTGGCGACAACATCGGTGCCTCCACGTTCATCTCGGCGATCGACGACGACAACCCGACGATCGACGCGCTGAACCAGATCGGGGTGGCCGCCTCGGCGGTCGGCAACCACGAGTTCGACAAGGGCATCGCGGACCTGACCGGCCGGGTCACCGACCGGGCGGACTTCCCGCTGCTCGGCGCGAACGTGTACCGGGGCGACGAGCGGGCGCTGCCGGCGTACTCGGTCAGCACCATCGGTGGGATCCGGGTCGGCTTCATCGGCGTGGTGACCGAGCAGACCGGCTCGCTGGTCAGCCCGGACGGCATCGTCGGGATCACCTTCCGGGAGCCGGTGGCCGAGGCCAACGCGGTCGCCGGACAGCTCAAGGACGGCGATCCGGCCAACGGCGAGGCGGACGTGGTGGTGCTGCTCGCCCACGAGGGGGCCGCGACCGAGAACATCGACTCGGCCGAGGAACTGGCGAACGATCCGGTCTTCGGAAAGTTCACCCGGGCGAACGCGACGATCGACGCCATCTTCAGCGGGCACACCCACCAGCCGTACGCCTTCGAGGTGCCGGTGCCCGGCACGGACAAGCTGCGCCCGGTGGTCCAGGCCGAGGACTACGGCAAGCGGCTGGGCCGGGTCAACCTGACCTTCGATCCGGCATCCGGCGAGGTGACCTCGGCCGACGTCGCGTTGGTCGACGTGGTCGGCGCGCCGCAGGATCCGGCGGTCGCCGAGATCGTCGCGGCGGCCAAGGTACGAGCCCAGGAGCTGGGTCAGCGGGAACTCGGTTCGATCACCGCGGACATCAAGCGGGCGTACAACGAGGCGGGTAACGAGGACCGGGGCAAGGAGTCGGTGCTCGGCAACTTCATCGCCGACGTGCAGCTCGCCAGCACCTCCGCCGCCGGCCGGGGTGGGGCGCAGATCGCGTTCATGAACCCGGGTGGCCTGCGGGCCGACCTGCTGTACGGCGCCGACGGGGTGATCACCTACTCGGAGGCGTTCTCGGTGCAGCCGTTCGCCAACGACGTGGTGACGAAGAGCTACACCGGTGCCCAGCTCAAGCAGGTACTGGAGGAGCAGTGGCAGCCGGCGGGCGCGTCGCGGCCGGTGCTCTGGCTGGGCGTCTCGAAGGGGTTCAGCTACACCTACGACCCGGAGGCCGCACAGGGCTCCCGGATCACGTCGATGTCCCTGAACGGCACGCCGATCAGCCCGACCGGGAGCTACCGGTTGACGGTCAACTCGTTCCTCGCATCCGGTGGGGACAACTTCGTCACCCTGGCCGGTGGCACCGATCGGGTCACCACCGGGGACAACGACCTGACCATGCTGACCGACTACCTCGCCGACAACTCGCCGGTGACCGCCGATCCGGCGCCACGGTCGTCGGTCGGGCGGCCCGGTCCGCAGTGCACCACGACGATCAGCGGACGCTACAACCGGCCGCTGACCGTCTTCTCCGGGCTGACCTGTCTGGAGAACGCGACGATCTCCGGGCCGGTGACCGTACTGCCCGGTGCGTCGCTGGTGGCGACCGGCGGCAGCATCGCCGGCCCGGTGACCGCGACCCGCTCGGTGCTGCTCACCCTGGACGGCACCACGGTCTCCGGCCCGGTGTCGGTGGTCGGCGGGACCGGCCAGGTGCTCGTCGAGAAGGGCAAGGTGAGCGGACCGGTTTCGGTCGCGCTGAGCAGCGGCGGCGTACGGGTGGACACCGTCACCGTCGCCGGCCCGGTGTCCCTGGTCGGGAACACCGGCAGCCAGCCGGTGCTGGTGGCCGGGAACAAGATCAGCGGCCCGCTCTCCTGCCTGGGCAACAACCCCGCGCCAGGCAACGACGGCCGGGCCAACACGGTCCGGGGTCCGGCGACGGGACAGTGCGCCCGGTTGTGAGCGAGCGACCTGTTTCGCACGACCGTTGAGTGTGTAGGAAGCCGCGGCTGCGGGTTCGGGACACGGTCCCGGGCCCGCAGCTCGGTTTTTGGGCCGCCTGGATCCGGACAGCGATAAGAACGGATAGCGATCGAACCCGGGATTGGTTTGCCCGGACCGTACCGGAGTATGGGCTTTCAATTCCGAGCCGCCGGATCGGACGCCTTCCATTGGCCTAACGGACCATATTGCCCCGGGGAGCCGGTACGGGGCAGCGCGCTGAATAAAGGAACCCTTAAAGTTCTCGACGGCGCCGCCCCACGGGGGTCAACCGCCCCAAGTGGGCAGTGCGGCGCGCAATCTGTCGCGAGGAGTACCCTTGCCTCCACGTTTCATCCACCGGTCGTTGGCGCTCGCCTCGGTAGTCGCGCTCGGCGCGACCACCGCCGTCGCTGGCACGACAGCGGTACAGGCGAGCCCCGCCGGTAGTGGTAACACGCTGACCTCCAGCAACGGCACCGGCAGCATCACGTTCTCCAGCGGTACCAAGCTCACCATCGACACCCCTGACTACGACCCCATCACCACCATTCGCGGAGCCGCCTGGGCGCCCGACGGCAGCCGGGCGATCTTCAGCACCGAGAATGACGAGATCGCGACGGTTCGGTACGACCACGGCTGGGACTACACGTGGATCTCCCCAGTCGACGGCGTGCAGCGGCGTGACCCGAGCTACCGGGGCGACGGTATCGGCGTGCTCTACGCGGCCAAGCAGGCTGGCCAGCCGTGGCGGCTTGATGTACAGCCCGCCACGGGCTACGGCACCTCGTTTCCCATCTCGCCCAAGGACGGGCGGCACTACCTGGCGCCGGACTCCGGCCCGGGTAACCTCTTCGTCTACCAGACCCAGGCCGACAGCGGGGGCTCACCGGCCGGGACGCCGGACGTCGGGGTCTTCGACTCCAACTCCGCCACCCCATTCCAGACGATCCTGTCGAACGCCAGCAACCCCGCCATGGCGCCGAACGGCAAGAAGGTCGCGTTCATCCGCTCCTCCCAGGTCTGGGTCGCCAACATCGATGGCAGCAACGTCGTCCAGGTGACCTCGAACGCGGCGACCCATGACAACCCGGTCTGGTCGCCGGACGGCTCGACCATCGCCTTCACCCAAGGCGGTGGCGTGGCGACGGTACCGGCGAACGGCGGCGCGGCCCCGTCGACGGTGGCCAACCTCTCCGGGGTGCCCGCATACCAGCCGCGTCGGACGGACAAGGTCGTCCGGATCTTCGGCCAGGGCCGGTACGCCACCGCGGCCGCCGTGTCCCAGTCGCACTGGGCCACCGCATCGAACGTCTCCGACCTGCGTCAGACGGCCGAGGCCGTCGTACTGTCCCGGTCGGACCTGTTCGCCGACGCGCTCGGCGGCGCGGCGCTGGCCGCCGCGAAGCAGGGGCCGCTGCTGATGACCCACCCGGACGGGCTGGACGCGCTTACCCGGACCGAGATCCAGCGGATCCTCGCTCCGGGCAAGACGGTCTACCTGCTCGGCAAGCCCCCCGCGATCTCGCTCGCGGTGGAGGACCAGATCAGGGCGCTGGGCTATGACGTGAGGCGGATCGGCGGCGAGGGCCGGTACGACACGTCGATCAAAATCGCGAACGAGATCAACCCGGAACCGAGCTGGGTGTTCGCCGCCACCGGCACCAACTTCCCGGACGCGCTGGCGGCCGGTGCGGCGGCCGGTTCGTTGAACACTCCGCTCTTCGACGAAGCCGGGGTGGTCATCCTCACCAGGGACACCACCCTGGACCCGGTGACCAAGACCTATCTCGACAACCTGCCGCAGGGGGCGCAGGTCGTGGGAGTCGGCTTCCAGGGCGCGACCGCCACCGCGGCGTACGACCCGATCGAAATCGTCGGAACGAACCGCTACGAGACGGCCGCGTACACCGGGTGGGCGTTCTTCGGCGGTAACGCGTACGCCGGAATCGCGACCGGTACGAACTGGCCGGACGCGCTCGCCGGTGGTGCCCTGATGGCGACGATCAACGGCCCGATGCTGCTCACCAGGGGTGGCTCGTCGACGCTGTCGCCGGAGCCCGACTGGTACCTCGACGCGCACAGCGGGTCCGTGCACACCGGGATCATCTTCGGCGCGCCGAGCGTCGTCGCGACCGGACAGCAGGCGGGGATCGGTACCTGGATGAGCGGTCCGGGTGGGTACACCCAGACGCAGAACCCGACCAACATCGGGATCAACGTCGCCGGTAGTGCGGCCGCGAACATGCGGGCCCGTACGGCGGCGGCGCCGACCGAGCGCCGTACGCCCGAGCAGATCCGGGCGGCCCTGGCGAAGCTGCAGGAGCGGATGAAGCGCTAGGACGGCAGGACAGGACGGTACGCGGCGGGGGCCGGTCGATGTGACCGGCCCCCGTTCGCGTACCGGATCTGTTCACCCGGTCAGCCCCGACTCGGCGCTGTCCTGGATCGCCTGCCGGAAGACCCGGGACCGGTGTGCGTAGTTGTCGAACCGGCCGTAGCTGGGCGCGGCCGGGGAGAGCAGCACGACCCCGCCGGCGGGGGTGCGCTCCCGGCCGAGCCGGACCGCCTCGACCAGATCGTCGGCGGTCAGGGTGGTGATGGTGGCGACGTCCTTGACCACGTCCAGGATCCGGGGCCCGCTGTCCGGGATGCCGATCATCGTCGCCGTGATCTCCTGTTCGGCGAGGAAGTCGCGCAGCGGCGCGTAGTCCACCCCCCGGTCCTCGCCGCCGACGATGACCGTCAACGGGCGGGTCGCGTACGCCTCGATGGCGTGGATCGCCGACTGCGGGATGGTCGACAACGAGTCGTCGACGAAGGTGATGCCGGACGGGTCCTCGATCGGGGTGAGCCGGTGTTCCAACGCCGGCAGGGTGGCCAGTGCGGCGGCGAGGCGCTCCCGCTCGGCCACGCAGTCGACGCCGACCGCCCGCAGCGCGGCGAGCGCGACACAGAGGTTCCACTCGTTGTGCCGGCCCACCAGCGCCAGGGCGGTACGCGGAAAGAGCGGCTGGTCGTCGACGTACAGCCAGCGGTGGCCGTCCGGGCCGGTGGCCACGTGGACTCCGCCCTCGGGACCGGCGGCCGACCCGGCGGGTACCAGCGGCAGCCCGGCCCGCGCCGCCAGTTCGGCGCGGAGCCGCTCGTCGTGCGCGTTGAACACGACCTGCCGTGGCCCGTGCTCGACGATGTTGAGCTTGTGGCGGTAGTACTCGGCCTCGCCGCCGGCCCAGTCGAGGTGCTCCGGCACCAGCGAGGTGAGCACCGCCACCTCGGGTGAGTCGGTGAGGTCGGCGCACTGGTACATGGAGAGTTCCAGCACGTACCGGTCGGCGGGGGGCAGGTCGAGCACGGGTACGCCGATGTTGCCACCGATCGCGTTGGGTCGACCGACGGCGGTGAGCAGGTGGCTGATCAGGTTGGTGGTGGTGCTCTTGCCCTTGCTGCCGGTCACCCCGATCGTCGCGGCGGCGTGTTCGGCCATCCACAGCGCGGTGCCGCTGGTGATCGGCACGCCCTGCCGGCGCAGCCGCACCACCCAGGGGTGGGTCTCGCCGATCACCGGGGACCGGACCACCACGTCCGCCCGGAGCAGGGCTTCCAGAGCGGCGGGTCCGGTGTGCAGGGGCGCCACCTCGGCGAGCCGCCCGGTCCACGGGTTGGCGGCGTAGGTCTCCCGGTCCATCACCGCGACGAGGTCGGCCGGTCCGACCGGAGCGATCGCGTTGACCGCCGCCACGCCCTCCCGGCCGGTACCCCAGACCGCGACGCGCCGACCACGCAATTCCGTCAACTGCACCCGAGAAACTCCTTCACCCGCGGATCGCCCGCGGTCCGCTGTGGCGATCATGCGCGTTCTGGTACGCGCCCAAACTCTAGTCGGGGCGGCCCGACGCCGGGTGGGGGACGCGCACTGCCGACCGGGCGGCGCCCAGGATCGAGAGAAGCCCAGCGGCGCCGACCGGCGTCGGGCCGGATGTGGCCCTGGTCACGTGACCGGACGGGGGGCGAGGTAAAAATCGGTGGTGAGTGAGTGACTCACTCAGTACAGTTCTTCCTCGTGAGAGCGGACGACACCAGCGAAGCGGCGGACCGCGCGGACAACGGGCCCTCGGCTCCGTGCCCCTCCAAGCGGGCCCGGCCACTGCCGCCGGACGAGCGCCGCGCGGCCTTGATCGCCGCCACCCTGCCACTGGTGAGCGAGTACGGGACGAAGGTCAGCACGAGGCAGATCGCCGAGGCCGCCGGGGTCGCCGAGGGCACGATCTTCCGGGTCTTCCCGGACAAGGACTCGCTGATCCAGGCGGCCGTCTCGACCGCGCTGGATCCCACCGAGCCGCTGGCCGAACTCGCCGCGGTGGACCTGGCGCTGCCGCTGCGCGAGCGGCTCACCGAGGCTGCCGGCGTCATGCAACGCCGCCTGATCGGTGTGATCAACCTGCTGATCGCGATCGGGGTGCACTCCCCGCCGGTGCCCAAGGACCACGAGGAGTACCGCAGCAGCCTCCGGGCGCCGAGGGAGCGAATCCTCGAACTGACCGCCGACCTGCTGCGACCGGACCAGGACCAGTTCCGCTACCCGGTCGAGGAGGTGGCCCGGCTGATGCAGTTGATCCTGTTCTCCGGTTCCCACCCACTGATAACCGAGGGGCGGCCGCTGCCCCCGGAAAAGATCGTTGCCCTGCTGCTCGACGGGGTGCGCCAACACCACCCGGAGCAGCCATGATCGTCAACCGCGCATTCGATACGGGGGATCGCCGATGCTGATGCGACTACTACGCGGCTACCTGCGGCCGTACGCCCGACCGCTCACCGCCGTGGTGCTGCTGCAACTCGTCGGCACCATGGCCTCGCTCTACCTGCCGAGCCTCAACGCCGACATCATCGACAACGGCATCGCCCGGGGCGACACCGGCTACATCGTCAGCACCGGCGGCTGGATGCTGCTGATCAGCGGGGTGCAGATCGCCTGCTCGATCGCCGCGGTCTTCTTCGGCGCGCGGACCGCGATGAGCTTCGGCCGCGACGTACGGGCCGCGATCTTCCATCGGGTGATGGGGTTCTCCGCCCGTGAGGTCGGCCAGTTCGGCGCGCCCTCGCTGATCACCCGCAACACCAACGACGTCCAGCAGGTGCAGATGCTCGTCGTGGTGACCTGCACGATGCTCGTCGCGGCCCCGATCACCCTGCTCGGCGGCGTGGCCATGGCGCTGCGGGAGGACGTCGGTCTCTCCTGGCTGATGCTGGTCTGCGTACCGGTGCTGGTGCTGGCCATCGGCCTGGTGATCCGCCGGATGGTTCCGCAGTTCCGGCTGATGCAGACCCGCATCGACACCGTGAACCGGGTGTTGCGGGAGCAGATCACCGGCATCCGGGTCGTCCGGGCGTTCGTCCGGGAGCCCTACGAGACCCGGCGGTTCGACGCGGCGAACGCCGACCTGACCGCCACCACGCTCCAGGTCGGCCGGCTGATGGCGTTGGTCTTCCCGATCGTGATGCTGGTGCTCAACGCGTCCAGCGTCGCGGTGCTCTGGTTCGGCGCCTCCCGGATCGACTCCGGACAGATCCAGATCGGAGCGCTGACCGCCTTCCTGAGCTACCTGATGTTCATCCTGATGTCCGTCATGATGGCGACCTTCATGCTGATCATGGTGCCGAGGGCGGCGGTGTGCGCCGAGCGGATCGTCGAGGTGCTCGACACCGGATCCTCCGTCGTGCCGGCCCCGCGACCGGTGACCGAGGTCCCGGTCCACGGTGACCTGGAGCTGCGGGACGTCCGGTTCCAGTACCCGGGCGCGGCGGCTCCGGTGCTCCGGGACATCTCGTTCCGGGCCCGGGCCGGGGAGACGACCGCGATCATCGGCAGCACCGGAGCGGGCAAGACCACCCTGTTGGGGTTGGTGCCCCGGCTCTTCGACGTCACCGGCGGCGCGGTGCTGGTCGACGGGGTCGACGTCCGGGAACTGGACGCGGACCTGCTCTGGGAACGGATCGGCCTGGTGCCGCAGCGGCCGTACCTCTTCACCGGCACCGTGGCCAGCAACCTGCGGTACGGCAAGCCGGACGCGACCGACGAGGAACTCTGGGCCAGCCTGGAGATCGCCCAGGCCAGGGACTTCGTCGAGGCGCTGCCGGAGGGGTTGGACGCTCCGGTGGCGCAGGGCGGAACGAACCTGTCCGGTGGGCAGCGGCAGCGGCTCGCCATCGCCCGTGCCCTGGTACGTAAGCCGGAGATCTACCTCTTCGACGACTCGTTCTCGGCGCTCGACCTCGGCACCGACGCCCGGCTACGGGCCGCGTTGCGCCCGGTCACGGCGGATGCCGCAGTGGTGATCGTGGCACAGCGGGTCTCCACGATCGTCGACGCCGACCAGATCATCGTGCTGGAGAACGGATCGATCGTCGGCGCCGGACGGCACGACGAACTCCTGGAGAGCTGTACGACGTACGCCGAGATCGTCGAGTCCCAGTTGACCGTGGCGGTCCGGTCATGAGCGAGCGGAACACCGGCATGAACGGACGGAACACCGGCGCCAACGACCAACCGGCGGACGAGCAGACCCGGAGTGCGGAGATGAACCAGAAAACGGCCCGGACGACTCCGGCCCGGTTGCCGGCCGGGGGCGGGCGGGGCGGCCCGCCGTGGGCGAGCGTCGGAATGCCGGCCGAGAAGTCGATGAACTTCGGCCCGTCGGCCCGGCGGTTGATGGGCCGGCTCCGGCCGCAGCGCGTACACCTGCTCGCGGTCATCCTGCTGGCGATCGTCAGCGTGGGGATGTCGGTCGTCGGTCCGAAGATCCTCGGACACGCCACCGACCTGATCTTCTCCGGGTTGATCGGCAAGCAACTGCCGGCCGGGGTTACCGCCCAGCAGGCCGCCGACAACGCCCGCGCGGCCGGCAACGACAGCTTCGCCGACATGCTGGAGAAGATGGACGTCCTGCCGGGCGTGGGCATCGACTTCGGTCGGCTCGGCCAGGTCCTGCTGCTGGCGATGTGCCTGTTCCTCGCCGCCAGCCTGCTCGGCTGGTTGCAGGGGTACATCCTGAACGGTGCCGTGCAGCGCACCGTCCGGCAGTTGCGGGCCGACGTCGAGGACAAGCTCAACCGGCTGCCGTTGCCGTACTTCGACGGCCAGCCCCGGGGCGAACTGCTCAGTCGGGTCACCAACGACATCGACAACATCTCGCAGAGCCTGCAACAGACGCTGAGTCAGCTCCTCACCTCGCTGCTCACTGTCGTCGGCGTCGTCGTGATGATGTTCGTGATCTCGCCGCTGCTCGCCGTGGTCGCCCTGGTCGCCGTGCCGTTGTCGGTGCTGGTGACGAAGCAGATCGCGACGCGGTCACAGAAGCAGTTCATCGCGCAGTGGCAGCACACCGGGGCGTTGAACGGCCAGATCGAGGAGGCGTTCACCGGGCACGAGCTGGTCAAGGTCTTCGGCCGGCAGCGCGAGGTCGAGGCGGCCTTCGGCACCAAGAACGACGAGTTGTTCAAGGCGAGCTTTGGGGCGCAGTTCGTCTCGGGCATCATCATGCCGTCGATGATGTTCATCGGGAACCTGAGCTACGTGGTGATCGCGGTGATCGGTGGCCTGCGGGTCGCCTCCGGCGCGATGACCCTGGGCGACGTCCAGGCGTTCATCCAGTACTCCCGGCAGTTCACCCAGCCACTCACCCAGGTCGCGTCGATGGCGAACCTGTTGCAGTCCGGGGTCGCCTCGGCGGAGCGGGTCTTCGACGTACTGGACGCGCGGGAGCAGAGCCCGGATCCGGCCGCGCCGGCCCGGCTCACCGACCGGCACGGCCGGGTCGAGTTCGAACACGTCTCCTTCCGGTACGAGCCGGACAAGCCGTTGATCGACGATCTGTCCCTGGTGGCCGAGCCGGGACACACGGTGGCGATCGTCGGGCCGACCGGCGCCGGCAAGACCACCCTGGTCAACCTGATCATGCGGTTCTACGAACTCGACGCCGGACGCATCACCCTGGACGGCGTCGACCTCACGGCGTTGCGCCGGGACACCCTGCGCGGCGAGATCGGCATGGTGCTCCAGGACACCTGGTTGTTCGGCGGCACGATCCGGGACAACATCGCGTACGGCAACCCGGAGGCGAGCGAGGAGCAGATCGTCGAGGCGGCGAAGGCGACCTTCGTCGACCGGTTCGTGCAGAGCCTGCCGGACGGGTACGACACGGTGATCGACGAGGAGGGCAACAACGTCAGCGCCGGTGAGAAGCAGCTGATCACCATCGCCCGGGCGTTCCTGTCCGACCCGTCGCTGCTGATCCTGGACGAGGCGACGAGTTCGGTGGACACCCGTACCGAGGTGTTGTTGCAGCGGGCGATGGCCGCACTGCGGGCGGACCGGACCAGCTTCGTGATCGCGCACCGGCTGTCGACCATTCGGGACGCCGACCTCATCCTGGTGATGGAGAGCGGCCGGATCGTCGAGCAGGGCACCCACGACGAACTGCTGGCCGCCGAGGGCGCGTACCACCGGCTCTACCACGCGCAGTTCTCGCAGCCGGCGGTCGACGTGGAGCCGGCCGTGGTGGCCGGACCGGTCCCTGCCGGAGCACCACCACGGCAGCGCTGATCCTTCCGACGCTCTGGGCCTCGGGCTCTCCCCGACCGGGAAAGCCCGAGGCCCTTTGGGCGTCTTGCCCGGTGCACCCTCGATCAGTGGTAGAAGCCGACCACCCCTCGACCAGTGGCGGCGGCCTGGTCGAGCCAACTCGCGATGGTCTTCAATTCGGTGCTGGAGCCCGCCCGTAGCGGCTCGACGTTGCGGGCGACCTCGTCCGCTGTCCAGTGCCCGATCGCCGGGAAGTCGTCCGGGGAGGGGAATTCGACCGGAGCGCCACCGAAAATGAGGCCGCTCATGGTGATGCTGGCGCCGATGCCTGCCAGCTCTACGTCGACGGTGTCGGTGAGGTACTGCGACGGGCACGGGCAAAAAGGACTGTTGTCGAGGAACCGGCCCGAAAACTCGACGATGTACTTGAACCCATAGCCGTACATGGCACCCTCGAGCGACTTCTCCTCCCCCATGATGAGGTGATTGATCGCCGTGAAGACCGAGGGCTCACCACGCTCGTTGGACCACCCCAGAAAGTCGTTGGTCCGGTAGATGTCATTTCGGAACTTCCCGCTGATCACCCGCCGCATCCGGTCGTCACCGCTGCCGCAGAGAGCCACCAGCTTGTCGATGTCGACCGCATAGGCCATCACGCCGTAACCCATGCTGCATCCCTTCGTACATCCGGCAAGTGCACTGGTCGACTGTAGGCGCAGGGTGCGACATCGGTCACAGGCTCACGTGCGTACGGGGTGGGTCGGTTCCGATGTGGTCAGCGGTGCTGACCGGCGACCGGTGATCGGACCACAGTCGCCCGATCAGCCCCGCCCCGGATCACCCGCCTCCCCAGTTCGACGGCCACAGACACGCCGAGAATCCTCCATTACGCCCCGTCTGGGGACTTCAATGCCATTATGTCCAAGTTAGGACAAAAAATGGCCTCTGGTGTCGTCCGTTGGCGAGCGCCCGAGTAACAACCTTCGTGTACTGAATCCCGCCCGCGCGGCAGGATCTTGATCGGTGGGGAAAATCCGTGTCGTTGATCCGTTTGGCGTCTCCTGTACGCCGTTGGTTTGGTGCGGTGCCGATGGTGGGGACCGTCGTCGCCGCAGTCATCGTCGTCGGTCTGGTGGGGATGCCGGCGGCGTGGGCGCAGCCACCGGTTCCGTTGGGGGTTGCCGAGACGTACGGGGTGTTGGGGGGCCAGGCGGTCACGGATGTCCCACCTCCGGTCGGTCCTTCGGTCATCAATGGCGACCTGGGTGTGTGGCCGGGTACGTCGCTCACGGGCGCGCCGGTGGTGAATGGCGAGGTGCACGTCGGTGACACCGAGGCGATGCAGGCCCAGTCCGCTTTGACCACGGCGTACAACTTCGCCGCGGCGCAGCCGGCGACCAGTACGGTGAGTGCGGACCTCGGCGGTCAGACCTTGGTCGCAGGGGTGTACAGGTCGCCGGCCACCATGTCTCTGACCGGCACTCTCACGCTGGACGGGCAGAATGATCCCAACGCCGTGTTCATCTTCCAGGCGGGATCCAGCCTGATCACCGCGACTGACAGCCGGGTGGTCCTGACCCGGGGCGCCCAGGCGTGCAATGTGTTCTGGCAGGTCACCAGTTCGGCGACGTTGAACACCAGAACCGTCTTCGCCGGAAGCATCCTGGCGTTGCAGTCGGCGACGTTGGGCGAGGGGGCCACCGTGATCGGGCGGGTGTTGGCTCGAAACGGCGCCGTCACGTTGATCAACAACACGATCACTCGGCCGTTCTGCACCCCGTCCATCGCACCGCCGACGATTTCCAAGGCTTTCGACGACGCGATCATCCCTCTCAACGGGACGACGTCGTTGAGTTTCACCCTGGCCAACCCCAATCCGGGCACCGGGTTGACCGGTGTCGGCTTCGCGGACGCGTTGCCTGCCGGGTTGGTGGTGGCGAGTCCCAACGGGTTGAGTGGTTCGTGTGGTGGTGGCACGATCACCGCGACCGCTGGGAGTGGCAACATCAGCCTGGCGGGTGCTGCCCTGCCGGCCGGTGGGAGTTGTACCTTCTCGGTCAACGTCACCGGCACCACCAGCGGGGTAAAGGCCAATACCAGTGGCCCGGTCGACTCGACCGAGAGCGGACCGGGTGCCGCCGCCGCGGCAAGTGTCACGGTCGCCGCCCCGGTCATCGCGCCGCCGACGATTTCCAAGGCTTTCGACGACGCGATCATCCCTCTCGACGGGACGACGTCGCTGAGTTTCACCCTGACCAACCCCAACCCGGGTACGGCGTTGACCGGTGTCGAATTCACCGACGCGTTGCCTGCCGGGTTGGTGGTGGCGACTCCCAACGGGTTGAGTGGTTCGTGTGGCGGTGGCACGATCACCGCCACCGCCGGAAGTGGCAACATCAGCCTGGCCGGCGCCACTCTGCCGGCCGGTGGGAGTTGTACCTTCTCGGTCAACGTCACCGGCACCACCAGCGGTACGAAGGTCAACACGAGCAGCCCGGTCGACTCCACCCAGAGCGGCCCAGGAATCCCCGCCTCGGCAAGCATCGCGGTCGGCGCCGAAGTCGTCGCGCCGCCGACGATCTCCAAGGCTTTCGATGACGCGATCATCCCTCTCGACGGGACGACGTCGCTGAGTTTCACCCTGACCAACCCCAACCCGGGTACGACGTTGACCGGTGTCGGCTTCGCGGACGCGTTGCCTGCGGGGCTGGTGGTGGCGACTCCCAACGGGTTGAGTGGTTCGTGTGGCGGTGGCACGATCACCGCCACCGCTGGGAGCGGCAACATCAGCCTGGCCGGCGCCACTCTGCCGGCCGGTGGGAGTTGTACCTTCTCGGTCAACGTCACCGGCACCACCAGCGGCACAAAGGCCAACACGAGTGGCCCCGTCGACTCGAATCAGAGCGGACCGGGTGCCGCCGCCGCGGCAAGCGTCACGGTCGCCGCCGCGGTCATCGCGCCGCCGACAATCTCCAAGGCTTTCGGGGACGCCATCATCGAGGCCGGCGGGACGACGTCGCTGAGCTTCACCCTGACCAACCCCAACCCGGGTACGGCGTTGACCGGTGTCGGCTTCACGGACGCGTTGCCTGCCGGGTTGGTGGTGGCGACTCCCAACGGGTTGAGTGGGTCGTGTGGTGGTGGCACGATCACCGCCACCGCCGGGAGTGGCAACATCAGCCTGACGGGCGCCACCCTGCCGGCCGGCGGTAGCTGTACCTTCTCGGTCGACGTCACCGGCACCACCAGCGGTACGAAGGTCAACACGAGCAGCCCCGTCGACTCCACCCAGAGCGGCCCAGGAATCCCCGCCTCGGCAAGCGTCACGGTCGCCCCCGCTACACCAGCGACGATCTCCAAAGCCTTCGGGGACGTCGTCATCGAGGCCGATGGGACGACGTCGCTGAGCTTCACCCTCGCCAACCCCAACACGAGTACGACGTTGACCGGCGTCGAATTCACCGACGCGTTGCCCGCCGGGCTGGTGGTGGCGACTCCCAACGGGTTGAGTGGTTCCTGTGGCGGTGGCACGATCACCGCCACCGCCGGGAGTGGCAACATCAGCCTGACCGGCGCCACTCTGCCGGCCGGTGGGAGTTGTACCTTCTCGGTCAACGTCACCGGCACCACCAGCGGTACGAAGGTCAACACGAGCAGCCCCGTCGACTCCACCCAGAGCGGACCGGGCACCCCCGCCGCCGCAAGCATCACGGTCAGAGTCGCCGAAGCACCGACCTTCTCCAAAGCCTTCGCGGACAGCACCATCCCTCTCAACGGGACGACGTCGCTGGGCTTCACCCTCACCAACCCCAACTCGGGCAGGTCACTGACCGGCGTCAGCTTCGTCGACAACCTCCCGACGGGACTGGTGGTCGCCACACCCAACTCCGCGCGAACCACCTGCGCCGACGGCACCATCGTCGCGAACCCCGGCAGCGGCACCATCAGCCTGTTCGGCGCCACCCTGCCGGCCAACGGGAGTTGCACAGTGTCGGTCAACGTCACCGCCACCACCACCGGGACGAAGGTCAACACGACGGTTGCCGTCACCTCGGTCGAAAGCGGCCCGGGTGCTACCGCCTCGGCAACCATCACGGTCGGCAGACGACCCATCCTGCCCGTCACCGGTAGCCGAGGAGCAAGCTACATCGTCCTCGCCCTAGCCATGATCGGCCTCGGCGCGGCGCTCCTCACGATCAGCCACCGGGTGGTCCGGCGCAGACGCTTCGTCGCCTAACTCGAAGAAGGCGGGCATGAGCTCGATACGTTCATGCCCCAGGTTGCGATGGCCTGGACCCGGTTGGCCCGATACGTCTGGCTGGCGGGAACGCTAGATCCGCGCCAGTGCGGAGCGGAGCGGGTCCAGGCCGATCGAGCCCAGGTCGAGCGCGGCGCGGTGGAACTCCTTCAGGTCGAAGTCGGCTCCCTTGCGGGCCTTGGCGTCCGCCCGGGCCTGCAACCAGATCCGCTCGCCCACCTTGTACGACGGCGCCTGCCCCGGCCAACCCAGGTACCGGTTCAGCTCGAAGCGCAGGTTCTCGTCCGGGACCCGGCAGTGCGCCCGCATGAACTCCCAGCCCAGCTCCGGGGTCCATCGCTCGCCCGGGTGGAATCCGAACTGGTTGTTCTGCGGGATCTCCAACTCCAGGTGCATGCCGATGTCGACGATCACCCGGGCGGCCCGGAACGCCTGCCCGTCGAGCATGCCGAGCTTGTCGCCGGGGTCGGCGAGGTAACCCAGCTCGTCCATCAGGCGTTCCGAGTACAGCGCCCAGCCCTCGCCGTGGCCGGACGACCAGGAGAGCAGTCGCTGCCAGCGGTTGAGCAGGTCGGCGCGGACCTGGGTCTGGGCCACCTGGAGGTGGTGTCCGGGTACGCCCTCGTGGAAGACCGTGGTCACCTCGCGCCAGGTGGAGAACTCGGTGATGCCCTGCGGCACCGCCCACCACATCCGACCGGGTCGGGAGAAGTCCTCGCTGGGGCCGGTGTAGTAGATCCCGCCGTCGCTGGTCGGTGCCAGGCAGCACTCGATCCGGCGTACCTGCTCCGGGATGTCGAAGTGGGTGCCGTGCAGTTCGGCGATCGCCTTGTCGGCCAGCGCCTGCATCCAGTCCCGGAACGCCTCCTTGCCCTGGATCCGGCGGGCCGGGTCGGCGTCGAGCGCCGTCACCGCGTCGTCGACGCTGGCGCCCGGCCCGGCGATCTCCGCCGCCACCGCGCGCATCTCGGCCTCCAGCCGGGCCAACTCCTCGAACCCCCAGGCGTACGTCTCGGCGAGGTCGATCTTGGCGCCGAGGAAGTACCGCGAGGCGAGTTCGTACCGGTCGAGGCCGGCGGCCTGCTTGGTCCGGCCCAGCGGGGCGAGTTCCTCGCGCAGGAAGTGCCCGAACTGTGCGGTCGAGGCGGTGGCGGCGGCCGCTCCCCGACGCAGTTCGGCGGCCAGGGCGCCGTCGGCGGGCAGCCGCTCGACCAGGGCGTGGAAGAAGTTGTCACCGTCCGGGTCGGTCCAGACGTCACACTGCTTGGCGACCTCGACGATCTGGGCCTGGGAACTGACGTGGCCCGCCTCGGCGGCGGTACGCAACGTCGTCTTGTACGCCTCGACCGCCCCGGCGAACAGGCCGAGCCGGGCGGCGATGTTACTTACCGCCTCGGTGCCCTCGGTCGGCATCAGGTCGAAGACCTGTCGGAGTTCGTGCAGCCCGCTGGCGATGACGTTGAGTTCGCTGGTCGACTCGCCCGCGTCGTACCGGGCGAGTTCCAGGTTCAGCCGTTCCTGCATTGCCTCCTTGGCGGTCCGTTCCGCCTCGGAGTCCGGCTCGGTGGCGTCGAGCGCGGTGAGCGTACGTCGGGTCAGGTCGGCCTGCGCGGCGAAGCCGTCGGGTGAGAGATCCCCGAGTTGGTCGTCGTGGCCGCCGATGCCGACGAAGGTCGCGCCTATCGGATTGAGCCGCGCCCAGTCGTCGACGTAGCGGTCGGCCAGCTCGTTGATTCGTCCCACGGGACGACCCTACGTGATCCGTGCCGTCCCGTTCATCTGTGTTACCCGCAGGTACCGCCCGCGGCCCGCCGGAGGTGCCCGCCTCGGCCAGGACCCGGAGATCAGGGCAGCAGCTCGCGCGGATCGAGATCGATCTCGAACGGCTGGTCCACCCGGAGTCGCTGCCCGGCGACCGCCTCCGCGGTGCGCTGGTACTCGCCGTCGACCAGGGTGAAGAACTCGACCGAGGCGTGCCGGAGCCGGCGGACGATCTCCACCCGCGTGTGTCGTCCGACACGAGGAGAGAAACTCGCGGGACATTGTCGGACCCCTGTTGCAGAGTGTCAGGAGTGACTGCCCTTGCCGCTCCTGACAGAGTCGCCTTCCGTACCTGGCTGCCGGGCTTCTTCGTCCTCGCCGCCATCTGGGGATCGAGCTTCCTCTTCATCAAGGTCGGCATCCGGGAGATGCACCCGGTCTACCTCACGCTGGGCCGGGTCGGCGCGGGCGCGATCACCCTGCTGGGGGTGCTGGCGATCCTCCGTGAGCGGCTGCCCCGGGACCCGAAGCTGTGGCTGCACACCACGGTGTACGCGGCGATCGGGATCGCGCTGCCCTTCACCCTCTTCGGGTACGGCGAACAGCGGGTGTCGTCGATGCTCGCCGGGATCTGGAACGCCACCACCCCGCTGGTGGTGCTGCCGCTGGCGGTGCTGGTGTTCCGGACCGAGCGGATGACCGCCCGCCGGGCCGTGGGACTGGGGCTGGGCTTCGTCGGCGTGCTGGTGGTGCTCGGCGTGTGGCAGGGCCTCGGCGGTGCCCAGTTCACCGGGCAACTGCTCTGCTTCGCGGCGGCGGCGTGTTACGGCGTCGCGATTCCGTACCAGAAGCGGTTCTTCGCCGGCCGACCCGAGTCCGGCCTGGCGCTCTCCGCCGGGCAGCTCCTGATGGCGACGGCGCAGCTCGCGATCGTCGCGCCGCTGGTCGCCGGTGCCCCGCCGGTGCCGACCCGGCTCTCCGGCGAGGTGATCGCCAGCGTCCTGGCGCTGGGTGCGCTCGGCACCGGCCTGGCTTTCGTGATCAACATGCGCAACATCCGGCTGGCCGGCGCGAGCACCGCGTCGACGGTCACCTACGTCATCCCGATCTTCGCGGTGCTGATCGGGGTCATCGCGCTGAACGAACACCTCGCCTGGTACCAGCCGGCGGGTGCGGCGATCGTGCTGGTCGGGGTGGCGGTCTCGCAGGGCATGATCGGCACTCGACGGCGCCGCCGGGAGGTCCCGACCGGGATGGCGCCGTTGAGCGAATCAGCTCGGATGTGACGCGGTCCAGTCCAGCAACTGCTCGGCCGGCCAGGCGTTGACGACCCGGTCGGCCGGTACGCCGCACCGGGCGGCGCGTTCGCAGCCGAACCGCTGCCAGTCGAGCTGACCAGGCGCGTGTGCGTCGGTGTCGATCGCGAACAGGCAGTCGGCCTCCACCGCCAGCCGGATCAGCCGCTTCGGCGGGTCCTGCCGCTCCGGACGCGAGTTGATCTCGACGGCCTTGCCGTGCTCCGCGCAGGCGGCGAAGACCGCGTCCGCGTCGAACTCGCTCGGCGGTCGGGTACGGGCGCGGTGGCCCCGGTCCCCGGCACCGGTCACCCCCGGCGGACGGGCCGCGACCATCCGTCCCGTGCAGTGGCCGAGGATGTCCAGGTGCGGGTTGGCGATCGCGGCCAGCATCCGCCGGGTCATCCGGGCCTGCGGATCCCGCAGGTTGCTGTGCACCGAGCCGACCACCACGTCCAGCCGGGCGAGCAACTCCTCCTCCTGGTCGAGGGAACCGTCGTCGAGGATGTCGACCTCGATGCCGGTGAGGATCCGAAAGCCCTCCGGCAGCGCGGCGTTGACCGCGGCGACGTGGTCGAGTTGCCGGCGCAGACGGTCCGGGGTCAGCCCGCGTGCCACCTTCAGCCGGGGAGAGTGGTCGGTCAGCACCAGGTACTCGTGCCCCAGTTCGACCGCGGCCAGCGCCATCTCCTCGATCGGCGAACCCCCGTCCGACCAGTCGGAGTGGGTGTGGCAGTCGCCGCGGAGCGCGGCCCGCAGCGTGGCCGCGGCACCCTCCAGGTCGATTCCCTCGGTCGCCGTCAACCGGCGCAGGTAGACGGGTTCCTCGCCCCGCAGCGACTCGGTGACGGTGCGCGCGGTCACGTCACCGACACCGGACAGCTCGGTCAGGGTGCCCGCCTCGGCCCGCGCGGCCAGCTCCTCGGCGGGCAGCTCGGCGAGGGTCTTGGCGGCGGACCGGAACGCCCGGACCCGGTAGCTGGCCTCGTTCGCACGCTCCAGCAGAAAGGCGATCCGGCGCAGATCGGCGAGGGGGTCCCGGGCGGTCACACCGCCACATTAGTTCCCGGCCGCCGCCGGTGCCGTACATCGCCGGCGTTGCGGTGTCGGCGGCCGTGGGCGTTGAGTCGCGGCTGCGTCGCGCCGAGTCACCGAAGCGGCCCGGACCTGGTCGGTTGGCCCGGCGAGGTCCACCGGTAAGGGGTTGTCGGGCGAAGATCGCCGTCGTACTGTCCGTGCGCCGCTTTTTCCGTCGCGTGCTACGCCCGACGGGCGGCTACCGCATTCATGGGGGAGGAACAATCGTGGTCGCCACTTTCCGTGCGCTGGCGTCGGTGGTGATGCTCGCCGGGTTCTACGTCGTCGCGCTCATCCAGCTCGCCGGCGCGGTGGCCCTGGTGATCTGGATCAGCACGGTGCTGAACGGCGTGATCGCGCTGAAGATCGCATTCCCGCTGTTCGTCGCGACGGTCGGCGCCGTCTCCGTCGCGCTGTGGAAGGCCATCCGGGCCAAGCCGGAACCCGCGCCGGGCCTCACGGTCGGCCCCGACCAGGCGCCGGAGCTGTGGCGTACGGTGCACGAGCTGGCCACCGTGGTGGGCACCCGGGTCCCGAACGAGATCCGGCTGGTTCCCGAGGTCAACGCGGCGGTGAGCGAGGACGCCAAACTACTCGGCCTGATCAGCGGTCGGCGCATCCTCTACATCGGAATCCCGCTGCTCCAGGCGATGCGAGTCGACCAGATCCGGTCCGTACTCGCGCACGAGCTGGGCCACTACTCGGGTCGGCACACCCGGCTCGGCGCGGTGGCGTACCGGGGGCGGCTGGCGATGGGCGGCACGATCAGTCGGATCGGTCCACGCAACCCGGTGGGCTGGGTGTTCCGGGGATACTCCCGGCTGTACCTGCTCGTCGACAACGCCGCGTCCCGTCGTCAGGAGTTGGAGGCGGACCGCTCCTCCGTACAGGTCGCCGGGCGGGTCGCCGCCGCGTCCGCCCTGCGCGAGTTGCCGGTCCTCGACGCGGCGTGGGACTTCTACTTCCAGCGTTACGTCCACCCCGGCTGGCAGGCCGGGTACGTTCCGGACGACCTCTTCGGCGGATTCAACGAGCTGCTGGTGGCCCGCCAGGCGGAGCTGGACGAGATGCGGGGCGCCGAGCCCGAGGGCGGTGGCTCCCGTTGGGACACCCATCCGCCGATCGCCGAACGGATCGGCATCATCGCGACCGCACCGGACGCCTCCGGCGCCTCGGACGACCGACCGGCCCGCGTACTGCTGCCCGACATCACCGCGCTCGGCCGTCGCCTTCAACAACTGGTGGTCGACGCCGGGGACCGGACCATGCTGCCCTGGCCGGAGTTCACTGCCGCGACGGTGGCCGCCGGAGTGCAGCGGGAGGCCGACGCCGTTTTCCGGGCCCTCGGCCGGTTCACCGGTACGCCCGATCCCGGGCTGCCGGCCGTACTCGAGCTGGTGCAGAGCGGTCGGCTCGGAGAGTTCGCCGAGCAGTTCTTCCCGAACGCGACCCGCCGGGAGGCGGCCGGGAAGTTCGCGGAGCCGATGGAGTCGCTGTTGCAGAGCGCCGCTGTCGCCTCCGGGGCGGCCCGGTGGCAGCACTCCTGGTCGGAGCCGGCCCGATTCGTCGGCCGTGACGGCCAGCCGTTGCCGCTCGCCGAGATCGCCGAGCTGGCCGTCGCGCCGCAGACCCTGCCGGACGCCGTCGCGCGGCTGACGGCGCTCGGCATCGACCCGGCGGCCGGAAAGGTGGTGCAGCGCCGGGCGGACGCGAGCGGCGCCCGGTTGCTCGCCGCGCTCGCCAACATCAAGGTGGACGGCGTCGACCACGACCTGCTGATGCTCAACCGTGGTTTGGTCTTCGTGAGCAACCCGGGCAAGGCGGACAAGGGTACGAAGCGGCTCCGGGAACTGGTCGAATCGGCC
Source organism: Plantactinospora solaniradicis (assembly GCF_042658085.1). Taxonomy (NCBI): domain Bacteria; kingdom Bacillati; phylum Actinomycetota; class Actinomycetes; order Micromonosporales; family Micromonosporaceae; genus Plantactinospora; species Plantactinospora solaniradicis. The sequence goes on along the minus strand of NZ_JBHSPR010000001.1, from coordinate 1,137,966 downwards.
CCGATCACCCAGTTGGCCAGCCGGCACCAGTTCCTGCCCTTCGAGGAGTTCGCCACGGCGACGGTACGCAAGCAGGTGCCGCTCAAGGCGGAAGTCGTGCTGCACGACGGCCGCCGGCTGACGTTGCAGGAGGCCTGGAGCAGCGAACTGCTGGAGAAGAACAGCCGCGACACCCTGCTGAAGGCGCTGAAGTCGTTCGGCTCGGAGGACTGAACCGACTCGGCTCGCCGGGCCGGGCCCGCTCGGCTCGGCGAACCGGGATCGTTCGGCTCGGCGGGCCGGGTTCGCTCGGCTCGCCGGACCCGGTCAGGGCGTCGTACCCTGGCGATCATGCGGACGATCGACTGGGTTGACGGCGCCGTCGAGATCATCGATCAGACCGCGTTGCCGGGGCGGCTCACGGTGCTGCGGCTGACCACCGTCGAGCAGTTGGTGGCGGCGATCCAGCGGCTCGCGGTACGCGGCGCTCCCGCACTCGGGGTGGCCGGTGCCCTCGGGGTGGCGATGGCCGCCCGCCAGTCGACCGACCGGGCGGCGGCGGTACGCCTGCTGGAGACCGCCCGGCCGACCGCGGTGAACCTGGCCTGGGGTGCGCGGCGGGCGGCCGCCCGGCTGCCGGAGGGTGCCGACGCGGTGCTCGCCGAGGCCCTGTCGGTCCGGGACGAGGAGATCGAGGCGTCCGCCGCGATGGCCACCCGGGGAGCCGACCTGTTGGCCGAGCTGTGTGGGGCGCGTCCACGCCTGCTCACCCACTGCAACACGGGCGCGCTGGCGACGGTGGTCGGCGGCACGGCACTGGGTGCGGTGCTGGAGCTGCACCGCCGGGACACGCTGGGCACGGTGGTGGCCAGCGAGACCCGGCCGTTGCTGCAGGGGGCCCGGTTGACCGCCTGGGAGCTGGGTCGGGCCGGGGTGACGTACCGGGTGGCGGTGGACGGGGCGGGGCCGTTCCTGATGGCCCGGGGCGAGGTCGACGGGGTGGTCCTCGGCGCCGACCGGATCTGCGCCAACGGCGACGTGATCAACAAGATCGGCAGCTACGCACATGCCCTCGGAGCGCACCGGGCCGGCATCCCGTTCGTCGTCGTCGCGCCCGAATCCACGGTGGATATGGCGACGGCCTCCGGTGCCGACGTCGAGATCGAGGACCGGGGCGCGGACGAGGTGCTGTCGGTGCACCGGTCGCCCGCCCCCGACAGCCGGCCGCCGATCCCGAGTGCCGGGCCTGCGGGACCGGATGCCCGGTCGGCCGGACCGGGTGCCGAGTCGGCCGGACCGGACCAGTCAGCGGGGTGGGCGACCGTCGGCGCGGTCAACCCCGCGTTCGACGTGACACCACACGACCTGGTCACCGCGATCGTCACCGAGCGACGGGTGATCAGGCTGGATCGTGGCGAGCGGGTCTGACGGCGGTGACCGTACGCCGGTCGTCGGCGACCCGGGTCAGCCAACCGCCGGCCCGGCCGAGCCGGAGCAGGGCGTCGGGCTCGGCCGGCAGCTCCACCGGGGTACCGCCCCGGGGCGGCCAGGCCAGCCGGGCCGCCGAGCCGGGCCTGAGCCAGCTCCGTAGCGCGTCGATCGGATCTGCGGTGTCCAGCGCGGCTCGGGCCCGTGCCAGCGCGTCGAGAACCGCGTCCAGGGCCGGACCGACCGCCGCCGCGTTGCCACCGCACATCGCCGCCACCAGGTCCGGCCGGGTCGCCGCGACCCGCGTACCGTCCCGGAACGATCCGGCGCCCAGGGTGCCGGCGAGCGGATCGTCGGCGGCGACCGCGGCCAACGCCGAGGCCAGCAGATGCGGTACGTGGCTGACGGCGGCGACCGCCCGGTCGTGTTCGTCGGCGACGGCCGGTACCACCCGGGCGTTCAGTCCGGTGATCAGTACGGCCAGCTCGAGCCAATCGGCCAGCGACGTCGACCCCGGTTCGAGGCAGAGTACCCAGGCGCAGCCGGTGAAGAGACTCGGATCGGCGGCACCGAATCCGGAGGTCTCCCGTCCGGCCATCGGGTGCCCGCCGACGAATCCGGCGAGGCGATCGGGTCCGGCACGCAGATGCCGGTCGACCAACGCCTGCACGGGCCCCTTGATCGAGGTGACGTCGGTGACCAGGCCGGTGTAGCCGGCGCTGGCCAGGTCATCCAGCACCCCGGACACGGCGGGCAGCGGAACCGCGATCACGACCAGCTCGACCCTTGCCACGGCGTCCCGTACGGTCCGGGCGACCTGCCATCGCCCGTTGGCCGGGGCCTGGGCGGCGGCGGTCCGGGCCGTGGCCCGGGTCGCCGGATCGGCGTCGTAACCCAGGACCCGATGGCCGGCGGAGGCCAGTGCCCGTAGCACCGAGCCGCCGATGAGACCGAGTCCGATCACCGCGACGTCCACGTCGGGAACTCTCGCACACCGGCGCCAGTTACGGCGCCTTCGGGCAGCCCTTGTCGGCGTGCCAGTCCTTCACCTTGGCAACCGGCGACGTGTTGCGCTTCTTGCGCCAACCGTCCAGGAAGGGCGCCGGCCAGACGACGCCGCGCCGGATCCACCAGTCGGCGGTCTTCTTGCAGGGCGGCGAGATGCCGAAGTGCAGATGGCAGACGTTGTTCGCATTACCGGTCTTGCCGACCGTGCCGACCTGCTGGCCGGCGCGGACCCGTACGCCCGCGTTGATCCCGGCGGCGACGTTGGTCAGGTGCGAGCCGTAGTAGCGCACCCCGTCGTCACCGAGCAGCGACACCGCCTTGCCGCCGTTGTTCGGACCCTGTGGACCGGACTTGCTGTAGTTGTCGACCCGGCTCACCTCCAGGATCCGGCCAGCCGTGACGGCGACGACCGGTGAGCCGCAGTTGGCGAAGATGTCCGTGGCCGGGTAGCCCGAGTGCGTCGGGTGGTACGAGACGTTGCCGGTCTGCACCGGGAAGACGTACCGGTGGTTGCCGGTCGTGGGTGGCGGGGTGGTGGGCTTCCGGGAGGGCGACGCGCTCGGCGTGGCCGGGGCCGTCGGCGTCGGAGCCGCCAGCGGCGGGTTGCCGCCGGTCGAGGACGGCGTCGCCGTCTCCATCGGTTCGAAGCTCGGTGCGTCCGGCGACTGTCTCGTGTCGGCGCAGCCGGCCACGAGCGCCGTCGCCAGCAGGACGACGACCGGGTACGTCCCCCGGCCGCGCCGCCGACCCCGCTCTGCGGTTCCTCCCCACGACATCCGGCAATACTGGCAGACTGCCGTGCCGCCCGCCCGCCCGCCCGGAACCTCACCGCCGCCGGGTTGTCCCCCCGCCGGGCCCACTGCCGCCGCCGCGACCTGCCGGATGTCGGCTGGCCGCGACTCGGTGGGTGCCCGGCATCGGCCGGGATAGGCTGCGGACGGCGGACCGCGCGGAATCCGGCGCGGACGGTGGTGGAGGGAGCCGCGTCATGGCGGAACAGCCGGCGTTCCGACCCTGGCCGGACGCGCCCCAGCCCGGTGGCCCGCACCCGGACGTCCGCCAGCCCGGTGGTCCGCACGCGGACGTCCGCCGGCCCGGCAGGCCCGGACCGGCCGTGCTCCCGCCGGGCGACATGCTCCGGAACGGCCTGCGGGCCGGGCCCGTCTGGACGGCACGGCCGGTGGCGCACAGCCCGTCCGGTCTCTTTCCGGCCGGTCCGCCGCCGAACTCACACCCGACGTACCGCGAGCCCCATCCGGCCCGGGTCGGCAGTGTGTTCGCCGGTGCCGGGTCGGCGGCGGCCTGGCTGCTCGCCTTCGGTCTGCTCGGCCGTGACCTGCGCGGTTATGTGCTGTGGACGCTCTTTGCCGGCGGGGTGGCCTGGCTGGTCGCCCTGGTGTTGACCGCACGCGGTGATCGGGGGGTCGGCGCGGGAATCGCGTTGGCCGGGGCGCTGGGCTGGGCCATCGCCGCGGCGGCGGTCGCGGTCCGCTGGTCCTCCTCCGCCGACTGGCCGCTGTGGTAGGACACCGTTGGGCGAAACCGGGCAAAATTCGCCGTCGTTGACGGCGCTGGGTGAGCCTGTGGCTGCGTACCGCGACCGGCCTTGACGAACCGCGCGGGACTCGGCACCCTCGCGGTATGGCCTGGACAGAGCATCGGCTCGACCCCGACCGCAGCCGCCGCCGGTTGCAGCTCCTCGCCGAGCTCGCCGGGGCGAAGTCGGTGCGGGAGCGTGAGCATCCACGACGTGCCCGCGTTGATCGGCTGCGTGAGTTGATCGCCACTCGTCGTCGGCTGGTGAGCTGACCAACCGCGCCACCCACTTCGATTCCCCGACCTGCTTCGGGGCGTTGCGTAGGCTCCTGTGGAAGCGACCGGATACCGTCACGCGTAACAGAGAGTCGGCTGTGAACAGGCATGTCGGCGGTGATCTGCGGCTGGGGGCCGCAGGGTAATTGGGGGGACCGTGTCGTACTTCGCTGCGGCCGTCGCGCGTGGCGCGTCAGGCTGGACTGCGGCAGAAGTTGATCTTAGTGGCGCGGCGGACATCGACGAGGTTGCCGACCTGCTCCGCGACGTCGACCAGGACGCCGAGGTCTCGTTGCTCTTCGTCGAGTCCGATGACGTCTATCTCGCCATCATGCGGCTGGACGAGGGTGAGGACCTGCGCATCTTCGGCTCCGACTCGGCCTTCGCCGAGGAGTCGCGGCTCGGTGCCCTGCTGGTCGGGGACATCAAGGCGCCGGCGCTGGAGATCGACGATGTCGTCGAACCGGTAGAGCCCGCCGCCGGGTCGTCCGGTGGCGACGACGACAACGACCCGGTGGTCGATCCCGACGCCGACCCGGTGGGTGACGCCGACCTCCTCGCCGACCTCGGCATCTCGGCGCATCGCCTGCTCGCGATCTGCTCCCACGAGGGCATGTTGCCGGCCGATGTCACGGCGCAGGTGTGTCAGGTCATCGGCTGCGGCAACGAGGTCGAGGAACTCCGCGAGGCGTGACCGGCCCCGCTTCGGAAGGTCCCGGTACGTCGGTCCGGCGGGTCGGATGATGACCGGCCGGCGGCAACAGCACGAGGCGTGGATGCGGCGGGCGCTGGAGGTCTCCGGCACCGGACCTGGCGACCTCGGGGCGGTCGGTCCGGCGGGAGACGCCGCCGACCGGGCCAGGGAGGTGGCGGCCGAGGACGTACCGGTCGGCGCGGTGATCTACGGCCCGGACGGTACGGAACTCGCCACCGCCCGCAACGAGCGGGAACGTACCGGTGATCCCACCGCGCACGCCGAGGTCCTGGCACTGCGCCGGGCGGCCAGCGTGGTGGGGGCCTGGCGGCTGACCGGGTGCACCCTGGTCGTGACGCTGGAGCCGTGCACCATGTGTGCCGGGGCACTGGTGCTGGCCCGAATTTCCACCCTCGTCTTCGGCGCGTGGGAGCCGAAGACGGGCGCGGTGGGGTCACTGTGGGACGTCGTACGTGACCGGCGGCTCAATCACCGTCCAGAGGTCTACGGCGGGGTGCTGGAAGCCGAGTGTGCCGCCGCGCTCCGCGCCTTCTTCCGCTGACTTCCCACGCCGCTTGCCCAGGACCTTATCCACAGTTTGTGGATAACTTCAAAACCTGTGGAAAACTCCCGTACGGGCTGTGGATCGGGTACGTGCCGGGGCGTACCCGACTGGCAGACTTCGATCCGTGCCCCGCATGGTCATTCCCGCCTCCCTCAGCCGCAATGTCGTCGAGACCTGGGGCGAGACCGGCAGACGGTGGCTGACCGAACTGCCGGAGTTGGAGTCCTCGGTGCTGCGCGACTGGGAACTGGAGCCCGGCACGCCGTTCCCGCTCAGCTTCAACTGGGTCACCTCGGTCAACCGGGCGGACGGCTCGCCAGCGGTACTCAAGCTCGGCGTACCGCACGCCGGCCATCTGGCGAAGGAGGCGGCGACGCTCGAATTCTTCGCCGGCCAGGGCGCCGTACGACTGCTCGCCCGGGACGCCGACCGGGGGGCGCTGCTCCTGGAACGGGCCAACCCCGGCACCCCGATCAGTGCACTCGTACCAACCCGTGACGAGGAGGCGACCACCGCCTTCGTCGACGTGCTGCGGCGGCTGCACCGTACGGCTCCGCCGGGTTGGCCACTGCCCGACCTGGCGGCCCGGAGCGCGTCCTTCTCGAATCACCTGCGTGCGCACCCCGATGACGGTCAGCTCCCCCGGCACCTGGTGGAGCGGGCGGGCCGGCTGTTCGACGAGTTGTGCGCGACCGCGCCGGACCGGGTGATCCTGCACGGCGACCTGCATCATGACAACATCCTGCGAGCCGACCGGGAACCGTGGTTGGCGATCGATCCGCACGGCGTCGTCGGCGATCCGGGTTACGAGATCGGCGCCCTGCTCTACAACCCCGACCCCGGCCGACGTGAGGACGAACTCCTCGCCCTGGTCCCGCGCCGGATCGAGCAGCTCGCCGATGAGCTGGAGATGCCCGTCGACCGGGTCGTCGCCTGGGGATACGTCCAGGGCGTGCTGTCGGAGGTGTGGACCGCGGAAGGCGGTGGCACGCCCGGTAGCCGCGCCCTGGACGTCGCGCTGCAACTACTGCCCCGACTGCCCTGACTGAGCCCGGACTGTCCCGACTCAGCCCGGACTGTCGCGACTGAGCCCCTGACTGCCCTGACTGGACCCGGAGGGTCAGCGGCTCCGGGCGCCGACCGTGGCCGGGACCGCGGTGTCGGCCACCGCGCCGATGGCGGCCACCGGAGCTGGTTCCCACCGGGGCTCGCCCGACGTGGAGAACCCGCGGGACGGCTCGGCCGGCAGGACGACGGTGACCACCAGCCCGCCGCCCTCCCGGGGCTCGGCGCGGACCGAGCCGCCGTGCGCGCGGGAGACCGCCCGGACGATCGACAACCCGAGACCGAATCCCCGCCCTCCGTCGACCCGCTCCTGACGTAGCCGCCGGAACGGCTGGAACATCGTCTCGATCTCGTACCCCGGCACCACCGGCCCGGTGTTCGCCACCACCAGGGTGGCCCAGCCGTCGACCGTGCGGGTGTCGATCCACACCTCGCCGCCGGTCGGGACGTTGTGCCGTACCGCGTTCTCCAGCAGGTTCTGGGCCAGCCGCTCCAGCAGGATCGGATCGCCGACCGTGCGGGCTGGCGCCAGGTTCCGCCGTACCGAAAGCTGCTTCCCGGCCGTGGCCTGGTCGGTGACGTACGCGGCCACCTCGGCCAGGTCGATCGACGTACGGTCGACAACCTGCTGGTCCGAGTCGGCCAGGGTGAGCAGCCCGTCGACCAGCCGTTCGTGGCGTTCGTTGATCGACAGCAGCGTCTCGCCGAGCTGCCGGAGCTCGGCGGGCGCGTCCGGTCGGGTGATCGCGAGTTCCAGCAGCGAGCGGTTCAGCGCCAGCGGGGTACGCAGTTCGTGCGACGCGTTGGCGACGAACCGGCGTTGCCCGTCGAAGGACTGGTCCAGCCGCTCCAGCATCAGGTCGAAGGTGTCGGCCAGTTCCTTCACCTCGTCCCGGGGCCCGCGCAGCGCGATCCGCTCGTGCAGCCCGTGTCCGGCCACGCCCGCCCCGGCGATCCGCCGCGCGGTGCCGGTGATCTGGTTCAGCGGTTGTAGCGCCCGGCCGGAGAGCAGCCAGCCGAAGGCGACGGCGGTCGCCGACACCACTCCCAGGGCGATGCCGCCCTGGGTGAGCAGGGTTTCGAGCGCGTCCTGCCGGGCCTGGTCCTGCACCTGCCGGGCGAAGACCCGGAGCTGCTCGGCGTTGTCCGGGGAGACGATCCGCCCCGCTGAACCGTCCGGGGACACCCTGATCGCGTTCAGCGACACCCCGAACGAACCGGGCATCTGCTGCTTGACCAGGACGTAGGTGACGCCGAGCAGGACCATGCCGGCGAGCAGGAAGAGGCCGCCGTAGACAAGCGTCAGGCGGGCTCGAATGGTCAGTCGTTTCACCGGATCTGATACCCCACTCCCGGAACCGTCTCGACGACCTGCGGGTCGCCGAGCTTGCGACGCAGCTTCATCACGGTCACCCGGACCACGTTGGTGAACGGGTCGATGTGTTCGTCCCAGGCCCGCTCCAGCAACTCCTCGGCGGAGACCACCGCACCGCCGGCCCGCATCAGCTCGGCCAGCACCGCGAACTCCTTGCGGGACAGCGCGACGTACCGGCCGTCGCGGTAGACCTCGTGCCGGGCCGGATCGACCACCAGACCGGCCCGGGTCAGCTTCGGCGGTGCGGCCGGCCGGGCCCGGCGGATCAGCGCGTGCACCCGGGCCGAGAGTTCGACCAACGCGAACGGCTTGATCAGGTAGTCGTCGGCGCCCAGCGCCAATCCGGCCACCCGGTCCCGGACAGCCGCGGCGGCGGTGAGCATCAGCACCCTCGTCTCGGCCCCGCCGTCCATGATCGCCCGGCACACGTCGTCGCCGTGCACCACCGGCAGGTCCCGGTCGAGCACCACGACGTCGTAGTCGTTGACACCGAGCCTTTCCAGCGCCGCGTCGCCGTCGTACACGACGTCCACCGCGAACGCCTCCCGACGTAACCACTCGGCGATGGCGTCCGCCAACAGCTTCTCGTCCTCGACCACCAGTACCCGCACTGTCCCATCGTGACTCGCTCCCCGGTAACCCCGCCGTAAACGTCGACGGTTACGCCCCGGATACGCGCCCTGCCCTTGACTTTGTCCGTATCGGCCGGCGAACCGCGCCGGCCCACGGAAGGAGTTGTGTCATGCGCCGACGAACGTCGGGCACCTGGCTGGCCCTGCCCCTGGCTCTCGGTCTGGCTCTTGCCGGCTGCGGCGGACCCGATTCCGGAACCGGGGTGGCGACCGCCGGCGGTGGGCCCGAGGCCGGACCCACGGCCAGCGCCAGCGCCGCCGCGCTCAGCAACGAGGACCGGCAGCGGGAGTTCGCCAAGTGCATGCGGGAGAACGGGGTGGACATGCCCGACCCGGAGCCGGGTCAGGGCGGGATCCGCATCGAGCGGCGTGCGGGGGATGACGGGGCGAAGATGGAGGCGGCGATGCAGAAGTGCCGCAGCCTGCTGCCGAACGGTGGCGAGGGAATGAAGCTCGACGCGGAGCAGATCGAGCAGGTGCGCCAGATGGCCAAGTGCATGCGGGAGAACGGCGTACCGAACTTCCCGGACCCGAACGCGGACGGCACCATCGACTTCCAGGCGGGGTCCGGGTTCGACCGGGAGGACCCGAAGTTCCAGGCCGCGATGGAGAAGTGCCGTGGGAACTTCCCGATCCGGGTTCGGGGGTCGCAATGACGGCGGGCACCTCGGTTACCGCCGCCGGACCCGCCCCGGAAGGCTCCGGTGCGGCCGGTGCGGCCGGTGCGGATCCGTCCGGTTCCCCGTCGGATTCTCCGTCCGGCGAGACCGGGCCGGTGTCGGCCGGTCCGGTTGCGGGGGGCACCGGCCGGGCGCACCGGCGGCGCCGGGGCGGTCGTACCAGGGTGGTGGCCGTCGCGACGACCGCCGCGGTCGCGGTCGCCGCCGGGGTGGCGGCGGCCGTCGGATTCGGCGGCGACGATCCGGGTACGGCGACCGCCGGCACCCTGCCCCCGGCCAATGCGCAGATCACCAGGCAGACGCTGATCGACTCGGAGAGCGTCAGCGGTGAACTCGGGTACGGGGAGACCCGCACCGCCGCCGTCCGGGCGGGCGGCACCATCACCTGGATGGCCGGGACCGGTGCCCGGGTCACCCGGGGTAAGCCCTTGTACTCGGTCGACAACGCCAAGGTCGTGCTGCTCTATGGCACGGTGCCGGCGTACCGGACGCTCCGGTCCGGGGACAGCGGCGCCGACGTCAAGCAGCTCGAGCGGAACCTCAGCGCGTTGGGGTACGACGGGTTCACCGTCGACGACGAGTACACCTCGGCCACCGCGGACGCGGTCGAGGAATGGCAGGACGATCTCGGTCTCGACGAGACCGGGCGGGTCGAGTTGGGCCAGGTCGTCTACGCCGCCGGCGAGGTCCGGGTGGACAGCCACGAGGCAACGGTCGGCGACGCCGTCCAGCCCGGCAGCGGGGTGCTGACCTACACCGGTACGGCCCGGGTGGTCACCGCGTCGCTGGACGTGGACGACCAGCGGCTGGCCAAGAAGGGCGGCAAGGTGACCGTGACGCTGCCGGACGGCAAGGACGTCGCCGGCACCATCGCCGCGGTGGAGACGGTGATCGAGACCGGCAGTGGCGCCGAGGCGGAGCCGGAGACCAAGATCGAGGTGTCCATCACGGCGGCCGACCCGAAGGCGCTGACCGGGTTCGACAGCGCCTCGGTGGACGTGGCGTTCACCGCCGACCAGCGCGCGGACGTCCTGACCGTGCCGGTCGCCGCGCTGCTCGCGCTCGCCGAGGGCGGGTACGGTGTCCAACTCGTCGAGGGCGGCACGACCCGGATCGTGGCGGTGGAGACCGGGCTGTTCGCGTCCGGTCGGGTGGAGATCTCCGGTGCCGGGGTGGCCGAGGGTGCGACCGTCGGGATGCCCAAGTGAACGGGGGCACGGCCGTCGCCGCCGGTGGGACCGTGGACCCGGCGCCCGGGTCCGACGGGGTCGTCGTGCTCGACGGTGTGACGAAGGTCTATCCGGGCGGGGTGACGGCGCTCGGCGGAGTCACGCTGACGATCCGGCACGGCGAACTCGCGGCGATCGTCGGGCCGTCCGGCTCCGGCAAGTCGACAATGCTGCACCTGATCGGCACCCTGGACCGGCCCTCGGCAGGCCGGGTGCACATCGACGGGTACGACGTGGCGAAGCTCTCCGACCGGCAGTTGTCAGCGCTGCGGTCGTCCCGGATCGGGTTCGTGTTCCAGCAGTTCCATCTCGCCTCGGGCGTACCGGTGCTGGACAACGTGGCGGACGGGCTGCTCTATGCCGGCGTACCCCTCGGGGAGCGGCGGCGGCGGGCGGAGGCCGCGTTGGACCGGGTCGGGATGGGGCACCGGCTGGACCATCGGCCGCACGAGCTCTCCGGCGGGGAGCGGCAGCGGGTGGCGATCGCCCGCGCCGTCGTGGGCGGTCCGGCGTTGCTGCTGGCCGACGAGCCGACCGGCAACCTCGACTCCGCGTCCGGTGCGGGGGTGCTCGCCCTGCTGCGCGAGCTGAACGCCGCCGGGACCACCGTCGTGGTGATCACCCACGATCGGGAGATCGCGGCGAGCCTGCCCCGGCAGGTCTACATGCGGGACGGCCTGGTGGTCGCCGACAGCGGCGCCGGGCGCGGTTCCGCCGGGCTGGCACCGGTCGGGTTCGACCCGGCCGGTCTCGTTCCGGTCGGGTCCGGTCCCGTTGCGTCGAACGGGGTGCGCTGATGGCCGGCACGAGCGGCGCGGCCCGGCCCCGGTTGGTGCCGGCCCGGATGCGTCCACGTGACATCCTCCGGGTCGGCGGCGTCGGGCTGCGTACCCGACCGCTGCGGGCCTTCCTCTCCGCGCTGGGCATCGCGATCGGCATCGCGGCGATGGTCTCGGTGGTCGGCATCTCGTCGTCCTCCCGGGCCGAGCTGGACCGGATGCTCGACTCCCTCGGCACCAACCTGCTGACCGTCTCGCCCGGCAACACCATGTTCGGGGACAATGCCCAGCTCCCGGAGGAGTCGGTGGCGATGGTCGGCCGGATCGGTCCGGTCGAACAGGTCTCCGCGACCGGGCAGCTTTCCGACGCCAAGGTGTACCGCTCGGACCAGATTCCGGCGGTGGAGAGCGGCGGGATCGCCACCCGGGCGGCCCGGCTGGACCTGCTCGACACGGTCGGGGCGACCGTGACCAGCGGCACCTGGTTGAACGCCGCGACGGCCCGCTACCCGGCCGTGGTGCTCGGGGCCACCGCCGCCCAGCGGCTCGGCCTCGGCGCCGCCGGATCCGACGTACAGGTCCAGGTCGGCGGTCGGTGGTTCACCGTGGTCGGGATCCTGGCGCCGGCGCCGCTGGCCCCGGAACTGGACCTGTCCGCGCTGATCGGCTGGGAGGCCGCCGCCTCGTACCTCGACTTCGACGGCCACCCGACGACGATCTACACCCGGTCGGCGGAGGAGTTCGTCGAGGCGGTGCAGGCGGTCCTCGGCGCCACCGCGAACCCGGAGGCGCCGAACGAGGTCAAGGTGACCCAGCCCTCCGACGCGCTCGCCGCGCAGCAGGCCACCGACGAGGCGTTCACCGGGCTGCTGCTCGGCCTCGGCGCGGTCGCGCTGCTGGTGGGCGGGGTCGGAGTGGCGAACACGATGGTGATCTCGGTACTCGAACGGCGGGCCGAGATCGGGCTCCGCCGCTCGCTGGGCGCGACCCGAGGACAGGTACGCACCCAGTTCCTCGCCGAGTCGCTGCTGTTGTCCGCCCTGGGCGGGATCGGCGGGGTGCTGATCGGCATCGCCGTGACCTCGGGTTACGCCCTCTCCCGGAACTGGCCCACGGTCGTACCGGGCTGGGCGATGGCCGGTGGGGTCGGCGCGACCCTGCTGATCGGCGCCTTCGCCGGGCTCTATCCGGCGGTCCGGGCCTCCCGGCTCGCCCCGACCGAGGCCCTCGCCGCCCCGTAGTTCAGCGCACCGTGGTCAGGGGTACGCCGTCGACTGGCGTGCTCCTGACCACGGTCGTCCGCGTTACCAGCGGTCAGGCGATGATGGTGTCGAGGGCGATCTCGACCATCTGGCCGAACGTCTGCTCCCGCTCCTGCGAGGTCGTCTTCTCGCCGCGCTTGATGTGGTCGCTGACGGTCAGCAGCGTCAACGCCCGCGCCTTGAACCGGGCCGCGATCGTGTAGAGCGCCGCCGACTCCATCTCCACCGCCAGCACGCCGTAGTCGGCGAGGGTGTCGTAGAGGTCGGGACGATCGGTGTAGAAGGCGTCCGCCGCCAGGATCGGTCCGACCCGCATCGCGATGCCGCGCCGCTCGGCCACCTCGACCGAGGTACGCAGCAGCCCGAAGTCGGCGACCGGGGCGTAGTCGATCAGCCCGTCGAACCGGATCCGGTTCATGTTCGAGTCGGTCGACGAGCCACTCGCCGCGATCACGTCCCTGAGCTGGAGGTCCTCGGCGAGAGCCCCGCAGGAGCCGACCCGGATCAGCGACTTCACGCCGTACTCGTTGATCAGTTCGTGGGCGTAGATCGAGGCGGACGGCATGCCCATCCCGGAGCCCTGGATCGAGACCTCGGTACCGGACCACCGGCCGGTGAAGCCCAGCATGCCGCGGACCGTCGAGTAGCACTTGGCGTCCTCGAGGTAGGTCTCGGCGATCCACTTGGCCCGCAGCGGGTCGCCCGGCATCAGGACCCGCTCGGCGATCTCGCCCGGCTTGGCGCCAATGTGCGTGCTCATGTGAGGTGATCCTGCCAGGTCGGTCCGGCCGATACCGCCGCGACGTCCGCCACGAGCGTCGGGTACCCTACTCGGCGGTGGTGTGTCCGAGCGGCCTAAGGAGCACGCCTCGAAAGCGTGTGAGGGTTTACGCCCTCCAAGGGTTCAAATCCCTTCACCACCGCCACGGAACAGGCAGAGCGCCCGGCCAGCCCACCAGGGTTGACCGGGCGTTTCGCTGTTTCAAGATCGCTAGTCTCAATCGTCGTCTCAATGGCTCACCCGACCGGCATGCGGACTTCCGCCGAGCCGTCGTCGGCCTCGGGCTGGCCACCGGTGGCCGAGATCAGCCCACCGCCCCGCTTGGCAATGTCGGTTCGGATCGAGTCGGTAGGGTGCTCGATTACCTGCCGGTCAGCCTTCCCAGGTGCTGCCGTCGACGTCGACGTCGACCCAGGATCCGCCGTTGGTGGAGCGCGGTCGGCCTCCACTGCCATTGCCAGGGCGGCGATCGGTACGTAGCAGGATCCGGCGCCAAACGACCGTGGCGGCGAGGTAGCCGAGCAGTGTGACCGGGAGCACCACCCAGATCCAGGCGGTGCTACGCGCCTGCCCCAGCCAGACCGCCGCCCCGGCCAGCGGCATCGCTAGTGTCCAGCCGAGCGCCAGCCCGGGAACGCTCAGTACGAGCAAGGCGGCCGGCAGGCTACGCCGCACGAGATCCCAGGCGGTGTTCCACCATCCGCCCGTCGGTCCCGCGAACCCTTGCACCACCCCGGCCACCACCGCGGCCAGTAGCGACAGGGGCAGCATGGCGGCGAGCGGGTCGATCCCCGGGGCGAGCCCGCAGGCGGCGGTGAGCAGCAGCAGCGGTACCGAGGCGAACCAGCCGGTCGCGCCGCCGAACCAGGCGGACGTCAGCAGGTGAGCGGTTGTGTCGGCCGTCTTCTGCCGGCGTTGACGACGCCGCTCCCGCCGGGCCAGTCGCCGCTCGTGGCGGCGCAACTGTCGCTCCCGCGCCCTCTGCTGCCGTGGGCTGAGCACCCTCGGGCGGGCCGGCCGGCCGCGCTCCTCGGGTGGGGCGAACGCCCAGAAAATGCCGGGTACCGTACCGTAGGACGCCAGGAGCAGCACCACCAGCGGGTTCCCGCCGAGCAGCCACCCGAGCAACCCGACGAGGGCGCCGGCGGCGGCACCGATCAGGGCGACGACCAGGCCACCGACGAAGTCGTACCGTGACTCTTCCCGCACAGCGCTTCCAGGGTCCGATACGGCGACGCGCCCGACCACAGGATCGGACGGCCATCGACGGCCACGAGCCTAGTCCTGCGATGCCAGTTCGCTCATGGCGTGGTGTGAGGGTCGAGTCCGATCGGTTGGAGTGCCCAGCACGGGTCGTTTCGGTAGGCCGGGGAGGAGCAGGCCCGCCTGCACCAGGCAGACAAACCCCGACCCGATCTGCACCCGGGCGAGGGCTCGCGGCCCAGGTCCGTGATCACTGGTCGGAATTGACGGCGCTCGGCGTTGTCGGGTGGCCCGGTGTGACGAGGCCGGACTCGTACGCGTAGACGACGAGTTGGGCGCGGTCGCGGGCGCCGAGTTTGGTCATGGTGCGGCTCACGTGTGTCTTGGCGGTGAGCTGGCTGATCGTCAGGTGTGCGGCGATCTCGTCGTTGGACAGGCCGGCGGCGACCAGGACGAGCACTTCGCGTTCCCGCTGGGTGAGCCCGGCGAGGCTGGTGGGCGGGTCGGGACGGGGCGGGGTGGAGACGAATTCCTGGATCAGGCTTCGGGTCACGGCGGGAGCGAGTAGTGCGTCGCCGCGTGCGGCGACCCGTACGCAGTGCAGGAGTTCGGCCGGTTCCACGTCCTTGACCAGGTAGCCGCTCGCGCCGGCACGCAGGGCGGCGAAGACGTAGCGGTCGACCGAATAGGCGGTGAGGATGACGATGTGGACGGCTGCCAGGTGGGGGTCGGCGGCGATCTGGCGGGTGGCGGCGATGCCGTCGAGCAGTGGCATCCTGACATCGAGAAGTGCCACGTCGGGCAGGTGCTCGCGAACGAGCTGCACTGCCTGGGAGCCGTCGCCGGCCTCGGCCACTACGGTGATGTCGTCCTCGTTCTCCAGCAGGGCGCGGAAGCCGGCCCTGATCAACGGTTGGTCGTCGGCGAGAAGGACCCGGATCACGGGCGCCCCAACGGCAGTTCGGCCTCGACGCGGAATCCGCCGCCGAGGCGTGGCCCGGTGGTCAACGAGCCCCCGGCGGCCACCGCACGCTCTCTCATCCCGATCAGTCCCATCCCGTGTCGTGGCTCCGCTTGAAGCGGCGCGCCGTCGTTGTCCACGCGCAGGGTGACCGTGTCGCGACGGTATTCGCGGGTCACGGTGACGGCCGCGTGGCCCACGTGGCGCAGCACATTGGTGAGGGCCTCCTGCACGATGCGGTAGGCGGCACGATCGGCCTCGGCGGTCAGGGGCGACACGTCGCCGCGTACGTCGACGGTGACCGGAAGTCCGGCCGCCTCGGCTCGCGCGAGCAGCCTCGGTAGCTTGGCCAGGCCAGCCGTGGCGCCGTCGGGATCGGCCTGGCGGAGTACTCCGAGGGTGGCCCGCAGTTCCCGCATCGCCTCCTGACCGGTTTCCTTGATCGCGGTCAGCGCCGAATGCGCCTGCTCTGGGTTCTTGTCCAGCAGATGGACGGCGACGCCGACCTGTACGTTGATCACCGCAATGCTGTGGGTGAGGGTGTCGTGCAGTTCCTGGGCGATCCAGAGACGTTCTTCGCCGGCCCGACGCAGTGCGGCCTCGTCCCGTGTCCGCTCGGCCTGGACCGCCCGTTGCTCGACCGCCCGCAGGTAGGCGCGGTGGGTCGCCACCATCTGCCCGATCACCCCGACCGCAGTCAGGAAGCCGATCTGCCAGAGCAGGCCGTCGTGGATCTCGAAGTCGGCGCGTGCCGCACCGATCGCGAGGTAGAACCCGGTCGCGTACCCGATGGCCGTCACGATTCCTTCGAGCCGATGCCCGAGGCTGATCAGGGTGTAGACGGCCAGTAGGACGGGCGTGGCGGCGAAGATGCCGGGATACAGCAGGCCGTGGTAGGCCACGCACGCGATGGCGGTCAACGCGGCCACCAGCAGCGGGCGACGGCGCCGCCAGACCAGCGGCAGCGAACCGGCCACCAGTAGTGCGTACCCCGCGAGATCCAACGAACTCTGCCCGCCGGCACGGGGTCCGAACTGACTGCCCGCGATCACTCCGACCGCCACCGCGACCGCGGCGACACCGTCGATGCTCCACCTGGCCATGCGGGCCACGATAGCCGCGTCGTGGGCCGGGCCGAGCCACCCCGAAGAGCAGTTTCGGCGTACTCCGTAGGTGGTACGCCGGCCCTGCTGGCCGGGGATGACCTACCCACGGAGTACGCGGAAGAGCCGATGCGGGAACGACGATCGTGCCGACGTCGACCACGAGCATGGGAACCGTTAACGCCAGGTCTGCTGAAGAAGGTCCACGATGGTCGAGCGCCCGATCGCCCCGCCGACGTCCACCAGCCCGATGCGCGCCCCGACGGTCTGGACCCGACGGACGCAGGTCTTCACCTTCGTTTGCTCGGTCGTCTTCACGATCGGCACCACCGTGCAGACCTTCGTCATCGTCGACCTCGACACGCTCGAACAGATGATGCGGCTGGCAGGCGTGAGCGCGGCGGAAGCGACCGACAGCGCTCCGGGTTTCCTCGCCGGGTTTCGTGTCGTCGGCGCGCTGTTCATCGTGGGCAACGCGCTCGGAATGCTTGCGCTGCGCGGCAGGACCTGGGTCTTCTGGCTGGTAGTCGTGGTCAACGCGGGTCAGGCGGCGGGCGTTTTCATGGTCCCGACCGAGATGTTCGAGGCCGCCGTCGACAACTTCGGCTGGGTCGGTGTCCTGCCCTCGGTGGTCACGGACGGCGGCGCGTTGGTACTCCTCGCCGTGCTGGTCGTCAGCTTCCTCCGGTCCCGCACCCGCCACTGACGGAAGTGGCGGCGGGTTGACGAGGGTCAGGTGCGGTTCATGGCCGAATACCTCACCCAACGACCGACGTGCGGGCCGTTTGCCAGCCGGAGGTGCTCCGTGCCGTTCAGCACGGCACGTCGGTCGAGGCTGACCCGATCACCCACCCGGTAATTGGTGACCACCGAGGTCATCGCGCCGGCCGCATCGATGGTGTACGCCTCGACCGGTGCCAGCGCGATCGACGCCAGGCGCGGGATCCGGTAACCGAGGGGGGCTGCCTCACCGAGCTGGTACGAATGCCCCGGTACCTCTTTCACGTGGTAGCCGGCCAGGTCGCCGTCGCCGATCTCGTACCAGATGTCGCGCTGGTCCTTCACCCGTACGCGCCCTTTGGAGGCTGCCTCACGGGGCTGGAGCAGCCGGATCGGTTTGCTGGCGGTGACGGCTCCATTGCCGTCGAACCGGTACCCGGTGTGGTCACCCGGCTGGAACATGACCTTCCCGGTTATGCCGTGTGGCGGAAAATCGGTGTAGAACAGATCCGCGATCCGCGCGAACGCGGTGTCACCGGTGATCGCAAAGCACTGGATCTGCTGGCCGATGTGGGTGGAGTGGTAGGTGCCCGCGTCATGGGAGTGCCGTAGGCAGTACTTGCTCCGCCACTGCGGGTTGGCGATCTCGCTGTACACGTCCCGGGTCGTGGTCAGCGCGCCCTGCAACAACATCTTGGCGCGCTCGTCCTTGGTCACCACCCAGTAGTCCCACAGGCCGTACGCCGAGAAGGTGTGCCCGTTGTAGGTCCGGTCACCCGTGACGCCCCTCGGGTTCGGGTACTCCTCCAGCCAGAGTTTCCCGTCCACGACGTACACGCCCCAGGGCTTGCCCGCGACCGGGGCCACCAGGTAGGACCTGAAAGTCGCGTCGGCCGCTGTCCGCCACCTGGCCTCGCCGGTGACGGTGAACAGCCGGCAGAAGACGCTGAGCGCCTGCCCCTGGGCCATCATCGAGTACCACGGCGCGGGATAGACATCGTTGGTGCGGTGCAGCCGGTGGCGGAACGGGTACGGGTAGAACCAGCCGTCGCCCTGCAACACCCGCCGGTCGACCAGCCGCTGCGCCTGCTTCCTGGCCCGGTTCAGGTACTCGCCGTTCTTCGTGAGCCGGTGGGCCTCGATCAGGTGCAGGCCGTACTGCGCCTGGGCGACCGGATGGTCGTGGAGCTTCCCGCCGAGCAACGCCATCCGGACACCCGACGAGTCATGCGGACCCGGATCGACAAGCGGCACAGCCGTTTTCAGGTGGTACGGCCGGATCCCGTCCAGAAGTTCGCGGATCTCGAAGTCGTGGTGGTCGAAATTGACCTCGGTGGAAGATCCGAGAAAGAAGGCCGGGCGAGGCTGGCTGGCCGCGAGTTTCGGATCGGTCATCCGGCTGCCACTACAGCCGCTGGCCAGGCCGGCGAAGGCCCCGAGCCCGCCGACGGCGACTGCGCCGCGGATAATGGCACGACGCGAAAAATCGGCATGCAGGGTGTCATTCCTGATGCGGTTCTGCTCCTCCACTGTCGCCCCCCGTCAAGACGCGCCGAGTGCGTCGCCCTCTGCTACCGAGCCTCCGATCCGTCAAAGGCCGCGAGCGCCTAGATGGTTGCATCCAGTCACAAGTTTTTTGTCCCCCCAGGTCAGCGCCCGGCAGATCCGGACGGACCTGCCGGGCGCTGTCGATCGGGGAGTGGTCAGCCCGTCCAGAGGCCGAGATCGATGGTCCGGGTCAGCGTCGCCTGGTCGTCGTCGCCGTCGAGCGACCAGATCATCGCGCCGCCGAGTCGCTGGGACCGGATGAACAGGGTCTTCTGGAGTACGACCGCCGGATCCTCGTACGTCCAGAAGGTCGTACCGTCGTAGAGCCAGGCGGTGCCGGCGCGGAGGTCGCGGTAGACCTTGAAGCCGTTCTGGCCGACCTTGGTCTTGAGCACCTTGTAGTCCTCGTAGCCGGCCTCGAAGGTGGCTGGAGCCGCGCCGCCGGTGGAGGTGCCGAACAGGCCGTTGCGACCGCCGGTCACGCCGGCCCATCCACGGCCGTAGTACGGGATGCCCAGCACCAGTTTGCCGCGCTCGGCGCCCCGGTCGAGCCAGGCGTCGATGGTCCGGTCGACCGCGAAGTCGGGTTCGGTGGCGCCGGCCGGTACCCGCAGCGCGGACTGCTGGTTGGCGACCGGTTCCCAGGTGCCGTGGAAGTCGTACCCCTGCACGGTGGCGAAGTCGAGGTTCTTGAAGACCTTCCGGACCTCGAAGCCCGCGTCGATCGCGGCCGGGTTGGCCGGTACAAAGGCGGTCAGTTCGTAGTGCTTGCGGACCGGCTTGCCGACGGCGTCGAGTTGCCGGCGGAACTCGGCGACCAGCGCGGTGAAGTTCTGTTTGTCCTCGGGTCGATAGACCGTGTCCACGTCGCCGGCCGAGCCCGGCCACTCCCAGTCGAGGTCGATGCCGTCGAAGACCCCGGCGAGTGAGCCCGGTCCGCCGGCACTTCCGTCCGGGTTGGGCAGGTTGCCCTTGATGTAGAGGTCGATGCAGGAGGCGACGAACCTGCGCCGCGACTCGGGGGTGAGCGAGGCGTTGGAGAAGTGCGTCGACCAGCTCCACCCGCCGAGCGAGATCAGCACCTTCAGGTTGGGATGGGCCGCCTTGAGCTTCTGGAGCTGCCCGAAGTTGCCGTTCAGCGGCTCGCCCCAGGCGTCGGCGACGCCGTCGACGCTCTCCTCCGCCGGGACCGGCCGCTGGTAGTCGGCCCAGGCGTCGCCCTCGCCCGGCCCGCCGTCGACGAAGCACCGCCCGTCGGGACTGACGTTGCCGAACGCGTAGTTGAGGTGGGTGAGCCGCTCTGCGGCACCGGAGTCGTCGAGTTTCTTGACCGTGAAGGCCCGGCCGTAGATGCCCCACTGGGTGAAGTAGCCGACCTTGACGAAGCCGTCACGCTGGCCGCCGTCGTGCTTCGACGGTGCGCCGGGGGCGGCCGATGCCGGGGGTACGGCGATGCCGGCCAGCACGGCGGTGACCGCGGTGACGGCGGTTGCGGTGCCGAGTCGACGGAGGACGGATCCGCGCATATGCACTCCTGACGGGGGTTTGGAGCGACAGTATTCGTTAGGAAAGTTTCCGATGACGTGAAAGGTAGGGCCGTCGATGTCGTACGGTCAAGAGCCGTTCGCGCACTGTCATGCCGGCTCCAACGTCGGTCCGATGTGGACGGGCGCCGGACTTAAAGAATATTTAGGAATCTGAACTGATCCACTGGGATCCCGCTTCCGTACCGATCGGTAGCTGCAACCGGCAGCGGACGATCGAGGGAGCGGTGCATGTACAGGCGAAGCAGGACGAGTGGCCGGGCGCGGAAGATCTTCCTGGGCGCGGCGGCGACGGCCCTGCTCGGCGGCGCGTTGGCCGTCGGCACCGGACTCGGCAACGCGGGCGAGAACTGTGCCGGCCTGGACACCGCGCTGCGCAACAACCTGAACTTCATCGCAGGCCAGCAGGCCAACCCGGACGCCCAGTCGGAGGCGCGGATCGCCAACCGGCAGGCCGTGGTCGACCTGATCCAGCAGCGTCGCGCAACGGCCGGCT
This sequence comes from Plantactinospora solaniradicis, assembly GCF_042658085.1. NCBI lineage: Bacteria > Bacillati > Actinomycetota > Actinomycetes > Micromonosporales > Micromonosporaceae > Plantactinospora > Plantactinospora solaniradicis. The sequence goes on along the minus strand of NZ_JBHSPR010000001.1, from coordinate 1,117,102 downwards.
GCACCGCCGACGTCCGCGCGGACGCACCCGCGCCGCCGCCGGCGGCCGAGCCGACCAAGGCGCCGCCCGCCGCCCCGCCCGCCGCGAAGCCGCCCGCGGCCGAGCCGCCGGCCGCACCGCCGAAGGCGCCGCCCGCCGACTCCGGCGGCGGGGCCGAGCCGGCCGGGAACGTCGTCTGCCAGGGGTCGACCGTGACCCTGTTCAACGAGGATGCCGCACCGGCGGCGTCCAGCGGGACGTTCCCGATCGGTACCACGCTCAGAGTCACGAACCTGGACAACAAAAAGAGCATCACGGTCAAGGTGACCAGCCCTTCGGGGAGTTGCGTCCTGCTCAACAACGCGGCGTTCGAGCAGGTCCGGGAGGCCGGCAAGTTCGTGATCCGGCGGCCAGTGGTCGAGCGGATCGGCTGACCGGCACCGCACCGCCGGCACCCTGGGCCGTCCACCACGGACGGCCCAGGGTCGCTGTGATGGTAGGTAATGTCCGTTTATGTGCTGATTTACGGCAAAACGGCGCACTGTCTCTGCTACGGTCCCTTGGGCGGCAGACTTCGGCTGGCCAGTGTTTGCGGCGGGAGAGGGGAATCAATCGGTGGCCTCCGACCGGACGGGTCTTAATCAATCAGCTTGGCGTCGCAGTTCACGGTGCGTCACCGAGCATCATTGCGTCGAGGTCGCCTCTGCGACTGATGTCATTGCCTTGCGAAACTCCCGGCATCCCGCCGACGTTCTCCTGTTGCCCGGAAGCGTGTGGCGGAACCTGATATCCGGAGTGAAGGCCGGAGTTTTCGAACGCTCAGCTGCCGCACGCGGCTAGGTCGCGGTGGCATCATTCTGTTCTCTGCGTTCCTCGACCGCCGGGCCGACCGATGTGTGGGGCGGGTTCGTGCGAACGTGACGGAGGCCCGGATTTGATGGCGATCAGGTACTCCTCATTGACGAGAACCATGAAGCGGCCGGCCCGGGTACGGGCCTTCCGGTAGAGATGCCAGTCTCCATGGCGTTGCCAGAATAGCCGAGGAACCTCGCTGTCGAAGAATGACTTCAGGAAGTTGCGCGCCTCCCGTTCCGTGAGGCCGCCCCGCTCCCAGGCCCGCGTCCACGATTTGATGACGAGGCTGCAGTAGTAGAACAACCTTTCGTCCACGTGCTCCGGAGACATCCGGGATCCCCAGCATTGGCAGTACTGAGGGTTCTCGATGGCAAGCTTCACGAGGTCCTCCGTGTGCTGGTAGACGGTCTGCAGGCGTTCGTATCTGAACTGGCTGTACTGGACCACCAGAGAGGCGGAAACGACCGTGAGGGCGAGTGCCGCCAATAGGGCGGACGCGGCCCCGTAGGCCTGTCCTATGTTGCTGGCTCTTGAGAAATCGCGTTCACCCCGATAGAGCGCGTCTATGATGACCGGGGACACCGTGGCGACCAGGAGTGCTCCAATGAGGAGGACCGTCGATACAGCGAGCAGCACTGGCCGAACGAGTCTGCGACCCAGGTCGTTCAGGGGCTGGGGCCTTCGAAGCGCCATCCGGTGACTCCTCCGCTGACTGCGGCCGGCTACGGCCAGTCTGACAATTTTGCCCCCTCTTCTCCGATGACTCTGTAGTCATGCATGTTCACTCACAGGCGTGGGTGAACGGTACGTTCGTTCCGAGCCTTGATCCGTCAATCCGTGGAATTTCCATTTCGTTTGTACGTCATAGTCGCGCGCCGGCATGCCGCCATCCGGACTCACTTCCCGTGGGCGGCCCGGCCTACCGTGGCCCCGTCACCGTGACAGGGATGGCCAGAGAAATCGGGCGGCGGCATCGGCGGTTGCCGGGGATGCTCTGGCCTACCGGAGATTCGGGAAGGTCGGCGGGTCGTCCGCGCGATGACGGACGAGCGCGCCGGTGGCCCGTCCTGGGCCGGGCTGACCGTCGAACGGAGCGGACCGGTCCCTCGCCGTCCCGATCGCCGGCTCATCGACGATCTGGACCGGTTCGACAGCAACGGCGGTGGTCCGGGGACTGGCTGGACGATCGGTCCCGCTCGGCTGTCGTTCCAATGGGTGCCGGCGTTTGTGTGCCCCCAAGGGTAATTTCCGATCTGTCTTTACCGGTTCCAATAAAGGCCGATTGCTTTACAGGGGCAAAGACATATGTCAATGTAAATGCGTTGGCCTCGTGCCCGGCGTCCTGAATCGGGCCGGGCGGCGAAATCTGTCAGGTCGGCTCCGTGGTGGGCTGGCTGCTGCATCCATCGGTACCAAAGGGAGTGGTCGTGGTTACGCTAGCCAGGCGGGCGGAGGCGGCGAGGCGGTCGGTCGCGAGGCGGTTCGGTGTCGGGCCGGCACCTCGTGGCCGACTGTTCGTGCTGCGTAGAGCGGTTGACAGGAGCAGCCTGGGGCTGCTGCGGGTGTCTCTTGGGCTGGTGTTCATCTGGTTTGGCGCATTGAAGGCCACCAATGTGACACCCGTGGCGGAGTTGGTGGCCAACACCCTGCCATTTCTTCCGGGTGACCAGATCGTGCCGGCCCTGGGACTCTTCGAGTTCATCCTCGGGGTGGCGCTAATTATCGGACGTTGGACGGGCCTGGTCGTCCTATTGATGATCGGGCATCTGGCCGGTACCTTCCTGGTGCTCGTGATCCAGCCCGAGGTGGCCTTTCTCGGCGGCAACCCGCTGGTCCTGACGATGACCGGAGAATTCGTGGTCAAGAACCTGATCCTCATCTCGGCGGGTCTGGTGTTGGCGACACCCCGGCTGGACCACACGTCGGGTCCGGCCGGCGACCGGCACGGAGCCGGCGATCCGAGTGACGACGGCGATTCGGTTTCGGGTCCGACGGCCGGCGGTCCTGGCGGCCGAGCAGGTTCGAGTTGAGCAGGTTCGAGTTGACCGGAGAGTTCGCGCTGCGCGGTCAGGCGGGGACCGTCGGCAGTTGGTGCGGCATGTTCCAGCCCTCGGCGAGTCTCGACGGGTGCACGTTCCGGCCACCGCCGAAGAACTCGCAGAACTTCATGATCAGCGGATCCCAGCCGACCGGGTCCACATAGTGCGTACCGGGGATGACGAGACGCTCGTCGACGTGGGCGCGTAGCACCTCCACCTCGAAGGCGGTGCACTCCGGGGCGGGGCCGCCGAACGGGTGCGCCGAGCGGACCCGGCACTCCAACTGGATCGGACACTCCGCGACCCGGGGTGGCCGGACCAGTTCCGAGGCCCGCTCGGTCAGGCCCGCGGCCGAGAACTTGTCCGGCTCGTACCGGTAGCCCTGGCGTACCTTGTGCTCCGGTACGGCCCGCTTTCCGGTGGTGAGGGCGATCCGGTCGACGGCGTCGACCATCGACGACGAGGGCAGGTTGAGTACGCATTCGCGCTCGCGCAGCAGGTTCGCCGTCGTCTGGCCGCTGTTGCCCAGGCCGAGCATGGCCGACTGGTTGAGCCACCAGGCGGAGGACATCGGCGCGAGGTTCGCGCTGCCGTCGGAGTTGCGTGAGCTGATCAGCACCACTGGAGTGCCGAAGTACAACACCTTGAGCCCTGGGACGATGTGCATGCGTCAACTCTCGCCGGCACCGGACGGGGAATGCTGGCGGCCATCGGACATCGCGCTGCGCGCGGGTCGACCGATCGGAGCGGCACCGGACCAACGCCCCGATGTGCTGTGGTGGAAGCTGTCGCCGAGCCGGCGGTACGGAGGAGGGCAGGTGGGGCATGGACGGGGTCGATCCGAGCCAGTCCCGGTATGCGCGATTCCCGCCGCCGCCGGCACTGCGCGAGCACGTCGAACACTTCTGGATGATCGAGTCGCCCGGCCGGTCGGAGCCGATCCGGGAGATCCTGATTCCCAACGGCCGGATGCCTCGCCGAGTTTCTGACCGACCGGGTAACCCCGATGTCCGAGCCGGACCTGACCCGGCTGCGTACGGCGGTCGCGGCCATCGAGGAGTCGCGCGGCCAGCTCGAAGTGGCCGAACTCGCCGTCAGGATCGGGGTGGGCTACCGGGCGTTGTACCGACTCTTCGCCGGTCGGCTCGGGTTGTCTCCGAAGCGGTTCGGCGAGATCGTCCGGTACTACCACTTCGTCGGCGGGCTGCTCGGCGGCGGCCCCGGAAACTCGGCGGCGCTGCTGGCCAGCCCGCACGGTTACTACGACCAGGCACACGCGGCCCGGGACTTCAAGCGCTTCACCGGGGTCAGCGCCGGGACCTTCCGCCGGATCGAGCACGGAATCGCCCAGCTGATGCACACCGAACCGCCCCCGCTCCGTTGAGCCGCACGGGTCCCGGGTCTCGGGGGGACGACGGTGGGGAAGATTCGTACAAGACCATCGGGAGGCGGGCGGGCATCGTCGGAGTCGACAGGCCAACGGGAAGGAAGTACTGATGGGTCGGCTCATCCACGTCGAATTCACCGCCGCTGACGTCGAGCAGGCGACGGCGTTCTACGCCACCGCCTTCGGCTGGCGCTTCGAGATGTCCCCGTTCATGCCGGGCTACCACCTGGCGGACACCGGTGCCGGTGCCGGGATCGACGGCGCCGTACTCAGCGCCGACCTCCATTCCCAGCCGGCGATTCCGTGGATCGAGGTCGACGACCTCGACCGGACGATCGAGGCGGTGACCGGGGCCGGCGGATCGGCTGTCGGTGACCGCCACAGCATCCCGGGCCAGGGACACCTGGCCTACGTGCGCGACCCGGCCGGCACCCTGCTCGGGCTCAGGCAGCCGAGCTGGCGCCTCCTCGACGCCGTTCTCCTCAACAGGTGCCGAAGCCCTCGTCGAACAACTGCTGCGCGTAGTGGGCGTACCCGGCGACGGTCTTCCGGACCGTCCGCCCGTCGTGCAGGAACAGGTACGCCCGGTCGCCCTGCCGGGCGAGCAGCCCGTCGAACCGGTACGTCCCCGGTGGCGCGGTCAACCGGGTGGCGGCCGGGTAGGCGGCCCGTACCTGCTCGACCGGGGTACCCGCGGTGACGCCCTCCGGGGTCTTCACCGGTGGGCTGGCCCAGAGCAGCACCAGCCGGTCGTCGGCGAAGACCGGGCTGACCGCCGACGGGTCGGTGAGGCTCGATCCGCAGGCCAGATCCGGCTCGGCATGCAACTGGCCCCGTCGCAGCAGTTCCTGTTCGGTGTCGCCGAACTCGACGTTGCGTACGCCCCGCAGGTTGAGGATGTTCGGCCCCGAGGCCGGGGTCGACGGCGGCTCGTCGGACCCCGTCCGGTACGCGTGGCAGACCGCGATGGTGGCAGCCACCAGCACCGCGGCGATTCGTACGATTTTCCGTGCCTCCATGTCACCCTCCGGGCACACAGAGTAGTTTATCCGTGATTCGTCCGATTCGTCGGGGTCGTACCGCTGGCTCCACAGCAGAATCGACGCCATGACGATCGTCGCGCAGCCGCTGCACGCACGACCACGACCGGCAGACCAGTTGGCCTGGCTCACCGCCGGCTGGCCCGAATTCGTCTTCCACGATCAGGAGACCGCCCGGCATCTCGGCCGGGTCCGCGAACTCTTCGCCGAACTGGAGGTCGTACTGCTCGACGGCGACGAGATCGTGGCGGCGGGCTGGGCGGTGCCGCTGTGCTGGAGCGGCGAGGTCGACGACCTTCCCGCGGGATACAACGACTCACTGGCCCGGGCCCTCGCCGCGTACGACGCCGGGCAGCAGCCCGACACGCTGGCCATCCTCGCCGCCGCCGTCCGTGGCGACCGTCAGGGCCAGGGCCTCGCCGGCAAACTGCTCGGGGCGCTCCGCGAACTCGCCGGGCAAGCCGCGTGGCCCCGGGTGATCTGCCCCGTCCGCCCGACCCTGAAGTCCCGCTACCCGCTCACCCCGATCGACCGCTACGCCGGCTGGACCCGGCCGGACGGATCCCCGTTCGACCCGTGGATCCGTACCCACTACCGGCTCGGCGCCCGGATGGTGGCGACGGCTCCCCGGTCGCAGGTCATCACCGGCACCGTCGCGCAGTGGCAGAGCTGGACCGGGATGACGTTCCCCGACTCCGGCGACTTCGTCATCCCGGACGGGCTGAGCGTCCTGCACATCGACCGCGCCACCGACCAGGGCGTATACGTCGAACCGAACGTATGGCTCCAGCATCGCTGATCGGAGAACGCGGGTCGGGACGACTGACCGGAGGACCGGTCAGGACGACGTGAGTACGTCCTTCGCCACCAGCCGTCCGTCCGCCGCGCAGATCCGGTAGACGTCGAACCGGGGCTGTAGAACGTCGCCGTGCGAGCGGTAGTACCGGCACTGTGCGCCGGCCGGCTTCGGCAACGGATCCGGATCGGGCGGTTCGAGTGCCTCCCGGCTGGGCAGCAGCGGGGCCACCACGGTCCAGTTCTGCCCCACTTCCAGCCCCGCGTACGCCGCCGGACTGAGCACCGAACTGCTGGTCGCGTAGAGGTAGTAGCCGAGCGCCGTGCCGCCCAGCGTCACCGCGAGGGTGGTCAGCACCATCGCCGCGCCGACCAGTCCGCGCCGGGCCTCCCGGTGGACCAGCCGACGCCGGTCCACCGCCGAGGTGGGCTCCGGACTCGGTGGACCGGTCCGCCCGGCCCGGCTGGGCAGCCGCGCGACGACCTCGAAGCCGCCGTCCCGCTCGCCGGCGTGCAGGGTGCCGCCGGCCAGCCGTACCCGCTCACGAAGCCCGACCAGCCCACGTCCGCCACGCCCGCCGCGACCGATGCCGGACGCGGTCCGGGTCGCTGTCCCGGTCTTGGTCCCGATCCCAGTCATGGCCCCAGTCGTGGCCCCGGTCGTGGCTCCGGACCCGGGGCCGGTCGCCGGCCGGGCGTTCACGACGCTCACCAGCACCGTCCCGCCGTCGTCGGAGCCGAGCCGCACGGTGGTCGCGGCGCCCGGGGCGTGCTTGTTGGCGTTGGTCAGCGCCTCCTGCACCACCCGATGGACGGCCCGGTCCACCAGCGCCGGCAACGGCTCCGACGGTTCCTCCCGGTGCAGTTCCACCGGCATGCCCGCCGCGCCGGCCCGGCGCACGAGTTCGGCGACGCTCTCCCCGGCCGGCGGGACCGGCGCCTCGGCGGGTGGATCGTCCCGGAGCACGTCGACCACCTCCCGGAGCTGCCCGGTGGCCGCTGCCGCGCCCGCCCGCAACTGTCCGGCCACCGCGCGGGTCTGCTCGTCGAGCCCGGCGGTGAGTTCCAGCGCGCCGGCCCGGAGCGCCAGCAGGCTCAACTCGTGCCCGAGCGAGTCGTGCATGTCCTCGGCTATCCGGGCCCGCTCGCGCAGCCGTACCTCCCGGGCCAGGATCCGCTGCTCACGCTCCAACTGCTCGGCCTGTTCCCAGCCGGCGGCGAGCAGCTCACGCTGCTGGCGCCGGTACCTGCCCAGCAGCCAGGGAAACAGCCCGGCGTAGATCAGCGCACCGACCTGCGTCGCCCAGCTGATGAAGTCGTACTGGGCCAGTACCACCGGGGTGCCGACCAGCGCCAGCCCGGAGAAGCTCGCCGCCGCCGGCCAGATGCTGGCCATCCGCCGCCCGAGCAGGTAGCTGACCAGCGGCAGGCCGAACGAGTAGTTGCCGTCCAGGGCACAGAGCCCGACCACGACGAGGAGCGGGACCACCGGGGCCCGGCGGCTGACCGCCACCGCGCCGGCCCAGGCCGCCAGCCCGAGGAGCAGAAGCCACAACGGGTACGCCCGGTGGCCGGTCCAGGAGAATCCAACCAGGACGGAGAGCGGTGCCCAGAGCAGGATGTCCGTGACCACGCGCCGCACCGTTCCGACGCTACGGTGCCGAGCGGGCGTCGGCGACCGGGGAACGGCGTCCGGGTACCCGGAAAAATGGCCCGCGGCGACCCTGAGAAAGGTCAGGGTCCGGGGTCGACCATCGGGCGCATCGGCCGACGGGGCCGAATTCGTATCTTCGACCGCATGCTGACAGTGCAAGCCGGGCTGAGTACGGCCCAGGTCGCCGAACGGATCGCGACCGGCCAGGTGAACGACGTACCGGTCCGGTCGGGGCGGAGCGTCGGGGAGATCGTCAAGGCGAACCTGTTCACCCGGATCAACGCCATCATGGGCGTGCTGTTCGGGGTGATCCTCGCCGTCGGCCCGATCCAGGACGCGCTCTTCGGCGGCGTGATCATCGCCAACACGCTGATCGGCGTGATCCAGGAACTGCGCGCCAAACGGACCCTGGACCGGCTGGCGATCGTCGGCGCGGCCCGTCCGGTGGTCCGCCGGGACGGGCACGCCGTCGAGGTGGCCGCCGCCGACCTCGTACTGGACGACCTGATCGAGTTGGGACCCGGCGACCAGATCGCAGTTGACGGGGTGGTCACCGAGGCGGAGCAGTTGGAGGTCGACGAGTCGCTGCTGACCGGAGAGGCCGATCCGGTGGTCAAGCAGGCCGGAGATCCCCTGCTCTCCGGCAGCTTCGTCACCGCCGGCAGCGGGGCGTTCACCGCGACCAAGGTCGGCCGGGCGGCGTACGCGGCCCGGCTCGCCGAGGAGGCCAGCCGGTTCACCCTGGTCAACTCGGAACTGCGCGGCGGCCTCAACACCATCCTGCGGTTCGTGACCTGGCTGATCATCCCGACCGGACTGGCCCTGATCATCAGCCAGTACCTGGTCAACTCGGACAACCTGCCCGAGGCCGTCCGACGGATGGTCGCCGGCCTGGTCCCGATGGTGCCGGAAGGACTGGTGCTGCTCACCTCGGTGGCCTTCGCGGTCGGGGTGATCCGGCTCGGCCGGCGGCGCTGCCTCGTGCAGGAGTTGCCGGCGATCGAAGGGCTGGCCCGGGTCAGCGTCGTCTGCCTGGACAAGACCGGAACCCTCACCGACACCGCCATGGACGTGACCGAGGTACGCCACCTCGACCAGGACGCCCCGGTGGCGGAGGTGCTGGGCATGCTCGGCGCGGCCGACGAGCGACCGAACGCCAGCCTGCGGGCGATCGTCGACGCGTACCCGGCGCCGGGTGGCTGGACCGTCGGGGACCGGACCCCGTTCTCGTCCGCCCGGAAATGGAGCGGCGCCACCCTCACCGACCCGTCCGGGGACACCGCCGACTGGCGGCTCGGCGCTCCAGACGTACTGCTGCCTGCCGCCCACCCGGTCCTCACCGAAGCCGACGCCTACGGCGCCCAAGGACTGCGCGTGCTCCTGCTCGCCCGGCAGGGGTGTGAAGAGGGGGCCCTTCTTCTACAAAAAGCGATAACAAGGGGCCCTTCCTTACATCCGGTGGCGTTGGTGGTGCTGGGGCAGCGGGTGCGGGGGGAGGCGGCGCGGACGCTGCGGTACTTCGCCGAGCAGGGGGTCGCGGTGAAGGTCATCTCCGGGGACAACGCGCTGTCGGTGGGTGCGGTCGCCCGTAGCCTCGGCCTGCCCGGGGCGGAGGATCCGGTCGATGCCCGGGAGTTGCCCACCGATCCGGCGGAGCTTGCCGAGGCCGTGGACCGGCACACGGTGTTCGGTCGGGTCGGGCCGCAGCAGAAACGGGACATGGTCGCGGCACTCCAGGCCCGGGGACACACCGTGGCGATGACCGGCGACGGGGTCAACGACGTACTCGCGCTGAAGGACGCCGACATCGGGGTGGCGATGGGCTCGGGCAGCCCGGCCAGCCGGGCGGTGGCCCAGATCGTGCTGCTGGACAACAACTTCGGCGCGCTGCCGGCGGTAGTCGCCGAGGGCCGACGGGTGATCGGCAACATCGAGCGGGTCGCGAACCTCTTCCTGACCAAGACCGTCTACTCGGTGCTGCTCGCCATCATCGTGGTGCTGAGCCAGGTGCCGTACCCGTTCCTGCCCCGGCACCTGACCATCATCTCGTCGCTGACCATCGGCATTCCGGCGTTCTTCCTGGCGCTCGCGCCCAACAACGAACGGGCCCGGCCCGGCTTCGTCGGCCGGGTGCTGCGGTTCGCCGTACCGGGCGGGCTCGTGGCGATGGCGGCGACGATCACGTCGTACCTCTTCGCCCGGAGTGTCTACGGCGGCGACCTGGCGGCAGAAACCTCGGCCGCGACGCTGACCCTGTTCCTGGTCGGGCTCTGGGCGGTGGCCATCATCGCCCGCCCGTACACCTGGTGGCGGATCCTGCTCGTCGCGGCGATGGGTACGGCGTTCGCGGTCGTGCTGCTGGTGCCGTTCCTCCAGGAGTTCTTCCAGTTGAGCCTGGTCGGAACGACCGCACCGGGGATGGCGGTGGCGCTGGCGGTCGTCGCCGGGTTGCTGCTGGAGCTGATCCGGGCCGGGTTCCGGCCCCGCGTGGCCCGGTGATCGGGACCTCGTTCCATCTAGATCTATCGAAATGTAGCCTCGCGTCGACGGGTTCCGGCGAACGGTCCACGGGGGGCCGTAACGGGACCCGATAGAAGGGGGACACGGGGAGATGAGATCGTCGATGGACAATCGAGGTCGGTCCGGGACGTCCGGCGTCGCCGTCGGGCTGGTCGTCGCGTTGGTCGTCGGGCTCGGGGTCGGAGTGGCCGGTCCGGCATCGGCCGCGTCGAATTCCGAGCCGAATTCCGCGTCGGGCGCCGGGGCGGGTTCCGGGGCGGGTGGGGGCGGGGCGGTGGGCTCCGGCACGGCGGGCGGGATCCGCAGTGCCGGTGCCCCCACGGCGATTCCCGACAGCTACCTGGTGGTGTTGAAGGACACCGGTGCGGCCCGCGCGGCCGTCGGTCAGACCGCCCGGGACTTCACCCGGCGGTACGGCGGAGTCGTCGGCCACCAGTACACGTCCGCGTTGCGCGGCTTCTCGGTGAACGGCAGTGCGGCGGTGGCCAGGAAGATCGCCGCCGACCCGGCCGTCGCGTACGTCGAGCAGAACCAGGTCGTGACGCTCGACGACACCCAGCCGAACCCGCCATCCTGGGGACTCGACCGGATTGACCAGCGGGACCTGCCGCTGAGCAGCTCCTACACGTACCCGTCGAACGGGGGTGAGGGCGTGCACGCGTACGTCGTCGACACCGGGATCCGGATGACGCACCAGGACTTCGGCGGGCGGGCGGTCCAGGGGATCGACCTCGTCGACGGGGGAGCCGCCGACGACTGCAACGGACACGGCACGCACGTCGCCGGAACGATCGGCGGCGCCGCGTACGGGGTGGCGAAGGAAAGCACCCTGGTCGCCGTACGGGTCTTCGACTGCATCGGCGCCGGGGACCTCGCCACGGTGGTCGCGGCGGTCGACTGGATCACCGCCAACGCCGTCGCACCGGCCGTGGCCAACCTGAGCCTCGGCTACACGGCCACGTCGGATCCCGGCGGAACGCTGGAGAACGCCATCGCCAACTCCATCGACGAGGGCATCACGTACGCGGTGTCGGCCGGCAACAACAGCAGTGACGCCTGTGCGAAGACGCCGGCCCGGTTGCCGCAGGCGATCACGGTCGGCGCCTCGGAGGAGGACGACGGAACCTGGCCCAGCACCAACCAGGGACCCTGCGTCGACCTGTTCGCGCCGGGGCTGAACATCGTCTCCGCCGGACACGCCAGCGACACGCAGCAGTTCTACCGCAGCGGTACGTCGATGGCGAGCCCGCACGTGGCCGGGGCGGCGGCGCTGCTGCTCGCCGTGCATCCGGGCTGGACGCCGGCCCAGGTACGCGACGAACTCGTCGAGACGGCCACCCCGGACCGGCTGGACTGGATTTACGAGAACACCGCCAACCTGCTGCTGTACGTCGGCTGACCCTATTCCGGCCGGTCAATACGGGAGTCGCCTCGTCTTCGGGGCGGCTCCCGTACCATTTCCGGCGGTGCCGATTCCGGGCATTTTTGCTCTCCGTCACCCTGGCACGAATTGGTGAGTCGACTGTAGAGCGTTTCTCGTAACGTCTTTCCTGGCCGGGAGAACCCCAGGTCGGAGCAGGGTCAACCGCTGTAACGTCGAGCGCGACAGAACTGTCACCGAATTGACAGTACGGGCGACCCGATTACCGAAGAGGCGAAAGAGGAGAGGCTGCCCGATGAACGTACGACAGAATGGTGCCGCGCGTACCCGGCGGATCCTGGCCGGTGTGAACCTGGCCGCCGCGGCGGTCCTGGCGGGCCAACTGATGGTGGTCGCGCCGGCGCAGGCGGTGCCCGGCCTGGTCCGGGTCCAGAGCACCGGACCCATCGACAGCGACTGGAAGACGACGAACGCGCAGTGCCCGCCCGGGACCACCGTGCTCGGCGGCGGCGGCCGGATCAACACGGCCTCGGGCCAGGTCGTGATGGACACCATGCTGCCGTTGTCCGACGGGAGCGCCTACTCGGTGACCGGTCGGGAGGACGACAACGGGTTCGCCGGAAACTGGTCGATCACCACCACATCGCTCTGCGCCCCGGCTCCCGCCGGCCTGGAGACCAAGACGATGTTCTCTCCGGACAACTCGACCAACAAGTCGGTCACCCTGCCCTGCACGGCCGGGAAGAAGGCGATCGGCGTCGGTGGCGAGCTGTCCGGCGGCCTCGGCCAGGTGATCCTGGAGGAGTTGCGTCCGGACGCCGACCTGGGCAGCGTCACGGTGACCGGCGCCGAGGACGCGAACGGCCACGCCGCGAACTGGAGCATCACCGCCAAGGCGATCTGCGTGACGCCGCCGGCCAGCCTGGAACGGGTGGCGGGGCCGTTCGGCCTGCTCGACTCGACCGACGTCAAGACCAACACCGCCATCTGCCCGGCAGGCAAGCGGGTGCACGGCGTCGGCGGGGAGATCGAGGGTGGCGCGGGCCAGGTCCGGATGACAGGAGTCCTCGCCGCCTCGACGACCTCGGTCACCGTGACCGGGATGGAGGACGAGAACGGCTTCGCCGGCAACTGGGGCGTACGCGCCTACGCCGTCTGCGCCTGACCGTCACCGATGCAGGATCCCCGTTCGCCGTTCGTGGCGGGCGGGGATCCGTTCGTACGCTCACCCGTCTGCCTGGCCGTTGCGGCGATCCGGGTGCCACCGGGCTGCTAGCCCTGCTTGGGTCACCGAAGCACAAAATCTATCGTGGTTGCGGTAGACATTCGGTACCCGAGGGGCTAACGTTCTCTCTCGTAGGGAGAAGCAGGGTCACCAAAGACGCAGACGTACACCGCCCGGCCGTGAGGACACGACGGGTGGACGCGCCGGAGCCGTGCATCATCCGGCCTCCGGCCGGCAGGACGGTCCGTCGCAAGTGCACGGGGCCACGAGGTTGCAAGGGGCTCCGGCAGTGACGGACGCGAAGTGAAAGTGACAGTGGAAGCAGAGGAAAGGGAGGGCCTCACACCGTTGGATCGCCCGCTACCCACGGTTGCGTGCGGAGCGGACACCGTAGTCCCATCGGAACGAAAGGTGGTCTCCGGTCACGATTATGCGATCCTCGCACCATCAGCCGCTTCTCGCGGTCGGTGCGGATACGACAAGCCGACGACAACGTCGGTAGATGGTGTTAAGACCCAAAACCCTGGGCCCCGGTGCACCCGCACCGGGGCCCTCGTATGTGGAGGCTAGATGGGCCAAGACGCGAACGCGTTTCTTGATGACGAGGACTACCCCGCCTACACCATGGGGCGGGCAGCGGAAATTCTCGGAACCACGCCGGGGTTCCTACGCAGCCTCGGCGAGGCGAAGCTGATCGAGCCGCAGCGCTCGGCGGGCGGCCACCGCCGCTATTCCCGTTACCAGCTTCGGCTGGCCGCCCGGGCCCGCGAGCTGGTCGACCAGGGCACGGCCCTGGAGGCCGCCTGCCGCATCATCATCCTAGAAGACCAGCTACAGGAAGCCCTGCGGCTCAACGAGCAGCTGCGGCAGCGGGATCCGGCCGACGGATAGCTGGGGGCCGTCGCCCGTAGCGAAATCCGGTCGGGCTCCTGCCGAGGTGGATCTCCGGCGTGGACACCTTGACCGACACCCACAGGGTCGACGCCCGACGGCTCCGAGGACCCGCCGGGCAACTCCGTGGGAGACGACCGCCGGCCGGGCGTGCCGGGTCACGCCGGACCTGGTTCCATGGTCGGCGTGGCAGACAGCGAACACTCCACGCGATGGGCGGCATGGGCCATCGGCCGGCTGACCGCCGAGTCCGAGCAGGTGGGACCGACCCGGCTGGTGCCGTTTCGGCTGTCACCCGAGTGGGGTGTCGCGCTGTACCTGAAGGACGAGTCCGCGCAACCCACCGGGAGCGTCAAGCACCGCGTGGCGCGGGCGATGTTCCGGTACGCCGTCGCGTCCGGCCGGATCACCGAAGGCATGACGGTCGTGGAGGCCACCGGAGGCAACGCCGCCGTGGCACAGGCGTACTTCGCCCGACTGCTCGGCCTGCCGTACCTCGCGGTGATGCCGGGCAGGGCCGAGCCGGCTCGGGCCGCCGCCGTCGAGGCGCTGGGCGGGCGGTGCGAGTTCGTCATGCCGCCACTGGCGATCTATGAGGCGGCCCAGCGCCTGGCGGCCGAGGCCGGCGGTCACTACCTCGACCAGTTCACCTGGGCCGAGCGTGCCATCGACTGGCGCGGGGACAGCCTGGCCGGTGAACTCTTCGACCAGCATCGGGAGGCTGCCGGAGACGATCCGCAGTGGGTCGTGGTCGGAGCGGGTACGGGTGCCACCTCGGCGTCGCTGGGCCGGCACATCCGGTACCACGGTCTGCCGAGCAGGCTGGCGGTCGTCGACCCGGAGAACTCCGCCTACTTTCCAGGCTGGGCAACCGGTGCCGCCGACTACGCCACCGGGATGCCGTCGCGGATCGAGGGCATCGGTCGGCCCCGGATGGAGCCGGGCTTCGTGCCCTCCCTGGTCGACCTCGTGATCCCGGTCCCCGATGCCGCCAGCGTCGCCGCCGCCCGAGTGGTACGGGCGCGTACCGGGCTGGCGGTCGGCGGGGCCACCGGGACGAACCTGTGGGGAGCCCTGCACCTGGTCGCCGAACTGCGGGACCGGGGGGTCGAGGGCTCGGTGGTGTCGCTGGTGGGCGACGCCGCCGACCGGCACCTGCGTACGTACCACGACGACGGGTGGGCCGCCGGCAAGAACCTCGACCCGGCCCCGTACGCCACGGTGATCGAGAACTTTCTCGCCGGTGGCCGCTGGCTGCCACCTCGGCGCGGCGCCTAGCGGAGGTCAGTTGCCGGGTTGTCTGTTCACGGACCCGGCTGGCCGCCGTACGGTACCGCACCCGTCACCCAGCGTGTCGGGGCTGGCGAGGCCCGATCGGGTCGGTTGAGAACCGGCGAACCCGGGCTCTCGGAGCGCCGGGCGTGGTGCGCTGAGAGCGCCAGGCGTGCCGAGCCCGAGAAAGGTCGGAATCCGTTGACAACGTCCCCGCCCATACGGGTGTCTTCCCCCATGTGACGACCGTAATGAAGCACCGACCGGCCGGGACGGCGAGTGGCGCGGAGCACGATTTTCGGGTTTTCGTCCAGGGGATCGCCGCATCGTTGCACCGCACGGCGTACCTGCTGTGCGGGGACTGGTACCTGGCCGACGACCTTGTCCAGGAAACCCTGGCGAAGGCGTACAGCCACTGGCGCAAGGTCCAGCGGGCCGACAGCCCGTCCGCGTACGTGCGACGCATCCTGATCAACGAGTCGCGACGCAGTTGGCGCCGGAACCGGAACATCACCGTGCATCCCGAGGCCGACATGACCGACATCACCGTCGCGGACATGTCCGACGAGGTGGTGAACCGTGCCGAACTGCTCCAGGCGTTGCAGTCGCTGCCCAGGCGGCAGCGGGCGACCGTCGTCCTGCGGTTCCTCGAGGGGCTCAGCGAGCGGGAAACCGCGGCGGTCCTCGGGTGCAGCGAGGGCACCGTCAAGAGCCAGACGAGCCGGGCGTTGATCAAGCTCAAGTCCGTACTGAACCGAGGAGACATCTGACCATGTCCTACGACACCGAGGCACGTCTGAGCGCGACACTGCAGGGCATCGTCGGGGACCGGCCGTACGCGCCCGACCTCGAGCAGATCGAGAGCCGCGGACGGAAGCTGCGGCACCGCCGCCTGGCGTGGCGCGCGACCGCCGGCACCAGCTTCGCCGCGATCGCCGCGATCGCCGTGGTCACCGCCGGCACCGGTACCGGTACTCCGGCGCCCAACCTCGCCGACCCGAAGTCGACGGCGACCAGCGGTGCGACCGCCGAGGAGGCCCCGCTGGTGAAGTTGGTCGGCAATCTGACCGCCGCCCCGCAGCCGGAGGGCGACGCGACGCTCGTGCTGCGCGACCAGGTTTACACGAACGGCCTCAAGGTCGTTGTCTGGGACCTGTTCGCCGACAACGGCGACCTCTACTTCGGCAAGACCCGCGGTGCCCTCCCGGCACAGGTGAAGGGGAAGCACGCGACGGGCGGCGAGGACGAGGCCGGGAGGAAGAAGGCGGTCGCGGCGGCGGAGTACGCGGCCAAGGGCGACCTGAACGAGGCCCGCAAGAGGATGGCGCACGCGTACCTTGCGGAGGGCTCGAAGCCGTTCCCCCTCGACGCGCCCGGTGCCAAGCCCGCGATCGACGGTAAGATCGCCGAGAAGCTCAAGGCCACCGGCCAGGACGCGTCCAGCGTGGGCAACCGGACCGACAACTGGGTCTGGGGAAACTCGATCGACGCGCTGAAGGCGGGCGCCGGCAGCCCGACGGTTCGCGCCGGGGTGGTGCGGCTGCTGGGGCAGATGCCCGAGGTCGAGGTGAAGCAGGCCACCATCGACGGCCAGCCGGTGCTCACCCTTGCCGCCGGCGCGCTGATCACCGGCGGCGGTGCGGACACCCTGACCATCAACGCCGACACCGGCCTGCCGATCAGGTACGTCTCCGACGGCGTGGGCGTGACCGTCAACTACACGGTGACCCGGGTGACCCTGGCGGACGTGGCCAACGGCAAGTTCTGACCTCCACCGACTGACGCCAGGGCCGGCCCGTCCGCCGGCCCTGGCGTCCTCGCGTCGTCCCTCCGGTGCCGGCCTCTACCGACCGAAGGCGCCACCTTCGAAAAGGACGAGCCGGCAGATCTGGGAAGCAGCCTGCCGAGCAGGACACGGACCGGACCCTGACGACGCGACGGGAGCGCTCGTAGCGGCCGAGGAAGACCACAAGACGAACGCCCGGCGGGTTCCTTGCGGACCTGCCGGGCGTTTACGCTGCTCAGACGAGCGGAGGATACGAGATTCGAACTCGTGAGGGTGTAAACCCAACACGCTTTCCAAGCGTGCGCCCTAGGCCTCTAGGCGAATCCTCCGTCGGACAGGATACAGGCTCGCTGCCGATGGCCCACCCCGCCGGTCCCCCTGAAGATCGGTCGGGGCACCGGGTAGACTTGGCGGCACCCCCCGTGCGGCGCCCATCTCGTGAACCTCCCCAGGGCCGGAAGGCAGCAAGGATAAGCGAGCTCTGGCGGGTGCACGGGGGGCCTTGTTCTTCCCTGACCAGCACCGGAACCTTCCCTGGCCGGCCGGAGTCGGCTGCGCCGGGCGAGCGTACCCGTCGGTCGTCAGTCGCCCTTCCCATGATCGACCTGATTCGTCCGGACTGTGGTCGGGCTCGCCCGAACCTCGCATGATCGACGTGGAAATCGTCAGGCGCGCGTGACAACCTGGCACTCGGCAGCGTGGCGACGGGTGGAGAATGGCCCGGTCGAGAGGAGGCGGGACGGGTGGCACTGGCGCTCTACCGCAAGTACCGGCCCCGCACGTTCGCCGAGGTGATCGGCCAGGAGCACGTCACCGAGCCGTTGTCGCAGGCGCTGCGCAGCGGGCGGTTGAACCACGCGTACCTCTTCTCCGGTCCCCGGGGTTGTGGCAAGACCTCCAGCGCCCGGATCCTGGCCCGCTCGCTCAACTGCGAGCAGGGGCCGACGCCGGAGCCCTGCGGCGTCTGTGGCTCCTGCAAGAGTCTGGCCACCGACGGGGCCGGCTCGATCGACGTCATCGAGATCGACGCGGCCAGCCACGGTGGCGTGGACGACGCCCGTGAGCTGCGCGAACGCGCGTTCTTCGCCCCGGCCAGCAGCCGGTTCAAGATCTACGTCATCGACGAGGCGCACATGGTCTCGACGCAGGGCTTCAACGCCCTGCTCAAGCTGGTCGAGGAACCGCCGGAGTACGTCAAGTTCATCTTCGCCACCACCGAGCCGGAGAAGGTCCTCGGCACGATCAAGTCCCGGACCCACCACTACCCGTTCCGGCTGATTCCGCCGGGCGTGCTGCGGCCGTACCTGGAGCAGCTCGCCTCGGCGGAGGGGGTCAAGATCGAGCCGGCGGTCTTCCCGCTGGTCGTCCGGGCCGGTGGCGGCAGCGCCCGGGATTCGCTGTCGGTGCTCGACCAGCTCATCGCCGGAGCCGGCCCCGAGGGGGTCAGCTACGCCCGCGCGGTCGCCCTGCTCGGCGTCACCGACGCGGCCCTGATCGACGAGATGTGCGACGCGCTGGCGGCCGGTGACGGTGCCGCCGCGTACGCCACCGTCGACCGGGTCGCCGAGGCCGGGCACGATCCGCGCCGGTTCGCCTCCGACCTGCTGGAACGGCTGCGGGATCTGATCGTCATTCAACAGGTGCCCGATGCGGCCGCCAAGGGGCTGATCGACGGCCCGGCCGACCAGATCGAACGGATGGCGATCCAGGCCGAACGGCTCGGCCCGGCGACGCTGTCCCGCTGTGCCGACATCGTGCACAACGGGCTGGTCGAGATGCGGGGTACGACCGCCCCGCGGCTGCTGCTGGAGCTGATCTGTGCCCGGATGCTGCTACCCGGCGCGGAGGACTCCACCGGCAGCCTGTTGCAGCGGCTCGAACGCATGGAACGCCGGCTGACGCTCTCCGGCGAGCCGATGGCTGCTGCCCCGATTCCGCCCCTGCCCCCGGCCCCGGCGGCCAGTTCCGGCCGGGCACCGGCACCGCCGGCACCATCCGCCGCCGCGAGCGACTCATCGGGTACGGCAGGTGGCCCGTCGGGCGCCGGGCCGGTTTCGCCGGCCGGAGCGGACGTACGCGCGGCTGCCGGACCAGCGTCGGGCCCGGCGGCGGCCGTGGCGGCCGTGGACCCACCGGCCCCGCCTCAGCCGCCTCAGCCGGCTCGGCGGCCGGTCTCCCCGGAGGCGGTGATGCCCGATCCGGCCACACCGGATCCGGTGCCGGCCGGTACGGAGCCGGCGGGCGCGTTGGACGCCGTCGCGGTACGGCGGGTCTGGGGCGACGTGGTCGGCATGGTCAACCGGACCAACAAGCGGATCGCCGCCCTGATGCGGGACGCGGTGGTGCGGGACCTCGACGGCGACACCCTGGTGCTGACCGTGAAGTCACCGGTGCTCGCACAGATGTTGGCCAATGCCTCCAGTGTGCTCACCGACGCCCTCTACGAGGAGTTCGGCGGGCGCTGGCAGATCCGCTGCGAGGTGGCCGGCGAGAACCGTGGCCCCGCCCCGGCCCCGTCCGCGTCGTCCCGACCGGCGGCGAACAGCTCACCGGCCCGTGTCAGCGGTGCTGCCGGTTCGGCAGCGTCCGGCGCCGCCTCCCAGGGAATGGCGGGAGGCCGGGAGAGCACGGCCGACGCCGCGAACGCGGGTGGTACGCCATCCGGGGGAGACGACGAGGACTGGCCTGAACCGGCCCGACCGGGTGGTGTCGCACCGACGGCGTCGGCCGACGAGGACTGGCCGGAGCCGACCCCACCGGGCGGTGCCGGCGGAACTTCGGGCGCCAACCCGACGGGTACGCCGGGCGGCGCCCCAGCCTCGGCGCGCGTCGCCGGCAACGGTGGCCCGGCCGCCGGTGGCGGACACTCGGCCGGAAGCACCGGCGGTGTGGGCGGAAGTAACGGTGGTGCGGGCGGAGGCAACGGCGGTGCGGGCGGCGGCGCCGACGGGGTGTCCGGCAACGGTGCCGAGGCGACCGGTGGTGGCCGTGCCGGCGGTGGAGCGGCGGTCGGGTCCGGCCTCGCGGCGGCGCGGGCGGCGGCGGCCGGACGTGGGCCCCGTCCCGCCGTCACCCCGGACCGGACGGCGGACCGTGAGTGGGCCGGCGAGCCGCCCTACGACCCCGAGTACGACGGCCCGCCGCCAACCTCCGTCAGCTACGAGGGCTTCGATCCGGGTGACGAACCGCTCGATGAGGTGATCGACGAGCGCACCGCCCGGCAGAGCAGCGAGCAGCAGGCGGTGCAGTTGCTCCAGCAGGCCCTGGGCGCCGAGCGCATCGGCGAGGTGGACGTCAAGTAACGCCCCGCCCGGTCCGTCCGATCTGGAGGATTCCGGGTGGAGTTGCCCGCAGGGGGTTGGGGCCGGTGAGCTGTTGACCGGTCGCTCAACGGTGTTTGACCAGTCGCTCAATGGTGTCGGCCGGTCCCTCAACGGTGCCGGCCGGTCCCTCAACGGTCAGGCGACCGAGGCGTACGGCCGACGCCGGCCGGCCGGCCCGGCCTCGACCCGATGGTCAAACGTTCACAGGAACCTATCTGTCTGCTTTCAGCATCTGACCGCAAATGGGACAGTTGATCAATCGATCATCATCTAACATCGGTCGCCCATCCTTCTGATCTGTGAGAGTGCGGCATGCGCGAACTCTCGGTGCCCGAGCGGCTCGGGATGTTCGGTCTGGGCGTAGCCCTGGCGGCGGCGATCTGGCCGTCGATGACCGACACGACGGGTCTGACCGTGCCGTGCCCGTTGCGGGAGTTGACCGGGGTGCCGTGCCCCGGTTGCGGCCTGACCACGGCGGCGATCGCCCTGGTCCGGGGCGATCTCGTCGGTGCGGTGACGGCGAATCCGCTGATCCTGGGTCTGGCGGCGGTCGCGGTCGTCGCGATGCCGTTGTTCGGGCTGCGGGTGATCGGTGCGATACCGCCACCGATCGCCTGGTCGGTCCGGGCCCGGCGTCGTACGGGATGGGGCGCTGGCCTGCTCGCCCTGGCGAGCTGGTTGTTCCAGTTACACCGGCTCGGTGTGACCGAGCCGAATCCCCTTCAGTCAGCACCATCCTTCTAAGGAGTACCCCTTGAACTACGCCCACTGGGGCAGCCGCGTCGGCGCCGCACTCATCGACGGGCTGGTCGTCCTTCCGTTCAGCATCCTCGCCTTCATCTTCAACGGCTCGGGCGTGGACGCGGAAACGGGGCAGGTCGACGGCCCCGGCCCGCTCTACTACGTCTTCCTGCTGCTCGGGTTGCTGGTCAGCGCCTACAACCGGTGGTACCTGGCCGGGAAGACCGGCCAGAGCTGGGGCAAGAAGGCCCTCGGCATCTCGCTGATCGACGAGGCCAGCGGCCAGCCGATCGGCATGGGGAAGGCGTTCGTGCGGGAGATCGCGCACTTCGTCGACAGCATCATCTGCTACATCGGCTACCTCTTCCCGCTCTGGGACGCCAAGAAGCAGACCATCGCCGACAAGATCATGAAGACCGTCGTCGTCTCGGCCTGATTCGACCCGCCGGCCGGTCACGGGCAGTCGAGCCGCCCGGGGCCGGCCGGACTAGGCTGGCACTGACCAGTTTCCGCAACCGAGGAGTCGCCGTGCGCCCGGGTGGACAGCCCAACCTGCAGCAGATGATGAAGCAGGCGCAGAAGATGCAGCAGCAGATCGCCACCGCGCAGGCGGAGCTGGCCGAGGCGGAGCTGACCGGCACCGCCGGTGGCGGGCTGGTCACGGTGACCATCTCCGGCGCCGGTGAGGTCAAGGCGGTGAAGATCGACCCGAAGGCGGTCGACCCGGAGGACGTCGAGACTCTCGAAGATCTTGTGCTGGCGGCCGTACACAACGCTCACGACGAGGTGCGGAAGCTGACCGAGGAGAAGATGGGCCCGGTCACCGGCGGCATGGGCGGCCTCGGCCTGCCCGGTTTCTGAGCCACCCCGTGTACGAGGGTGCCATCCAGGATCTGATCGACGAGTTGGGGCGGCTGCCGGGGGTTGGCCCGAAGAGCGCCCAGCGGATCGCCTTCCATGTTCTCTCCGCCGACCCGACCGACGTCACCCGGCTCGCGACCGCGCTGCGCCGGGTGAAGGAACTGGTGCGGTTCTGCACCACCTGTTACAACGTCGCGGAGTCCGAGCAGTGCCGGGTCTGTCGCGACCAGCGTCGTACCGACGAGGTGCTCTGTGTTGTCGAGGAGCCCAAAGACGTCGTGGCGATCGAGCGGACCGGGGAGTTCCGGGGCCGCTACCACGTGCTCGGCGGTGCCATCAATCCGCTCGAGGGCATCGGCCCGGACAACCTGCGGATCCGGGAACTGCTGGCTCGGCTCGGCACCGGTACGGTCCGCGAGCTGATCCTCGCCACGGATCCGAACACCGAGGGTGAGGCGACCGCCACCTACCTGGCCCTGATGGTCAAGCCGATGGGCATCGCGGTGACCCGGCTGGCCAGCGGCCTGCCGGTCGGCGGCGATCTGGAGTACGCCGACGAGATCACCCTGGGCCGCGCCTTCGAGGGCCGCCGAGCCGTCTGACCGCAGCCGCAACGGCAAAACCGCATCGCAGCCGCAGCCGCACCGGGGCGCAGCCGGGACTGCGGCACAGCGGCAGCCACGGCCGCGGCATCCGGACCAGCGGCCGAGAGACCCGCCGTCGGCAGGGCGGACGAGCCCGCCATCGTGGACGGCGGACGAACCCGTCGCGGGCGTCGATGCGGGTCTGACATCGGTGCTGATCAAACCGACGGGGCATGTAACAACTTCGCATAGGCTGATCTGGACAAATGATCCGATTGTTGACCATGCGCGACGCTCTGTCGTGGGCGTCATGACGGTAAAGACACGATCCGGTACCAACCCATTCGCGGCCCGTTTCCGCCCGGTCCGCCCGGCGGCTAAGGTCTCGCCATCGGTGGCCCTCCCGTCACCGCGTTTGTCGTATCCACAGGACGAGGTGAAGCACCATGCGTGCACCAAGACCGAAGGTCGCCATCGCGGCCGTCGCGGTCGCGGCCCTCGCGGTAGCCGGCTGTGCCGAGAGCGACCGCGGTGAATCGGGCGCAAGCCAGAAGGACACCCTGGTATTCGGCGTCGCCGGTGACCCAAAGGTGCTCGATCCGAGCCTGGCCAGTGACGGTGAGTCGCTGCGGGTCGCCCGGCAGGTCTTCGAGACCCTGGTCCGCCCCGAGGAGGGCGGCACCAAGATCACGCCGGGCCTGGCCGAGAGTTGGACCCCCGACTCGACCGGCACGGTCTGGACCTTCAAGCTGCGCTCGGGCGTGAAGTTCCACGACGGTACCGACTTCAACGCCGAGGCGGTCTGCGTCAACTTCAACCGCTGGTACAACGCCACCGGCCTGATGCAGAGCCCGGACGTCACGCCGTACTGGCAGGACGTGATGGGTGGCTTCGCCAAGAACGAGCGGGACGACCTGCCGGAGAGCCTCTTCAAGTCCTGCACCGCCAAGGATGCGACCACGGTCGACCTCGCCTTCACCCGGGTTTCCAGCAAGGTCCCGGCCGCGCTGATGCTCCCGTCGTTCTCCATCCACAGCCCGAAGGCGCTGGAGGAGTACAAGGCCAGCGCCATCGGCGGCAGCGCGGACAACGTCCAGTACCCGTCGTACGCGATGGAGCACCCGACCGGCACCGGGCCGTTCAAGTTCAAGTCCTGGGACGTCGCGAACAAGACGCTGACCCTGGAGCGCAACGAGGACTACAGCGGTACTCAGAAGGCCAAGCTGAAGACCCTCATCTTCAAGACGATCTCGGACGAGAACGCGCGCAAGCAGGCGCTGCGGTCCGGCGACATCCAGGGGTACGACCTGGTTGGCCCGGCCGACGTCGAGCCGTTGAAGAACGAGGGCTTCAACATGCTCACCCGCCCGGCGTTCAACATCCTCTACCTGGCGATCAACCAGAAGGGGAACCCGAAGCTCGCCGACATCAAGGTCCGGCAGGCGATCGCGTACGCGCTGAACCGGCAGGCGCTGGTCGACTCCAAGCTGCCCCCGGGCGCCAAGGTGGCCACCCAGTTCATGCCGGACACCGTGGAGGGCTGGAACCCGACGGTCACCACGTACGACTACAACGTGGACAAGGCCAAGCAGTTGCTGGCCGAGGCCGGTGCGACGAACCTGACCCTGCGGTTCCACTACCCGACCGAGGTCACCCGGCCGTACATGCCGAACCCGAAGGACATCTTCGAGCTGCTCTCGACCGACCTCCAGGCCGTCGGCATCAAGGTGCAGGGGATTCCGCTGAAGTGGACCCCGGACTACCTCAACGCCACCAGCAGCGGTAGTGATCACGACCTGCACTTCCTGGGCTGGACCGGTGACTACGGCGACGCCTACAACTTCATCGGCACCATGTTCGACCGGCAGAAGCCCGAGTGGGGCTTCAACAACCCCGCCCTGTTCGCCCTGTTCAAGCAGGCCGACAGCACCGCGGACTCCGCGGCCCGGTTCGAGCTGTACAAGCAGCTCAACGCCGAGGTCATGAAGTTCCTGCCGGGTGTGCCGATCTCGCACTCGCCGCCGGCGATCGTGTTCGGTAAGGACGTGACCGGGGTGAAGGCGAGCCCGCTCACCGACGAGCGGTTCGCCACCGCCGAGTTCAAGTCCTGACATAACGGAAAAGGGAAACGCGGGCGGGCGCGCGCTGACCCTGGCCGGTAGACCACCGGCCGGAGGTCAGCCAGCGTCCGCCCGCGCGACCCTCCGCACCCCCCGCCAGAGGCCACCGTGATCCGGTTCATCGTCAGACGCCTGTTACAGCTGATACCCGCGCTGTTCGGGCTCTCCATCCTGTTGTTCATCTGGCTGCACCGGCTTCCCGGTGGCCCGGAGACCGCGATCCTGGGTGAGCGTGGCACCCCGGAGATGCGCGCCGCGATCCGGCACAACCTCGGGTTGGACGAGCCGATCCTGGTCCAGTACGGCCGGTTCATGCGGCGGATGATCCGGCTCGACCTGGGCTCCTCGATCGCCACCAAGCGCGAGGTGACCACCGAATTCCTGCAACGCTTCCCGGGCACCGTGGAACTGGCGGTCACCGCGTTGATCATCGCGATCGCGGTGGGCATCCCGCTCGGCTACCTCGCTGCCCGCCGCCGGGGCAAGCTCCTCGACCACGTCTCGGTCGCCGGATCGCTGATCGGTGTCTGCATCCCGGTCTTCTTCCTGGCGTACGTCCTCAAGGCCATCTTCGCGGAGAACCTTCACCTGTTCCCGTCGAGCGGCCGGCAGGACCCGACCATCGAAGCCACCCGGATCACCAACTTCTTCGTCCTGGACGGGCTGATGACCCGCGAGTGGGACGCCGCGGCCGATGCGATCTGGCATCTGGTGCTGCCCGGCCTCGCGCTGGCCAGCATCCCGCTGGCGATCATCGTCCGGATCACCCGGGCCAGCGTGCTCGAAGTGCTCGGCGAGGACTTCGTCCGGACCGCCGAGGCGAAGGGGCTCACCGAGCGGGTAGTACGGCAGCGCCACGTGCTGCGTAACGCGATGCTGCCGGTGGCCACCACGATCGGTCTGCTCACCGGCGGCCTGCTCTCCGGCGCGGTGCTGACCGAGACCGTCTTCGCGTTCAGCGGCATCGGGGCGTTCATCGCGGACTCGATCAGTCAGCGGGACTATCCGGTGCTGATGGGCTTCATCATGATCATTGCGGTGCTCTTCGTGCTGGTGAACCTGATAGTCGACCTCTCGTACAGCCTGATCGACCCGAGGGTGAGGGTCCGATGACGATCACCGAACGGGCCCGGAAGAAGGCCGAGAAGCTGGACCGGCTCGGCGAACTCTCCGCCGTCCGGGACGAGGAGCGCGGGGTCAGCCTCTGGCAGGAGGCGTTCCGGCGATTGCGGCGCAACCCGGCGGCCATCGTCGGCACCGTCGTACTCGGGCTGTTCGTGCTGGTCGCGATCGTCGGTCCGATCTTCGTGCCGTACGGCCCGACCGACACGATCGGCATCCGGGAAGGTCTGGTCAAGTCGGGGCAGGGCATCATCCCGGGCTCCTCGGCCGACCACTGGCTCGGCTTCGACCACCAGGGTCGGGACGAGTTCAGCCGCCTGATCGTCGGAGCCCGGCAGACCCTGCTGGTCGGTGTGGTGTCGACGCTGATCGGCCTCGCGATCGGTGCCCTGGTCGGCGGGATCGCCGGTGCCGCCGCCGGACTCGGCGGGCGCTGGGGACGCTGGCTCGACACCGGCCTGATGCGGATCGTCGACATGCTGCTGGCGCTGCCCAGCCTGCTGCTCGCGGTCAGCATCGCCGCCCTGCTCGGTGCGAGCCTGACCACGGTGATGATCGCGGTCGGCGTCGTCTCGGTGCCGGTCTTCGCCCGGCTGCTGCGCGGTTCGATGATCGCCCAGTCGAACACCGACTACGTGCTCGCCGCGACCTCGCTCGGGGTACGCCGATCCAAGATCGCGTTGAGCCATGTGCTGCCGAACTCCCTCGCGCCGGTCATCGTGCAGGCGACGCTCACCCTGGCCACCGCGATCATCGAGGCGGCCGCGCTCTCCTTCCTCGGGCTGGGCAACCCCGACTCGGCGGTGCCGGAGTGGGGCGTGATGCTCGCCGACGCGCAGCCGTACCTGGGCATCCGGCCGGCGCTGGCGATCTATCCGGCGGTAGCGATCATCATCACCGCGCTGGGCTTCACCCTGCTCGGTGAGGCGATGCGTGAGGCCCTCGACCCGAAGCTGCGGAAGTGATCTGTCATGGCACTGCTTGATGTGGAGGATCTCTCCGTAACGTTCCGCCAGCGCGGGAAGCGTACGGTGCGCGCGGTCGACGGGGTCTCGTTCTCGGTGGACACGGGTGAGGTCGTCGGCCTGGTCGGCGAGTCCGGCTGCGGCAAGAGCGTGACCTCGTTGGCCCTGATGGGCCTGCTGCCCCGGCAACCCGGGATCAGCGTGGGTGGTAAGGCGGACTTCGACGGGACCGACCTGCTCCGGGTCGACCGCCGGGCGATGCGGGACATCCGGGGCCGCGACGTCGCCATGATCTTCCAGGATCCGCTCTCCTCGCTGAACCCGGTGATCCCGATCGGCCGGCAGGTGACCGAGGTACTGTCCCGGCACCGTGGCCTCAGTGGGGACGCGGCCCGTAAGGAGGCCGCCGCGCTGCTGGAGCGGGTCGGCATCCCGGACCCGACCCGCCGGTTGAAGGAGTATCCGCACCAGCTCTCCGGCGGGATGCGCCAGCGGGCGCTGATCGCCATCGCGGTGGCCTGCCAGCCCCGGCTGCTGATCGCCGACGAGCCCACCACGGCGCTCGACGTGACCATCCAGGCACAGATCCTGGAACTGCTCAAGGACCTGGTACGCGACTCCGGCACCGCCCTCGTCATGATCACTCACGATCTGGGCGTGGTCGCCGGGATGTGCGACACGGTCAACGTGCTCTACGCCGGCCGGGTGGTGGAGACGGCGCGTCGCCGCCCGCTCTTCGCCGAGCCCCGGCACCCGTACACGGTGGGTCTGCTCGGCTCGATCCCGCGCCTGGACGCGGGGCGC
This sequence comes from Plantactinospora solaniradicis, assembly GCF_042658085.1. Taxonomy (NCBI): domain Bacteria; kingdom Bacillati; phylum Actinomycetota; class Actinomycetes; order Micromonosporales; family Micromonosporaceae; genus Plantactinospora; species Plantactinospora solaniradicis. Next base: position 1,089,758 of record NZ_JBHSPR010000001.1, on the reverse strand, counting down.
GGCGACAAGCTGTCCCCGATCCCCGGCTCGGTCCGCGACGTGCTGCCCTGGGCGGACGGGTGCGCGTTCGCGCCCCGCTGCGATCGCCAGGTGGAGGCGTGCGTGGGTGAGCCTCCGCAGCTCGTGCTGACCCACACCGACCGCACCTACCGGTGCGTCAACCCGGTCCCGCCGATCGGATCGCCGGCAGCGGCCGCCGAACCGGCAGCCGCCGCCGAACCGGCAGCCGAGGCCGGTCCGGTGACGGAGGAGAAGCCATCGACGGTGCCCGCGCCGCGCGAGGAGGAGTCGGCATGACCGACGGCAACGTGTCCGTTCCGAGCGAGCGCGGCGAGAACCTGGTCGAGGTCCGGGACCTGAAGGTGCACTTCCCGATCAGCCGAGGGGTGATCTTCGACCGGGTCGTCGGGCACGTCAAGGCGGTGGACGGGGTCGACCTGAGCATCCCGCGCGGCAAGACGTACGGGCTGGTGGGCGAGTCCGGCTGCGGCAAGTCGACGCTCGGCCGGGCACTTCTCCAGTTGACCCCGCCGACCTCCGGCCAGGTCAACTTCGACGGGGTCGAACTGACCACGCTGCCGCCGAACAAGATGCGGTCGATGCGCCGCCGGATGCAGATGATCTTCCAGGATCCGATGTCCAGCCTGGACCCCCGGCAGAACGTCGAGTCGATCCTGGTGGAGGGCCTACAGGCGCACGGCATCGGCGCCGACCGGACCGCCCGGCGGGAGATCATCACCAAGACCCTCGACGCGGTCGGGCTGCCCAAGTGGGCGCTGTCCCGCTATCCGCACGAGTTCTCCGGCGGCCAGCGGCAGCGCATCGGCATCGCCCGCGCGCTGGTGCTCGGCCCGGACCTGATCGTGGCCGACGAGCCGGTCTCCGCCCTGGACGTCTCGATCCAGGCCCAGGTGGTAAACCTGCTCGACGAGCTACAGACCGAACTCGGGCTGACCTACCTGGTGATCGCGCACGACCTGGCGGTGGTGCGGCACATCTCCGACACGATCGGCGTGATGTACCTGGGTGCCCTGGTGGAGGAGGCCCCCGGTGACCGGCTCTACCGGGAGCCGCTGCATCCGTACACCCGGGCGTTGATGTCCGCGGTGCCGGTGCCGGACCCCGAGGTGGAGGACCGCCGGGAACGGATCCTGCTCGCCGGTGACCTGCCCTCCCCGGCCAACCCGCCGACCGGCTGCCGGTTCCACACCCGGTGCCCCTGGGCCCAGCCGACCCGCTGCGCCGAGGAGCGGCCGGTGCTGCGCCAGATCGGCGACAGCCGGGTCGCCTGCCACTGGGCCGAGCCGATCGCCAGCGGCGAGCTGCGTCCGCACAAGGTGTCCGCGCAGATCGTCCGGCCGGAGGACGAGGGCGACACGCCCGGCATGGTCTCCGCGCCGAGCGAGCCCGGCTCGTTCGTCTGAGGGCCCGCAAACGGTAATCTCCCGGCGCCGGTAACCGGCGCCGGGAGATCAGCGGGAGTGCGTCAGCCGTTCCGGAGCACCCGGAGGTTGACCGCGTCGGCCATCACCTTCGTGCCGGCGTCGTTGATGTGCATGCCATCCGCCGCCTTGTACGCCGGTGCCAGCGCGTCGGCGTCGGCGGGGTCGGCCAGGATCCGGTCGAAGTCGACGACGCCGTCGTACTCGCCACTGGTCCGGATCCAGTGGTTGAGGGCGTCGCGGATCGCTTCCTTCTCCGCGTCGTAGTAGTACGGCACGTCCTTCACCGGAATCAGCGTCGCGCCGAGCACCTTGACCCCCCGGGCGTGGGCGGCCCGGATCAGGGCCCGGTGCCCCTCGATCAGTGGCGTCGCGTCGCTCAGCTTCGGCGGGGCGGCGCAGGGCAGTGCCATCCCTGCGACGGCGATGTCGTTCAGCCCGAGGTGCACGATCGCGGTCCGTACGCCGGGCTGGTCGAGCACGTCGGCGCGGAACCGGGTCAGCCCGGAGTCGCCGGCGAAGCACGGGTAGTCGGTGAGCAGCAGGCCGCCGTTGAGTCCGGTGTTGACCACCCCGAGCGGGCTACCGGCCCGGTTGAGCCGTTCGGCCAACTCGTCGGAGTAGCGGTTGTCGGCGTCGGGGGTGGAGCCGTACCCGTCGATGATCGAGTCGCCGAACGTCACCACCGTGCCGCCGTCCCGGCCCGTACCGCCGCTGACGTCCACCCCGGAGAGGTAGTACCAGGACTGGCCGGTCCCACCTGTGAAGGCGGCGCCACTGCGGTCGAACCGGCGGTCGCCGTCGGCCCGGTAGACGGTCGCCAACGCCCCCTCGTGGAACGTGGCCGGGCCGGTGGACCCGGCGAAGTACAGGGTGACGGTCAGCCGCTCCAGGGGCCGGGCGGCCAGGGCCAACGGGTCGGACGCGAGGTCACGACCGGGTGGAACCGTGGTGGCCCGGGAGCCGCCGAAGGTCAGCGGCCGCAGGGTCCCCGGCCGGACGTCGGCGCCGTTCCCGGTCCGGCCGATCGTCGCTCCGGTCAGCCGGAGCGGCTGGTCGCCGTACCGGTTGGAGAGGCGGATCCGCACCCGGGTTCCGGCGGCGCTGACCCGGACGACCTGCCGGAGCGTCTGGTTGGTGAAGCCGTCGACCGACCAGTTCGGTGCCTCGTAGCCCGGCCACGGCTGTTGGACGGCGGTGGCCCAGCCGCCCGACCAGCCGGGCGTGCCGGCGGAGGGCCGTGCGGGACGGCCGGCGGCGGCCGGGCCGGCGGGGATGCTGGCCGCGGCCACCGCGACGATCGCGGCGACGGAGACGAGGGTACGAAGACGGGGCGATTCCATCGGGGGTGTCCTTCCGAACTTGGGGGGGGTGAACGTTTTCGCGCGCCGACGACCGCCGGGAGGGTTGGGGAGGCTCCTCCCCGACGGTCGTCGGACGGGGCGGACTCAGACGCTCGCGGGTGCGTCCGCCGACATGTTGTCGGTGGGGTCGTGGAGCCAGATCGGGCGCCAGTCGGCCAGCTCGTGGTAGCGGCGCAGCTCGGCCAGCCCGCTGAGCCAGCCGGTCCACGCCCCGTACGGCGGGTTGCTGGTGTCGAAGCCGCTCTGTACGAAGGACAGCTTCGTCTTACCCGCGCTCTCCTCCAGTTCCCAGGTCACGATCCCGACGGGTCCCCAGTCGACCGTCATCGCCCTGCCGGGGGTCAGGTCGAGCACCTTGGCCGGGTTGGGGTTGTTCTCGAAGCCACCCATCGCCCACCGCCCGCCGACGACGGGCTCGATCCCGATCGGGAAGCCGAACCACTCCGTGGCCTTGGCCGAGTCGGTCAGGGAGTCGTAGACGGCGTCGGCCGAGGCGTCGATCACCATCTCCTCCTGGAAGGTCGCGGAGGTGAAGTCGGTCCTGGGGTTGAGCGGCCGGCCCTCGACGTGGTCGACCAGGTTGGCGATCGCCAGCGACCAGTACGTCTGGAGCACGCCCCGGATGCTGGCGCCGCTCATCGCGACCTCGAAGCTCCAGTGGGTCTGGGACAGCGACACGATGGTGGAGTCGGCGCTCTCCTCGGTGAGCTGGATCTCGGTGGTGGTCTCCTCGCCGTCCAGCAGCCAGGTGAACCGGAGCGTGTGCTCGCCGACGTGCACCAGTCGCTGGTGCGGGGCGTCGCCCTCCGGGGTGTAGCGACCCCAGAACTCGTACCGGTGCGGCAGCTCGACCTCGGCGTGCTCGGCCAGCCAGACGCGCAGCTCGGCGGCGTCGGTCAGGGCCTGCCAGACGTTCTTGATCGGTGCGGCGGCGCGGGCGCGGAGGGTCAGTGGTGCGGTCATTTCGAACTCCCATGCGGGTAACAGGCGACGGCGAGCTTGAAGGCGTCGCCTTCGGAGCCGCCGTAGCGGGTGAAAAGGTCCTGCAGCGTGGTCTGCAGGTCGGTCAGGAACTGCTGGCGAAGCTCTGCCGGCACCCGGATCTCGCCGGAGACGCCGATCGACGGCAGCTCTGGAGCGGTCCGGTCGAGCGCGGCGATGTCGGCCTGGACCTCCTCCATCAGGTTCAGCAGGTAACCCAGGCTCATCGCGTCCTGGGTCTTGCGCAGGCCGAGCCGGCCGACCAGCCGGGGCGAGAGCCAGTAGGACCGGGCGCTCGCCTGGTAGATGCCTTCGTGGATGCCGCGCACCTTGCGTTCGGACACCTGGTCGACGAGGCCGGCCTCGACCAGGCGCTTGACGTGGTAGTAGACCCGTTGCGGGGTCTGGCCGAGTTGGGTCGCCACCTCGGTGCAGGTGTGCGGCTCGGCGAGTTGCCGCAGCACCTCGATCCGCTGCGGCTTGAGCAGGGTCTCTGCCTGCTCGATCTGCTCCAGGTACATCACGTCTCTCATGGCAAAACAATCCTGTACGTAAAACTAGATTTTGTCAATCGCCCACGAGAAGATCTTCCGGCCCGCGTCAGCGGATCAGCGAAGCGGGATCAGGGAGAAGGCGGTCAGCCCTCGGGACGGTGGAGCAGGCCGACCGCGATCGTGTGCACGGCGGCGAGGTCGGCCGGGTCGGCCAGCGGCGCCAGCCCGCCGGTGACGGCGTACCACTCGTCGGCGTCCTTGTACTGGACCCGGAGGGCGACCTGACCCGCCCGCAGTTCGGTGCGCAGGGTCAACTCCCCGGTGATCACCCCGACCTCGTCGGTCATAACCCCGCCCGGCCCCGCGGTGATATCGGTGGTCTTGGTGGTGCCCTCGTCCGGCGTGGCGGCGGTGTCTCCGGAGTTGCCCATCAACAGCTCCCCAGCATGTCGTCGAGCGCGGCCTTCTCGGCGGTGGTCACGGAGAGCCGCCAGTAGTGCTTGACCGCGATCCAGTCCTCCGCGTACCCGCACCAGTCGTCCCGGTTCGACGGCTTCCACTGGGACGGGTCCTGGTCGCCCTTGGCCCGGTTCGAGGAGGCCGAGACGGCGACCAATTGCGGCCGGTCCAGGTCGTTGGCGAAGTCGCCGCGCTTGTCGTCGTTCCAGTCGTCGGCACCCGAGCGCCAGGCGTTGGCCAGCGGCACCATGTGGTCGATGTCCACGTCCGAGGGATCGGCGAGGGTCCGCTTGTCGTACCGGCTCGACCAGCGCCCGCCGACGACGTTGCAGCCGGAGAGCTTGATGCCGGTGCCGTCGCGCTGGAGCACCGTGTCCCGGACGTCGCAGTTCTTGCCCGCGTTGCGCCAGTGCGGGAAGCGCTCCCGGCTGTAGCCCCGCATCGAGGCGGCGGAGGCGACGGTGAGCTGGTCAAGTTGGGCATGCGTGTCGGCGGTGTCGGTCGGCCCGGGCGACGGGGTCTCCACGGACGTGCAACCGGCCGTGCCGCCGAAGGCGAGCACGCCGACCAGCACGGCCATGGTTCCCAGCCGCGCTCGTGATCTGGTACGGATGAACGGCACGCTTCCAGCTTGCGGGGTGTCGACCGGCGGACCCGAGATCCAGAACCGGTTCCGGCGTTTCGCGGCATCTTACGCCACCTGCAGGGCAGATTGACACCGTGAGCGATTCCTCAGCACCGCTACGCATGGGCACCGTGGCCGGACGGGGCACCCTGCTCGCCGCCGTCGTCGCGTCCGGCATGGTCTTCCTCGACGCGACGGTGGTCAACGTGGCGCTGCCCCACCTGGGCTCGGAGCTGCACGCGAGCACCGCCGGCCTACAGTGGACGCTCAACGGCTACCTGTTGACCCTGGCCGCCTTCGTGCTGCTCGGCGGGGCACTGGGCGACCGGCTGGGGCGGCGCCGGGTCTTCCTGGCCGGCGTACTGGCGTTCACCGCCGCCTCCGTACTCTGCGGCGCCGCGCAGAGCATCGAGTGGCTCATCGCCGCCCGCTTCCTCCAGGGTCTCGGCGGCGCGCTGCTGACGCCGGGCTCCCTGGCCCTGCTCCAGTCGAGTTTCCACCCGGACGAGCGGGGGCGGGTGATCGGCGCCTGGTCCGGGCTGGCCGGCGTGTCGACCGCCCTCGGCCCGTTCCTCGGCGGCTGGCTGATCGACGCGCTGTCCTGGCGGTTCATCTTCTTCCTCAACCTGCCGCTCGCGGTCGTCGTGATGATCGCCGCGATCCGCTGGACCCCGGAGAGTCGGGCCGAGGGGGCGGGCACGTCCCGGTTCGACCTGGCCGGCTCACTGCTCGGCGCGCTGGGCCTCGCCGGCATCACGTACGCCCTGGTCGAGGCCCAGCAGCTCGGACCCGGCTCCGTCCAGGTGGTGGTCGCGGCGGTGCTCGGCGTGGCCGCCTCGGTCGGGTTCGTACTGCTCGAACGGCGCCGGGGCGAGCGGGCGATGCTGCCGCCGACACTCTTCGCGAGCCGGCTGTTCAGCGTGCTGAACCTCTACACCGTGCTGGTCTACGCCGCGCTGAGCGGCCTCACCTTCTTCTTCTCCGTCTACCTCCAGAACGTCGTCGGCTACTCCGCCCTGATGACCGGCCTGGCCACCCTGCCGATGACGATTCTGCTGCTGCTCGGCTCGGCCCGGTCCGGCGCGCTGGCCGCCCGGATCGGGCCCCGCCCACAACTCTCGATCGGGCCACTGATCGCCGCCGTCGGGCTGATCCTGCTGCACGGCATCAGCCGCGGCGCCTCGTACTGGACCGACATCCTGCCCGGAATCGCGCTCTTCGGGCTCGGCATGACCCTGGTGGTGGCGCCGTTGACCGCCTCGGTGCTGGCCGCCGCCCCCGACCGGCTCGCCGGAGCGGCCAGTGGGCTCAACAACGCGGCGTCCCGGGTCGGCGGTCTGCTCGCCGTCTCCGCACTGCCGCTGGTGGTCGGGCTCTCCGGCGGCGGCTACGCGCGCTCCGGCCAGCTCACCCCGGCGTACCGGGCCGCCGTGCTGTACTCCGCCGGACTGATGGTGCTCGGCGCGATCCTGGCGATGGTGCTGGTGCACCGCCCGGAACGGGAACCCCGGAAGTCCCGGCCGTGTCCGGCCCTGCCGCCGCCGCCCACCCACCTGCACGAGCCGGACCAGGATGCGGACCGGACCCGGGCGGAGCAACGCCGCTCGTAGCGGCGCGAAGTGGCACGTGACCATGTGGGTTGGGGACGGTCACGTCGGCGGCGGCGTGCCGATCGCGCGGGCCGGCCGGGGTGGCCGGTCCGACCCGCGCGGCCGGGCTCAGCGCAGGGCGCGGTTGACGGCGCTGGTCACCGCTGCGACCGAGGCGGTGACGATGTTCGGGTCGAGGCCGACACCCCAGACCGTCTGACCGTCGACCTCGCATTCCACGTACGCGGCCGCCTGGGCGTCGCCGCCCGAGGACATCGCGTGCTCGTGGTAGTCGAGCACCCGTACCTGGATGTCCAGCGCCTGGAGCGCGCTCACGTACGCGTCGATCGGGCCGTTTCCGGTCGCGGAGAGGGACCGCGGCTCGGTGCCGAACTGCGTCTCGACCTCGATCTCCACCTTGCCGTCGACGGTGCCGATGGCGTAGGTGTCGACCCGCACCGCCGGCTGCCGCTGCTGGTCGACCAGGTACTCCTCGGCGAAGAGCTGCCACATCCGGGCCGGCTCCACCTCGCCGCCGCCGTCGTCGGTGACCCGCTGCACGACGCCGGAGAACTCGATCTGCAACCGTCGGGGCAGGTCGAGGTGGTGCTCGGTCTTCATGACGTACGCGACCCCGCCCTTGCCGGACTGCGAGTTGACCCGGATCACCGCCTCGTAGGTGCGGCCCAGGTCCTTCGGGTCGATCGGCAGGTACGGCACCGCCCACGGGTACCGGTCGATCGGTACGTCGGCGGAGCGGGCGTCTGCCTCCAGGGCGTCGAAGCCCTTGTTGATGGCGTCCTGGTGCGAGCCGGAGAACGCGGTGTAGACCAGATCACCCGCGTACGGGTGCCGCTCGTGCACCGGAAGCTGGTTGCAGTACTCGACGGCGCGCTTGATCTCGTCGATGTTCGAGAAGTCGATCTCCGGGTCGACGCCCTGGGAGAACAGGTTGAGCCCCAGCGTGACCAGGTCGACGTTGCCGGTGCGCTCGCCGTTGCCGAACAGGCAGCCCTCGACCCGGTCGGCGCCGGCCAGCAGGCCCAGCTCGGCGGCGGCGACACCGGTGCCGCGGTCGTTGTGCGGGTGCAGCGACAGGATCACGCTCTCCCGGCGGGGCAGGTGCCGGTGCATCCACTCGATCGAGTCGGCGTACACGTTGGGGGTGGCCATCTCGACGGTCGCCGGCAGGTTGATGATCAGCGGCCGGTCCGGCGTGGGGTCGATCACCTCGATCACCGCCGCGCAGACCTCCAGCGCGTAGTCGAGTTCCGTCCCGGTGTACGACTCCGGGGAGTACTCGTAGAAGACCTCGGTGTCCGGGGCGTGGATCTCGGCGTACTTCTGGCAGAGCCGGGCGCCCTGGGTGGCGATGTCGGTGATCCCGGCCTTGTCCAGGCCGAACACCACCCGGCGTTGCAGCGTCGAGGTCGAGTTGTAGAAGTGCACGATCGCCCGCTTCGCGCCCCGGATCGACTCGAAGGTCCGGTCGATCAGGTGCTCCCGGCACTGGGTCAGCACCTGGATGGTCACGTCGTCCGGGATCAGATCCTGCTCGATCAGCTGCCGTACGAAGTCGAAGTCGGTCTGGCTGGCGGACGGGAAGCCGACCTCGATCTCCTTGTAGCCCATCTGCACCAGCAGTTGGAACATCCGCCGCTTGCGTTCCGGCGACATCGGGTCGATCAGGGCCTGGTTGCCGTCGCGTAGGTCCACCGCGCACCAGCGCGGTGCGGCGTCGATGCGCCGGGTCGGCCACCGCCGGTCCGGCAGGTCGATCGCGAACTGCTGGTGGTACGGCTGGTAGCGCTGGAAGGGCATGCGGCTGGGCCGCTGCCGGGCTATCGGATCAGCGTCAGTGGTGCCGGCTTGTTGAGCCATGGCGGAGAACTCCCGTGGTCATGTGGCGTGGGCGCCGAAGAGTCGTGGGCGCCGAGTGTTCGGGCTTCGAGCCGAGTGTTCGGGCTTCGAGCCGAGTGTTCGGGCTTTGAGACGAGCGGGCCGCGACGGGGATCGGCCGAGATGCAGGACGGCGCGCTTCAACTCCGCGACGAGGTGCCGGCCTGGGGGGCCTCGTCGCGGCAGCGAAGGAGCAGGGCCTGCCACATGACAACCGTGACCTTATGTGACCGGGGCGCGGATCGAAAGCGTAGTCCGAATTCTGGGATCCGCCCAGGTCACGCCGGGGTCGGCGCACGGCGCCGGGATCAGCGCAGCATCAACTCGGTCAGCGGGCGGCGCTGCCGCAGGCCGACCTCCCGGGCCCGCAGGTCGTCGGGGAGGGAGTACGGGTCACCGAGCCGTCCGACGGCGACCACGACGTGTGGCCGTACCGCCGGGGCCAGTTCCAGGTCGGTACGGAGCCCGTCGGCGTCGAACCCGGAGATCTGCCGTACGTGGAGCCGGAGCGCGGTGGCCTGGACGGTGAGATGCGCCACGGCCTGGCCCAGGTCGTACGCGGCGTGGGTCAGCGGGCAGCCAGTCGGGCCGGTGGTGGCGTGCGCGCCGAGCAGCAACGCCGAGGCACGCCCGGCCCACCGCTGGTTGGCCGGGGTCAGATTGGTCAGGATCCGCTTGTACGCCTCGTCGTCACGCCGCCCGACGAGGAAGCGCCAGGGCTGGGTGTTGTCGGCGGAGGGAGCCCACCGGGCCGCTTCGAGCAGCGACGCGACCTCGGCGTCGGTGAGGTCGGCGACCGGGTCGAACGCGTGCGGACTCCACCGGGTCGCGAGCAACGGGGAGAGCTGGGCCATGTCGCTGAGTGTGCCGTATCGGACGCTCTGTCCATTAACCGGGGTCACCAGAAGTGACCGGGCGCACCCGTAACGTGAGAGGGACTCACTCGTTGGGGTCGGCCGGGTCGTCCGGAGCACCGCCGTCCGGGCCGCCCTCGCCGGCCGGTTCGGTCGGGTCGCTGGCCGGGGGCGCGGCGATCCGTAGCGGCTCCCGGTCGACCAGGGGGCCCGGCAGCGCGACCGTGGCGGGAGCGGCGGTCGGCGTACCGGTCAGGGTGAGGGTGCCGGCCGGCAGCCGGGCGGCGGTCAGGGTCCCGTCCGGGGCGTAACAGTAGATGCCGGAATCCAGCGGCGGGCTGACCGACGCCGAGGTCGACTCCACCGCGAAACAGGCTCCCTGGGCGCCGGGCAGCGCCGTGGTGGAGATCGAGAGCGGCGCCTGGCGGTCGGTGAGCACCTCGGGCCAGTCCGTGAACGGATGCTGCATCCGGGGGTCGATACCGGCGTCCAGCGACTGCCCGGGATCGGCCACCCGGACACAACCGGGGGACTCGGGCTGCCCGGCCGACGGCAGCGAGCACTGGAAGGTCCCGGCACTGGTCTGCGCCATCGAAACGTCGGCGGTGCCACCGAGCGCACCGCCGGGGATGTCGACCCGCCACGAGCCGTCCGTCGCCCTGGTCACCGAGATCGACCGGTCCGGTTGCCCCTCGGTCGAGAGCGTGTACCCCGCCACCAGACGGCGGTCCTGCGCGGCGGCGGCGAACGCCGCGAGCTGGTCCCGGGCCTCGGTCGGCCGGCTCGCCGCCGGCTCGGTCGGGGTCGCCGCCGGTGCGGGCGTCCCGCTGCAACCGGTCGACAACAGCGATCCGACCAGCAGGAGTGCCCCGAGCACGGGACGGACGGCGGCCCGCTGCGGCGCCGCCCGGTGCGGGCGGACGGGGGGCCGGTCCCGGTCGGCGGTGGGGTGGGTGGCGACACCGGGGTGCACCCCGCCATTCTGGGCCCAGACTGGCGAAACGAGTGGTCAGCCCAGCTACCGTCGCGTGTCGTCACTAGTCGGATGGTGGGAACGGCTGGTCGGCCCACGCATGTCGGCCGGTACGCTGAGGGAGTCTCACACGGCGCCGCCGGCCTCGACCCGGCGGCGTTGGCACGCTCAGGGCCGGTGCGCCTCGCCCGGCCCAGGGGAAGGAGTCAACCGTCGTGGCACTTGTGGTGCAGAAGTACGGCGGATCCTCGGTCGCCGACGCGGAGCGGATCAAGCGGGTGGCCGAACGGATCGTCGGTGCCCGCAAGGCCGGCGACGACGTGGTGGTCGTGGTCAGCGCGATGGGCGACACCACCGACGAGCTGCTGGACCTGGCCAACCAGGTCAGCCCGCTGCCGCCCGGCCGCGAACTCGACATGCTCCTCACCGCGGGCGAGCGCATCTCGATGGCGCTGGTCGCGATGGCGATCCACAACCTCGGGTACGAGGCACGCTCGTACACCGGATCGCAGGCCGGCGTGCTGACCACCTCGGTGCACGGTCGGGCCCGGATCATCGACGTCACGCCGGGCCGGCTGCGGGCGGCGCTCAACGAGGGCGCGGTGGTGATCGTCGCCGGCTTCCAGGGCGTCTCCCAGGACACCAAGGACATCACCACGCTGGGCCGGGGTGGTTCGGACACCACCGCCGTGGCGCTGGCGGCGGCGCTCGGGGCGGACGTCTGCGAGATCTACACGGACGTGGACGGGGTCTTCACCGCCGACCCGCGGATCGTTCCGAACGCCCGGCACATCAAGACCATCACCTACGAGGAGATGCTCGAGCTGGCCGCCTGCGGCGCGAAGGTACTGCACCTGCGGAGCGTGGAGTATGCCCGTCGGGCGGGGTTGCCGATCCGCGTACGTTCGTCATACTCGACCAACACCGGAACCATGGTGACCGGATCGACGGAGGACCTACCCGTGGAGCAAGCACTTATCACCGGGGTCGCCCACGACCGGAGCGAGGCGAAGATCACTGCCGTCGGCGTTCCGGACGAGCCCGGAGCGGCCGCGCGGATCTTCGAGACGGTCGCCGGAGCCGAGATCAACCTGGACATGATCGTCCAGAACGTGTCCACCGAGGGCACCGGGCGGACCGACATCTCCTTCACCCTTCCGAAGACCGACGGACCGACCGCGATGGCCGCGCTGAGCAAGGTCCAGGAGCAGGTCAAGTTCAAGGGCCTGCTCTACGACGACCACGTCGGCAAGGTCTCGCTGATCGGCGCGGGCATGCGTTCGCACCCGGGCGTGGCGGCCAGCTTCTTCGCCGCGCTGGGCGAGGCCGGGGTCAACATCGAGATGATCTCCACGTCCGAGATCCGGGTCTCCGTGGTCTGCCGCGACACCGACCTCGACGTCGCGGTCCGGGCCGTGCACGAGGCCTTCGACCTCGGCGGTAGCGAGGAAGCGGTGGTCTACGCCGGGACCGGGAGGTAGCCCGCGATGGCGACACTCCCCACGCTGGCGGTGGTCGGAGCGACCGGCGCCGTCGGTACGGTGATGTGCGACCTGCTCTCCTCGCGGAAGAACGTCTGGGGCGAGATCCGGCTGGTCGCCTCCGCGCGGTCGGTCGGCCAGAAGCGGATGTGCCGGGGCGAGGAGTTGACCGTCCAGGCGCTGACCGCGGAGGCGTTCGACGGCGTGGACGTGGTCATGTTCGACGTGCCGGACGAGATCTCCGCGCAGTGGGCGCCGATCGCGGTGTCCCGGGGCGCGGTGGCGGTGGACAACTCGGCGGCCTTCCGGATGGACCGCGACGTTCCGCTGGTGGTTCCGGAGATCAACCCGGAGCAGGTACGCAACCGTCCCAAGGGCATCATCGCGAACGCCAACTGCTCCACCCTGTCGATGATCGTCGCGGTCGCCCCACTGCACCGCGAGTACGGCCTGCGTGAGCTGGTGCTCGCGTCGTACCAGGCGGTGTCGGGGGCCGGGCAGGTCGGCGTGGACACCCTGCACGACCAGCTCTCCAAGATCGCCGGAGATCGGGTGCTCGGCTCCCGCCCCGGAAACGTGCGGCAGGCGGTCGGCGACGACCTCGGCCCGTTCCCCGCCCCGATGGCGCTCAACGTGGTCCCCTGGGCCGGCTCGCTCCGGGACGGCGGATGGTCGTCCGAGGAGCTGAAACTGCGCAACGAGTCGCGCAAGATCCTCGGCCTGCCCGACCTGAAGGTCTCCGCCACCTGCGTACGGGTGCCGGTGGTGACCGGCCACTCGGTCGCCGTACACGCGGTCTTCGGGACCGAGGTCGACGCCGAGGGTGCCCGCGAGGCGCTGCGCAACGCCCCGGGAGTGATCCTGGTCGACGATCCGGCGGCCGGCGAGTTCCCGATGCCGATCGACGCGGTCGGCACCGACCCGTCCTGGGTGGGCCGGATCCGCCGGTCGATCGACGACCCCCGCGCGCTGGACCTCTTCGTCACCGGCGACAACCTGCGCAAGGGCGCGGCCCTCAACACCGCCCAGATCGCCGAACTCCTCGCCGCCGAGTTCATCGCCGCCCGCTGATCGCGGGCGGCTCAGCCGGTGGGCGCACCGGGCCGGCTCAGCCGGTGGGCCGACGACTCGGCCGGCTCAGCCGCCGGTGGCCAGCCCCACTCCGTCCCGGCCCTGCCGCTTCACCCCGTAGAGCGCCTCGTCGGCCCGGCGTAGCGTCAGGTCCGGCGACTCGCCGTCCCGCTGCACCGCCACCCCGACGCTGATCGTCCGACCGATCTGCCGGGCCGCCTCGGTCAACCGCTCGGCGATCCCGACCGCTTCCTCCGGGCGGAGCACCTCGACCACCGCGACGAACTCGTCCCCACCGATCCGGTACAGCTCGTCGCCGTGCCGGAGCGCGCCCTGAAGGGCCCGGGCCAGGTCCACCAGGACCCGATCGCCGGCCTGGTGGCCGTACGTGTCGTTGATCGTCTTGAAGTCGTCGACGTCGACGGCGAGCAGGGCGGTACGCCCCGGGTTCGACTCGGCGATCCGCTCCCCGAAGGAACCCTGGTGACGTAGCCCGGTCAACGGATCGGAACTCGCCTGCTCCCGCAGCCGGGCCAGCCCGCGCAGCCGTTCGAGACAGATCCACGACTGGGCGGCGAGGAGTTCGATCAGGTTGACGGTGGTGGGATCCGGACGCAGCGTACGGGTGTCGCCGACCAGCAGGACCCCGCAGAGTTCGGTCGGTCCGAGCGGTACGGAGATCAGCGTCCGTACCCCGGCCGCGATCAGCAGGTCCTGGTCGGTGGTGGTCGGATGGTCCCCCTCGCCGAGGGTGTACGACGCGCCCGACCGGTGGGCCCGACTGCGCAGCCGTTCCAGCAGCGGCCGACCGGCACCGGCCAGGGCGGCGTGCACCCGCGCCTCCAACTCGTCGGGTACGAGGCTCGGCGTGGCCACCCAGGGACCCGCCGGCCCGTCGAGTACGAAGACCGCCGAGCGGAGCCCCGAGACGTCCCGGGCCGCCTCGACGGCGGCGGTCATCAGATCCGGCTCGGTCGCGGCGACGGTCAGCGCCGAGGCGTGCCGCAGCAGCTTCTCGCTCCGGGTCTCGGCGGGCGGCCCACCCAGTTGCCCGATCCGGGTACCGAGCCTGGCCGCGACCTGTTCGACGGTGTCCCGCCAGGCGTCGAGTTCGACCCCGGTCGTCGTCCACTCCAGGTCCACCACGCCGATCGGGCGCCCCGCCGGGTCGAGGATCGGGGCACAGATCGCCGCCTGCACGTCCGGGCGCAACGGTACGTAATCGGGATCGTCCGTGACCTCCGACACCGTCTCGGCCTTGCCGGAGGCGTAGACCCGGCCGACCACCCCGACCCCGGCGGGTACCGAGGCGAAGACCTGCCAGGATCCGGTAGCGGCGACACAGCGGAGCCGGTCGTGCACCCACAGCAGTACGGCGATCCGGCCTGGGGTGTGCCGGCCCAACGCGGCCACCGTTGCCTGGCACGCCTGCACGGCGGTGGACGCCGTGGGCAGCCTGGTGGTCACGTCGCGGACGACGCGCGAGTGGTCGAGGGACACCGAATCCGATCCGGGGAAGTAGGAGTCCGAGGGGCGGTCCCAAGATTACTCACGGTGCTGAGAAACCGCTGAACGCCGCCTGCGGCGCAAGGAAGGGCCCCTTCTTATCGCTTTTTGTAGAAGAAGGGGCCCTTCTTAACAGTTTTGCCCGGGGAGCTACGTGATGAGGCTCAACGCCGGCTTGATGAGGTCGGCGGGGGCGGTTTGCGGCGAACCGGTGTCGAACGGTGGCTCCGGGGCGTACTCGATGGCGAGCTGTACGGTCTGTGCCGTCACGACGTCGGTCGACTGGGCCAGCAGGGTCAGGGCCATGTCGATTCCGGCCGAGACGCCGGCCGCCGTGACGATTCGCCCGTCCGTGACCACCCGCTCGTGGACCGGCTCCGCACCGAAGTCGGCGAGCCGGTCGACCCAGCCCCAGTGGCTGGTCGCCCGCCTGCCGGTCAGCAGGCCGGCGGCGGCCAGCAGGAACGAGCCCGCGCAGACCGAGGTCGTCCACCGGGTGTGCTCGTGTGCGGCGGCGATCCATCCGACCAGCGCCGGGTCGGAGGTCGCGGCGGCCGTCCCCGGCCCGCCCGGCACGACGATCATGTCCGGACGGGGCAGGTCGGCGTAGGAGGCGGTCGCGGTGATCGCGAGACTGCCCCGGTCGTCGACGACCGGACCCGGCTCGGCGGCGACGAGGGTGACGGTGAAGCCGGGCGCGAAGGCCAGCACCGTGTACGGCCCGACGACGTCGAGCGCGGTGTATCGCGGGTAGAGGGGGATGGCGACATGCATAGTCAACTCTCCTCTTCGAGGCGTGTGGGTTCGAGGTGGGTGGGTTCGAGGCGCGCCGGATGGAGGCGTGTTGGAGCTACTCCGGTCCGGAGCGGAGCGGGGCGAGGGCGGGTGGAGCGGGCTGGTGGCGTACCCGTGGGTGGTTGAGGTCGGGGCGGGCGGCCGTCAGGTCTGCTTCGACCGGAACCGGCGGCGGTAGTCGCCGGGTGCGACCCGCCAGTGCCGGCGGAAGACCCGGTAGAGGGTTTCCGCTGCTCCGAGCCCGGACTCCCGGGCGACCCGGTCCAGCGGGTGGCCGGTGTCCTCCAACAGCCGTCGGGCGGCGTCGGCACGGCTGCGTTCGACGTACCGGCCCGGTGGCAGGCCGATCTGCTCCGTGAAGACCCGGGAGAAGTGCCGGTCGCTCATCCCGGCCCGTCGGGCGAGGGCGGGCACGCTCAGGTCACCAGCCGGATTGGCGTCGATGAAGGCCTGGAGTTCCCGCAACGGTTCGCTGCGGGGCGGCGCGCTGCGCATCGGCGTACTGAACTGGCTCTGCCCGCCCGGTCGGTGCAGGTAGACCACCAACCCGCGAGCGACCTCCCGGGCAACGTCGTGGCCGTGGTCCTCGGCCACGAGGGCGAGTGCGAGGTCGATTCCGGCGGTCACTCCGGCCGAGGTCCAGACGTTTCCGTCCCGTACGTAGATCGGATCGGCATCCACGTCGACGTCCGGGTACCGGGTGCCCAGTTCCGGCGCCGCCAACCAGTGCGTGGTGGCACGCCTGCCGTCCAGCAGCCCGGCCTCCGCCAGCAGAAAGGCGCCGTTGCACACCGAGGAGACCCGACGGGCGGCACCCGCCAGTCGGCGGATCTCCCCGATCAGTTGCCGATCGCCCAGGCGTTTCGGTACGGACAACCCGCCGACCACGACCAGTGTGTCGACCGGTCCGGTGACCTCGTGGAGCGCGACCTCCGCCAGGGTGGTGATCCCCTTGCCGGCCGGTACGCCGCCCGCGCGTACCGCCGCCACGTCGAGTCGATAGCCCCGCTCGCTTCCGACGATCAGGCTCGCGGTCGCGAACACGTCGGACGGGCCGGCCAGGTCGAGTAGCTGGAAGCCGTCGAAGATCACCACCACGACACGTCGTTGCATGCCATTCATGCTGGTCGGAGCAGGGGCGTGGCGTCAACGACACAGGTATTGCAGATTGCGCCAAGGCCGATGCGGGCGCTGGCGGCTTCGCGTTCCACGGCCGCGCCGATCGGTCGGACTGGTCTGTTGCGGGCTTCCCAACACGCCGGGACAAACCAGGACGGCGGTTGGACCCGAGACTAGGATCGGCCAGAGTCTTTGTGATCATGGTGATGGAGAGCCCGGAAGACGAGCCGAAAAGACGGGAGAGCCGAACATGACGAGGCTGCCCGACGAGGTGGTGTCCGCGGTCGGACGGATCACGATCGCGGCCGGCGACCTGGAACTCATCCTGGCCTGGATCGGGGCGGACCAGGCGGGCGGTAACGCGTTCGAGGTGCTTGCCCGGCCCGGCGAGCCGGTGCGGGCGGCCCGGGGGGCGGTCGAGTTCGCGGCCTCGGAGTACCGGCAGGCGTACCTTCCGGTGGTCGAGATCGCCGCCAAGCTCCTCGCCAAGCGGCACGCCGTCGTCTCCGCCATGTGGGTCAGCGAGGCACCCGACGGGTCGGCGGAGCGGTGGGAGCTGCTCGACGACAAGACCCACATACGTCAGCTCGTCGATCCGCGTGCGCTGGACGAACTGGCCCGGCAACTGCTGGAGGCCCGGAACCGCCTGGTGGAGATCGTCACGGCCCAGCTCAACAACGAGCCGGTGCCGACTCCCTGAGGCGGCCCGATCCCGGGTCGCGCGGCGCCTGGCGCCGAACGCGGGAAGGGCTACTGGTAGCGCCGGGTCTCCCACGCTCCAACGTGGAACGAGCGGCTTCCGTCGCTGTGCAGGACGGCGAGACCGGCCGGTTCCGGGCGGTACCGCTCGCCGCGCCGGAGGAACACCGGTGTCCGCAACACCAGCCAGGCGCAGCCCGGACCGGCGGACAACTCATCGATGAGCGTCAGACGGTCGACGTCCTGCCACGGCCACATCAGCAGACCGTACTGGCCGCCCGGCGAAATCGGATACCCCGACCGGAGGCATGGGTGCAGGATGCTCGGAAAGGCCGCGCTTGTCGTTCTGAACACCACCTGTGCGCGTACCAAAGAAGGGTTCTGGGAATGAGTGACGTCCGGACCGAGGAGGTCGCGCCGGAAGACTGGTCGGCATGGCGCGACATCCGTCTGCGCTCGCTGTCCCAGGACCCGGATGCGTTCGGCTCGACCTACGAACACGAGGCGGACTTCGTCGAGGCGACGTGGCGTTCGCGGATCGACGGAACGGGCGGGCCGGGCGTCCTCGCGTACGCGGATGGGGATCCGGTCGGAATGGGCGCCGGCTGGCTCTACGAGCCGGGCCGGCTCATGGTGGTGGCGATGTGGACCGAGCCGAACTGGCGCGGACGTGGGGTGGGGCGACAGGTCCTCGACCACGTGGTCGGCTGGGCCGACGACCGGGCCCTCGCGGTCGATGTCTGGGTCGCCGACAGCAACCCCGGGGCCCGGCGGCTCTACGAGCGGTACGGCTTCCGGCCCGACGGCCAGACGGAGCCGATCCGTGAGGGCAGCGACCTCACCATGAGCCGTCTCGTGCTCGCCCCTGAACGCCCCGCATCACTCTGAGCCAGCAGCACAAATTTGGGGCCTGCTGCATTTTTGGAGTCCAATCCACTTTTTGATAACCTGCCCATCGTGGCAGACGGGCTTCGGGAGCGGAAGAAGCGGCAGACGCGGCAGCGCCTCTCGGCGGTGGCCACTCGGCTCTTCGTGGAGCGGGGCTTCGCACAGGTGACGATCGCGGAGGTCGCCGCAGCGGCGGAGGTCTCGGTGAACACCGTCTACAACTACTTCGAGGCCAAGGAGGACCTCGTCCTACCGCCGGACGAGGCATCTCCTACGCGGATTGCCGAGATCGTGCGGCAACGCGTCCCCGGCCAGTCCGCCGCCGGGGCGCTGCTGAGCCAGCTTCGTGACGAGGTGCGTCGCCGTGATCGCAAACTCGGGTTGACCGAGGGCTTCGCCCCCGTCCTGGAGATGATGCGGGCCACCCCCACACTCAGCGCCCGGCTGGAGGAACTCGGACGCCAGATGACCAATCGGCTCGCGGACCTACTCGTCGAGGAAACCGGGGCGGGCCAGGATGATCCGGTGCCTCGCGTCGTCGCCTGGCAACTCGGCTGCCTGCACTCGCTGGTCTTCGCCGAGATCGGCAAACGCACCACGGCGGGCGAGGGTCCCGAGGCCATCGCCGAGGCGGTCCTGGCCCTGCTCGACATTGTCGAAAGCCTGCTCAGCGAGCAGGTTCTCAGCTATGCCGTACGGAAGGGCTGACATGTTTCGAGTGGTGGTCTCGGGAAAATTCACTGGCTTGGATGACGCCGGCCGTGCCGCCGTGTTGGCGGCGAACGGCGCCGGCTTCACCGAGGCTGGCAGGTTCACCCATGACGCGAGTGTTTCGGCATTCACCTTTCGCTGTCAGGTGTTGGTGGACCCGGATGATGGCGAACACGAGGCCACCCAGCGGGCGATCAAGGCGCTGGATGCGTACGGTCTTCCCTACCACCTGATCCGTATCGCGGCGACGGACCTGCGCGAGGTCAAGATTCGCCGGAAGAGCCGGCGGAAGTAGCGGATTCTCCGGCTCGACACTTCGCGGGGGGTCGGCCACCGATCAGTCGGGTCGGGTGCGGCCTCGGCCGGACACCCCGAGAGCCACATGTAGGAACCGCAGATGATCACGCCGGTGGCGGTGAGCCACACGGCCGTGTGCGGTGCTTCTTCAGGGCGTACGCGCCGAGCAACACGAGGGCGAGGACCGAGAGAACGGCCAGCGGCCGCATCCCGTACCGCAGCTCCAAGCCTCATGGTCGACGCCTCGTTTCCTGGCCACCGACTGCTCCGAGAGGAACGGGCAACTCCGCCGCTCCAGCGTGCGTTCCGCTCGTCGTCACACAGGTTGTTGCCAGCCCTCAGTTCGCAAAGGCGTGACCGCCCAACGGATTCCGACCTCCGGACCTGCGACGAGTGGACGCCAGGCGCTCCCGGAGATGATTCAGGGCCGGCCTCCTAGCAAGGAGACCGGCCCTGAAATGCACTTACTCTGGTCGGGGTGGCCGGATTCGAACCGACGACCTCTTCGTCCCGAACGAACGATCATGGGACGTTGGCCTGCTGGCACACAGTGGATGACCAGCGAACATAGTCCGTCATCGTGCGCCTCCGTTCGCCAGTGTGCGGGACGGTTGTCACTCGGTTCGTCACTCGACCCGCACGCGTGCGGGGACGGCGCGGGCATACGGCCACGGGCGTGACCTTCCGTGGCCGGTAAGGGACCCTGCACCAGCCTCGGGAGTACCTGTATCATGACCTGCACGGATGCCCGGAATAATATTCCTGGCCGACTGTGACCAGGAGGTTCATGTGCTCAGTGAAGCCGAGGCGCGCAAGATCGTGGGGGTCGACGGAGCCGAGAAGCTGATCGAGGTCGTGGAGGGGGCATGGCAAGATCACCTCGACGAAGGTCAGCGACGGGGCATCCGGGCGCGAGCGGCGGTAGTCTGGGAGTACATGATCAGGAGGGCCGACGACGCGTTGGTTGAGGGGATGGAGGGCGTTCGTCGCGCGGAACTTACGGGGTCGGCTGGTTATGTGCTCCGTGAGCGGATGCTCCTCCGGTTCAAGAAGCACAGCCGCGCGCTGTTGTCGAGGAACTACCCCACGCGGATCCAGGTCCGTTTGGACCGGCAAGGCTTTCTTGACGGGATGCCGCAACTTGCCCACGTGACCTGTGGTTACGTCCTTGACAGGGTGGAAGCGAGCATCGAGAAGGTCGTGCTGGTCCGCAAGGTCGCAGGTCAGGTTGAATGGGCTATCGATCTTCGTGAACTGGCGGCCGGGGTCCTTGCGCCCGTCGCGCCGATCCTGCCTTCGCTTCCCGGTTCCGGGGCAGCCGAGATTGCTGCACTGCCCAGCATCGCCCGTGTAGCACGCGAGGAGGATGGTGATGTCCGATGAGTTTAATGCTCGCATGGTCACATTGGCGAGAGAGTCGGAAGGTTTAACGCAGAGTGCCCTGGCGCACCTCGCGGGAATCTCTCAGGGTCATGTTTCCAAAATAGAGAATGGATTCGAGGAACCACATGATGACGTTTTGGAGCAACTCGCCAAAGCGTGTGATGTTCCTATAGAATTCTTCTACCAGAAAGAAGAGGTGCTTGGTGAGGGAGTCGTTGATTTCTATCACAAGAAACGGCTTACGCTTCCAGTAAAGCCGCTGAAAAAAGCAAACGCTCTTGCGAACGTTCGACGACTTGAGGCTGTACGTCTGCTTCGGACGTTGGAGTTTGACTCGGTTGCGCCCTTCCCGTTCTGTTCGCCCGACGAGTCGTGGACTCCTGAAGTTGCGGCCCAATTTGTTCGCGCGACATGGCGAATGCCTCCCGGACCCTTGCCGAATCTCATAGCCTTAATCGAGGCAACGGGCATTCCAGTATTCATTACGAACCTGGGTCACGAGAAGTTGTCGGCAATTTCGATGCCCGGCGTGGCAGGTCGGCACGTTATTGTCCTGAA
This sequence comes from Plantactinospora solaniradicis, assembly GCF_042658085.1. Classification (NCBI taxonomy): domain Bacteria; kingdom Bacillati; phylum Actinomycetota; class Actinomycetes; order Micromonosporales; family Micromonosporaceae; genus Plantactinospora; species Plantactinospora solaniradicis. Next base: position 1,068,570 of record NZ_JBHSPR010000001.1, on the reverse strand, counting down.
TGGAATGCTACCTGCTTCTGCGCGTCGGTTTGCTTTGGCGCATGAGTTGGGCCACCTGGTTATGCATAACGGATCAGCATCCGATGACATGGAGCGCGACGCCGACGCTTTTGCGTCGGCCTTGCTCATGCCTGCATCGGACATTCGACGCGAGCTGCAAGGGCTTCGATTCCGCGAGCTTGGAGCCCTGAAAGCCAGGTGGCACGTTTCGCTCGCCGCTCTCGTCAAGCGTGCGAGTGACTTGGGGCTAATCACCGAAAGACAGTACCGGACCTCCTTCATTCAGTTGTCGAAGTTGCCGGGTGGACGGAAAAACGAACCTGGCGAGTTCGAGATGGAGGAGCCTCGGTTGATGCGCTACCTCATTGAACACTATCAGAGAGATCTTCAGTATTCGCGAGAACAGGTCGCAAAGCTGATGGTGTTGCATGAGCACAAGCTCGCTGAAATCTATTTCGGCGAGGCTTCGCCGAAGCTTCGCGTCATGGAACCCAAGCGCCATCTGCACTCTGTGCCGATGCCGCCAGCGAACGCCAAGCTCTGGTAGTCCCGAGTGGTGGTAGTGGCGGGGGTTGGGTCTTGCGCTCAGCCCTCGCCACTTCGTTGCGCGGCTGGTCCTCACGTCATCCCGCGACTCTGGAACCCAGCGCGCTGCCGCATTACTGTGATTGCGCACAGTGGCCGGGGTCCCGAGGTATAGCGGGACGCCGGCCAATGCCCATCGAGGGCTAAGCGAGCGGTTGTCGTGCTGTCCAAGCCACGAATCTTTGAAACAGCACCCTGGGGTCTGGTTCGGGTTGCGGATTCAGCTTGTAAAGGTCTTGCAGTGCCGTCATCAACTGCGCCGCCATGTAGACCGCTAGCCCGACCGGCGCACCTGCAAACTCAGCTTTCAGGATCAGGCGCGCCATGCCGCAGGGCCACGGCTGCCCGGGGCAGCCCGAGCACTGCCAGAGCGGCCGGCGGGGCCGGTGGGGCCCGAGTCGGTACGGGGACGGGCGGTCGAAGATCGGGGACTCATTCGGAAAGCTCATCCCTTAAGTGTTGACGTCGTAGTTGTCGACGTCAACAGCAACCGCCGTTGTTTAGCGTCCATCTTGTGGAAGAGTTGGTCGGGGTCGCGGAGATCCGCGAAATGTTGGGCGGCAACCTGTCCCGACAGCGGGTGCATGTAATCACCAGCCACCGAGACTTCCCCGCCCCGGCACAGAAGTTGAAGATGGGGCACGTGTGGTTGAAGCGTGACGTCGAAGAGTGGATCAAAAACCGAAAGTAGACGTTAAGGCTCACCCTCGCGGGTTTCGGTAAGTATCCATTGCAGGTATTCGGGGTTCCCGCCAACTATCGGGGTCGCGATGACGCACGGTACGACGTAGGGGTGTTGAGCGTTGGTTCGGTCGATGATGACGCCGACCAGGCTGCGCCGGGTATGGAGCGCCACCCGAGCCTCCTGGTTGTCATGAACCTCGCCGCTCCATCGATAGATTGACCTGACTGGAGTGATGTTGTGACCGCAGGCAGCAAGGCGGTCGTCAACCAGTTGGCGTGTAAATCCCGCCAGCCACTCTGGGTCCGGACCCGTGATGATGACTTCGCAGACTTCCTCGGTCATGCAGCCGGTCCGATCTGATCCTTCTTGAGTCCGCTGATGGTTTCGCGCGCCTCGGACTCCGATCGACCCATGCCGCCCCAGCCTGTGATGATCTTTCCGTCGTAGCTGACTCCGACCCAGCGCCCCGCCATCCGGAACCCGTGCGGGTGGAGCACGAAGTACATCGTGCCCTTCGAGCGGACCGACCCATCATCGGCCGCATACCAGCCCATCAAGATCTCGTTGTCCCAGATGCGTAGCTCTCCGCGCCAGTGGTAGCCGCCGTCCTCAACGTCGATGCCACGTGTGGCTGTCTGGACGCTGATCACGTCGCCTTGCTGGCGGAACTGAACTTCCTGGGCCGTGATGACCTCCTCTCCGTCCTTGAACGTCTGCCACGACGCCCACCAGTCGCCCGACAGGTTGATCCGGTGGCTCGGTATCCCAGCGAGTTCCCCGACCGAGATCTTCAGTGCGTTGGCGATCGAGACCGCCACCGACAACACGGGCTGCTGCTCGCCAGCCTCATATCGCCTGATTTGCCGTTTGTCGACTCCTGCGGCTGCCGCAAGGTCTGCCTGCGACATCCCCAGTTCACTGCGCCGGTGACGCAGTACCTCCGCCATCTCCATGCCTACATCCTCCGGGGACGGCTTGGTCCCCGCAAGCAGACTCCTTCGTCCGCCCGAGGGCGAATCAGTCCTTGACATGAGGACTACTAGGTCCCCATGCTGTGAGGGCGAATCGGTCCCATGCAAGCGGACTGAAACGCCCTCGGCTGCGGTACGCCGAGGCCCGTCGCTGTACTGCCGGAGGGAAGCAACCGATGCAAGCCAAGGACTGGACAGAGCCGTCGGCAGCGGAACTGGCTGCGATCGAGCATGAGATGCCGCTGATCGAGGCTGAGCTTGACCTGCTGGATGCCGAGATCATCGTGTTGTGCGCTGAGCGAGCGCTCAGCGAGTTGGACTGGCAGCGGGTGCGAAGCGCGCAGCGTCGCGCTTTGCGTGCCGCTGCTTCTCTGTACGACCGCCCTGCCGCATTCGCGTCGCTCCTGCGGATCGCGGCGTAGGTGCTGGTCATGAGCCGGATTCGCGCCGCGTTCTACGACCCGGAGGGTGCCCGGTGGGGCATCCCGACGTGGTGGTGGAGAGGTGCCCCCGCTGGCTACGCCACGCGGCGTCAGCTGCGGGCTCGTGGCTTGCGGCCCGGTGGTCAGCCGGTAGCCGCGCAAGTCCTCTGGTCCGGAATCGGCGGCACTCGTGCCGCCTACCTGTACCGGATCGATCTCGCGAAGCCGAAGCGGACCGTGACCCCGCGTCAGCGTGCGGCGATCGGTCGGGCGCTTGCCGCCCGCCGGACCTGTCCCACGTGCCGGGTGGTTCGCGACTACTACATCCCACGCTCGCTCGGCGAGTGCCTTGACTGCGACGGAGGGCATCTCTCATGACCACCCCCACGATGAACAGCGTCTACCCGCGACAGGTTGCCGAGCTGCTTCCGGCCGCGCGGGACCTGACCGAACGCACGGGCGCCATCCCGTCGCGGAACCGGCTGATGAAGGAGTTCCGGGTAGGCCGGGACAAGGCCAAGGCCCTGTTGGAGGCGTTGAACACCGACACCGCGCTGCCGGCCGCCGACCCGGTTGAGGTGACCGGAGAGATGCCCCCCTCCCCGGTTGAGCCGGTCGCGGACACCCGTGCAGCCCCGGACACGGTCCTGAGTACGACGCGGACGCCTGAAGCGGTTGAGCCGGTCGCGGACGCTCCGGCGCGGGTGGCATCGGCGCTGCCTATCCCGTCCGTAGCCCCGGGGTCCAACATCACCTCCGCGCCCCGGCGGGCGACGGCACCGGCGCGGCCGTGGGTGTTGCTGCTGTTGGCCGCGCCCGCGTTCGTCGCTATCTGGTCGGGGTGGGTCGGACTCGGTGGACTCACCGGGTTCGGTGTGGTCCACCCGCTGCCGGGGATCTGGGACAGCTTCTCTTTGAACACGGCGATCACGCTGCCGATCGGTGTGGAGGCGTACGCCGCGTACGCGTTGCGGGCGTGGCTGTCCGGCAGTGTTCCGGCGCGCGCTCGCCGGTTCGCGAAGTGGTCCGCGATCGGCTCGCTGGTGCTCGGTGCTCTCGGTCAGGTCGCGTACCACCTGATGGAGTCCGCCGGCATTACCGCCGCCCCGTGGTGGATCACCACCCTGGTTGCCTGCCTGCCCGTGGTCGTGCTCGGCATGGGCGCCGCCCTGGCACACCTGCTGCACAGCACGGACGACGAAGCCTGATTTCGCCCGGCGGCACGGCCCTATGGCCTCGACAACCGATGCCGTGCCGCCGGTCCCTAGCCCCCCCGAGAAAACTCAGATGGAGGAAGCACCATCATGACTGCCCCTGATGAGAACCGGTTCGACTGGCAGGCCGCAGAAGCCGAACTGACCGACACCACCGGGCCGGACGCCGAAGTGGTGGACCTGGACGACGCCCGCGCCCGCCGGGTGCCGCAGCCCCGACCGCCGGCCGACGCCGACAGCGACCAGGCCGACACCGAGGACGCGGAAACGATCGATGACGGCCCGGACCGGGTCGGCGGGCCGGTCGACACCGCTGACGCGATTCCGGCTGAGGTGCTGGCGCGGCAGCGTGAGCGCCGGCCGATCCTGGCCGAGTGGGCGCGTTCGTGGCGCGGCCTGTGGGCCGCTGTCCGACACCAGAGCAAGGACGCCGGCTACGTGACCGCCTACCACACGGTGCGGGTGCCGAAGTACGCCGCGAAGACCGCTGTGTGGGCGCCAGTTGGCCTGTTCCGTGGCCTCGGTCGGGCGCTGCGGTGGGCCAGCGCTGAGGAAGGTAACTGGGATCTGCGGCAGGCCGCCGCGCGCCGTGGTGAGGCGGATGTGTGGCTCAAGCTCGACGCGCGCCGGCAGCGTCAGTCGGTATGGCGGTGGTGGGTCCTCGCCGCCGGCGCCGTCGCGATGGTCGTTGGCGCGGTCGTGCTGGCGTTCGGACCGGTGTGGTGGCGCTACGCCGCGCTGATGGCGGTGGTGCCGCTGCTGGCCACGCTGGGCCGTCCGGCGGACCGGCCGATCACCGACCGGGTGACCGAGGGCAACCGGTACCGCAAGCTCACCGCCGAACTGGTGCGCCGGGCGCTGACCTCGTTGCAGATGCCCGCGATCAACAGCGCGGTTGCCAAGGACCCGAAGGCGATCAGTTTCCCGGTCGACATTCACCGCGACGGCCCCGGACACCTCGCGGTCGTGGATCTGCCGTACGGAGTGGAGGCTGCCGAGGTGGTCGCCCGGCGCGGCAAGCTCGCCTCCGCGATGCGGCTACCGCTGGACCAGGTGTGGCCCGAACCCGCACCGGGACACACCGGCCGCCTGGCCCTGTGGGTCGGCTACGAACCGGCGTCGCAGATGAAGCAACCCGCCTGGCCGCTGCTGTCCGCGTCGGCGAAGGTGGACGTGTTCAAGGCGTTCCCGTTCGCGACCACCCCACGGCTGGACACGGTGGCGGTGGACCTGATGTTCCGCAACTTCCTGTTCGGCGGGCAACCCGGGTCGGGTAAGACGTTCGCGCTGCGGGATCTGATCCTGGCCGCCGCACTCGACGCGCGTACCGAGATCCGGGGTTACGAACTCAAGGGTGTCGGTGACTTCGCTGTCCTTGAGCCGGTTATGGCCGAGTACGGCAACGGCTTCGATGACGAGACGTTGGCCCGGTGCTTCGCGTTCATCGAGTGGCTGTACGAGGAGTGCCGCCGCCGGTCGAAGCGGATCGAGCACTACGCCCGGTTGGGCAAGGCACCGGAGAACAAGGTCACGCCGGAACTCGCGTCGCTCAAGGGGTCGGGGCTGCACCCGCTGGTGGCCTGGTTCGATGAGTTGCAAGAGCTGATGACCAGCAAGTTCGGCAAGGACGCCGGGGAACTTCTGGAGAAGGTCATCAAGCTCGGTCGGGCGCTCGGTGTGATCATCCTGATCGGTACGCAGATTCCGGACAAGGACAGCCTGCCGACCGGCATCACCCGCAACGTCAACTCCCGGTTCTGCCTCTCCGTGGCTGACCAGACCGCGAACGACATGATTCTCGGGACGTCGGCGTACAAGAACGGCTACCGGGCGACGGTGTTTCAGCCGGTCATCGAGGCCGGGTGGGGCATCCTGCGCGGGTTCGGTCCGAAGGCGTCGGCGGTGCGGTCGTTCTACGTCGACACCACCGCCGCCGCCCGGATCGTCGCCCGTGCGGTCGCGCTGCGGACCACGGCCGGAACGCTGCCCAAGGCCGGCGAGCAGACCCGCGACGTCGGGCCGGTCGCCGACGTGCTCGGCGACTTGGCCCAGGTGTGGCCGGGGGACGAGAAGCAGGCGTGGAACGAGACGCTGTGCGCGCTGCTGGCCGAGCTGCGGCCCGAGGTGTACGGCGGGTGGGAAGCCGCGCAGCTCACCACCGCGCTCAAGCCTCACTCCCTGGTAAAGGTCGGCGACGTGGGGCGGCGGATCGACGGCAAGGCGACCACCCGGCGCGGCATCAAGCACACCGACCTCTTGAAGGCGATTGCGGAGCGTGACCGGAAGCGATCCGCCGGCTGACACCACGCGGGCTGCTAGCGCTAGCACCCCAACCTGCTAGCGCTAGCACCTCCGCTAGCAACCAATCCGAATCATGAGCTGCGGTCTAGCGGATAGCAGCTCACGGCCTCATACACCCAAAAACCGGCCCAGGAGGCACCTGTGACCCCCTACCTGACCGCCGCTATCGCCGTCGCCGCGATCCTCGCCCTGATCACGCTCGGTTACTCCGGACTGTGCTGGATCAAGCCGTTCAAGACCTGCACCCGATGCGCCGGAACCGGCCACACCACCACCTGCATCCTCCGACGCAACCGCGCGTGCCGCCGCTGCGACCACGGCCTACGGCTACGCACCGGCCGACGCGTCTTCAACTACTTCCACCACCTGCGCACCGAGGCCAACCGATGAACCGCCGACCGGACCTCCACACCGGATGGTGCGCCCGCGACCACCGCTGCAACCACGCCGAGCACCGGTCCGACGCGATCATGGTCGACCTGCCCGGTCACGGTCGCGCCGTCCTCACCCGCGTCCGGACCGCCGACGGACGGGAGCACGCCGAACTGCGCCTGCGGGTAGCGCTCGCCCCGGCCGAGCCGGCCGCCCGCCGGCAACTGCGCACGATCCTGACCAGCGCTCGCGACCTGGTCAACCGCGCCACCACGACCGACCGACCGCGCCCCGGTCGGCGGGCCGCCTGATGGACCGCGACCGGGCCGGCCGGTGCCGGCACTGGATCGGCCCGGCCGCCCGGCACTGCGACAGCACGGAGCAGATCCGCCTGTTCCTGTACGGCCCGCGCTGCCCGCAACACACCCCGGCCGCCATAGCCGGTCGCCCGGAAGCACCCGCCACGCACGAACTGATCCGACCGGAGGGAACCATGCTCGACCTGCTCGCCCCCGCGCTGCGGTACGCCGAACGAGGATGGCCGGTGTTCATGCTCGCCCGGTCGAAACGGCCGGTGGCGAACTGCCTGCCGTGCCGTGACGCCGACGACCACCACGCCCCGGCCGCATGCGCATGCCTGACCTGTCACGGCTTCTACGCCGCTACCACCGACCCGGAGCAGGTTGCCGCGATCGTGGCCGCTGTCCCCGGTGGGCAACTCGCGTTGCGGACCGGCGTGGCGTCCGGGGTGGTGGTGGTCGACGTCGACCCGCGCCACGGTGGTGACGACAGCATGACCGCCCTGATCGGCGCCCGACTACTACCGCCGACCCTGCACGTGGTCACCGGTTCCGGTGGCCGGCACCTGTACTACCGACACCCCGGACCGCCGGTGGTGTCCCGGCCGATGCCCGACCGACCCGGCATCGACATTAAGGCCGACGGCGGGTACGTCGTGCTCCCCCCGTCAGTGCACCCGCGAACCGGCCGCCCGTACCGGTGGGTACCGGGTCGGCCGGTAGAGGAGATGCCCCCCGCGCTGGTTGAGGCGTGTGATCCGCCCCCGCCGGCACCCGCACCGACCGCACCGGTCGGACCGATCACCACACACGCGGCGGAGGGCATCTCCCATCCCGACCGACTCCTCGCCGCACACCTGCACGCGGTGACCACCGCCCCGGAAGGCGCCCGCCGGACCACGTTGTACGGCGCGGCCCGAGGCGTCGCCCGGATGGTCGCCGCACACGCCATCGACCAAGCCGACGCCGTCACCGCGCTCACGGCCGCCGGCCGGCAGGCCGAGCAGACCGACCGGGACATTCGTGCCGCCATTCGTGGCGGATTCCAGGCTGAGGGAGTCGCAGCATGAATCAGAACACCTTGCCGACCGGCCGCGCCATCGACGGCGCGGCGATCCTGGACGATCTACACGCCTGCCTGACCCGGTACGTCATCCTCCCGTCCGCCGAAGCCGTTGACGCCGTGGTGTTGTGGGTGGCTGCGACACACGCACAGACCGCATGGGCGCACGCGCCCCGCCTTGTGATCCGGGCGCCGGAGAAGCGGTGCGGCAAGTCCCGACTGCTCGACGTGGTGGAAGGCACCTGTCACAACCCGCTGATCACCGTCAACGCCAGTCCGGCCGCCGTCTACCGCGCCATCGGCACCGACCACCCGCCGACGTTGCTGGTCGACGAAGCGGACACCATCTTTGGCGGGAAGAGCGCCGAAGCCAACGAAGATCTACGCGGACTGCTCAACGCCGGACACCAGCGCAACCGGCCCGCGATTCGGTGGGACAACAACACTCACAGTCTGGAGAAAATCCCGACGTTCGCTATGGCAGCGCTCGCCGGTATCGGCGCCATGCCGGACACCATCGAAGACCGAGCCGTTGTCGTCCGGATGCGGCGCCGCGCGCCGGGCGAGACGGTTGCGCCGTACCGGCACCGTCGCGACAGTCCGGCGTTGCGTCGACTGGCCGAGCGGTTGACCGAATGGCTCGGCGCTCACCTGGTCGACCTGGAAGCGGCGGAACCGTCGATGCCGGTCGAAGACCGCGCCGCCGACACCTGGGAACCCCTAGTAGCTGTCGCCGATCTGGCTGGGAGCAGGTGGCCGCAGCGTGCGCGCCTCGCGGTGACCACCCTCACCGCGGAATCCGACGACGCGGGAAACGTCTCCAACCGCATCCGGCTACTGGCCGACGTCCGCACCGCGTTCACGGTGCTCGGCGAACCGGGCGCCGCATCCACAAGCGACCTGCTGACCGTGCTGAACGGCGACGACGAAGCGCCCTGGTCGGACAGCGGACCGGCCGGACTGACCGGGAAGCGTCTCGGCGACCTGCTCCGCGACTTCGGCATCACCTCGACCAAGCTCCGCTTCCCCGTCGGACAGGCCAAGGGCTACACCCGAGACGCCTTCACCGACGCGTGGAACCGGTACTGCCCGGCACCGCCCGCCGAGCAACGCGAGACACCCTCCACCGGGGTATCCGTACCATGCGTACCAAGCTCCTTTTCCCAGGTCAACCCTGGTACGGATTGCCTGCCTGGTACGCATCAAAGCGTACCGGCGACCCGACGCGGTCATGCCCCTGGTACGCATCAAAGCGTACCGGCACACCAATCCGTACCAGCCCTGAGCAGCCAAAACCAGCTTGGTACGCATGGTACGGATACCCCCCGGCCACGCGTCACCGGCCGCCGGGCATGACTGCCCGACCGGCCGCCGAACCGGCCCCCTCAGACGCCCTCAGAGCGTTCGGCGCATCCATGGATACCCAGCGATCGCAGATCTTGCCGCTGCCCGCCTCTCGGACCCGGTCCCAAACGGGCTGTGTCTCGTCGCCCCCCGGACCCTTCGCCGACCACAAGCTGAGCGGAAAGGCGCCCACGATGCACGTCAAGGCTCTCTACCGCGTCTCCGAAGCCATGGCACTACTCAGTATGAGCCGAACCGTCATCTACGAGCAGATGCGTGCGGGCCGACTCCGCTACGTCCGGCAGGGCACCGACCGGCGCATCCCCGCCAGCGCCATCACGGACTACGTCTTGCTACTGGAACGCGAAACCGCACGAGGAGTTGCCGCCTGATGAGCAAGCGTCGAAGCCGTGGTGACGGCGGACTGCACTGGGACGAAGCCCGGCAGCGCTGGATTGCCTCCGTCACCACCGGCTACACCCCCGCCGGAAAGCGCATCGTCCGGCGGGGCAGCGGCAAGACCAAGACCGAAGCCAAGAACAAGCTCAAGGAAGTCCTACGCGACCACGAAGACGGACTCACCGTCGCACCGCAGGGCTTCACCGTCGCCCAGGCCGTGACCGACTGGCTCAGCTATGGACTTAGCGGAGTCGCCAAAGGCACCGCCGATAAATGCGGCTACCTATGCCGGGGACACATCATCCCCGACCTGGGCGCCCGTAAGCTGCGCGACCTCAGCGCGGAAGACATCGATCGGTGGCTAGCCGACAAAGCCAAGAGGCTGAGCACTCGGACCCTCCGGGAGTTGTACGCCTGTCTGAACCGAGCGGTTAATCGGGCCATGGCTCGGGACAAGGTAAAGCGCAACGTGGTTGCGCTCTGCTCGATCCCGAAGGGCCAGGACGGGCGCCCCTCGAAGTCGCTCACGCTGGATCAGGCCAAGGCCGTACTGGCCGCAGCCGAAGACACCCGCCTGTACGCCTACGTAGTGCTCTCCCTGCTGACCGGTGCCCGGACTGAGGAGCTACGGGCACTCACCTGGGAGCATGTCGACCTTGATGGCCGGCCGGATGATGACCCGCCCGCGCCGCCCTCGATGGAGGTATGGCATTCCGTCCGGGCCGGTGGCGACACCAAGACGAGGAAGTCTCGGCGCACGCTGGCCCTGCCTCTCCGGTGCGTTACCGCGCTTCGGAAGCACAGGCAGATGCAGGATCGGGACCGGAAGCGGGCCGGTGTGGACTGGCACCACACCGGGAACGTCTTTGCCTCCTTGGCCGGTACCGAGCTGGACGCAGCCAACGTTCGGCGGGCGTTCCGGCGGGTGGCGAAACTCGCGGGACTCAACCCGGGCGACTGGACGCCCCGGGAACTGCGGCACAGCTTTGTGTCGGTGCTGTCCAGTAGCGGTGTGAGCCTGGAGGACATCGCCGATCTGTGCGGCCACTCCGGCACGACAGTTACGGAGAAGGTCTACCGGCACCAACTCCGGCCGGTGCTTCTCAACGGCGCGGTTGCGATGGACCGCATTTTCGCTCTCGGCTGACGGGCGCAGCCGGCCGCGTGATAGCGCTGAATTGAGCGGCGGGAGTGGAAGAATAGGCGGACGGCCCTTCCTGCGGTAACAGGTTGGGCCGTCTGTTGCGTCCTGTACTAGCGGAGGAGCTTGTGTAGGCGATGCGCCACCGTCAGCGCCGTCAGAGCGAAGGTGACGCCACCGGCAAGGATGCCTAGGGCTACGCCGGTTGTCGTCCCGAGAGGGACAACGGCTTGTGTGGCGGTAGCTAGTCCGGCAGCGGTCCCGGCCAGCACGCCGAGGAACAAGGAGATGAGCAGGATTAAGAGAACCCGCTGAGATACCAGGTGTCTATGTCCCTCACCAGCGTCGGCGGGTTCTTCAGACCTGTCGCGAACCGTCGATTCAGGGTTGCGAGGCTGGGGGACACCTGAAACGCGATTTTGTCTCAGATTCTCGGTTGGCATGCCTCTGCCGACCCCTTTACTTCTTGGCACGAGTCCTCCTGGACCGCTTGCAAGGTGGCACTACCTCGGACGGGAAGCCTTGCCCCGGCAAAACGCTCCAATCCGGTTACCGCCGGGTTGGAGCGGGGCAAGGGACTTCCAAGCAGTTAACGAGGGCTATTCGGCAGGCGTTACGCGAGGAAGATAACGATTTTGATCGGCGCCAATCGACTACGGACCGAAGTTGACCGATCGCGCTCTGAATGTATGGCGCGATGCTCATATTCGCGCACGCGCCCGTTGCCTGCCGTGGCATCCTTCGTTCTCTGGTGATGAGATGTGGGCCGCTACTGAGACCCCGGCGGCACCCACCTCGGACAGGACGGCCCTCTGTTACCGCAGGGGGTCGTTCCCCTGTTCTGCGCAGCCCTCAGCTGAGTTCCTCGCGGCTAGCTGGCCCGGCCGCCGCTGTACTCCTCCTGGGGGCAGCCGCGCCCAGTCCCCTCCACCGTCTGCGGGTGTAGTCACTCAGATAGTCACTCAGGAAGCACTAGAGGGCATATCCATGGATCGGATATGCCCTCTGACCTGGTCGGGGTGGCCGGATTCGAACCGACGACCTCTTCGTCCCGAACGAAGCGCGCTACCAAGCTGCGCCACACCCCGAGGCGTGCCGAGCAATAGTAGCCCACCCGCCCCGCCGATCAAATTCGGTATCCGGGCCGGTGCGTCCGGCCCCACCCGGACCTGTGGGGGAGGCGCCGGAGCCGACCCGGCGTACCGCCGGAGCGCCCGAGGGCTCAGCGGGGGATGAGCGTCAGCAGCGATGCCTCGGGCCGGCAGGCGAACCGTACCGGGGCGGTGGGATGGGTGCCGAGGCCGGCGGAGACGTGCAGCCAGGCGTCCGAGTCGGGCCAGCGGTGCAGGCCGCGTGCCATGGACCGGGGCAGGTCGCAGTTGGTGGTCAGGGCGCCGACGAACGGGACCCGCACCTGCCCGCCGTGGGTGTGCCCGGCGAGCAGCAACTCGAAGCCGTCGGCGGCCATCTCGTCCAGCACTCGGGGCTCAGGCGAGTGGGTGAGCCCGATGGCGAGGTCGCTCCGCTCCCCGACCCGTCCGGCGACGGAGGAGTAGTCGTCGCGTTCGATGTGCGGGTCGTCCACGCCGACCATCTCGATCAGCCGACCGCCGGACTTGATCGTCGTACGGGCGTTGTTCAGGTCTGCCCAGCCGGCGCCGACCAGCACCTCACGCAGGTCCTCGAACGGCAGGTCGACGCCCTGCACGTACTCCCGTTCCGGCAGGAGGTAGCTGAACGGGTTCTTCCAGACGGGTCCCCGGTAGTCGTTCGAGCCGAATACGAACGCGCCCGGATAGTCGAGCATCGGTTGCAGGGCCCGCAGCGCGCCGGGTACCGCCTCGGGATGCGCGAGGTTGTCACCGGTCACCACGACCAGGTCGGGATCGGTGGCGGCCAGTGAGGCCACCCACGCCTGTTTGCGGCGCTGGTCGGGCATCATGTGCAGGTCCGACAGGTGCAGGATGCGCAGCGGTTCGGCGTCGGTGGCCAGTACGGGTACGTCGTACCGGCGCAGGGTGAACATGTTGCGCTCGACGAGCGAGGCGTACGCCAAGGCGGCGCCGCCGGCCACGACGGTCCCGGCGGCCAGCTGGAATACTGTGCGCTTTCGCATGCCGCTCAGGGTAGTTTGACCGTCCATGGGCACCTTGAAGGACCTCCTGACCTCAGACATGCGCACCGCGCTGAAGGCTCGCGACGAGTTGACCACCTCGACGCTGCGGATGGCCCTGGCGGCGATCGGTAACGCCGAGGTGGCCGGCAAGGCGAAGCGGGAGCTCTCCGACCAGGAGGTGCTGGCGGTGCTCACCAAGGAGGAGAAGAAGCGCCGGGAGGCGGCGGCCGCGTTCGGTGACGCCGGCCGGGCCGAGCAGGCGGACCGGGAGCGGGCGGAGGGTGAGGTGCTGAACCGGTACCTGCCCAAGCAGCTCCCCGACGAGGAGTTGGCCGAGCTGGTCGCGGGGGCGCTGTCCGCCGGTGGGTTCACCGACCGGGGGCAGATGGGCCCGGCGATGAAGGCGGCGCAGGCCGCGGTCGCCGGCCGGGCCGAGGGCGGCCGGGTCGCTGCGGAGGTACGCCGCCAGCTCGGCGCCGGATAGCGGTCGCAGACCCGCCAGCGGACGAAGCACGGGCGGACACAGAAAACGCGGACACAGAACGGGCGGACACGAAACGGGCGGTCACCCCGGCACTGGGGTGACCGCCCGTTTCGTCGTCCTTACCCGGGCCCCGGGCTACGTCCGCTGCCTGCGGGCGTAGCCGGAGTGGGCCGGGTCAGCGCCGGCCGGGTGGGCGGCCCGGCGGATTGGCACCGCCGGCTGCTCCCTTGCCGTTGCTGACCTCGATGACCACCGGACCGCCCTTGATCGTCCGACCGTCGGGGCTGGTGCCGGCCGCGGTGCCCTCCGGGCAGGTCGAGTCGACCTTGCCGCCCACCTCGGCATCGAAGCCGGCGTTGTTGACCCGGGACAGCGCGGTCTGGACCGGCTGACACTTGACGTTCGGGATGTTCCGCTGGTCGCCCTCGACGATCTTGCCGGACGGCGGCGTGAACTGGATCGATTTCTTGCCCTTCATGGCGTCCCGCATCGCCTGGTAGACCGGAGGATTGACGCCGCCCCGCTCGTCGTGCCCCATGTTCTGGGTGGTCTCGGCCCAGTCGGGGTCGGCGAGGATGCCCGCCATCGCGAGTTGCTTGGTCATCACGACCAGCGAGGCGGTCTTCTCCGAGTCGGTCGTACCGCTCTTGCCGGCCACCGGCTTTCCGACGATGCGACGGACGTTCTGTGCGGTGCCGCTGCTGCAGTGGGACGTGGAGGAATCGTCACCGACCGGGCATCGGGCGGCGTCGACGGCGGCGCGGGCCACCTCGGTCTTGATCCGCTGCTCGCAACGCGGGTTGGCGATGTCGAGCTTGTTGCCCTCCTGGTCGCGGATCTGCTGCACCGGGATCGGCTCGCAGTACTTGCCGTCCGCGGCCAGCGTGGCGTACGCGTTGGCCAGATCCAGCGGCGTGGTCTGGGAGACACCCAGGGTGAACGCGCCCCAGTCGTTCGCGTAGTCCTTGTTCGAGGCGTACCGGGCGTCGTTGCTGGCCCGGAAGTTGATGCCCATCCGCTTCGCCGCGTCGACGACCTTGGCCGCGCCGACCCGCTCCTGCAACGGCACGAAGTAGGTGTTCACCGACCTGCCGAAGGCGGTCCACATGTTCGCCGGCCCGGCCATACTCGGACTCGCGTTCTGCGGACAGTACTTGTTGGTGCCCTTGCAGGCGGCCGGAGAGCCGTAATCGACGATGTACTTCGTCTGGGCGACCGTCTTGGCGTTGATCGTGGTCTGGAGCGGGTAGCCGTTCTCCAGGGCCGCCACGATCGTGAAGATCTTGAACGTCGAGCCGGCCTGGTAGCCGGTGATGTCGCCGCCACCGGTCAGCAGCGGGTTGGTGGTGTTCGGGTACGTCCCCCGGATCCCCTTCTTCTTTTTGGCCGGGTTCGTGGAGATCTTGTTCTGTGGCTTCTTCGGGTCGTCCAGCTTGTAGTTCCGGTTGACGGCCAGGGCTCGGACGCGTCCGGTGCCGGGCTCGATCGCCGCCAGCATCATCGCTTCCTTCTTGCCCGTCTTGACGTTGCGCTCGATGGCGTCCTTGGACACCTTCTGCGTCTTCGCGTCGAGGGTGGTGACGATGCTGTAGCCGCCACTCTTGAGCCGGCGCTCCCGGTCGTACCGGGTGGGGCCGAACGTCTCCTGATCCATCCACCAGCGGTAGAAGAAGTCGCAGAAGAAGCCCCAGTCGTTCTTGTTGGTGGCGACGCAGCCGTTGGGGGTGCGCTTGTCCTTGACCACCAACTTGGCCGCCTTGGCCACGGCGGCCTGCTCCGGCGTGATCGCCTTCGTCTCCACCATCTGGTCGAGGACCCAGTTGCGCCGCTCGAGCGCCGCCGGGTAGCCGCTCTTGGTGGTCGGGTCGTTGTCCGAGGGCGCCTTCACCATGCCGGCGAGCATGGCGGCCTCTTCGAGCTTCAGGTCCTTCGGCTTCTTGCCGAAGTAGACCTGGCTGGCCGCGAAGATGCCGTACGCACCGTTGCCGAACGGAGCGATGTTGAGGTAGCCCTCCAGGATCTCGTCCTTGCTCAGGTCGGCGTCGAGTTGCAGGGCGTACCGCATCTCGCGGAGCTTCCGGGCGCTGGTGTCCTCAGTGGCGGCGACGACGTCCTGCGGGTGGGTCGCCGAGTAGGCGATGGTGAGCCGGACGTACTGCATCGTCAACGTCGAGGCACCCTGAGTAGTGACGCCAGCCTGGTTGTTCGCCACGAACGCCCGGGCGACACCGTTCATGTCGACGCCGTTGTGCTCGTAGAAGCGCTTGTCCTCGGCGGCGATCAGGGCCTGCCCGACGGCCGGCGCGACGTCCTTCAGCGGCACGTCGCGGCGGTTCTCGTCGTACATGGTCGCCAGCGGTGTCTTGCCGTCCGAGGCGTACAGGTAGCTGATCTGCGGCGCCTTCTTGACGGTCAGTTCGGTGGGCAGTTTGTCGAACGTCTCCGAGCCGGCCTTCGCGGCCAGTCCGGACATCGCTACTGCGGGGAAGGCGGCCGCCGCGACCACCACGCCGGCCAGCAGGCCACAGATCAGCAGCGACGCGGCGTTGGTGAAGACATTGTGGTCACGCTTCCGCATCCAGGTCACCTCGACAGGGTACGTGAATCAACACCGAGGACGCGCCCTGCGTACTTTCCCCATTTCCTGCTGGCGCTGGCCTCGTTGTGCTAAACGCATGACCCCCGGCGTGCGGTTGCGGGCTTCTGCTGGAGAGTCTCCTCCTTTCGGGACGTCTCCGCAGCGTTTTCGCAGATCACTGCCGGGTAGTCAGGGCCGGATTGCCGGACGAAGGGTCAGGGACTGTCCGGGTTGACGGATTTGGCTGACAACGTTGCGTAATCAGTTGACTACAGAGCATGATGGTCGGGCGAGAGAATCGCATGTCGTCCGTGGTGCCCGGGGGAGGGCGGCACGGGTGGCCGGGGGGTTATCGCCGGCTGACCGGCTCTGGTCGGTAGCGGGACTGCAAGGGGGGACAGAAACAGATGGGCATGATCACAGACTGGCCCACATTGGCGGCGTGTCAGAACGGGGATCCTGACGCGCTGTTCGTACAGGGCGCCGAACAGAACGTGGCGAAGCGGATCTGCCGCAGCTGCCCCGTGCGCTACGAGTGCCTGGCCGACGCGCTCGACAACCGCATCGAGTTCGGGGTGTGGGGCGGCATGACCGAGCGGGAACGCCGGGCCCTGCTGCGTCGGCACCCGCAGGTCGCGAGCTGGCGGAAGATGTTCGAGGCGGCCATGAAGAACAAGGACAAGGTCCTCGTCACGGCCGGCTGATCGCGGCACCTATCGTGCGCAGCCCGTCGACGTCGTGTACGTCGGCGGGCTGAGCCGTGACCGCGACCGTCGGCACGGTGGGAAAGGCGTCGGTGAAGACCCGGGCCACCCGGCGCTCCCGCCCGGCCTGCTGGGCCAGGGCCGCATGGGCGCGCAGGGTCTCGGCCGTCGCCTCGTGGCCACCCAGCTCTTCGAGCCGTTCGGCGGCGGCCAGACTGTCGGCCGCGGTGGGTGTCTCGACCGCCGGCCGATGCACCCGGTTGAGCACCAGGCCGGCGAGTGGCATCCGCTCCTCGCTCAGCCGGCCCGCGAAGTACGCGGCCTCCCGAACCGCGTCCGGCTCCGGCACCGCGACCAGGAGGAAGGCCGTCTCCCGCGCCTGGAGCACCCGGTACGTCTGCTCGGCGCGCTGCCGGAAGCCGCCGAACATCGAGTCGAGCGCCGCCACGAAACCGGACAGGTCAGTGAGCAACTGGGCGCCGAGCACCTTCTGCACCACTCGGGAGAACATTCCGAACGAGGCCGTTACCAGGCTGAACATGCTCCGGCCGCCGCTACGGGCCGGGGCGAGCAGCAGCCGCAGCATCCGACCGTCCAGAAATCGGGACAGCCGGGCCGGCGCGTCGAGGAAGTCGAGCGCGGACCGGGACGGCGGGGTGTCGACCACGATCAGGTCCCACTCGCCACGGGAGTGCAGCTGACCCAGCTTCTCCATCGCCATGTATTCCTGTGTGCCGGCGAACGTGGAACTCATCGCCTGGTAGAACGGGTTCGCGAAGATCTCCGCCGCCTTCGCCGGATCGGTGTGCGCGAGCACCACGTCGTCGAAGGTCCGCTTCATGTCCAGCATCATGGCGTGCAGTTGGCCACCGCTCGCCTCGACGTCGATCCCCTTGACCTGCCGAGGCGTGTTGTCCAGCTCCGTCAGGCCGAGTGACTGGGCCAGCCGTCGGGCCGGGTCGATGGTGAGCACCACCGTACGCCGACCGTGCCGCTCGGCGGCCCGGAGAGCCAGCGCGGCGGCGGTGGTGGTCTTGCCCACCCCGCCCGCGCCACAGCAGACCACGATCCGGACGCCGGGATCGGCGAGGATCTGGTCGATGTCCAGCGGCGGCGCTGGGTGATCGGGACGCACCAAACGAGCGTATCGGGACAGTGCCGCGCCGACGGCGTGGTGGCGCCCAGGTGTGAGTCAGTCGGCTATGCCGCCACCCGTTCGAGCCGGTGACCCGCACCCTCGCGGCACCCGGCGACCCGCTCGGCTCAGCCCGCCCGATCGAGCAGGGTGTCGGCGATCATGTCAAGCCCCACCCGGTCCACGCCCTCGGTCAGCAGGGGCAATTCGACCAGGGGCAGCCCCAGTTCGACCAGCTCGGCGCGGAGTGACTCCTCGAGGTTCCGCCGGATGAGCTGGTCACGGGCCTCGGCGTGCAGCCCGGCGACGGTCGCCCGGTCGGTCGGCAGGCCGGCGGCGGCCAGCCCGCGACGCAGCTCGGCCTGGGTGACCTTGCCGGCCAGCAGCGCCGGGCGGGTGGCGTTGAGGATCAGCCGGCCGACCGGGATGCGCAGCGTGGTCAGGTCGGCGATCGCGTCGATCGTCTCCTGGACCGGCATCTCCTCCAGGAGCGTGACCACGTGTACGGCGGTCATCGGCGAGCGCAGCAGCGCCGCGACCCCTTCGCTCTGGGTCTTGATCGGGCCGACCTTGGCCAGCCGGGCCGTCTCGGCGGTGACGTTCAGGAACCGGCCGATCCGACCCGTGGGCGGGGCGTCGAGCACCACCGCGTCGTACACCCGGCGCTTGTCGGCGCTCCGGGTGGTGGCCTCCTTGACCTTGCCGGTGAGCAGTACGTCCCGCAGGCCGGGCGCGATGGTGGTGGCGAAGTCGATCGCGCCGAGCTTGCGCAGTGCCCGCCCGGCGGCGCCGAGCTTGTAGAACATGTCCAGGTATTCGAGGAGAGCCTCCTCGGAGTCGACCGCCAGGGCGCGGACCTCACCGCCGCCCCGGGCGGTGGCGATCGGCCGTTCCTCGTACGGCAGGGGGTCGGTGCCGAAGAGCTGGGCGATTCCCTGCCGGCTCTCCACCTCGACCAGCAGGGTACGGCGCCCGCCACTGGCCAGCGCCAACGCCAGCGCGGCGGCGACCGTCGTCTTGCCGGTCCCGCCCTTGCCCGTGACCACGTGAAGCCGGGCGGGCCAACGGGCGCTGGCCCGTTCGGCGTCCGCCCGGTCGACCGACTCCTCGCCCGCTCGCACCCTCCGAGCCTATCCAGTCGGGCCGGTCAGACCACGTCGCAGACCCACCAGCCGTTCTCCTCGACCACGATGAACCCCAGCAACTGATCGACCGTCCGCTCGTCGCCGGTCGTCATGGTCAGCGTCGTCGACACGAGGGCCCGCTCGGTGTCCTGCTCGTCGATCTTGGGTTCGGTCCATCGGAACCGGGGCGTGTCGTGCGTACTCGTCTGTTCCGTCACCTCTTCGACCTTCGCGGCGATCTTGTCGTCGTCGCGGGCCTCGGGGCAGGTCAGGCTGGCGGCCCGGTCGGCGTCCCGGTCCGTGTAGACCGCCTTCAGGAAGTCGTCCACGGCCGCGGCCGGCTCGGCGGCGCCCTCACCCCGGTCGGCGTTGCGCAGCAGCAGGTAGGCGGACACTCCGCCGCCGACGCAGAACAGCAGCGTCGTCGCGAGCGCGATCGACGCGAAGAGCAGGCCACGGCGCTTCCTCGGCGCCGGGGCGAGCCCGATCGGGGCGTAGCCGGGAGCGGTGGCCGCACCGGCGGCATCGGGATAGGGGTCACCCGGCCCCGATTGCCCGAAGCCCGGCTGACCGTACGGCGGCGGTGGCGCGGGGACCGGTCCGGCCGGGAATCCGTCCTGTCCGTCCCCGATGTCCGGATCGGGCGCTGGGGTAGACGCCGGAGTGGACACCGGATCGGCGTCCGGCGTGGCCCGGCTCCCCGCTGCTGGGACGTCGTCCGGTGCCGTGGCGTCGTCCGCTGCCCTGGCGCCGTCCGCTACCACGACGGTTTCCGCTGCCGGGGCGTCGTCCGGTGCTGCGACGGTTTCCGCTGCCGGGGCGCTGTCCGGTGCGGTGGTCGAGGGCGACTCGGTCGGGTCGACGGGTGCGGGGCGCTCACCTGCCGGGCCGGGAGCCTCGTCGTCGACGGGTGGCTGCGTCATGGTGTCCCCAATCCCCGGTAGGCCCCGATGCGGTGGTCAACGTGGCCCGGCCGGCGGGTGGCGAGGGCTGGCGTGGTCATGAGCGTGCCGGAAGAGCTTGATGACCCACCGCGGCGAGGGTAACCCGCCGTGGCCAGCCGGGGCCGTACCGGACGGGGTGTGCGTCAACTCCGGCGAACCGGCCGGGAGGCGTACTCCTCGTGGAGGTGCAGCCCGTAGGCTGTCGCCGATACAGCCCAAGACCGAGGGAGACCTCTAGCAATGCAGAAGTGGGAGTACGCCACGGTGCCGCTGCTCGTGCACGCCACCAAGCAGATCCTCGACAACTGGGGCGAGGACGGCTGGGAGCTGGTGGCAGTGGTGCCCGGCCCCAACCCCGAACAGCTCGTCGCGTACCTCAAGCGGGCGAAGCCGTGACCACTGGGCCACACGCCAAGCTCGCCGAGCTGGGCCTGGCGCTGCCCGAGGTGGTGCCACCGCTGGCCGACTACGTCCCGGCGGTCCAGTCCGGTCGGCACGTGTACGTCTCCGGCCAGTTGCCCCTGATGGACGGCAAGCTGCTGGCCACCGGCAGGGTCGGCGCGGGGGTCTCCGCCGAGCAGGCGAAGGATCTGGCCGCCCGGTGTGCCCTCAACGCGCTGGCCGCGATCGACGCGCTGGTCGGCCTCGAGACCGTGGTGAAGATCGTCAAGGTGACCGGTTTCGTGGCGTCCGCGGATGGTTTCACCGGCCAGCCCGCGGTGGTGAACGGCGCATCGGAACTCTTCGGCACCGTGTTCGGCGAGGCCGGACGGCATGCCCGGAGTGCGGTCGGCGTCGCCGAACTGCCACTGGGCGCCCCGGTCGAGGTCGAGGTGATCGTCGAGGTCGCCTGACGGAGGCCGAGCCGGGTCGGGTTGAGGACAGCCGCGCGTCGCGGGGTTGTCATCTGTGGGTCGTACCATCTCAGCCATGACCGGGCACGTAACGGCGCCGGCTGGGGCGCTGGCCGACCAGCTACCCAGCTGGGCGAGGCTGGTCCGCGCCCCGAACCCGGGACCGATGACCCTGGACGGCACCAACACCTGGGTGCTCGGCGTCCCGGGCGCCGACGGCGTACTGGTGGTCGATCCCGGTCCGCTCGACGAGGGGCATCTCGCGGCGGTGGCCGCGCTCGGGCCGGTCGCCGGAGTGCTGCTCACGCACGGGCATCCCGACCACGCCGAGGGGATGGACCGGTTCCTGGAGCTGACCGGGGCCGAGGAGTTGATCTTCCGCTGCGGCTGGTCGACGATCGAGGCCGCCGGCCTGCGGGTACGGCTGCTGATCACCCCCGGGCACACCGCGGACTCGCTGTGCTTCGTGGTCGAGGGCGGGAACGAGCGGGCCGTCTGCACCGGGGACACGATCCTGGGCCGGGGCACCACCGTCGTCGCCCATCCCGACGGCGATCTCGGGGACTACCTCGACAGCCTGGCGGCGTTGACGGCGTACGACGAGACACCCGCGCTGCCGGGGCACGGCCCGGCGCTGGCCGACTGCGCCACGGCGGCCCGGTTCTACCTGGCCCATCGGCGGGCCCGGCTCGACCAGGTGCGCCGGGCGGTGGCCGACGGCGCCAGCAGCGCCGAACAGGTGGTGGCGACGGTCTACGCCGACGTGGACCGGACGCTCTGGCCGGCGGCCGAATGGTCCGTCCGGGCACAGCTCGCCTATCTCGATCAAGAGAACCGGGAATCCGGCCCGGGGGCCGGTGGGTTGGACACACCGTGACCTGCCCGGTGTGTGGAACCGTCGCCGTACCCGGAGCGCGGTTCTGCCACAACTGTGGAGTCGCGCTGCCCGCTGCCGCTACCCTGCCGGAGGCGGAGCGGCGGGTGGTAACGGTACTTTTTGGCGACCTGTCCGATTTTACCTCCTGGTCGGAGGACCTTGATCCGGAACGGGTCAGCACGGTCACCGACCGGGTGCTGGCGGCCCTGGCGGGCGCGGTCAAGACCTTCGGGGGGCACGTCGACAAGCTGACCGGTGACGGGATCATGGCGGTCTTCGGGGCGCCGGTCGCGCACGAGGACGACGCCGAGCGGGCGGTCCGGGCGGCACTGTCGATGCAACGCGCGGTCCGCCGGGTCCTGGACGACGAGCAGGGCGGCGGTGCCCCACTCGGGCTGCGGGTCGGCCTCAACACCGGAGACGTGGTCGCCGGCATCCAGGCCGCGATCGAGTACACCGTCATCGGCGACACCGTGAACACGGCAGCCCGGCTGGCCGACGCCGCCGCGATCGGCGCCGTCTACGCCGGGGCCCGGACGGCGGCGGCGACTCGGCGGGTCGCCTCCTGGCGGGCGTTGCGCCCGTTGCGGCTGAAGGGCAAGCGGGAGCCGGTCGAGGCGTACGAGCTGCTGGGCCTGCTCGACGCGCCCGGCACCCGGTCCGGGCTCGGCGACGAGGCGCCGTTCGTCGGTCGGGAGACCGAGATCGGCCGGGTCGCCGGCCGGCTCGCCGAGGTCATCGATCAGGGGCAGCCCCGGGTACTGCTGATGACGGCCGAGGCCGGCATCGGCAAGTCCCGGTTCGGCGCTGAGGTGGAACGGCTGGCCGCCGGCTACGACGTCGGCGCCGGACGGTACGCGACCCACACCGGTGCCCGGGTGCTCTCGGTCAAGTGCGCGGCGTTCGGCGAGCGCCGCCGGTTGGCGCCGCTGGCCGACCTGGTCCGGGCCGCGGTCGGCCTGCCGGACGGCCCGGCCACCGCCGTGACCCGGCCGGTGGTCGAGGAGCGGCTGCGCCGACTCGGCCAGCGGTTGGCCCGGCACCGTCCCGACCCGCCACCGGTCGCCGTCGACCTCCTGCTCGCGCTGCTGGGCTACGCCGACCTGCCCCCGGCGCACGGCACCGTGCCGGCCGGCCCCGCCGAATGGTCGGCCGGCGAGCCCGAATCGGCCGCCGACGCGATCCCGGCCGCGGTCGCCGAGCTGCTCAGCGCGCTCGCCGCCGAGACTCCGCTGGCGGTCATCGTCGACGATCTGCACGATGCCACGCCGGAGACCACGGACGCCCTCGGCGTCACCCTGTCCCGGCTGACCGGGCCGGTGCTGGTGCTGCTGCTGGGCCGGCCGGAACTCGTACGCACCGCCGGGGCGTTGACCCGGCTGGCCGACGCCGAGGTGCACTCGCTGCCGCCGCTGCGGGGCGCGGACGCCGCCCGGCTGCTGACGGCGTACCTCGGCGGCGGGCGGTTGCCGCAGGCCGATGTCGACCGGCTGCTCGCCACCGCCCAGGGGAACCCGTTCTATCTGGCCGAACTGGTCACCCTGCTGATGGAGCGGGGTGCCCTGACCACGGTGCTCGACCGGACCGCCACCCGGACCGGTACGGCCGCCAGCGTCCCGGCCGGCACCGACGCCTCGTCCGGCCCGGCCGATGGTCCGGGGTCCGCCGGGCCACCACCATCACCCGGTGGGCCGGGCCCTGCCGGCTTCTGGCGGCTGGTACCCGGTTCGCTGGGCAGCCGGTTGCTCTCCCGGGACCTCGCCGCCGTACTGGCGGCCCGGATCGACGCGTTGCCGGCTGACGCGCGGGCGGCCCTGCGCGACGCCGCCGTCATCGGTGACACGGTGCCGGCCGGCGCGCTGGAGGCGTTGCGCGAGCGGCGGGCCGGGCGCGAGGGTCGGCCGACGGCGGTCGTCGCGGTCGAGCTGGAGCGGGCCGTGGAGGAGTTGCTCCAGCGTCGCATGCTGCACCGCAACCGGGACGGCTACATCTTCGCCACCCCGCTGATGCGCGAGGCCGTCTACGCCGGGATCGGCAAGGCCGACCGCGCCGACCGGCACGCGGCGCTCGCCGAGTGGGCCGCGCCGCCCGTCGCCGTGGCCCTGCTGGGCCAGGTGGTGCAGAGCGGCGGGGCCCTGCCGGCTCAGGTCGTCCGGACCGGTAGCGGGTCGACCGGAATGCCGGAGGCGGAACGCGACGCCTTCATCGCCGAGCACGCCGAGCGGGCGACCGCACTCGCGGACGTGGTCAGCCTGCGCTCCGATGCCACGGCCAGAAACGTGGCGCCGCTCGGCATGGCGGCGCTCAACCGGTCCGCCCGGCGGGCTCTCGTGGCCGGGGAACCGGCACAGGCCGTCCAGTACGCCGAGCGGTCCGCCCGGCTCGCCGGGGAGTCCGTGCCCGGCGGCGACCGGCTGGTGCACGCCCGCGCCCTGCTCCAGGTGGGCCGGATCGCCGACGCGCTCGCCTTCGCGGAGAAGATCGGCGCGAACGCGGGGGACGACGCCGCCGTCCGGGCCGGAGCGTTGCTCGTCGTCGGGCAGGCGTACCAGGCGCAGGGCGACCGGGCTCGGGCGGTGAGCACCTGGCAGGAGGCGTTGCAGGTGGCCACCGGGGCAGGACTGCCCGGGCCACGGGCGTCGGCGATGCGGCGGCTCGGGATGGCCGACTTCGTCAGCGGTCGGCTGAGTCAGGCCAGCAGCCGGTTCGCCGGGGCGTACCAGGTCAATCTGGACGCCGACGATCCGCGAGGCCAGGCCTGGTCCCTCCAGAACCTGGCCTGGGTGACCACCACCCGGGGAGACTTCGCCGGCACCGACGCGGTGCTCGGCCGGGCGGCCCGGCTCTTCGCCGAGATCGACGATCCGGTGGGGCAGGCCTGGCTGCGCGGCACCACCGCGTTCGCCCGGCTGCTCGCCGGCCGGCTCGGCGAGGCCCGCCGGCTGGCCCGGGTCTTCCTGCCGTTCGGCGAGCGGGTCGGCGAGGCGTGGGCGGTCGGCACCCTGCGCGCCGTGGAGGCGTTCGCAGCGGCCGAACTGGGCGAACTCGCCGAGGCGGACCGCGAGGCGCGGCGGGCGTACCGGGACTTCGCCGCGGCGTCCGACGACTGGGGCCGGGGCTTCGCCCTGGTCGTACGGGGTGCCGTCGCCCGAGGGGTGGGCGAGCCGGAGCACGCCGTCGACCTGCTCACCGACGCGCTCGCGTACGGCCGCCGCACCTCGCACCCGCTGCTGACCGGCCTCGCCGGCACGTTGCGGGGATTCGTGGCGCTGGACCGGGGGGACGTGTCCGGAGCCGAGCGGGACGCCGAGGCGGTGCTCGCGGCCGTCGAGCCGCACAACCCGCTGGCACCGACCCAGCTCGGTCCCCGGATGTTGCTCGCCGCCTGCCGGCTGGCCGACGGTGACGCGCCGACCGCGGTGAGCCTGCTCGAACCGATCGCGGCGGCCGGCGCCGTGCCGTCGGTGATCTTCTCCCGGCGCCAGGCCCTGGCCCGGTACGCCGCCGCACTGCTCGCCGACGGGCAGACGGCGGTGGCGCTGGACTGGGCCCGGCAGGCGGTGGAGGCACCGGGCGAGGACGTCCGCAGTCAGGTGATCGCGGCACGGGTGCTCGCCGAGGCGCTGGTCGAGGCCGGTGAGCGGGCGGAGGCGGGCCTGGTCGCCGACGAGGCGGTCCGGTTGGCCTACTCGACCCAGCAGACCAGTGAGCGGGCCGCCGCGGAGGCGTTGCGGGCCCGGCTGCTCCGGGGCCCACAGCCGACCGGGGATGGGCTGGTCATCATCCGGCAGCGCGAACCCGGGAGCGTGCCCGGCCATGGGGTGCCGGACGAGGTCGTGCCCGGTACCAGGATCGGATCCGTCGATCTCCGGGATACCGCACAGCCCGGGCAGCCGATAGCCTAGATCCAATTCCGTCCACACCGGACGGGCGTCGGCACGAAGGGCGGAGTCTGTGAGGCTGCCCCGCTCGGCTGCGGCGTGGACGATCGCCGTCTTCGGAGGACTTGCCCTCCTGCTCGGCGCCGTCGGTCTGGTCCGGCCGGAGACGCTGCTCACGCTGCTCGGCTTCGAGGTGCTTCCGGCTGCCGGACGGGCCTCGGGCGACTACACCCGGACATTCGTCATCGCCTCGTCGATGGCGTCGTTCAACATGGGTGTCTACTACCTGCTCGCCGCCAGTTCGGGCTGGCAGCCGTTCTTCCGGTTCACCGTCGTCTTCCGGCTGCTGACCTTCACCGTGTTCACGGTGCTGGTGGTGACCGAGGTGGCGCCGCCGCGCTTCCTCGGCGTCGCGCTCTGGGAAGGGGTCGGAGCGGTCGCCACGGGCGTCGCGTTGTGGCTGGACCGGCGTCAGATTGGCAACCAGGCGGTAACAGCCACGGGTGCGGGGGGCTGAATCGTCTCATGTCTTCGGTATTTTCGAGTCTGTGACTGACACCCCGCCCGGCGCGCTGCCTCTGCCCGTGGTGCCCGGCCTGACGGATTTGTCGGTCTTTGCCCGAGGTGGCTACGCCACGGTCTACCGGGCCACCCAGCAGTCCGTGGGGCGCGAGGTCGCGGTGAAGGTCGAGAACCGCACCCTGGACAGCGAGCGGGACCAGCGGCGATTCCTCCGCGAGGCCCGGGCCGCCGGCCGGATGTCGTCCCACCCGCACGTCGTCGACCTCTTCGACGCCGGGGTCACCGAGGACCAGCACCCGTACCTGATCATGGAGTTGTGTGACGGCTCGTACGCGGAGCGTATGCGCAGCTCGCCGCTCACCCCGGTCGAGGCACGCGACGTCGGAGTGAAGATCGCCGACGCGCTCGCCGACGCCCATCAGCTCGGCGTGCTGCACCGCGACGTCAAGCCGGCCAACATCCTCTACTCGCGGTTCAACGAACCGGCGCTGGCCGACTTCGGACTGGCCGTTCTCGCCGAGGCCCGGGATACGGCGATCACCATGGAGGTGCTCACCCCGGCGTACGCGCCACCGGAGATGTTCCGGCACAGCCCGCCCTCGCCGGCCGTCGACGTGTACGCACTCTGCGCCACCCTGTACGCCGTGATGCACGGCAAGCCGCCGCGCTGGCAGGCCGACCGCAATCCCGGGCTGCTCACCCTGCTGGAGCTGTTCACCGAGCCGATCCCGGAGCTGCCGGGCGTGCCGACCAGGCTGCTGGACCTGCTCCGCTACGGAATGGCCAACGATCCCTCGGACCGGCCCTCCGCCGAGCAGTTGCGGGATCTGCTCGCCAGCGTCCCGCTGGACCCTCCCACGGGCGGCGCCGGTCCGTACCCGGGGGTGATCGCTGCCGTACCGGTCTCCGGGATACCGGTGTCGGGCGGGTCGGGGTCCGGCGGCTCCTGGTCCGGGGCTTCCGGGTCCGCTCCGGCCGGCGGCGCCGCTCCGCCGTCCGCCGGCTCGGCGGTGGATTCCGGATCCGGAGCGGCGTCGGGGGCACCCGCACCCCGCACGCCCACGTCGGGCGCTCCGGTCTCCGCGGCCCCGATCTCCGGGGTACCGGTTTCCGGGGTGCCGACCTCGGGCGGTGCGCCGCCGAGCGTCTACCTGTCGAGCTCCTACACCCCGCCACCGCCCCGGTCCGCCGCCGACCCGTCCCAGGGCGACGAGCAGCCGATGACACCCCGCCCCAGTCGTCGCCGTTCGCTGTTCTGGTTCCTCGGCGGGCTGGGCGCGATCGTCCTGGTCGCCACCATCGCGGGCGGCTCCTGGTACGCGGCGAACCGGGGGCTGCCGGCCCCGTCGCAGAGCGGCAGCCGTGGCACCACCGCACCGGCCAGTACCGGTGCCACCCGCGTCTTCCCCGGTGGCGGCGCGCTGCGGGGCTGCCTGGTGTCGCTGCCCGGTGGCGCCCGGTGTCCGGTCGAGTTGGAGTGTTTCGGGCCGGTCCGGGTCAGGAACACCGAGGCGGAGGCCGAGCGACTGCCCTGTACCGGCCGGCACACCTGGGAGTCGTACGCCGAAGGGGACCTGCCGCTCGAGGTCGACGCGACCGATCACGCGGCGGTGAAGCAGGACGCGACGGTACGTGGGATCTGCAACACGAACGTCTTCCGGCTGACCACGACGTTGATCGAGACCGACGGCTGGCGGTTCGAGGTGTTGCCGCCGCAGACCACCGGTGCGGCCGGTCCGGCCAGCCGGACGTTCCGCTGCCTGGCCGGCAAGGGCGTCAACCAGCTCGCCGGGCCCACCCTCACCGCCAGCTGACCGCGCGCCCCGCCCCGCCCGACACCGCCCCGTCCGATCACCAGAATGGACTTTGCCCGCTACCCTGGGCTTTCGCATCCCGCCCTTCAGACCCGGGGTCCGCCGATGATCAACGCATCGCTCCGAGGACGTGTCCGACTGCTCGCCACGACCATGGCGGTCGTGCTCACCCTCCTGCTCGCGGCCGGCGCGGGCTGCGACAGCCAGCGGGATCCGGAACTGCCCTCGGTGCAGGAGAAACTCGAGCAGACGCACATTTTCGGCCAGAGCAAGCTGCGGATCGGGGTGGCGACCTACGAGCCGCTGATGGGAGTGCTGGAGAACAACAAGCTGGTCGGCTTCGACATCGACATCGCCCGGTACATCGCGGCATCGCTCGGGTACGAGGGTGACGCCATCCAGTTCATCCACCTCGCCACCGAGGATCGGATCCCCGCGCTCCAGAGCGGCCAGGTGGACATCGTGGTGTCCAGCTTCTCCATCACCGAGGAACGTCAGAAGCTGGTCAGCTTCGCCGGCCCGTACTTCGTCACCACTCAGGAGGTGATGATCCCGGTCGCCATGAAGAACAAGATCCGGACCATCGAGGACCTGCGCAACCCGAACTACCGCGTCTGTGTCGGCGGCGGTTCGACCACGGAGGCGGAACTCGAGAAGCACGGGATCAAGACGCTGGTGGTGAAGAACGTCCGGGACTGCGTCAACGGCATGCGCAACAAGAAGCGCCTGTACGACGCGGTGAGTTCCGACGAGACGATCCTCGCCGGGTTCCGGTCGATGTACCCGACCGAGTTCGAGATCGTCGACCTGCCGTTCGGAACCAGCGAACAACTCGGGGTGGGAGTGCCGATCAGCGACCCCGCCCTTCGGGACCTGGTCGCGTACTTCCTGCACCAGAGCTACCTGGCCGGGCGCAGCGGCAAGACCAGCCCGTGGCTCACCGCGTACCACCAGAACCTGGGCCCCTGGCTCGATGGCGAGCGGGAGCAGCCGCCGCCGCTCAACGTTCCCGAGTTGGTGGACTTCGACGACAAGGCACCGGTGTGACCCTGTCCGGCCGGGAGTCGACGGTTCCCCGGACCGCGGCGCCCGGCGATCCGCCGGTACCGGACCACGACCGGGCGGGCCGGGACGCGCCACCGGCCGCCGCCGAGGGTCGCTCGGCGGGCGACGATGGGCCGGCGGGCGGGGACTGGGGGGTGCCGGACCTCACCGATCGGAAGTCCCGGGCCAGCCAGTCCTTTTGGACACTGGTGGTCGGGGTGCCGGCGATCTTCTCCGTACTTCGGTTGGGTGTGGAGGCGGGCGGTGAGTTGCAGACGACGCTGCTGCTCGTCGCGAACGTGAATCCGGTCAACCTGGCCGCGGCGCTGGTCACCACGGCGGCCCGGTTGGCCTCCGCCGGCCTCGTGGCGATCTTCGCCATCGGGGCGGTTCTGGCGGCCAGCTCCACCGCCGCGCCGACACACTGGATCGGACGGCACCCGCCGCTCTTCGCGCGCTGGCGGGCGATCACCCCACCCTGGTTGGTCGTCGCCACCTTCGCCGTGGCGCTCGCCACCTGGCCGATCCTCTACCTGCCGTTGCTGCTGCCGGCGCTCGCCGCCGCCCTCCAGTTCAGCCCGGACCGCCTGGACGAGCGACGGGTGCCCCGGCTGCTGCTGCTCGGCGGGCTGCTGGCCGGCTACGCGTACCTGATGCTGCCGACCCTCTGGGACGCGTGGCAACAGCGGGAGACCTTCGCCGTGCTGGTGATCGCGGCCCCGCCGGTACTGGCGCTCTTCGTCTCCGGACCGATCCCCCCGGTCGTCGCGCGTCCGCTGGCCATGACGGCCCAGTGGACCGTGCTGGCGATGCTGTGCTGGGCGGCCCTACCGGTGATCACCACGCCGGTACTGCCGCTGACCGTCACCACGGTCCGGGCCGACGCCGACGCGACCGAGGACATCCGCGGCCATGTGATCACAGTGGACGACGTCAGCACCGCGATCCTTGAGGAGCGCGGTGGGGTGCGGTACGTGCCGGCCGACCAGGTCGTGGCGCAGGTGCTCTGCCCCACCGAGGGCGAGCTGCCCCGCTACCGGCTGCGGGTCCGGGACTTCCACGTGGAGGATTCGTTGCTGGAGGGGATGGGCCGGCGGGTACGTCCGGTCACCCGGGTCGACGCGACGTGCCGGGCGACCGCGTCCGCCGCGCGCTGATCCGCATACCCGCCGCCGTCAGTAGGTCTTCGGCTGCCGCAGGACGTGCTGGGCGACGAAGTTGAGGATCATCTCCCGACTGACCGGTGCGATCCGGCCGGCCCGTACCGCGCCGAGCAGGGTGGCCACCCCGTAATCCGTCGTCATGCCGTTGCCGCCGTGCACCTGGATGGCGGTGTCCACGGCCAGCGCCGCCGCCTCGGCCGAGGCGTACTTGGCCAGGTTGGCGGCCACTCCGGCTTCGGTGTCCCGGCCGGCGTCGTACAGGGTGGCGGCCTTGGCGATCATCAGCCGGGCCAGTTCCACCTGTACGGCGGCGTGGGCCAGCGGATGCGACACGCCCTGGTGCGCGCCGATCGGGCGGCCCCAGACCTGTCGGCTCGCGGTGTAGGTGGAGGCCCGCTCGATGGCGTATCGGGCGGTGCCGGCGGCCATCGCGGCGACGGTGATCCGCTCCGGGTTCAGCCCGGCGAAGAGCGCGGGAAGCCCGACGGCCAGCCCGCTGCGGTAGTCCGCCCCGGTGTCGCTGCCGAGCAGGGCGTCGGCGGGCAGCCGGACGTCGTCGAGATAGAGCAACCACTGGTTCTCCGGAGACACGATCTCCATGTCCAGTTTCGACCGCGTCAGGCCGGGTGCGTCCGTCGGAACGATGAACAACGCCGGCTTGAGCCGGTCGGTGGCCGAACTGGCGGAACCGTCGGCGCTAGCGGACCTGCCGGCGGCGTCCGGCTCGTCGTCGGCGACCCGGGCGACCACCAGGACGTACGGTGCCTCGTCCACCCCCGAGATGAAGCACTTGCGGCCGGAGAGGATCCAACCGTCGCCGCTGCGGCGGGCGACGGTGCCGAGGCGGTGGAAGTTCGAGCCCGCCTCGGGTTCGGTGATCGCGAAGACCATCTTCAGCGACCCGTCGGCGAAGCCCGGCAGGAATCGCCGGCGCTGCGCCTCGGTGCCGTGCCGCCCGATGACCGTCGCCGCGATCGCCGGCGAGACCACGAGCAGCAGCAGCGGGCAGCCGGCCGCGGCCAGTTCCTCGCAGACGATGGAGAGTTCGGTGATTCCGCCGCCACCACCGCCGTACTCGGTCGGGATGTTGACGCCGAGGTAGCCGAGCCGACCGGCCTCGTCCCACAGTTCGGTGGTGTGTCCGCCGGACTTCGCCTTGGCGACGAAGTATCCGTGGCCGTAACGCCGCCCCAGGGACGCGACGGCGTCGCGGAGCTGCTGCTGCTCGGGGGTGAGGTCGAAGTCCATGAGGGCGCCTTCCACGGGAGATGGATGTCCGGGGAGTGCTTCGTGGCTCGGAACCGGGCTACTCGGGCGTGAGGACGGCGAGTACAGCGCCAGTATCCACCTGGTCTCCGTCGGTGATCGGCAGCTCCGCGACCACGCCCGCTACCGGAGCGTGGACGGCATGTTCGAGCTTCATCGCCTCCAGCGTGAGCAGCAGCTCGCCGGCACCGACCCGTTGACCGGCGACGACGTGCACCCGGCTGACCGTGCCGGGCAGCGGCGCCAGCAGCGAACCCTCGGCCACCTCCGGTACGGGCTCGGGGAAGCGGGGACGCTCGGTCAGCGTGACGGCGCCCTCGGGACCGTCCACGAAGGAGATCGCACCGACCTGCTGGACGGCGAAGTCGAGTCGTACGCCGTCGACCTCCAGCACCGTACGGGACGGCTCCGCCCGGACCACCGTCACCGACGGCAGGTCGACCGGGTCGGGCTCGGCGGGCTGCTCTGCCACGGCGGGCTGCTCTGCCGCGGCGGGCTGCTCTGCCGCGGCGGGCCAGGGCCGGACCCACCAGGTGGCCAGAACGCCTGCGCGGTCGAGCCGGTAGCCGATCTCGACCGGGCCGGACGGGCAGTCGTACCCGATGGTCTGTGGCCCGGCCGGCACGTTGCGCCAGCCGGACGGCAGCGAGGCCAGCACCGGCGCGGCGGCCCGGCGGGCGGCGGCGCCGGCCAGCGCGGCGGCCAGGCAGGACAGCCGGACCCCGTCGGCCGAGGAGAGGAGGGGGGCGAAGACCTCCGGATGCCGGTCGAGGAAGCCGGTGTCGATCTCGCCGGCCTGGTACGCCGGATGGCGCAGCACCCGGACCAGCAGGTCCCGGTTGGTCGTCACGCCGTGCAGCCGGGCCCTGGCGAGGGCGTTCCCGAGCATCCGGCCGGCCTCGGCCCGGGTCGGCGCCCAGGCGATCAGTTTGGCGACCATGGAGTCGTAGTGCACCCCGACGACGGAGCCGTCCCGCACCCCGGAGTCGAGCCGTAACCCGGAACCGCCCCCGGTGCCGGGGCGGAACTCGGTGGTCACCCCCGGTACGGCGAACCGGTGCAGCGTGCCAGTGGCCGGCAGCCAGTCGGCGGTCGGGTCCTCGGCGCAGAGCCGTACCTCGATCGCGTGCCCGACCACCGGCGGGGCCGCCGCCGGAAGCGCGCCGCCCTCGGCGACCAGCAGTTGCAGCCCGACCAGGTCGGTGCCGGTGACGCACTCGGTGACGGCGTGCTCGACCTGGAGCCGGGTGTTCATCTCCAGGAAGTAGAACTCGCCGGACGGGGTGACCACGAACTCGACGGTGCCCGCCCCGAGGTAGCCGACGGTGCGGGCCGCGGCCACCGCCGCCGTGGTCAGCGCGGCCCGGAGTTCCGGGGTGACCGCCGCCGAGGGAGCCTCCTCGACGATCTTCTGGTGGCGGCGCTGGATCGAACACTCCCGCTCGCCGAGGGAGAGCACCGTGCCGTGCGTGTCGGCGAGGACCTGCACCTCGATGTGCCGGGCCCGCTCGACGTACCGCTCGACGAAGACCGTGCCGTCGCCGAACGAGGCCGCCGCCTCCCGCCGGGCCGACGCCATCGCCTCGGCCAGGTCGTCCGGACCCCGGACGATCCGCATCCCGCGCCCACCGCCGCCCGCTGCCGCC
This sequence comes from Plantactinospora solaniradicis, assembly GCF_042658085.1. NCBI lineage: Bacteria > Bacillati > Actinomycetota > Actinomycetes > Micromonosporales > Micromonosporaceae > Plantactinospora > Plantactinospora solaniradicis. Next base: position 1,035,622 of record NZ_JBHSPR010000001.1, on the reverse strand, counting down.
TTCACCAGTACTGGAAACGCGTCGACCCGGCCCGGATCGGTGTACGTCGGCAGCATCGGCACCCCGGCGTCGGCCAGTAGCGCCTTCGCCGCGATCTTGTCGCCCATCGCCGCGATCGCCTTGGCGGGCGGGCCGACCCAGGTGAGCCCGGCGTCGATGACGGCCTCGGCGAATCCGGCGTGCTCGGCGAGGAAGCCGTAGCCGGGGTGCACCGCGTCGGCCCCGGCCCGGACGGCCGCCGCGACGAGCAGGTCGACCCGGAGGTACGTGTCGGTCGGCGCGGCGCCGGGTAGGCGTACCGCGACATCGGCCTCGGCCACGTGCGGGGAGTCGGCGTCCGGGTCGGCGTACACGGCGACGGTCTCGATGCCGCGCGCCCGGCAGGTGGCGATGACCCGGCGGGCGATCTCGCCCCGGTTCGCCACCAGAAGTCTGCGGATCATCCGCCGCTCCATCCTTGAGGTGTTAGGAGGGGGCCCTTCTTCTACAGAAAACGATAAGAAGGGGCCCTTCCTTACATTCGGAAGACGCCGAAGCCGGCGGCGGCGCCGGTGACGGGTGCACTGTGGACCGCAGAGAGGCAGAGCCCGAGGACGGTACGGGTGTCCCGGGGGTCGATCACACCGTCGTCGAAGAGGCGCCCGGAGAGGAAGAGCGCGCCCGACTCCGACTCGACCTGCTGCTCCACCATCATCCGCATTGCCGTGTCGGAGTCGGCGTCGTACGGCCTGCCCTTCGCCTGGGCGGCCTGCCGGGCGACGATCGACAGCACTCCGGCGAGCTGTGCCGCCCCCATCACGGCGGACTTGGCGTTCGGCCAGGTGAAGAGGAACCGTGGGTCGTACGCCCGCCCGCACATGCCGTAGTTGCCGGCCCCGTACGACGCGCCGAGGTTGACGGTCAGGTGTGGCACGGTCGAGTTCGAGACGGCGTTGATCATCAGCGCGCCGTGCTTGATGATGCCGCGCTGCTCGTACTCGGTGCCGACCATGTAGCCGGTGGTGTTCTGGAGGAACAGTAGGGGCGTTCCGGCGACGTTGGCGAGCTGGATGAACTGGGCCGCCTTCTGGGCCTCTTCGGAGAAGAGCACCCCCCGGGCGTTCGCCAGTACGCCGACCGGATAGCCGTGCAGCTCCGCCCAGCCGGTCACCAGCGCGGTCCCGTAGCCGGGCTTGAACTCGTCGAACTCGGAGCCGTCGAGGATCCGGGCCAGCACCTCGCGGGGATCGAACGGCACCCGCAGGTCGGTGCCGGGGATCCCGAGCAGTTCCTCCGGGTCGTACTTCGGTGCCGTGGGCAGGGCGGTCCGGGGCGGAGGGCCGTGCTTGCGCCAGTTCAGTCGGCGTACGCACTGTCGGGCCAGCCGCAGGCCGTCGCGCTCGTCGGTGGCGAGGAAGTCGGCCAGCCCGGAGGTGCCGGCGTGCATCGCGGCGCCGCCCAGTGACTCGTCGTCGGCGTCCTCGCCGGTCGCCATCTTCACCAGGGGCGGTCCGGCCAGGAAGACCTTGGCCCGGTCCCGGACCATGATCGTGTAGTCGGACATGCCCGGCACGTACGCTCCGCCGGCCGTCGCCGTGCCAAACACCACCGAGACGGTCGGGATCCGGGCCGCGGAGAGCCGGGTCAGGTCGCGGAACACCCGGCCGCCGGGAATGAAGATCTCCGACTGGCTGGCCAGGTCCGCCCCGCCGGACTCGACGAGGTTGATCATCGGCAGCCGGTTCGCGAACGCGATCTCGCCGGCCCGCTGGGTCTTCTTCAACGAGTACGGGTTGACCGCGCCGCCGCGTACCGTCGGGTCGTTGGCGACGATCACGCACTCGACGCCCTCGACCACGCCGATTCCGGTGACCACGCTGGCACCGGTCGGGAAGTCGGTGCCCCAGCCGGCGGCGGGGGAGAGTTCCAGGAACGGAGCATCCCGGTCGAGCAGCAGCTCGATCCGTTCCCGGGGCAGCAGCTTGCCCCGGGCGTGGTGCCGGGCCACGTACTTCTCGCCGCCACCGCCCCGGGCGGCGTCCAACGCCGCGTCGAGGTCGGCGAGCCGGGCCAGCATCGCCGCCCGGTTCTCCTGGTACGCCGGACCGGCCGGATCGACGGCGGTGCGTAGCACGCTCACGATCAGATCCCCATGCCCTTCGCGATGATCTCGTTCATGATCTCGGTCGTGCCGCCGCCGATGCCGAGGATCCGGGCGTCCCGGTAGTGCCGCTCGACCTCGGCGTCGCGCAGGTAGCCGTACCCGCCGTGCAGCTGTACGGCCTGGTCCACCACCCAGTCGCAGGCCGCCACCGCCGCGTTCTTGGCCATCGCCGCTTCGGCCGCCAACGCCGCACCGGCCAGTGGGTCGTGGGCCGCGGTGCGGGTCGCCACCTGTGTGACGAACGCCTGCGCCGCTGCCGCCCGGGTGGCCATCTCGGCGAGCCGGTGCCGGACGACCTGCCGGTCGGCGAGCGGACGACCGAAGGTGTGCCGGTCCCGACACCAGGCCACGGTCAGGTCGAGGCAGCGCCACGCGGTCGCGTACGCCTGGGTGGCCAGGGAGAGCCGTTCGGTCGCGAACTGCCGCATGATCGCGACGAAGCCGGCGTTCTCCGCGCCGACCAGGTTCCGCACCGGCACCCGTACGTCCACGAACGACAGCTCGGCGGTGTCGGAGCAGTGCCATCCGAGCTTGTCCAATCGGCGGTCGACGGTGCAGCCCGGAGAGTCCTTGTCGATCACCAGAAGGGAGATGCCACCCGGTCCCGGAGGTCCGGTCCGGACGGCGGTGGTGACGAAGTCGGCCCGTACCCCGCTGGTGAGGTAGGTCTTCGTTCCGTTGACGATGTAGTGGTCCCCGTCCCGCCGCGCGGTGGTACGCAGTCCCGCCACGTCCGAGCCACCGTCCGGCTCGGTGATGCCGAGCGCCCCGATCCGGCTGCCGGCCAGGGTGGGCCGGACGTATCGGTCGACCAGTTCGCCGACGTCGCTGGTCGGCTCCGGTCGGCCGGCGTCGCTGGTCGGCTCTGGTCGGCCGGCGTCGCTGGTCGGCTCCGGTCGGCCGGCGTCCCGCCAGGCGGCGACGATGTGTGGCAGCGCGATGCCGTGGGTGAGGAGGGCGGCGACCAGCCCGGACGAACCACCGGCCCGGATCAGCTCCTCGGCGACGAGCAGGCTGTCCAGCAGATCGCCGCCGCTGCCGCCGACCTGCTCCGGGAAGCCGACGCCGAGCAGCCCCAGTTCGGCGGCGGTGGCGTGCAGGGTACGGGGCACCTCCCCGGACCGTTCCCAAGCGTCGAGGTACGGCAACACGTCCCGCTGGACGAACTGCCGGGTCAGCTCGCGGAGCTGCCGCCGTTCGAGGCTCTCGTCGGCCCGTTCCCGTGCTGGCAGGAGGCGACTACTGGTCATCGCCCGCCTCCGAGCCGGCCCGGGTCGGCGGTCGGTGTGGCCGGGTTCTCCACCGGCCCGGCGGGCAGGTCGGCGGGCAGGTCGACGATTCGGGAGCGCAGCAGCTCGCCGAGCGCCTTCGCCTGCGGATCGAACCGGGTCGACGCGGCCACGCCCTGGCCGAGCAGGCCGTGCAGGACGAAGTTGACCGCTCGGAGGTTCGGCAACTCGTACCGGTCGATCGGAAGGTCGGCGGTCTCGGGCAGCAGGCCGCGTAGCCGTTCGGTGGTCAACCACTCGCGCAGCCAGCCGTATCCGGCGGCCGAGCGGGCCCAGACCCCGAGGTTGGCGTCGGCACCCTTGTCGCCCGACCGGGCCCCGACGACCTCGCCGAGCGCCGCCCGCCGGGTCGGCCGGCCGTCATCGGATGAGGTGGTCGCTTGGCCGTCAGTCCCTGGATCAGGGCTCGATGCCTGCTGCTTCGCCGTCACCACCGGGGGCGGGATGTCGACGCGCTCCCCCGAGGGCAGGACGGCGACCTGCCGGACCTCGTCCTGCGGCAGCTCGTCGGCGCTGAACACCCCGTACGGGGTGGCGTCGCCGGGCGGCGTGGTCAGGGTGCAGCCGGGATAGGAGGCCAGCGCCAGTTCGACGGCGGCGGCCGAGAAGGCCCGTCCGGCCCGCTTCGGGTCACCGTCCCGCAGGTGTACGTGCAGCAGCGCGCTCGCCGCCTCGGTGTCGGCCGCGTCGACGTGGTCCGTACGGGCGAGGGTGAACTCCAGCCCGTCCGCGCCGATCGAGTCGGTGAGCTGGGCCCGGACCAGTGCCGCCTTCGCCTCGATGTCCAGTCCACAGAGTACGAACGTCATCGAGTTGCGGAAGCCGCCGAGCCGGGTGACGCCGACCTTGAGGGTGGGCGGTGGGGGTGTGCCGACCACGCCGCTGACGCGTACCCGGTCCGGGCCGTCCGGGGTGAGGGTCACCGAGTCGAGCCGGCTCACCACGTCCGGGCCGAGGTAGCCGGGGCCGCCGACCTCGTACAGCAGTTGCGCGGTGACGGTCTCGGTGCTGACCGCGCCGCCGGTGCCCGGGTGCTTCGTCAGCAGTGCCGACCCGTCCGCCCGCAACTCGGCGATGGGAAAGCCAGGCCGGCGCCCGCCGTCCGGCAGTTCGGTGAAGAAACTGAAGTTGCCGCCGGTGACCTGGGCGCCGCATTCGAGCAGGTGGCCGGCGACCGTCGCCCCGGCGAGCGGGTCGAAGTCGGTACGCCGCCAGCCGAAGTGGGCGATTCCCGGGCCGACGACCAGCGAGGCGTCGGTGACCCGGCCGGTGACCACGATGTCCGCGCCACCGGAGAGGCAGGCGGCGATGCCGAACGCCCCCAGGTAGGCGTTCGCGGTCAACGCGTCCGGACGGCGCACTGCGTCGCCTTCGACGTACCCGATCCGGACCGGCACCCCGAGGCGGTCGCCGACGGTACGCAGCGCGGCGGCCAGCCCGGCGGGGTTGAGCCCGCCGGCGTTCGTCACGATCCGTACGCCACGGTCGAGTGCGATGCCGAGGCAGGATTCGAGCTGTCGGAGGAACGTCTTCGCGTAGCCGAGTTCCGGGTCGCGGCGCAGGTCCCGGCCGAGGATCAGCATGGTCAGCTCGGCCAGGTAGTCGCCGGTCAGCACGTCGAGTTCGCCGTCGTCGAGCATCTCCCGCCAGGCGGTGAACCGGTCGCCGTAGAAGCCGGAGGCGTTGCCGATCCGGAGGACGTCCGGGGTGCCACCGAGGCCCGAATTCGTCATTGCGGCCGGCCCGGTTCGGCGACGATCCCGCCACCGGGCTCCTGACCGCTCCCGGATTCGCGGCTGTCGGCGCCGGGTTCTCGGCTGTCGGCGGCGGCCCCAGGTTCGTGGCTGCCGGTGCCGGCCCCGGGTTCGCGGCCGGTGCCGGGCGGGCCGGCGAAGATCTGGGCGATGTCGAGCCACTCGTCGGCGACCGGCCCGACGGCGACGAGGGACAGGTCGGCGCGGTGTCGTCGCTGGGTGACCAGCAGGCAGAAGTCCAGTGCCGGCCCGGAGACCCGGTTGACCGCGTCGGCCGGGCCGAAGGACCAGTCGTCACCGTCGGGCCCGCGCAACTCGATCCGGACCGGCGCATCGGGGAACGGGCGTCCGTGGGTGGCGAAGCTGTGCCCGAGGGTACGGGAGCCGAGGTAGGCGATGTGCCGGAGCCGGGCGGTCGGCGTACGGGTGTGGCCGAGCGCGTCGGCGACGTCCTCGCCGTGTGCCCAGGTTTCCATGATCCGGGCGGTGGCCATCGAGGTGGCGGACATCCGGGTGCCGTACCAGGGCAGCTTGACCCCGGCCGGGATGCCGGGAAGCGCGCGGGCCAGGGCGGTCCGGCCGGACCGCCACCGGGCCAGTAGTTCCGGTACGGGCGCGAGGAACTCCGCCGCGCCCCGGTCGATGAAACCGTACGGGTCGGTGGCGGCGTGCTGGATGGACTCGGCGAAGCCGTCGATGTCGGTGGCGGCCAGCAGTGCGACATGGTCGGTCCAGGCCAGGTGGGCGATCTGGTGCGCGATGGTCCAGCCCGGAGCCGGGGTGGGCCGGGCCCAGTCCGCCTGCGGCAGCCCGGCGACCAGGGCGTCCAGCTCGTCCGACTCGGCGGCGAGATCCGTCAGCAGGCTGTCGAGGTCGACCATGCGAAGCTCCTTGTGCGACGGCGATGCGGCGGTGGACGTCGGTTCAGTCGGCGGCGGTCCGTGGGGCGGTGGTCGGCACCGGTGTGGCGCTGGGCACTGGGGTGGCGCTGGGCTCCGGTGTGGCGCTGGGCTCCGGTGTGGCGCGGGACGGTGCCGGCGTCGAAGCCAGGGTCGTGGCGAGGTGCCGTTTCCAGTTCTCGAGCAGGACGGTACGCCGGGCGGAGTCGTCGGAGAGCAGGTTCGCCACCCCGAGTCCGCGTAACAGGTCGAGGGTGGCCTGGATGGTTTCGCGTACCCCGGGTTGCCGTTCGTCGGCGCCGAGCAGGTCGACGGTGAGCCGGTGCATCTCGCGGCCGACCCGGGCCTCCAGCGGCACCAGCGCGTTCCGTAGCTCCGGATCGGTCCGCCCGGCGACCCACAGCTCCAGGGCGGCGACGAAGAGCGGCCCGGTGAACGCCGTGGCCAGCATGTCGATCACCCGGTCGAGGCGTTCGGGGCCGGCGGGCAGGGTGGCCGCCTCGGCGCGGATCTCGGCGGCCCGGCGTTCGGCCAGGTGCTCGACGGCCGCCATCACCAGCGCGCTCTTGGTCGGGTAGTGGTGCAGTTGGGCACCCCGGGACACGCCCGCGCGGCGGGCGATCACGATGGTCGTGGTGCCGGACCAGCCCAGCGCCAACAGACACTCCACAGTGGCCTCCAGCACCCGGGTCTGGGTGGCGCGGCTGCGCTCCTGCTGAGGCGTACGGGTCGGTGCGCCGGACACCAGCCCAGCCTGCCGGCCCCTAAACAAACAGTCAAGCCTGCTTGTTTCTTCGAGTAGGGAGAAGACCGAGCTGCCCGTGACCGTCCGGTCGCGGGCAGCTCGGCAATGGAATGCGTGGGACCACGACAGTGGTCGTCCAGGAGCGAACTACCTACCTGGCCATGACGACGTCGGTCGGGCGCTCCACCTTCACCTCGACGCCGTAGTCGAACAGCTCCAGGGTCGCGGTGTACGTGCCGGTGTCGAGTCGGCCCTTCGCCGTCGACTGCCACGTACCGCTGAGGGCCACCTTCCCGACCCGGCCCTGGGCATCCCGGGTGACGTCTCCGGACGTGGTGTTCGAGCCGTCCTTGGACTGCGTGGCGTACTCGAAGTGCAGGCTGCCGTCAGGGTTCTCGCTGATGGTCGCGTTCGCGCTCCTCAGCGCCTTGAACAGCGCCGCCGGGTCGGGTGCCGCGGCATCCAGGACGGTGTCCCCGTCGCCGTAGAGGGACAGCCGGTCGTGCTTGCCCGGGTACTGGCCATAGCGGCCGTACTTCTCACCGGGTCCCTTGTCGGGCGGCAGTTCGCCCAGCGGCGGTTCCCCGCCGATGTACCTGGTGCCGTTGATCAGCAGCTCGGTCATCACCGAGTCGTCCTGCGGCACACGGACGTACCCGGTCCTGGCCTTCGGGTCGAACGCCCCCTCGTAGGTCAGTCCGCCCTGCCCGGACTGGTTGCCGGTGGTCAGCCGCATCCGGTAGCTGACGTTCTCACTGGCCGCGACCGCCGCGACCAGCTTCAATTGCGGCGCTGCGGCGTTGGTGACCGGTGGCGGGCCCGCCGTCGGCCCGGCCTGCCCGTTCCCGCCGACCGTCAGCACCGCTGCGGTCACCCCGGCCAGGCCCAGCACACCCATGGTGTACGTCGCCCGCAGCAGAACCGTCCGACGCTGGTGCCGCCGCCTCGCCGCGCCGACGACGTCCGAGGTCAGCGTGACGCCGGCGGTCTCCCGGTGCATACCCGCGATCAACTGCTCTTCGATGTCAATGGTCATCTTCCTGCTCCATTCCGAGCCGGGGCGTCTTCAACCGCCCAGGTAGTCATGACCTCGCGAAGGCGGGACAACCCCCGCGAGGCCGTGGACTTGACGGTGCCGATCGAGCATCCGAGCATCTCGGCGGCTTCCGCTTCGCTGACCTGCTCCCAGTAGCGCAGTACCAGCACCGCCCGCTGCCGGGGCGGTAGCGTGGCCAGCGCCTGGATGAGTGCCTGTCGAAGGTTCAGCACGTCCGTACCGTCAGCCGTGCTCGGCGGCTCCACGTTGGCCAGGACCTCCGGCCGTCGCTTGCGGCTCCGCCACTGGTCGACCGCGAGGTGGTACATCGCGCGGCGCAGGTACGCCTCCTTGTCGCCGTGCACCCGGTTCCAGCGCCGCATCAGCCGCTCCAACCCCGCCTGTAGCAGGTCCTCGGCGGCCGGACGGGTGCCGGTCAGCAACACAGCCGTGGCGAGCAGGGCGTTGCCCCGTTCGGCCACGAGGGTGTCCAACCCCTCGAAGCTCTTTCTCCAGCGCACGGGCTCTCCTTCCGTCGCCACCAAGGACGACGGGTCGGGCGGGAAGGTTGAGCGACATCTCCGAATACTCGTGTGAGGATCTCCTCGCGCCGCGCCGTCACGTCGTCAGGTCGGCGGAGGCGGTGAGCCGGGGCAGGTCCGGGGCCGGGTCGGACGGGCGGGTTCCGTGAAGGCGGGGGCTGTCCGCAGAACGTCGCCGGCGTCCTGCCCGGCGATGGCTCATAAGCTTGCCGCGTGCCGCGACTGATCCTGCTCAACGGGCCGCCGGCCTGCGGCAAGTCGACGCTCGCCCAGCGGTACGTCGACGAGCACCCGCTCGCGCTCAACCTCGATATCGACTGTGTCCGGAGGTTGCTCGGCCGGTGGCGCGAGGACGCGTACGCGGCGGGCCTGCTCGCCCGGGCGATCGCGCTCGCCGCCGCGCGGACCCATGTCGCGGCCAGCTACGACGTGGTGATTCCGCAGCTCGTGGCCGATCTGAAGTTCGTCGAGGAGATCGAGCGGGTTGCCCGGGATGTTGGTGCGGAGTTCCACGAGGTGGTGTTGCTCGACGGCAGGGAGAACGCGCTTCGGCGATTCGAGAAGCGGACCCGTACGGCGGCCGAACCGGCTCACGTGGAGGCGGGTGAGCTGCTGGACCGTCCCGGCGGACTGGACGAGCTGGCGGCGATGTACGACCGGTTGATGCGGGTCGTCGCCGCCCGGCCGATGACGAGAGTGCTGCCCTCCGTGGAGGGGGAGGTGGAGCAGACGTACCAGCGGCTGCTGGGTCTCATCCAGTCGTCCGCTTGACGGGCAGTTTGCCCGGACGCCGGTCTCGGCGCAGGGATCGGTCGTCGGCTCCCACGACCGCTGGTAACGGTTACGGCGGCGTTCTACAGTGACGGCGATCCGAGTTGGCGAGGAGCCCGCGGTGCCTGAACTGACGGACGACGAGCGCGAGCAGTACCTCCGAATTCCGCTCGAGGCGGCGCGGCGGGACGTCGGGCGCCTGGCACCGGTGGTCGGGGCCGGCCTGTCGGTGCCGCTCGGCGCCCCGACCTGGAGCGGCCTGGTCGGCCGGCTCTGCGCGGCCTCCGGAGTCGAGCAGCGACCGGGCGACCGGCCCGGCGAACTCTTCGGCAGGTTCCGTCAGAGCCTAGGCGTCTCGGCGTACGAAACGCTCGTGCAGCAGTGGCTCTCCACCTCCGACCAGCAGACGAGTCTCGCGCACCAGGCGATCGTCGGGGCGAACGTCCGGCACGTCTTCACCACCAATCTGGACTACGCGCTCGAACGATCCTTCGAGCTGGCCGGCCGGGCACTTCGACCGGAGAACGTCATCGTCGGCAGCCAGCCGGACGCCGAACGCCTGCTGCGGGGAGCCGCGCGTACCGGACCGGTGCTGGTAAAGGTGCACGGCACGTTGCACGACCCCGACTCCTGGGTCCTGGAGCAGCGGGCGTACGACGAGGGTTACCTGGCGGACGGCCGGCTGAGCAAACTCTGGGGCGTCCTCGAACTGCGGCCCCTGTTCATCGGTTTCGGCTTCGCGGACGACGACGTCAACGAGTCGCTGCGGTCGGTCGAGCTGACCTACCGGCGGGGCGGGTACGCCATCATGTCGATAGCCGCCATCCGCGCGAATTCGCCGGCGCTGCGCCGCAGCGGGATCATGCCGATCGCCGTACTCGACTTCGCGCAGGTGCCCGAGGTGATCGACGAGATCTTCCGATGTTCGCCGCTGACCGTCGAGCGGAGAGTCGAGATCGGCACCAGCAACCGTACGGTGATCGTCGGGGCGACCAGTGCCGCCGTCCCGGCCGACCTCGACGACGAGGCCGAGTTCGAGGTGGTGACGGCGATCGCGAACGCGGTGGAGGTGCAGCCGTACGCGTCGTTCCTCAGCGACGAGCCGCGTCGGCGGTACGGCCAGCGCGGGCAGTACTTCAACTCACTGCTCCAGTGGGCGGCGGCGAAGGAGGAGGCGAAGGTCGGCACGCTGCTGGGCACGCTCACCCGCTATCCCGACGTGTTCCTCGGCCAGCTGCTCCCCCGGGCGCTGCGCCAGCAGAAGCCGGCGGACATCCTCACCGCGATGTACGCCGCCGCCGACGAGCGGGCCCGGGAGGCAACCCGGAACGGCGTGCTCGAAACGCTCGACAACCCGGCCGACGCCGGTTACGTAACCCTGAGATCCCTGGCCTGGTTCGCCGCCTCGGTACGGGCCCATCCGGGGATGGCGATGCCGCCCATGACGGTGTCGGTCGGCGCTCCGCTGGCCGCCACGAAGTACCCGCTGACCCGCTACCAGGTCGGGATGCTCCGCCGGGATGAGTCACTGTGCGAGTCCCACCCGATCCGCCCGTACACCCTGAAGTCGCGGCACGAAATCGACGAGATCGTACGTCTGCTCAACGAGCAGTTCGGTGAGCACGGCCGGTGGCGACTCCCCACCGCCGACGAGTGGCTGGGACTCTCGGCGACGACCACCGGGCGTTGGCCGTGGGGCGACGCCGACCCGGAGCGGGGCCGGCACGCCCACCTCCGGTACGTCGCGGGCGGGGCGATCGCGGCCCACCCACTGGAGGTGGGCGTGTTTCCCGGCGACCGCGCGCCGGTCCGGGACCTGATCGGCAATGTCTACGAGGTCGTCCTCGGCGATCTGGCCTACGGGGACTTGAGCCTCGCCGGTGGGTCCTGGACGACCTCGTTCAAGGACAGCACGACGTCGAGATTCGACCTGATCTCGAACTGGACCGGCCGGTTCCGGGACAACGTCGGACTCCGCCCGCTGCTGGAACCCAGGTCGGGTCCATAGCCGGAGTCCGCTGCGGTCGTCCCCGCCGGTCTAGCCGTTCCCAGTCGCGGGTCGGCGCCGCCCATGGCGCCGGAGTACCGTCCAGGGTGGCGGGCTGCGGCAGCGGTCTCCGGCCAGCCTCCTCGGGAGTAGCAGATGCCGGCCACGATTGGCGAAGAACTGTTCATCGGCGAGCGTGCCCGCGATCCGGGAAACGCTGATCATGCGGGAGGTGGGGGAGGGCCGGTCGCCGGTCGGCAGCGTCGAGGAGTTGATGCGGGCCGGCGGCGCCTACGACTTCGCCGCCGCCGCCCCCATCCTGTCGGGTCTGCTTGCGGGGCTGACCGGCCCCGACCTGATCCAGGTCTGCCATGTGGCCGTGTTCACGCTCAAGCACCTCGGATATCCCGATCTTGCTCGGGATGCCGCTCGGCTGGCGGTCCTCGCGGCGGAAGAGGTGGAGGATCCGGCCTGGATCGGCGCGGCGGAGTTCATTCGGATCTTGAGCCTGCCTCCCGAGTTGCCCACCGTGCCCACCACCCGCGCGCAGCGGATGGCTGACGACCTCCAGCCGAGCATCGGTGATCCGAACATGCGCCAGGCGTACGGCATGCTGCACCTGTACGCCGCGCTGCGGTCGGCTGTGGACCGGCGTCCGGACGACGCTCGGGACCATCTGCGGGAGGCACGGGACGCCGCCGATTCACTGGGTGAACCGGAGAATCTGGGGCTCGCCCGATTCGCGTTCGGGCCGACCAACGTCGAGATCTGGCGGTTGGCCGTGCAACTGGAACTCGGCGAACCGGGCCTGGCCATCGAACGGGCGGCATCGGTGGTACCCGAGCGGATTCCGTTGGCGGTCCGTCAGGCGCCCTTCTACCTGGACCTCGGACAGGCTCTGGTCAGTCAGCGGCGGGATGAGGAAGCGATTGCGGCGTTCCTCCGCGCCGAGGCGATAGCGCCGCAGTTCATCCGGCTGCGCCCGACCGTACGGAATGCCATAGCGGTGGTCATACGCAGGACGAGGAAGAACGCGCTCAGCAAGCCAATGCGCCGGGCCGCCGCAATCGTCGGGCTGGACCACCAACTCGGCTGATTGCAGGACGCAATCATTTTCCGTCACGTCACTTCTACCGTCTGTGACTGGACACGACGACACGACCTCTGTCGGCAACGGTACGGCCGCGCGTCGCGTCCACTCCGCCGGTGCGGTGCTGCCTTCCCCTCGATCGGTGATTGCGATGGGCTCGGCGGCCCCGTCCCGTACTCGACGCGATCGGACCAGCGACGGCGTACGCCGGTCAGCGCGGCGGCTACGCTCCGGGCGCAGCCCCGGTGGAGTAGCCGAACGGGGAGTCGGCGGACCCGGACGGGAACGAGTCGAGGGTCCGGCACGCGCTGATCATCGCCGCCCGGACCGCCGACGCGGCGGCGGACGCCGAGGCCCGTGAAGGACCGCCGTACAACGGCTGCTAACGCTGGACGTGTGCGCTGCCGGCCGGGGTGAAGGTGAAGGACTCCCGGAAGCGCCCCGGACCGTGGCGGACGGCGAACAGAATCGGCTCGGAGAATTTCGGCCACTGTCCGGTGCGCTCGTCGGCACCGTTCCAGAAGTGCAGGCAGACGGCGGGTCGCTCGGGGTCCTCGGCGAGGTAGACGAGGGAGCTAGGGTACCTCGGGTTGCCGCCCCCGCAGAGCACGGACGGTGCCCCCAGCCGCAGAGTCAGCTCGGTCAGGGTCCAGTCGCGTTTGCACATCGCCGCGATCTGTTCACTCAACCGGTCGTACTTGGCCACGGTCAGCGTGCGATCAAGGTTCAGCCAGCCGTTGCGGTGGGCGAGTTCGGCGTAGACCGAGGCGACGGCATCGTCGGGTCGGTCGTCGCGGCGGAGGACGTCCTGGGCCGCGCCCGTCACACCCGTCGGGTAGAACGCGTCCCGGTCCTTCAACTCCGCTCGTTGCCGCTCCCACTGCTGTTCCTGGCCACAGGCGTACGCGAGCGCCTCGCCGAGCAGGACCAGGCTGACCTCGCCGCCGAACACGCCGAGGCGACGGATCGCGCTGTTGACCCGGCCCCGTAGGTACGCGCGGATGTCATCGGCGTCGCGCTCGAGAACGGGTTGATCCACGACCACATCCAACCACCTGCCGTTGACCGGCTCGGGTCAGCCGACGACGAACGAGGCTGCCGGCTTCACGGCCGGCAGCCTCGGAGGTCGGTACGGTCGGTCGGACGCGCTCGGTCAAACGCGGGCGCGCCGGGCCAGGCGCTCCGGGTCGAGGATGATGATGCTCTTGCCGTCCAGACGCAGCCAGCCGCGCGAGGCGAAGTCGGCCAGCGCCTTGTTGACGGTCTCCCGGGAGGCGCCGACGAGCTGGGCGATCTCCTCCTGGGTCAGGTCGTGGGTGACCCGGAGTACGCCGCCGTCCCGGGTGCCGAACCGGCCCGCCATCTGGAGCAGGTTCTTCGCCACCCGGCCGGGCACGTCGGTGAAGATCAGGTCGGCCAGGTTGTCGTTCGTCCGGCGCAGCCTGCGGGCGAGTACCCGCAGCAACTGCTCGGCGATCTCCGGCCGGTTGTTCAGCCACGGCCGCAGCGCCTGCTTGCGCAGCCGGGCGAGCCGGGTGTCGATCACAGCGGTGGCGGTCGCCGTACGGGGACCGGGGTCGAACAGCGACAGTTCGCCGACCATGTCCGAGGGGCCCATCACGGCGATCAGGTTCTGCCGCCCATCGGCGGCCCGCCGACCAACCTTGATCTTGCCGCTCAGTACGATATAAAGGCTGTCGCCCGGCTCGCCCTCGTTGAAGACGATTTCGCCCTTACGGACCTCGATCGTCTCCATGTCCTTTGCGAGCGCCTCGGCAGCCTCCGGGTCGACGCCCTGGAAGATCCCGCTGCGGGCAAGTACCTCGTCCATTGCGCACCTCCGCCTACGCGGGCCGTCCCGCCGGCCAGGGTTCGTGGCCGGTGATCCCCCGCGCGCCGCCAAGTCTAGGCGCATGTGAAGAGTAATCGGAGGTGGCCCCTGGAATCTTGATCCGGAGTCGAACGCGCGTAAGAGCAGATGAGCGGGGGTACGCCCGGTTCGACCCGCCATGTCACCAGCCGGGCGAGTCCGGCTCGGCCCGGATCATACTGGCCCGGACAGCCTGCGGAACCGCGATCGGGCGGGAAACGGCAGGTGGCCGGTGGGGAATCGATCGGCAGCCGGGCGGGTCGTAGGGTCGACCGGTGTCGTCCGAGCCGCAGTTGACGTTCCGTACCGAGGACGGGCGGGACATTCCGGTACTGGTCTGGCGCCTCGCCGCCCCGGTACTGGCGATCAGCTCCGCTCCGCTCGGCGGCGGGATCGGCGTACGGCACTGGGTGGTCAACGCGACCGTGCCGATGTCGTACCGCCGGGACGACCCCGACGTCCACCTCGGTGAGCTGGCCGACCGGCTGGCCCTGCGCGGACCCGGGATCGGCCTGCTCACCGGCGTCGACGTCGGCCAGGTGGTGACCGCTACCGACACCGGTGTCCGGCTCTGGGCCACCGTGGGCCTCGGTGCCCCGATCTGGGCCGCCGCCCCCGACCGGGAGCATGCTCCGGCGCCGGAGCAGCGGGACGCCGCACAGCCGGACACCAGGGAGATACAGCCGGACACCGGGGAGATGGAGCCGGCGCGGCCGGTCGGCACCGTCAACATCGTCGCGCTGCTGCCGGTCCGGTTGAGCGACGCGGCACTGGTCAACGCCGTCGCCACGGTCGCCGAGGCGAAGGCCCAGGCGCTCCGGGAACTGGGTCTGCCGGCCACCGGCACCGCCACCGACGCGGTGACCCTGCTCTGCCCGCCCGACGGCCCGGCCGCCCCGTACGGCGGTCCGCGCTCCCGCTGGGGCGGCCCACTGGCCCGAGCCGCATGTCAGGCGGTACGGGTCGGCGGCACCATCCCCGGCGTCCCCTGGTCGGACCGGTGACCGAGCCAGACGGCTGAGCCGCTGACGGCGGCTGGCAAATCGGGGTGCAGATTCCGGCCTGTCGGCGGTCGCCCGTCTTGCCCACTCCCGGTACTGTCACCGGGCGATGTACGACACCAATCGACCTCCGCCGAAGTCCCGCCGGGCGCCACGCCGCACCGGCCGGACCCTCCTCATCGTCACCGCGGTCCTGACGGTGCTCCTGGGTACCGGTGTGGCCGGAGTGGCGGTGTTCAACGTCATGGGCGACGACTCCGCCGCGCCGGAGACGCCGGGTGCCGCCAGCGGAAGCGCGTCGGCCGACCCGTCGCCGACCGGCAAGCCGGCGCCGAAGGTCATCTCCATGTCGGCCACCGGGGACATCGTGATGGGCAACGCCCCGGGCCGGCTGCCCTCGGGCGGCGGTAAGGGCTTCTTCAACTCGGTCAAGAAGGCGCTCGCCGCCGACCTGGTGATGGGCAACCTTGAGGAGCCGCTGACCGACGACACCGGCACCTCGAAGTGCGGTGCCAACTCGACCCGCTGCTTCCAGTTCCGGGCCCCGCCGTCCTACGCGGCGCACCTGAAGGAAGCCGGTTTCGAGCTGCTGAACCAGGCGAACAACCACGGGTACGACTTCGGCAAGGCGGGCTACCGGAACACCCAGCTCGCACTGGAGAAGTACGACCTCCAGCACACCGGCGCGCCGAACCAGATCACCGTGGCCGAGGTCGAGGGCGTCAAGGTGGCGGTCGCGGGCTTCTCGTCGTACCCCTGGTCCAACAGCCTGACCGACATCGCCTCGGCGAAGAAGGTGATCCAGAAGGCCGCGACAATGGCCGACCTGGTCGTCGTACAGGTGCACATGGGCGGCGAGGGCTCCGAGAAGACCCGGGTCCGGCCGGGCACCGAGTTGTTCCTCGGGGAGAACCGGGGCGATCCGATCAAGTTCTCGCGCTCGATGATCGACGCGGGCGCCGATCTGATCGTCGGCCACGGGCCGCACGTGATGCGGGCGATGGAGTTCTACAAGGGCCGGCTGATCGCGTACAGCCTCGGGAACTTCGCCGGTGGTGGCGGCACGCTCAGCAACGACGGTCGGCTCGGCTGGGGCGCGGTCCTCAAGGTCTCGCTCGCCTCCGACGGCAGCTGGGCCGGCGGGCAGCTCATCTCGACGTACATGAACGATGCGGGCAAGCCGACCATGGACGGCCAGAAGCGCGCGCTGGGCCTGGTACGCGACCTGGGCAAGTCCGACTTTCCGAAGACCGGCGCGAAGCTCGCCGCCGACGGCAAGATCTCGCCCTCGGCCGCCGCGAGCTGACCACCCGGCCGCACGCGTCCCGTGCTTCGGCCTCGTCCGGCTCCCGGACCTCGCCGTCGTCGCCGCGACGTAGGCTGGCCGACGTGAGTGCGACAGACGATTCCGTCGACACCGGGGTCGTGACGGCGCCCGGCGCGGCGACCAAGGCGATCCGGGCCGCGCGGCCGTCTCGCCGTACGGTAGAAACCGATCTTGGCCGAAAGCGGCGGGCCCGGCGGATCGGGCGGCTGCTGACCGAGGCCCACCCCGACGCCCACTGCGAGCTCAACCACTCCGGGCCGCTGCAACTGGCCGTGGCGACCATCCTCTCCGCCCAGTGCACCGACCAGCGGGTCAACGAGGTGACGCCCAAGCTGTTCCTCCGCTATCCGACGGCGGCCGACTACGCCGGGGCGGACCGGGCCGAGCTGGAGGAGATGATCCGGCCGACCGGGTTCTTCCGGAACAAGACGAACTCGCTGATCAACCTCGGGCAGCAGCTCGTCGAACGGTACGACGGCCAGGTGCCGGGCCGGCTGGTCGACCTGGTGACACTGCCCGGGATCGGCCGGAAGACCGCCAACGTCATCCTCGGCAACGCCTTCGGGGTGCCCGGGATAACCGTCGACACCCACTTCCAGCGCCTGATGCACCGGTGGGAGCTGACCACCGAGACCGACCCCGTCAAGATCGAACACGCCGTCGGGGCGCTGTTCGAGCGGCGCGACTGGACGATGCTGTCGCACCGGGTGATCTTCCACGGCCGACGGGTCTGCCACGCCCGCAAGCCCGCCTGCGGGGCCTGCACGCTGGCCAAGGTCTGTCCGTCGTACGGCACCGGGCCGACCGAGGCCGCGGCCGCCGCCAAACTCCTCAAGGGCCCCCGGGCCCGCGAACTGGCGGTACAGGCCGGGGTCGACCCCGATCTGGTGCCGGCGACCGCCGTCGTCTCGGACGCACCGTGAAACGACTGCTGCTCGGCGGGTCGCTCGTGCCGCTGCTGCTGCTCGCCACCGCCTGCACCGGGTCGGACGCGGACTCCGAGGCTCGCCCGGCGCCGACCGGCCAGACCGCCGCGACCACCACGGCGTTCGCGGACTGCGGCACCCTGACCACACCGTTGGCCCCGTCCCCGTCCGCCAATACGAAGGCGGCAGCCGGCTCGGGCGAACCGCTGCCGGCCCTGGACCTGCCCTGCTTCACCGGAGGTACGCAGGTGTCCGTCGGCGCGCTGCGCGGGCCCGCCGTGATCAACCTCTGGGCCTCCTGGTGCGGGCCGTGCCGCAAGGAACTCCCCGCCTTCCAACGCCTCTCCGAGCGGACCGCCGGCAAGCTGCGGGTGGTGGGAGTGAGCACCCAGACCGGGCGGTCCGCCGCGCAGTCGATCGGGGAGGACTTCGGGCTGCGGTTTCCCACCCTCTACGATCCGGACAACCGGCTGCGGCTGGCACTCGGGCGCGCGGTAATGCCGATCACGCTGTTCGTCGACGGGGAGGGGCGGATCCGGCACCGGGACGAGACGGGCGCGCTGGACGACGCGGAGCTGGCCGACCTCGTACGACAGCATCTGGGGGTGGCGGTGTCGTCGTGACCGACCGTGAACTCCCGACGTGGTGCGAGCCGCTACTCACCCGGGTCCGGTCGGCCCGTACCGAGGACTTCACCCGGCTGCGTACCCCGGTCAACGGTGGGCGGGCCAGCGCCGTACTGGTGCTGCTCGGTGAACAGCCGGCACACGGGCCGGACGTACTGATCCTGCAACGCGCGGCGACCCTGCGTACCCACGCCGGCCAACCGGCCTTCCCCGGTGGCGCCTGCGACCCGGAGGACTCCGACGCCGCCGCGACCGCGCTGCGGGAGGCACACGAGGAGGTCGGCCTCGACCGGGACAGCGTCACCGTGCTGGCCCAGCTACCCCGGCTGTGGATTCCGGTCAGCGACTTCGTCGTCACCCCGGTCCTGGCCTGGTGGCACCGGCCCCATCCGGTGCACCCCCGCGAGCCGGCCGAGGTGGCGCACGTGGCCCGGCTGCCGATCACCGAACTGGTCGACCCGGCCAACCGGGTCCGGGTACGCCATCCCAGCGGGTGGATCGGCCCGGCCTTCCAGGCCCGCGGCATGCTGGTCTGGGGCTTCACGGCCGGGGTGCTGGCGGCGCTGCTCGACATGGCCGGCTGGGCCCGGCCCTGGCCACAGGACCGGGTACTGGAACTGCCGCCGACCAGCCCTCCGCCGGCACCCGACGCGAGCGCCGACGAGGCGGAGTAACAGAACGACCCACCGTCCGCCGGGTCGACCGGGTCGGAAAGTGATTCGGCTGTCTCCGTCGTGGCGGCGTCATTCTCAGGTCGTCCCCGTACCCTGGACGGGTGTCGGTGGTGGATGTCGTCCTCATCCTGCTCATGTTGCTGTTCGCGATCAGCGGCTACCGGCAGGGCTTCGTCATCGGACTGCTCTCCTTCACCGGGTTCTTCGGTGGCGCGCTGATCGGGTTGCAGGTCGGCCCGCTGCTCGCGGAGCAGTTCTCGAACAACTCGACCCGGGTCGTGGTCGCGCTGATCGCGATCTTCGGCCTGGCGGTGCTCGGCCAGGCGCTCGCCGGCTGGCTCGGCTCGCATCTGCGGCACGCGATCACCAGCCAGGCGGGGCGGCGGGCGGACGACGTCGGCGGCGCCGTCGTCTCGCTGCTCGCCGTACTGCTCGTCGCGTGGCTGGTGGCCGTACCGTTGGCATCGTCCTCGCTGCCGTGGCTCGCCAGCGCCGTCCGCAACAGTGCGCTGCTGACCGTGGTGGACCGGGTGCTGCCGCCGGAGGCCCAGGCGCTCTCCCGGGCCTTGCGTGACACGGTCGACACCAACGGCTTCCCGGACGTCTTCGGCGGGCTGACCCCGACCCGATCCCGGGAGGTGGCCTCGCCGGATCCGGCGCTCGCCGGTTCCCAGGCCGTGGTGAACGGCCGGCGCTCGGTGGTCAAGGTGCTCGGCAACGCGCCCAGTTGTTCCCGCCGGATCGAGGGGTCCGGCTTCGTGTACGCCGAGAACCGGGTGATGACCAACGCCCACGTGGTCGCCGGGACCCGGAGCGTCTCCGTCGAACTGGCGGGCGAGCGGCACAACGCCCGGGTGGTCGTCTACGACCCGGACCGCGATCTGGCCGTGCTCTTCGTGCAGAACCTGTCCGCACCGATCATGCCGTTCGCGGCCAGGGAGGCGGAGGTGGAGGACGACGCCATCGTGCTCGGCTTTCCGCTGGACGGCCCGTACAACGCGCAGCCGGCCCGGATCCGGGACGTCGGCGAGATCAGCGGTCCGGACATCTACGAGTCGGGACGGGTCAACCGGGAGATCTACACGATCCGGGGACTGGTCCGGAGCGGGAACTCGGGCGGACCACTGGTGACCACCGGTGGCCAGGCGCTCGGCGTGATCTTCGCGGCGGCGGCCGACGACCCGAACACCGGGTTCGCGGTGACGGCCGACGAGGCGCGGTCGACCGCGGCCGCCGGAGTCGAGCGGACCCGGGTCACCGGTACCGGATCCTGCACCTGAACAGGGATCGGCCCCGTCAGGAGCCCTTGCGGCCCAGCCGGCGGACCAGCAGGACGCCCCCGGCGACGACCACGACGAACAGCAGACCGCTGCTGAACAGACCGTTCCGGGAGCCGGGGATCGGACTGCCCGCCGGCTCGGCCGACCAGTTCGCCGAGCGGCCGGAAGCCGCCGTTCCCACCGTGCCGGAGCCGTCCTCCGCCCGCTCCGGCGACTGCTCCTGGCCGGGCGCCGATCCGAACCCGGAGACGGCGGGCGCCGCCTCTCCGTCGTCCAGCGGGTTCCGCTGCACGGTGGAAACCTCGCCGTTCAGTGCGGCGACGGGATCGACGACGCCGAAGCCGAACCGGTCGTCCCGACCGGACGGACCGACGTCCCGGGCAGTATTGATCAACCGGTTGACCACGTCACCGGCGGACATCTTCGGCCAGTGCGACCGAACCAGCGCCGCCGAGGCGGCCACCAGCGGCGCGGCGAAGCTGGTGCCCTGGACCTGCCAGAAACCGCCCGGACGGGCACCGGAAAGCCCCGTTGCCGGCGCGGAGAGCACCGTCTCCGGGCCGGTTATCGATCCCGACCAGAGCGCGTCGCTCTCCCGTTCCAGACCGGCCACGGCGACCACGCCCGGCTCCCGGGCCGGATACCAGACACGCTTGCCGGCCGACGATCCCAGATTGCCGGTACAGGCGACGACGACCACGTCCCGGGCGAAGGCGTAGTCGAGGGCGGCGGCCAGCGCGGGACTGTCCCCACTGCCGCCCAGGGACAGGTTCACCACCTGGGCGCCGTTGTCGACCGCCCAACGCACGCCCTTCGCGACGATCAGGGCGTCGTCGTAGCGGTTCTCCTCGTCGAGCACCCGGACCGGCAGGATCTTGGCTTTGGGAGCCAGGCCGGCGACGCCCCGGGTGTCGTCGTTGCGCCCGGCGATCAGCCCGGCAACCGTGGTGCCGTGCCCGACCGGGTCGGTCTGCCCGTTGCCGGTGCCGTCGACCAGGTCGATTCCGGGCAACACCTGCCCGGCGAGGTCGGCGTGTGAGGCGTCGACTCCGGAGTCGATGACCGCGACCGTCACGCCCTTGCCGGTCGACACCCGCCAGGCGGCCTTCGCGTTGAACATGTCCAATTGCCACTGCTTGTCGCGGATCGCGTCGGCGACGACGGGCAGACTGACCGGACGCGCCGGTACGGCGGCGGTTGCCGGCGCCGGGGCGACCAGCGAGCTGGCGAGCCCGGCCGTGGCGAGCAACGCCGTCCCGGCGACCCGGGCGACAGCGCGGTCCTGTTGATGCGGCAGCCTGGTCACAGCATGGCCATTTCACCCCGGGAGACACATGATGCACGGAGGTTACCCCGTTTCACCCCCGTCGCGGGGCGAAACTTCGCGACGACCTCGTCGGAACGCCAACCATGTGCTCACGGACCGCCCGCCGACCGCTGACCTCGCCCCCACGTCCGACCGGTGACCTTGGGCGGTCACCGGTCGAACCGGGCCGTCAGGTGGGCGGCAGGTAGCCGAGCTGCACGAGCCGGATGCCTTCCTTCCGGGTCACCAGCCGGCCCCGGCCGGGCGGCATCGGTCCGGGGCGTACCGAACCGATCAGCGCACCCTCGTCCTTGCTTCCGGACATCACCAGACCGGGCGAGGAGAGTTCCCGGAGCCGCTGGATGATCGGCTCGTAGAGCGACCGCGAGGCACCGCCCGAGCGCCGGGTGAGCACCAGGTGCAGACCGACGTCCCGGGCCTGCGGGAGGTACTCGACCAGCGGCGTCAGGGGGTTGTTCGGGCCGGTGGCGACCAGGTCGTAGTCGTCGACCAGCACGAACAGCTCCGGTCCGGTCCACCAGGACCGGTCCCGCAACTGCTGCGGGGTCACGTCCGGGCCGGGCAGCCGGCGCTGCATGTAACCGGCCACCGACTCGATCAGCTCGCTGGTCGCGGCGGCGGCGGTGCCGTACCCGATGAGGTGGTCGGACTGGACCACGCCCAACAGGCTGCGCCGGAAGTCGACCAGGATCACCCGGGCCTGCTCCGGCGTGTACCGGGTGGTGATCGAGATGGCCAGCGCACGCAGGAACGACGACTTGCCGCACTCGGCGTCGCCGAAGAGCAGGAAGTGCGGCTCCGAGGCGAAGTCGATTGCCACCTGCTGGAGATCCGCCTCCGAGATGCCGATCGGCAGCCGCAGGCCGGTCGCGCCGGCCACGTCCAGATCGGCGTACGGCAGGATCGGCGGGAGCAGCCGGACCCGGGGCGCCGGCGCGCCACCCCAGTTGCCGGCCACCGCCTTGACCAGTGCCTGAGTCTGCCCGCCGCCCAAGCTGGACAGCTCCGGCAGGACGGTCAGGAAGTGCAGGCTCTCGGCGGTGATGCCCCGACCCGGCGACTTCTCCGGCACGTTCGCCGCCGCCTTGCGCGAGACGATCGAGTCGGTGGGGTCACCGAGCCGCAACTCCAGCCGGGACCCGAACAGGTCCCGGATCGCCGGCCGGAAGTCCATCCAGCGTGGCGCCGCGGCGATCACGTGCACGCCGTACGACAGGCCACGGGTGGCGATGTCGGTGATCAGCGGCTCCATGTCGTCGTACTCGCCCCGCAGGGTGGGCCAGCCGTCCACGACCAGGAACACGTCACCGAACGGGTCCGCGCCGACCCCGACCCCGCCCGCGGCGGCCCGCCGCTTGCGGTACGCCGGCATCGACTCCACGCCCAGTTCGGCAAACCGCTGCTCGCGCTCGTTGAGCAGGGTGGAGATCTCGCCGACGGTACGCCGCACCGCCGCCGCCTCGGACCGTCCGGCGACCCCGCCGACGTGCGGCAGGTCGCGCAGCGCGGCGAGCGATCCGCCACCGAAGTCGAGGCAGTAGACCTGGACCTCGGCCGGTGTGTGGGTCAGGGCCAGGCCGCAGACCAGGGTCCGCAGCAGGCTCGACTTGCCGGACTGCGGCCCGCCGGCGATGGCGACGTGCCCGGCGCCACCCTCCAGGGACAGCCACAGCAGGTCACGTCGTTGCTCGAAGGGCTTGTCGATCAGGGCGACCGGCACCTGGAGGGCGCCGTGCAGTTCGGGGTTGCCGAAGGTGAGCCCACGGGCCGGGTCGGTGATGACCGGGCCGAGGATCTCGTCCAGGGCCGTTGCCTGGGACAGCGGGGGCAGCCACACCTGGTGGGCCGGTGGGCCCTGCCCGACCAGTCGGGACACCATGACGTCGAGCAGGCTCTCCCCGGTGGCCTCCTCCGGTCCCGGTTTCGGGGTGGCCGGCACCACCGGCTTCGGGACCGGCACGAAGTGGGTGGAGTACGACAGCAGCCGGGGACCGGTGTAGCCCTGCGCACCCGGGCCGCTCGCGCTGGTCTTCTGGAACGGGCCGGAGACGTACGCCGCCTTGAACCGGATCAGCGGTTCGGTGCCGAACTTCAGGTAGCCGTGTCCGGGTGCCCGAGGCAGCTCGTACGCGTCCGGCACGCCGAGCACGGCCCGGGACTCCAGCGCCGAGAAGGTCCGCAGACCGATCCGGTACGACAGGTGGGTGTCCAGCCCGCGCAGCCGGCCCTCCTCCAACCGCTGCGAGGCGAGCAGCAGGTGTACGCCGAGCGACCGGCCCAACCGGCCGATCTGGACGAAGAGGTCGATGAAGTCGGGCTTCGCGCTGAGCAGCTCGGAGAACTCGTCACAGATGATCAGCAGCGAGGGGAGCGGTGCGAGCGCCGCCCCGCCGGACCGGGCCTTGTCGTAGTCCTTCAGGTTGGCGTAGTTGCCGGCCTTGCGGAGCAACTCCTGCCGGCGGATCATCTCGCCGTTGATCGCGTCGACCATCCGGTCGACCAGGGGCAGTTCGTCGGCCAGGTTGGTGATCACCGCGGCGGTGTGCGGCAACCGGTCCAGCGAGGCGAAGGTCGCGCCACCCTTGAAGTCGACAAGTACGAAGTTGAGCGCCTCAGAGGAGTGCGTCGCCGCCAGCCCGAGCACGAGGGTACGCAGCAGCTCGGACTTTCCGGAACCGGTGGCGCCGATGAGCAGGCCGTGCGGGCCCATACCGTCCTGGGCCGACTCCTTCAGGTCCAGGTCGATCGCGCCGCCGTCGGCGCCCACGCCGATCGGCACCCGCAGCTTGTCCCGGTTGGGGCGTGGGGCCCAGCCCTGTGCCGTACTGAAGTTCTCCGGGTCGCCCACGCCGAGCAGTTCGCCGAGGGTCATCTCGGTGGCCAGCGGGGCGTCGGTGGAGCCCTTCGTCGCGGCGGCGAGCCGGAGCGGCGCCAGCCGGCGGGCGACCGCCTCGGCCTCTTCGAGGCTGAGCCGGTCCGGGGTGCCGACCTCGGCCTGCCCGTCCATCGTGAAGGTGTTCAGCCGGCCACCGGTCAGCTCCAGGACCAGCGTGGCGCGGTCGAGCAGCCGGGGCGGCGAACTGTCCAGGTCGATGATCGTCACCGCGTCGATGCCGCTGTCGCCGGCCAGGTAGCTGGCGCCGTTGAGGTCACCGCCGTCGAGCACGATCACCACGTGCGGACCGTCGGTCGCCGGGCCGGACAGGCTGAACCGGGAACGGTTGCCGACCACGTCGTCGATGAGCTTTTCCAGTTCGACAGCCGAGCTGGCCACCATGCGTACCGGGCCGAGCGCGTCGGTGCTGGTCGGGTGGTGCACGTGCGGGAGCCACTTGGTCCACTCCCACCGGGCCCGCCGTTCCGGACCGGCGCAGATCGCGATCAGCAGTTCTTCGGGCGCGTGGAAGACCGAGAGCTGGGTGAGCACCGCCCGGGCCACCGCCTGGGGGTCGCCGCCGGCCGGATCGCGGGACTGGTCCCGCCCGCCCGGCGCGTTGCGGATGAAGACCCGGGCGAAGCCGCGGATGGAGAGCGCCACCGGCAGGTCCGGCACCACCGAGTACGCGTCGAGGAACCGGCGCAGCGCGCCGGCCGTCATCGGTTCGAGGTCCTCCAGCGGCCGGGTCACCGGCGGCACGAGCGGGGTGGCCAGGGTCTGCGGGCCGACCGCGACCCGGACCACGCCGAAGTCGCCGTCGCTCGGGCGGCGCTCCCAGACCCGGTAGCTGCCCACAGTGGACCAGAGCTGGGCCGGGTCGGGATGCCGGTAGAAGAGACCCGACCGCTGTTTCGACGCGGTCTCCCGGACCCGGCGCCGCAGCGTGGCCAGGTGTCGGAGGTACTCGCGGCGGGCGGCCATCATTTCCGACTTCTTAGGTGTTCCCGACGAACTGCCCCAGGACGATGCCACCATGGCCAGCGAGGAGACGCCGAACATCGCACCGACGACGTACGAGTAGGCGCCGCCGCCACGGCCGAACATCATCGCCATCGCGACCGAGCCGCCGAGCATCGGCAGCACCATCATCATCTGCTGCCACTTGCTGCCGGTGGCCTGGGGGATCTCGGGTGGCGGCTCGACGGTCAGTTCGCCGGTCGGGATGTCCGGTGCCGGCCGCCGGGGAGGGCGCTTGATGACGACGGTGCTCACCGTGCTCCTCCGCCCTGCCGACCAGCGGGTTCCCGCCGGAATCGGTCGCCCGGCGGCGGCCCGGTGTCGAGCCTGCGGGCCCGTCCGGCGCGGTTGACACCGCACCGGCACTGGTTACCCGTGTCCATGTGAGACCTCCCCTAAGGCCGCGGCAATGGAGCAGTTATCCGGTGCCGGCGGGCCATCCGACGCGGCCGCGTCGCAAATGTCCTCGTGCTCGGTCGGACGAGCTTGCCCCATCCTAGGTAAAGTGCGGTCGTCCGCGCAGCCATGGGTTGCCCCCTCGATGGAGGACTGTCGATGAGTACCGGGCTTGCCCGCGTCACGATCAGCGCGCCGCAACGACGGGTGGACGTCGCGCTGCCCGAACACCTGCCGCTGGCCGAACTTTTACCAGAGGTGCTGCGGCACGCCGGCGAAGGACTGGCGGACGACGGCGAGAAGCACGGCGGGTGGCTGCTGCGCCGGACCGACGGTGAACCGTTGGCGGCCGGCAAGGCCCTGCTGCCGCAGGGCGTACGTGACGGCGACGTGCTGCATCTCGTGCCGGCCCGGGCGCAGTGGCCGGAACTGGAGTACGACGACGTCGTGGAGGCGATCGCCGACGGCGCCCGTCGACGTGGCAGCGCGTGGTCCGGGCGGAACACCCGGATCGGGACGCTGAGCGCCGCGGGCGGGCTGCTCACCGTCGGGCTGCTCGCGGTGGTCGCCGGTGGCACGGTCTGGTCCCTCGGCGCCTTCGTCGCGCTCGGCACCGCCGTACTGCTGGCGGTGGGTGCCGTGGTGGCCTCCCGGGCGTACGGGGACGCGACGGCGGGCGCCGCACTGGGCGGGTACGCGATGCCGTTCGCCTTCTTCGGCGGTGCCCTGCTGGTGGCCTCCGGCGACCGGGTCGGAGTGCTCGGTCCGGTCGGCTGGCTCGGCGCACCCGAGGCACTGGCCGGCTCGGTGGCGCTGCTCCTGATCGCCGTGCTGGGCCTGGTCGGGGTGGCTTCCGGGCTGCGGGTCTTCGCCGCCGGTGTCTCCATCGGGCTGCTCGGCGCGCTGACCGCGCTCGCCGGGTTCGTACTGTCGGCCGCAGGGGCCGCCGCGATCCTGATGGCCGTGCTGGTCTGTGCGATCGGAATGCTGCCGCTGCTGGCGATCAGGTTCGGCAAACTGCCGATGCCGCCGATCACCCTGCCCACCGGGGCGGAGGCGGCGGAGGGCTTCAGCGCGGCCAGTTCCACCCAGGGCGGCGTACGGGAGCGGCCGGACCGGGGACGCGTCTTCGCGGCGGTCGCCCGGACCGAGGAGATGCTCACCGGGATGCTGATCGGGCACGCGGTGCTGGCCGTCGCGGCGGCGCTGCTGCTGGTGGTCTCGGGCGGGTTCTCCGGCCGGCTGATGGTGGCGGTCTCGGCGGCCGCGCTGCTGCTCCGGTCCCGGCTCTTCGTCACGGTTCGGCAACGGGTTCCGCTGGTGGTCGCCGGGGTCGTCTCGTTCGTGGTGCTCGGGATCGCCCTGCTGCTGCGGGTCCAGGAGACCGGCCTGCTCCTGCTCGCGGCCGGCGGGCTGGGGCTCGCGCTGGTGACCATCGGTGCCGGCGCGACCTACTCGAAGCGCGAGCCGGGGCCATACCTCGGCCGGACCGCCGACATCATCGACACCCTGATGGTGGTGGCGGTGGTCCCGGTGGCGTGCGCGGTGCTGGGCCTGTACGCCCAGGCGCGCAGCCTGATCGGCTGAATCCCGGCGGCCCCGGTGTTCGGGGCGGATGCCGCACGACAACCCTTGACCGATGGAGTCCTACGGACTTCCGCCGGTCAAGGGCTGTCGGCTTTGACGGTGGTTTCCGGCGTCAGTGCGCCGACTCGCCCCGTTCGACGGCTTCCTGCTGGCGCCGGAAGGAGGCCCGGATCTCGGCCTCGGCCTCGGTCCGACCGACCCAGGTAGCGCCTTCGACCGATTTGCCCGGTTCCAGGTCCTTGTAGACCTCGAAGAAGTGCTGGATCTCCAGGCGATCGAACTCGCCGAGGTGGTGGATGTCCCGGAGGTGCTCCTGACGCGGGTCCTCGTACGGCACGCAGAGGACCTTGTCGTCGCCACCCTTCTCGTCCGTCATCCGGAACATGCCGATCGTCCGGCACCGGATGAGGCAACCTGGGAACGTGGGTTCGGGTACCAGTACCAGAGCGTCGAGGGGGTCGCCGTCCTCGCCCAGTGTGCCTTCGATGAAACCGTAGTCCGCCGGGTACTGGGTCGACGTGAAGAGCGTGCGGTCCAGCCGGATCCGGCCGGTCGCGTGGTCCACCTCGTACTTGTTGCGGTGACCCTTCGGGATCTCAACCGTGACGTCGAAATCCATCTCGCACGCTCCCTCGTTTGCCGGCGCTGGCCAACGGAACCACAACGTCGCATACCGGCGCGGGTGATCTGGCGATTCACCTGGTTCGCGCCGGCCGCCGTGCGGTGTTCGGACCAAAGTAGTGTCGCCTAGGCAGAATTCGACGGGGAGGAGGGGCCGGTGGGGAGTGAAGATTCACACTCGGACCTGACGGGTGACAGCCCGTCGGACCGTCCGCGCGGGCGCGTCGTGGTGCCCGGCGCCGGAGGACCGCAGCCCGCTGCCGGCTCGCCGCCGGCCCGGGGCCGGGCCGTCGTGCCGCTGCCCACGACGCTGCCCATCCCGCCCTCGGCGACTCCGTCGGGCCCGCCGCAGCGGCCCGGTCAGGCGGCCCCTCCGCCGTCCGGTGCCCCGGATTGGGCCGGTCAGACGCTGCCGGTGTCGCCGGAGCGTTCCAGTCAGCCCGCCCCTCCGCCGTCCGGCGCTCCGAGCTGGGCCGGTCAGACCCTGCCCCTGTCGCCGGGCCGCTCGGGTCAGCTGCCGTCCGTGCCGTCGACGGGTGCTTCGGGCCGGGTCGGTCAGCCGCCGCCGGTCGCGCCGGACCGTTCCGGATGGTCGTCGGTGCCGCCGCCCGAGTGGCCGGGGCGGGCCGCGTCGGATCAGCCGCAGGGCTTGGCCGGACCGGCGCAGTCCGGGCCACCGAACCTGCCCGGGACACCCGCGCAGGGCCCGCCGGCCTTCTCCGGTCAGGCCAGAGCGCCGCAGTGGCCGGGCCAGCCGACCAGTGCGGCGCCGGGCGGCGAGCCCTCGCGGGGCGGCCAGCCACCGGAAGGGCCACGAGCGGGCGGACCACCGTCCGACGGCGTACCGCCGGAAGGCGTACCGGCGGGGCGGCCACGTCGGCGGGGCCGCCTGGTCCTCACGCTCGCGGCCGTACTCGTGTTGGGTCTGGCGTTGGCCGGAGTGGTCGTGGTCCGTCCCGGTCCGGTGGACGGCTGGTTGGGTGGCGGCCCGGCCACGCCCGCAGCCGAGGCCGATCCGAGCGAGCCGCCGCCCCCGCCCGTGCTGACGGCCGCCGGGACCAGCGCCCCGGCACCCACCCCCGAGGGGGTACGGGCCGTGCTCACCCCGTTGCTCACCTCGTCGGTGCTGGGCGACGAGGTGAACATCTCCGTGGTCGACGCCGTCACCGGTGAGGCGCTCTACGAGAACGGCCAGGACACTCCGACGGTGCCGGCATCGACGACGAAACTGGTCACCGCCGCGACCGTCCTGGCGGCCCGCGGGCCTGCGTACCGGATCCCCACCCGGGTGGTCGCCGGGCCGAATCCGGGTGAGGTGGTGATCATCGGGTCCGGCGATCCGACGCTGGCGGTGGACGCCACCGCCTGGTACCCGGGCGCGGGGCGGCTCGACCGGCTCGCCGCCCAGGTGAAGAAGGCGCTCGGTGGCATCGCCCCGACGAAGGTGATCGTCGACGGCAGCCTCTTCCCCGGCCCGATCGTCGGTCCCGGCTGGGATGCGGACGCCCACGTCGGCGGCTTCGGGGCGGTCATCACCGCGTTGATGACCAACGGCGCCCGGATCGATCCGACGGACAAGTCCCGTGGGCCGGAACGGTCGGACAAGCCCGGCCAGGCCGCCGGCCGGTCCTTCGCCAAGCTGCTGGACCTGCCGACGTCGGCGGTGGTGGAGGGCAAGGCGCCGGCGTCCTCCGGGGCCTCACCGGCCGCCGCCGCCAGCGCCAGCCCCGCGACGATCGCCCCCGGCACCGAACTGGGCAAGATCCACTCGCCGCCGATGATCCGGCTGGTCGAGTTCATGCTCCGGGAGAGCGACAACGTGGTGGCCGAGGCGTTGGCCCGGCAGGTCGCGCTGGCCCGGAACAAGCCGGCCTCGTTCGAGGGGGCCGCGGCCGCAATGGACGAGATGGTCGCCGAACTCGGCCTGCCGGCGTCGGAGAGTTCGCTCGCCGACGGAAGCGGCCTGTCCCGCTCCAACCGGGTCACCCCCGGGCTGCTGACGGACGTGCTCGCGCTGGCCGCCAAGGGGACCCGACCGGAACTCGCGGGCCTGTTCCCCGGACTGCCGGTGGCGGCCTGGTCGGGCACGCTCGACGACCGGTTCGAGCGCTCCGGCGACCGCCCGACGAAGGCCGGAGCGGGAGTCGTACGGGCCAAGACCGGCACCCTGAGCGGGGTGCACGCGATCTCCGGCGTGGTGACGACGCTCGACGGCCGGCTGCTCGCGTTCGCGGTGCTCGCCAACAAGGTTCCGGGTGGCCAGGACCAGGCGCAGCCCGAACTGGACCGGATCGTGACCGCCCTGGCACAGTGCGGCTGCCGCTGAGCTGCTCCGAGAGTGTTAGGAAGGGCCCCTTCTTATACAAAAAGCGATAAGAAGGGGCCCTTCCTTACACCACGTCAGGGGTGTTGTGGTCCGGGTACGGTGGGATGCATGGCGCAGTTCGTGGACTGGGATCTGGCCGCCGCCACCGCCGGGGCGTTGGGAAAATCGGGACCTCGGGTCTCCTACGACGAGGCCACCGAGGTGGTCGCCGAGCTACGGCGGCTGACGGACGAGGCCGCTGGGCACGTGCTGGCGTACACCGGGCTGCGGCCACAGGTCGCCCATCCGCCGGTGCGGGTGGTGGACCGCCGGGACTGGGCCGCCACCAACATCGCCGGGCTGCGTGAGGTGATCACTCCGCTGATCAACCGGCTGTCCGGGGACAAACCGCCGGGGGTGATCACCGACACGATCGGGTCCCGGCTGACCGGCGTACAGGCCGGTACGGTGCTCGCGTACCTCTCCGGCCGGGTGCTCGGCCAGTACGAGGTCTTCTCCGCCGACCCGGGCCAACTGCTGCTGGTCGCGCCCAACATCGTCGAGGTCGAGCGGAAGTTGCAGGCCGATCCCCGGGACTTCCGGCTCTGGGTCTGCCTGCACGAGGTGACCCACCGGACCCAGTTCACCGCCGTGCCGTGGATGCGTGGACACTTCCTCGGCGAGGTGCAGGCGTTCGTCGACGCCTCGCAGGCCGGTGGCGACAACTTCCTGGACCGGCTGCGCCGGGGGGTCGGGATGCTCTCCGACTCGGTCCGTAACCCGGACAGCCGGGCCAGCGTGCTCGACATCGTGCAGACGCCCGGCCAGCGGGCCGTACTGGACCGGTTGACGGCGCTGATGACCCTGCTGGAGGGGCACGCGGAATTCGTGATGGACGGTGTCGGGCCGGAGGTCATTCCGAGCGTGGAGACGATCCGGGCCCGGTTCAACCGGCGCCGGGAGTCGGGCAACCCCCTGGAGAAGGCGATCCGCAAGCTGCTCGGCGTGGACGTGAAGATGCGCCAGTACGCCGAGGGGCGGAAGTTCGTGCACGGGGTGGTGGACCGGGTCGGGATGGACGGCTTCAACCGGATCTTCAGCTCTCCGCTCACCCTGCCCCGGCTGGAGGAACTCTCCGACCCCGACGCCTGGGTCGCCCGGGTGCACGGTCCGGTCGGACCGGTCGCCGCCACCGGCTGACCCGGAGGCGTCGTGGCTGCCCTGCCTCCGCCGGTCGCGGCCGTCCGGGTCGCCGTCCGGCGGGCGCTGACCGACGTACCCCGGGGTCGTCCGGTCCTGGTCGCCTGCTCCGGCGGCGCCGACTCGCTCGCGCTGGCCGCCGCCACCGCGTTCGTGGCGCCCCGGCTCGGCGTGGCCGCCGGCCTGGTCAGCGTCGACCACGGCCTACAGGCCGGTTCGGCACGCCGGGCCGCCGAGGTGGCGGCGTGGGCGCGAGGGCTCGGGTTCGTGCCGGCCGAGGCGGTGGCCGTCCAGGTCGCCGGGCGGCCGGGTGGGCCGGAGGCGGCGGCCCGGGAGGCCCGCTACCAGGCCCTGGTCGCCGCGGCCCACCGGTACGACGCGTCCACGGTGCTGCTCGGGCACACCCGGGACGACCAGGCCGAGACGGTGCTGCTGGCGCTCGCCAGAGGGGCCGGGCCGCGAGGGCTGGCCGGTATGCCGGTGAACCGGGAACTGGCCGGCGTGGTCCTGTCCCGCCCGCTGCTGGACGTTTCCCGCGAGCAGACCCGCAAGGCGTGCGCGATGCTGGGGCTGACTCCGTGGGAGGACCCGCACAACACCGACGACCGGTATGCCCGCGCCCGGGTCCGGGCCGAGGTGCTGCCGGTGCTGGTCCGGACGCTCGGTCCGGGGGTGCTGGACAACCTGGCCCGGACCGCCCGGCTCGCCGCCGCCGACACCGCCGCGCTGGACGAACTCGCCCGGGCCGGCTACGCCGAGGCGCGGACCGGGCCGGGTGGGCTGGGGGTACCGGTGCTCGCGGCGATGCCGGACGCGGTGCGTACCCGGGTGTTGCACCTGTGGTCCCGGGAGTTGGGCGCGTCGCCGGCCGCGTTGTCGCATCGGCACGTCGCGGCGCTCGACGCCCTGGTCACCGGATGGCGGGGACAGGGTCCGGTGCATCTGCCCGGCGGGATCCGGGCGAGCCGACGCGGCGCGGAGCTGGTCGCGGAGCAGGCCGACGAGGTGGTCGCCGAGCAGGCCGACGGGGTGGTCGCGGAGCAGAACGACGGGCCGCTCGTGGAGCAGGCCGACGGCGTGGACGGGGAGTGGAGCGACAGGCCGTTCGGGGAGTAGACATGACCCATGGCCTACCCTCGACAGCCGGTCTTCGCGCCGAACGGCGCCGTCGCCACCAGTCAGCCGCTCGCCGCCGCCGCCGGGCTGGCGGTGCTGCGTCGGGGCGGCAACGCGGTG
The DNA here is from genome assembly GCF_042658085.1 of Plantactinospora solaniradicis. Taxonomy (NCBI): domain Bacteria; kingdom Bacillati; phylum Actinomycetota; class Actinomycetes; order Micromonosporales; family Micromonosporaceae; genus Plantactinospora; species Plantactinospora solaniradicis. Next base: position 1,003,095 of record NZ_JBHSPR010000001.1, on the reverse strand, counting down.
GACGCCGCCCTCGCCACCGCGATCGCGCTCACCGTGGTCCAGCCCGGCTCCAACGACATCGGCGGTGACCTGTTCGCCATCGTCTGGGACGGGCAGCGGCTGCACGGGCTGAACGGTTCCGGCCGGTCGCCGGCCGCGCTGACCCGGGACGCGGTACTCGCCGCGACCGGTGGCCGGGGCGCGGAGCCGACCGGGGCGCACGGCGGGGCGCAGGCCACCGGGGCGGCGATGCCGGCCCGGGGCTGGCTCTCGGTGACCGTGCCCGGCGCACCGGCGGGCTGGCGGGACCTGCACGACCGGTTCGGCGCGTTGCCCTTCGCCGACCTCTTCACCGACGCGATCGGCTACGCCGAGCACGGCTTCCCGGTGTCGCCCAACGTCGCGGCGAGCTGGGACCGTGCGGTACGCCAGCACGCCGAACTGGTCGGCCAGGAGTACGCCGAATGGGGCCGGGTGTTCACCGTCGACGGTGGACGGGCACCCCGGGCCGGGGAACGCTGGCGCAATCCGGACGCCGCCGGCACGTTGCGCCGGATCGCGGCCAGCGGCTCGGCGGCGTTCTACACCGGGGAGATCGCCGAGCTGCTGGCCGGGTACGCCGCCCGGACCGGCGGGCTGCTCTCCGGCGCCGACCTCGCCAAGCACGAGTCGAGCTGGGTGGATCCGATCCGGGCGGCCTACCGGGGCCACGAGGTGTGGGAGCTGCCGCCGAACGGCCAGGGCGTGGCCGCGCTGCTCGCGCTGAACATCCTGGACGGGGTGGACCTGGCCGCGATGTCCCCGGACGAGCGGCTGCACTGGCAGATCGAGGCGACGAAGCTCGGCTTCGCCGACGCGCACGCGTACGTGGCCGATCCGGACCGGGTCACGGTGCCGACGGCGGAACTGCTGACGCCGGAGTACGCCGCCGCCCGCCGGTCCCTGGTCACCTCCTCCGCCGGTACGCCGGCACCGGGCGACCCGGCGAAGGGCGGCACCGTCTACCTGTGCGCCACCGACGCCAGCGGGATGATGGTGAGCCTGATCCAGTCCAACTACCTCGGCTTCGGCTCGTACGTCGTGCCGTCGGGTCTCGGCTTCGGACTACAGAACCGGGCCGCCGGGTTCAGTCTCGACCCGGCCCACCCCAACGTGGTGGCACCCGGGAAGCGCCCGTTCCACACCATCATCCCGGGCTTCCTGACCCGCGACGGTGAGCCGGTGGGCCCGTTCGGGGTGATGGGTGGGCACATGCAGCCGCAGGGGCACGTGCAGGTCATCTCGTCGACCGTGGACGCCGGCCTCGGCCCGCAGGCGGCGCTGGACCACCCGCGCTGGTACTGGCACGCCGACCGGTCGGTGCTGGTCGAACCGGCGCTGCTGGCCGACGAGTCCGGCCGCGACGCCGTCCGGCGGCTGCGGTCCCGGGGGCACGAGATCACCGTCGAGGCCGAGCCGTCCGCCTTCGGGTACGGCCAGGCGATCTGGCGGCTGCCCGACGGCGGCTACGTGGCCGGCTCGGAACCGCGCGCCGACGGGTGCGCCATCGGGTACTGAGCAGGGTCTCCCGACCCGCCCGAACTCCCCGCACCCCGAAATCCCGGATCGCGTCTGCAACGTGATCAGCGGCCGGCACGTGTTGTCGCCGAACGGCCGGGACGGACCGGTCGCGCCAGAGGAGGAAGGGCAGCGTGATCATCTTGCGCCACGAGGGCGACCTCGTCGCGGCCACCGACACCGGCCCGCCGCACAGCCTCGACTTCGAGGAGTTCTACGCCGCGCACTTCCATTCGGTGACGATCCAACTGTTCGCGTACACCGGTGACATGGCTGCCGCCCAGGACGTGGTCCAGGAGGCGTTCTGCCGGGCGCTCGCACGCTGGAGACGCGTCGCCACCCTCGACGATCCGGCCGCCTGGGTCCGCAGGGTCGCCTGGAACCTCGCCACCAGCCGCTGGCGCCGGGCGAGGACCGCGACCCAGTTCCTCCGGCGGCAGCGGGAGGAGCGGCACGTCGAGCCGCCCAGCCCGGACCGGGTCGCGCTGGCCGCGGCCCTGGAGACCCTGCCGCCCCGGCAGCGTCGTGCGGTGATCCTGTACTACCTCGCGGACCTGCCGGTCAACGAGATCGCCCGGCAGGACGGTGTCAACGAGAGCACCGTCCGGTCCTGGCTGCACCGGGGGCGCGCGGCGCTCGCGGCTCGACTGACGGAGGAGGAGCGCAATGAGGGTTGATTCCGACGACGAGCGTTTGACCAGTGCCTTCGCCAGGTTCCGCAACTCCGCGACGCCTCTGGTCCGGCCCGCCGGGGTGGCCGCCGCGCACGCGACGGTACGCGGACGAACGCGGGTTCGCGCGATCACCACGAGCGCGCTCGCGGTGCTGCTCGTGGTGGGACCCGTGGCGGCGTACGCGGCGGTCGGCACCGAGCCTGGTCGCGCGCCGCTGGCCGTCGACGTCGACCCGGCTGCTCGGCCGTCGGCGTCCGGCGGGCACTGGGTCCGCCCGGCCACGTCGGCGGGCGACCCGGTGGACCCCGCCAACGCGACCCTCGACGTACCGGCCTGGGCGCCCGACGCGATCGTGCCGGGCTGCCCGTCCGGCTCGCTGGCCTTCGTCGGAGGCGAGCACACCGCCCAGGGTCCGCTCCGGCTCCAACTCCACCGGGGCGTCGAGATCGACATCGACGGTGACGGCACGCCGGAGATGGTGAACCGGTTGTCCTGCGGAAACCAGGCGAGCACCTTCCAGGTGGTTGCCTTCGACCGGTACGGCCAGGATGGGATCCGCACCGTCGGGCAGGTCGCGGCACAGACGGGCGAGGTCGAGGCGATCTGCGACGTCGCGGCGGGCGTCGGCGGGACCGTGGCGGTCCTGGTGGTCGACCACCCGACGCACTGCGCTGCCGAGCCGCCGCCCGGCGCCCGGCAGGAATGGCGGACCTTCGCCTGGAACGGATCCCGGTTCGCCCGGGCGGCGTCCCCGGTTGACCGGGCGGCCGCCGACCTGACGGTGGACGCCACCGACCTGGTCTTCGGTGCGCCGGTCGACGGTCTGCGCCGTGGCTCGATGGAGGTGACGGTCCGCAACCTCGGTCCGGCGAAGGTGCCGTACACGGTCTTCCTGGATCTGCGGGGAAGGTTCCAACTGGAGCAAGCCCCCGGCTGCGTCGTCGACGCCAGCGGGAAAGACTCGCGGGTGACCTGCGTCGATCGGCTGGTCGACGTGGGTGCGAGCGAGACCCTGCGGTTCGAGTTCACGCCGCGCACCGAGGCGCCACAGCCGGGCCCGGTGATGGTGCGGGCGTATCCGGACTTCGGGTACGGCGAGAAGGCGCGCGAGAACAACCGGGCGCGGGTCGCGATGCGGTTCTGAGCGCAACGGGTGCCGATTCCGCCAGGGTGGCCGGCCGAGGCCGGCCACCCTGGGCCCGCTCGGCGCCGCCCGATGGATCGAGGGCTAGTTCGCCGCCGGTGCCCAGTCGCCCGAGGTTGCCGGAACCCGGCCCCGGAAGGTCGACCGGTAGGCGTGCGGGGTGGCGCCGACGCGCCGGCCGAAGTGGTGCCGGAGGGTGGCGCCGTCCCCGAATCCGGCCCGGGTGGCCACCGCCTCGATGCCCAGCTCGGTCTCCTCCAGCAGGCGCCGGGCCAGCAGGACGCGCTGGTTGGTGATCCAGTCGTGCGGTGTGGTGCCGGTCTCGGCCCGGAACCGGCGGGCGAAGGTCCGGGGTGCCATGTGTGCCCGTCCGGCCAGGTCGTCGACGGTCAGCTGCCGGTCGAGGTGGTTCATCAACCAGCTCAGCACCGGTTCGAGGGTCGGTGCGTCCGGGGTACGCGGGATGGGTGCCTCGATGTACTGCGACTGCCCGCCGTCGCGGTGCGGTGGGACGACCATCCGCCGGGCCAGCTTGGTGGCGAGCGCCGAGCCGTGCTCCTGGCGTACCAGGTGCAGGCAGGCGTCGATTCCGGCGGCGGTGCCGGCGCCGGTGAGCAGGTTGCCGTCCTGCACGTAGAGGGCGTCGCACCGCACGTCCGCCTTCGGGTACATCCGGGCCAGGTCGTCGGCGTACCGCCAGTGGGTGGTGCACGCGCGCCCGTCGAGCAGACCGGCCGCGCCCAGCACGAAGGCGCCCGAGCAGACGCTCAGCACGTACGCCCCGCGTTCGTCGGCCCGGCGCAGCGCGTCCAGTACGACGTCCGGGATCGACGCGCCGATGGTGTGTGCCGCCGGCACGGCGACCAGGTCGGCGTCTTCCACCGGGGTCAGGTCGGCGTGTGGGGTCAGCCCGAAGCCGGATCGGGTCCGGATCGGCTGCCCGTCGGCGGTGCAGAGGTGGAACCGGTAGCCCGGGAACCCGTCCTCGGTCCGGTCGGTGCCGAAGACCTCGCAGAGCACCCCCAGTTCGAAGGTGGCCACCGGGTCCAGGGCGATCACTGCCACGTTGCGGAGCATGTCCCGAGGCTACCCGAACAGTGGCAGGAAATCGATGATGCATGGCAAAGCTGCCACTGTCCGGTTCGGCCCGCCCGGCCGAGAATTGACCCATCAGCCGGTGCGCACCGGCGGCGAAATCCCAGAACACCTGATCAAGACCGGGAAATCCGTCCCGGCCCGATCGGAATTTTGACCGGGAGGTCACGCCGCCATGGAACTCTTCCTCACCCTCTTCTTCCTCGTCCTGCTCCTCGCCTCCCTGCTCGGGTTCACCTCCGACAGCCGTGACTCGGCCGACTGGCGGCCCAGCAACGGTGGCTGGCGATCCTCGCCGCGTTCCTGACGACGGCGCCGAGAAGTGCGTGCCTGGCCAGCCGGGGTGGACACCGCGTGAAGGTGCCGCCCCGGCGACGGGCCCGAACTGGCGTACGGCAGGCTAGGCCCATGGCTCAGGGCTCCTGGTACGACGCCGACATCGACCACGTGATCATCTCGGAGGAGCAGATTCGGGAAAAGATCGCGGAACTGGCCAAACAGGTGGCCGCGGACTACGCCCCCGTCGCGGACGGACTCCTGCTGGTGTGCGTGCTCAAGGGAGCGGTCATGTTCATGGCCGACTTCGCCCGCGCGCTCGGCCGGCACGGGCCGCCGGCCGAACTCGAGTTCATGGCCCTCTCCTCGTACGGGCAGGGCAGCACCTCGTCCGGGGTGGTACGGATCCGCAAGGACCTCGACCGGGACATCGCCGGCCGGCACGTGGTGGTGGTCGAGGACATCGTCGACTCCGGGCTCACCCTCTCCTGGCTGCTCCGATACCTGGAGTCCCGGGCGGCGGCCAGCGTCGAGGTGGTCGCGCTGTTCCGCAAGCCGGACGCGATCAAGGTCTCGGTGCCGGTCAAGTACGTGGGTTTCGACATTCCGAGCGAATTCGTCGTCGGCTACGGCCTGGACTTCGGCGAGCGCTACCGCGAGGTCCCCTACGTCGGCGTGCTGAAGCCCGAGGTCTACGCCCGGTCCTGATCCGGGGCGTCCGTCCCGATAGCTGCCGGTCGGAGCGGTCCGGCACCCGCCGAGCCGTCCGCTGCGCCCCGCCCGTCCTGATCGTCGGCGGGGAAATATCGAGTCGACGTACAGCGCGCTCCCAGGATTCACGGTTACGGTATGCGGTGGTGGCACGCAAGCATCCCGCGCCGGGCCTCCTGCCCTGTTTGACCCGAAAGGGTCGACCATCCAGGGCGGATGGCCGGAGTTGGTCTGCCGTCACCCGGCACACGAGCGGGAGTGAACCCGTTACCCCAGGGCTCGCAGGCTTGCTCCTCGCGTTCACGGTGTACCGTCGAATGACCGCGGCGCGGTACTTAGCGCCCGGTGTCGAGCCGGCTAGCACATAGACGGCTTCGGCCGTCGCTTCGGCGACGACAGAAGGCAACCAGACGATCAGGACGTCGATCAGGAGGGTCCGGGCGTTACGGCGCTCGATACAGCATGGAACGTACGCGTTTCTTCCGCCGCCCGGTGGTCTGGATCATCCTGGTGATCATCGGTGCGATTGCGCTCAGCTCATTCTTCAGTGGCGGCCCGAGCTATCACAAGGTCGAGACCAACGTGGTCCTCGACCAGCTCAACAAGGGCGGCATTCAGAAGGCCATCTTCCAGGACAAGGAGCAGACGCTCCAGCTCGACCTGAAGGACTCGGCCAAGTTCGGCGACACGGACACGGACAAGATCCAGGCCCAGTTCCCGTACGAGGTCGGCGACGAGGTCTGGAACCAGGTCGCCGCGGCCAAGGCGGCGGGCCGGATCACCGGTCCGACCGACACCGAGGTCTCCGGCGACAACATCTTCGTGTCGCTGCTGGTCAACCTGCTGCCGATCGCCATCCTGGTGATCCTGCTACTGCTCTTCATGTCGCAGATGCAGGGTGGCGGCTCCCGGGTCCTGAACTTCGGCAAGTCCAAGGCGAAGATGATCACCAAGGACACCCCGAAGACCACCTTCTCCGACGTCGCGGGCTCGGAAGAGGCCGTCGAGGAACTGCACGAGATCAAGGATTTCCTGCAGAACCCGGCGAAGTACCAGGCCCTCGGCGCCAAGATCCCCAAGGGCGTGCTGCTCTTCGGTCCGCCCGGTACGGGTAAGACGCTGCTGGCCCGGGCCGTGGCCGGCGAGGCCGGCGTGCCGTTCTACTCCATCTCCGGCTCCGACTTCGTCGAGATGTTCGTCGGTGTCGGCGCGAGCCGGGTGCGCGACCTGTTCGAGCAGGCCAAGGCGAACGCCCCGGCGATCGTCTTCGTCGACGAGATCGACGCCGTCGGTCGGCACCGTGGCGCCGGCATGGGCGGCGGGCACGACGAGCGGGAGCAGACGCTCAACCAGCTCCTCGTCGAGATGGACGGCTTCGACACCAAGGGCGGCGTGATCCTGATCGCCGCGACCAACCGGCCGGACATCCTGGACCCGGCGCTGCTGCGTCCGGGTCGGTTCGACCGGCAGATCGCGGTGGACACCCCGGACATGGAGGGCCGCAAGGCGATCCTGCGGGTGCACGCGAAGGGCAAGCCGTTCTCACCGGACGTCGACCTCGACGCGGTGGCCCGGCGTACCCCGGGGTTCACCGGTGCGGACCTCGCCAACGTGATCAACGAGTCGGCGTTGCTGACCGCCCGTGGTGACAAGCGGGCGATCTCCAACGACGCGCTGGAGGAGTCGATCGACCGGGTGGTCGCCGGCCCGCAGCGCCGGACCCGGGTGATGAGCGACAAGGAAAAGAAGATCACCGCCTACCACGAGGGCGGGCACGCCCTGGTCGCCTGGGCGCTGCCGCACTCCGCCCCGGTGCACAAGGTCACGATCCTCTCCCGCAGCCGCTCCCTCGGACACACGCTGGTACTGCCGACCGAGGACAAGTACACCCAGACCCGGGCCGAGATGATCGACACGCTGGCGTACGCGCTGGGCGGTCGGGCGTCCGAGGAACTGGTGTTCCACGAGCCGACCACCGGTGCCGCAGACGACATCGTGAAGGCCAGCGCGCTGGCCCGAGCGATGATCACCCAGTACGGCATGAGCTCCAAGCTCGGTGCGATCAAGTACGGCACCAGCGGCGACGAGCCGTTCCTGGGCCGCAGCATGGGCCACGAGCGGGACTACTCCGACGCGGTGGCAGCCGAGATCGACGCCGAGGTGCGGTCGCTGATCGAACTGGCTCACGACGAGGCCTGGGAGATCCTGGTGGAATACCGGGACGTCCTCGACAACCTCGTACTGGAGCTGATCGAGAAGGAGACCCTCTCCACGGCCGACATGGCCCGGATCTGTGCCCGGGTGGTCAAGCGGCCGCCGATGGCCCCGTACAACGGGTTCGGCAAGCGGCAGCCGTCCACCGAGCCCCCGGTGCTCACCCCGGGCGAGAAGGAGAAGCTCAAGGCGCAGGCCGAGGCCGACGGCCTCCGGGCGGCCATCGGAGGCAACAGCAACAACACCGCGCCGAATTCGGACGGCCCCCACTGAACGGGAGCAGCACCGACCAGGCCGCCGGCGATTCTGCCGGCGGCCTGGCCGTGTCCGCCACCGAACCGGACAGCGACGACGACGAGCTGGACTACCTCGCCGCCCGGCTGGTCAACGGCAAGCTCGGCGGAGGTCCGATCGAGGCGGCCGTCGACCTGGCCCGGATCGAGAAGGCGGTACGGGAGATCCTGATCGCCGTCGGCGAGGATCCGGACCGCGACGGGCTCCGGCAGACGCCGGCCCGGGTCGCCCGGGCGTACGCCGAACTCTTCGCCGGGCTGCGGGTGGACCCGGCCCAGGTGCTCAGTACGAGCTTCGAGGCCAACCACGACGAGCTGGTGCTGGTCCGCGACATCGACGTGATCAGCCTCTGTGAGCACCACCTGCTGCCGTTCCGGGGCGTGGCGCACGTCGGCTACATCCCGGGGGAGAGCGGCCGGATCACCGGGCTGTCCAAGCTGGCCCGGCTGGTCGAGGTCTACGCCCGCCGGCCGCAGGTGCAGGAACGACTCACCTCGCAGATCGCCGACCTGCTGATGACCAGGCTCGAACCGCGCGGCGTGCTGGTCGTGCTGGAGTGCGAGCACATGTGCATGGCGATGCGCGGCATCCAGAAGTCCGGTGCCAAGACCATCACCTCGGCGGTCCGTGGCCTGCTGAAGCAGGACGCCAAGTCCCGCGCCGAGGCGATGTCCCTGATCATCCACGGCTGACCGCGTCAGGCCAGGTAGATCCCGCCGACGCAGAGCACGACCAGCAGGAGCAGCGCCCCCAGCGCTAACGCACCGTAGAGCAGCACCCGGGGCCGGGCCAGTGGACCGGCGCCCGGCAGCTCGGTGGCCGAGTCCGCCGCGTCGGCGGTCGCCCGGGCCTCCCGCAGCGCCGCCAGCACCGCCTCGGGGCCGGCGGCCATCGCCCGCCCGGCCGCCGCCACCTCCGGCTCGGACGGCCGCAGGTCCCCCTCGGGTACGCCCAGCGCCCGCAGCCGGGACTGCTGAGGCACCAGCCGGGCCCGTATTCCGGTCAGCTCCTCCCGGGCGGTGCGCACGCCCTGCGCCTGTTCACCGGCGGCCGTGGCGGCGGTCCGGCGTACCGCGTCCAGCCGCTGGGCGGCGGCCAGGTAGTCCTGCCAGGCGTCCTCACTCACCGCGTGCTCACCCCCGTCGGCGTGGCGTACGGGACGACCAGGCTGGTCCGGTCGGTGCGGCGGTCGTAGAGCAGGGCCCGGCCGGAACGGGGTCGCCACCGTACGGCCCGACCCAGCAACCTGGCCACCTCCGGTTCGGGTACGTCGAGGAAGAGCAGGTGATCGATCGTCGCCGCGTTCCCCGGTGCCCCGGTGTGACGTTCCGCGCTTCCCGACTCCGTGCCGTCCGGGCCGGTGCCGCCAGGGCCCGTGTGGTCGGGGCCCGTGCCGTCGGGCTCCGGGACGCCGTCCGTGGTCGGCTCCGGCTCGGCCACGGCCGCGAGTTGGTCGGCGAACCGCCGCACCCCGCGCCACCAGGAGATCAGGTGTACGCCCCGGCCCGGCCCGTCCCGGAGCAGCGCCCGCAGCCGCTCCGCCGGAACGGCGCCGGGAGCTGTCCCGTCCATCCCGAAGACCACCAGATAGCCGGGCCCGGTGAGGTCCAGCGCACCGGCCAGGCCGGCGGCGTCGACCCGGTCGACGGGGTGCCGCCGGGCAAGCTCGGCACACAACGCCGTCGCCGTCGGGTCCGCCTCGGGGACCAGCGACGCGACCACGAACCGGACGTCGCCGGGGGCGTGTTGTGCGGCCAGGCTCCGGGCCAGGCCGTCCAGCATGTCCTCGGCGGCCGGTCCCGGCCCGAGGACCGCGAGATGTCGGCCCGGCGACGGGTCGAGCGGGACCGCCGCCGGGCGCAGCGGTACCTCGACCACCTGGCCGACCAGTGCGACAACCGGTCCGGCGGGTTCGGCGGCCGGCTCCGGAGCGTCGGGCCGGGGCGGCGCCAGGTAGCCGGTGAAGACGGCCGGGCCGGTCGATCCGGCGGGCCGGTCCGCCCAGAGCCGGTGCCGCAGCATGGCGAGGGCGTCGGTGTCGGTGTGCGGGTCGGGAAACCGGACCATCCGTTCGTGTCCCCGGGTCGCGCCGCGTGGCCCGCCGAGCCCACCGGCCGTGTTGACCACCGCCGTACCCAGGGGCAGGCCGGCCGCGGCGTCGTTCGCCGGCTCCAGCACGTCCGCGCCGCCGGGCAGCGCCACCCGGACCGGGAACTGCGCGAGGAAGGAGTCCCGCCGGGCGCGCAGCGCGGCCAGGGCCGGCGTCGGCCGGCTGGTCAGGATCAGGTGTACGCCCGCCGAGCGCCCCCGCCGGGCCACCGACTCCAGCCGGCTGAGCGCCTCGGCGGTCAACGCGTCGTCCTCGGCGAGCAGCGTCGGAAACTCGTCCAGCACGCAGAGGATCCTCCGCTGCTCCGGTTCGGTGGCCCGACGATCCAGTTCCGCGTCGAGTTCGCGGAGCAGTGCGAGGCCGTACTCCCGATCGGCCTGTACGCCGACCGCCCGTACGTGCGGCAACCACGATCGGCCCGAGTCGGCGCCGTCCTCGGGCAGGAACCCGTCCGCCCGCTCCGGAACGAACTCGGTGAACGCGGTGCCGTCGGCGAAGTCGACCAGGTAGAGGGCCAACTCGTCGGGGTGGTACCGGGCGCAGAGACCGTAGAGGACGTTGACCAGGAAGGCGCTCTTGCCGGCGCCGGCCCGACCGCCGACCAGCCAGTGCGGGGTGCGCTCGTCGAAGCCGAGCGGAACCGGCCGCTCCCCGGCGTGTCCGACCGTGGTGCCCAGGCCCTTCGCCGCGCTCTCGGTCCAGAGCCCGTCCGACGGATCGGGCAACAGGTCGTCGAGGGTGCGGCGGTAGTCGGCGTGGAACCGCGCGGCGAGGTCCCGGCAGACCCGGTCCAGCAGCGGGGTCGGCGGGGACTCGTCGAGGAACACCGGAGCGTTCAGACCGGTGCCGGGCAGGTGCGGCCCCGGGCTGCCGAACGAGGCCCCGGGCGGGTCGCCGACCAGCGCGTACGGGTTGCGTAGCGCGATCATCGTGCTCCGGGACAGCGGTGCCTGGCTGGTCTCGGCGGTCAGCGGCGGAGGCGGCCAGCCCGCGACGAGCAGGTGCAGACCCGCCTCGGGGCCCTCCCGGGCCAGTGCGCCGATCCGGGCCAGGTCGGCCGGTTCGGTCAACTCCGGCAGCGAGCCGACCACCACCAGCAGGGTGCGGTCGTGCCGGTTGTACCGGGCGGTGGCCGGACGGGTCGGCCGTACCCACTGCTCCGCCTCGGCCAGCACGGCCCGCAGCCCGGTGCGGTCGGTGACCGGCGGCGGCATCAGGCCGGCGTCGGCGAGCGGCGCGAAGGGTGCGAAGAGCTGGCCGGCGGTGGCCGAGTCGACCCCGCGTACCAGCAGCGAGCCGGCCGGGGCGGCCGCCAGCAGCCGGAGGAGCACGGACCGGAGCAGTCCGGCCACCCGTGGATCGCGGCTGTCCGCGTCGACGGTGAGGTGCCCGGTGCCGAGCAGCGGTACCACGGCGGGGAAGCGCGCGTCGTCGAGCGGCTGGGCGATGCCGATCCGGACGAACGCCGGCACGCCCGGCCCACCCAGCGGGGCGTCCTCGGACTGGGCGTCCAGCGGCGCACCCAGCCAGCCCGGGGCGAGCAGGCTCGCGGCGGCCCGCAGCCGCTCGGCGAGGTCGTGCTGTTCCCGCTGGTCGGCGGGGGCCGGCCGGATCGCGTCCAGCACGGCGGCCGCGGCGGCGGTGGTCGCGGCGGCCCGGCGGTGCAGCGCGGCGGCCGTACCGGCGGCGGCCCGCCAGCGGAGCGTGGCGGCCGGGCTGGTCGGTCCCCTCCAGGTCTCCACCGCACCAACTCCTCCGCCTGTCGGCCCTGGCCGGCGCCCCGCGCCCGGCTCCCTGTCCTGCTACGGAGCACCGCGGGCGCGTCGCCTCGTCCTGGACTCCAGACGGTATCCCAGCCGACCGGCATCTTTGCGGACCTGCGGCGATGGTCGGACAGGAACTTGTGGCACAACTGGCGGTCGGTGCCGGCGACCCGCTCGGCCCAACCCCGGTGGCCAGGGCGAACGTGTGACGGCGGAGGTCGGGGCGGGATGACAGAAATTACGGGTTGCTCCTGTTTGGTTACCAAGCTGGAATTCGCGGCCATTGGGTACGGGAGCGCCAGCCGATAGCCTCGGGGTGTGGAATCAGTGCACCCCCCGGCCGATTCCCAGGTGTCCCGCGTACCGACGCAACGGACCCCGCCCGGACAGGCCGACGCCCCGCCGGTCGCACCTCCACCGGCGCCCCGCCGCAGGCGGCTGCCCGTCGTGCTGGCCGTGGTCGGCGGTGCTCTGGCGCTGCTCTGCCTGGCCGGCGCCGCCATCGCGTACGTCGCCTACGACCGCTTCACCGCACCCGACCGCAGCTCCCCGGACGTGGTCGTCGACAACTACCTGCGCGCCTTCCTGGTCGACCGCAACGACGTACTGGCCGAGCAGTTCGAGTGCGCCGACTCCTCGGCGGGACTGGCCGAGCTGGCCGGGCTGCGGACCGACCTGTCGGCCCGGGAGAAGCAGTTCCAGGTCACCTTCGTGGTGAAGTGGGGCCCGCTGGGCGTACGGGCCCAGGAGTCCCGGGCCGAGGTCTTCGTGGAACTCGTGATCTCGTACCGGGTCGACAACCTGAGCCAGAGCGAGCACCAACGGTGGCGGTTCGTCACCGAGCGGGACGACGACTGGCGGGTCTGCGAGGCCGCGCCGGCGAGCTGAACCGTCCGTCCCCTGCGCCGGGTCGGTGCGGTCACTCGATCCAGAGCAGGTGGACCGGCACCTCCAGCGTGGTCGGCGGTCGACCGCTCCACGCCCAGCGGTACCAGTCCAGTTCGGCGGTGACCCGTACGCAGATGTCCCCGTCCGCGCTGGTGTAGACCTCGGTGACGGCCCGCAGGTCGCGTCGCTCCACCGCGTCGGCGACCTGCACCACCCGGCGGCCGGCGACCGCGTCCGCCTCGACCACCGGCACCGGGGACCGGTGCGTGGGGGCGTCCAGCGAGACCAGCCGGGAGATCACGTCGGACCGGGCGGGACGGGGAATGGGCGACCCGCCGCCCTCCCACGGCGACGTCTCGCCGAGCGTCTCCACCCAGACCCGGTCCGCCGGCACCAGCGGCGCGAAGACCTCGATCTGTTCGGCTTCGGCCCGGTACCACTCGTGTTCGGCCAGCACCGGCACGTAGGTACGGCTGCCCTGTACCACCCGCTCGTCCGCCCGCAGGTCGGCCCGCCAGCCGAGACCGGGCAGGCCGACGAGCACCCGCCGCCCCCGCAGGTCGACCCGGCTCGCGGCGGGGACGAGGACGATCGGTCGGGGCGGCACCGGAGCCCAGTCGGGCTGCCCGGCGAAGGGATCAGGAAGTGGATCGTGGCTCACGGGTCGCTCCGCCGGTTCATCCGCCATCCGTCAGCGGAGCGCCCCGGTCCCGCATGAACGGCACCGGGTTAATCGCGCCGTGCTTGCTCCGGTCCCCGCGCAGGTGCACCTCGAAGTGCAGGTGCGGCCCGGAGGAGTTGCCGCTCGAACCGACCCTGCCGATCACCTGCCCGACCTCCACCATGTCGTTCTTCGCCACCATCGGTCTGCTGACCATATGGCAGTACCGGGTGATCACGTTGCCCGCGTGCAGAATGTCGACGAACCAGCCGCAGCCGCCCTTGCCCGGATAGCCGTCGACGTCACAGCTCAACCGGCCCCGCCGGTCCGGATCACAGCGGGACACCAGTACCCGGCCGTCCGCCGCCGCACGGATCTGGGTGGTGTACTTCGCGGCTCCGATGTCGACGCCGTTGTGCGACGGCCGCTGGGCGGTACGGAAGCCGGAGCCCACCCCGCCCGGGATCGGCGCCGTCCAGCCGGACGCGGCGATCTCGGCGCCGTCGGCACAGTCGAGCCCGAGGTCGGTGCCGACGGACCGGGCCGCACCGCCGGTCAACGCGTTCACGATCTCCGTCGCGATCGGTTCGTGTTTGGCGTACGCGTCCGGGAAGGCGCTGACCTGCACCGCCTGGGCGGCGGCGGAGAGTGGCCGCCGCTGCCAGTTCCGTACCTTCTTCAGCTTCTCGTAGAACTTCCGGGCGGCGTACTCCGGATTCCGCAACTGGGTCGGGGTACCCCAGCCCTGGCTGGGCCGCTGCTGGAAGAGCCCGACCGAGTCGTGGTCGTTCTCCGATCCCAGGTGTGGCAGGTTGGCCAGGCCGGACTCCTGCATCGCGGTGGCGACGGCGATCACCCAGCCCCGGGGCGGGATGCCCATCTCCTTGCCGACCTTGATGATGACCGCGGCGTTGCGCATCTGCGCGGCCTTGTACGGCCCGACCAGCGGCAGGTCGCCGTCGATTTTGATCGGGTCGTCCGAGCCGCAGCCGAGGGTGGCCGCCGCCAGGTTCTCCTCCTCGTTGGCGAACATGGTCACCAGGAACGCACCGGTCCCCCCGGTACAGCAGAGCAGGGCGAGGGTGGCGGTGAGCGCCACCGCCAACGCGACCCGGCGGACCGGCCGCCGGGTCGTCGGACCGTGGTCAGTCATCCCGCCCCCACCTTCCGCGCCCGCCTCAGCGCCGCTGCCAGTCCACCGTGTCGACCTGCCACCGGCCCTCGGGCGCGACCAGCCCGAGCCGGAGTTCGCCGGAGTCCACCGGTACGACCACCTCGACGAGGCTGTCGTTGCGGGGTACCACCACCGGCTCGCCGGTGATCCGGTCCGCCGGCACACCGAGCGGGTCGACGCCGCTGAGCTTCTCGGCCAGTTCGGGCGTGGCCAGCGGGCGGAGCCCCTCGTGCCACTGCTCCGCCGTCACGTCGCGGTGGTCGAGCCAGGCCGTGGCGAACGACCGGGCCACCGCCACCGGGGCCGGAGCCCCCGGACTGGTCCACGGCGTCGGTTCCTCCGTCACCGTCAGCCCGTCGTCACCGGCCGCCGGGTCGGTGGTGCTGATCGGACTGACCGGCCCGCCGAGCAGGCCGCTCCGGTCGCTGCCGGGCCCGGCGACCAGCCGGGCCGCACCGACGATGCCGATGATGACGACGGCGAGCCCGAGCGCCAGGCCGAGCCGGGACCGCAGTACCCGGGTGAAGAGGAACTCGATCGCCCGCCGCATCCGCGAGTCACCTGGCCTCGGAGCGGATCCGGGGTGCCGGCGCCGGCTTCGGGTCCGGTGCCGGCGCCGAGTCGGGTCGGTAGATGACGAAGGAGGGGTTCTCCGCCGGCACGTCGGGCTCGGTCCATTCCGCCGGCCGGCGTCGGGACGGCCGACCCGGTGCCGGCCGGGAGCCGGAACCGCGTTCGGCCGGTGCCGGCGGCGCCGTGGTGGCCGGTTCGTCGGCCCGCTCGGTGGCGCTCTCCGCACGACCGCCGGCGGCGTGCGCCGGATCCTCGTGCCGGCTCTCCGGTCGGACGTTGGTCTGCTGGATCACGAGGGTGCGGTTCTTGACCCGTACGTCACCGGCCCGGTCGTCCGACGGATCGAGCCGGGACGCGGCCCGGACGTCCCGGAAGAACCGGCGGTGCCACGAGCCGGCCGCGCCGATCACCTCGGTGCTGTCCTTGCCGCCGAGCTGGGTGATCCGGCGGTACGGGCGCAGCAGCAGCCAACCCACCACACCGCACAGCCAGACCAGCACCACCTGCAACCAGCCCGGGATCGTGGAGGTGCTCATCACCAAATCCACCGCGAACAAATAGATGGCGGCGCCGGTGCCGAAGATGGCGATGTTGAAGATGGCCGCCACCACGGCGTTGCCCAGCCGGCGCAGTCCGGCGCTGGCCGGGCGCATCAGGCCCACCGTGCCGAGCACCGGGGCGGCGATGACGGCCCACCGGAACAGCAGGAAGCCGAGCAGCACCAGTAACGAGGCGGTCAGGTCGAACATCGCGAACAGGATCGCGGCCAGGATGGCGATCAGCCCGGCGCCGATCCGGTCCGAGTCGCGGGCGCCACGCAGGTACTCGTACGCCTCCTTGTCCTCGGCCTTGATCTGTTCGGCGACCTTCATCCACTGTTCCTGCTTGGCCTCGACCGTGGCGTCCCGGGTGTCCGGGTTGGCGTCGATCTTCGCGGCCTCTTCCCAGGTGAGCGCCTTGGCGTCGTACAGTGCGCGGCCGTACTTGCGGGCCGTCTCGCTGTCGGAGGAGCCGAGCGCGCCCCGCAGCCAGTTGCGGTAGAGCATCGTCTCGGTCGACGTGTCGCTGGCCCGCAGTGCCGGCGGCCGGTTGTCCTTGCAGGCCGAGCCGGTGGGGGAGGCGCACTTGTCGGCCGGGATGTCCTTGGCCCGGGGGCCGACCGCCTCGTGCACCACGTTGAGCGTGGTGACCAGCGTGCCGTCGGCGAGGTTGGCGGACCGGACCGGCCAGGCGGCGATGGCGGTCACCGCGACCATCACCAGCAGCGCCCAGCCGGCGGTGGTCATCGCGTTGCTCATGTCGGACTGCCGGGACCGCCAGAGCAGGTAGAGGCCGACCACGCAGAGGGTGATGATGCCGAAGACGCTGAAGACCCGCTCGTAGACGGCCTTGGTGGCCTGCTCGACCAGCGGGTCCGCCCAGTCCCACATGGTCCGTGGATCCCAGGCCCGTTCGCGGAGCGCGTTCGACGCGCCGATGATCGCGGTGGCGATCCGGATCTCGCCGTCCGCGATCTTGTTGAACACCTTGCTGCCCGGATCGATCACGTCCGAGGCGCAGCCGCCCGAGTCGTTGTACGTCTCGTAGCTGTAGCCGGCGTTGCCGTACTCGGTGTACAGCCCCTTCACGCCCGGCTGCCTGCTCGCCTCGGGGCGGGACGCGAACCAGCCGGCAAGGCCGGAGTCCGGCTTGGTCGGGGTCGGCGGGTTCAGGCACTGGGCGGTGGCCTCGCTGACGTCGGCGAGCCGGTCGACGCAGGCGCGGAAGTCCGCCTCCCACTCGGCGGTGGTGCAGAGGGCGACCTTGGCCCGGGTCGGGATCGGCGCGGCCGACGCGGGCGCGGCGCTGCCGAGCACCGGCCAGACGAGGGTGGCGGTCGCGAGCACCCCGATCGCGAGCAGCAGGGCGGCGACGCGGGCTCCGATCCTCGCCATGGTCAAGCCTCCAGGTCCGCGATCGGGGAGGGCAGGTTCGACGTGACGGCCTTGGCCGTGACCGGGGTGGTGTCGAGATGGTCGAGCAGGCCCTGGACGTACGACACGTCCACCCGGACCTTCTGCACCCGGCCGTCCACGTCACGCATCACGAACTCGCGGAAGCCGAGCCGGTCCGCCGACGCGCTGTCCACGGCGGACAGCGAGGCGAGGGTCGCCTCGTAGCCGTCGTTCACCGGCACCCGGAGCAGCCGCAGCGCCTCCGAGGCGATGTCGACGTCCTCGGCGATCCGCCCGACGAAGACGGTGGATACGAGGTTCTGCACGTCGAGACCGAGGATGTCCTTCGGGTTCTGCGACGAGACCAGTGCCGCGAGGTTCCACTTCCGGGAGTCCCGGGCCAGCCGGACCAGGAACGACCGGCCGGACCGCCAGCCCTCCATGAAGTGCGCCTCGTCGAGGCCGACCATCTTGCGTGACGACATCGAGCCGCCGTAGCAGCGGCGTACCGCGAGCCGGTGTGCGGTGTGCAGCATCGGCAGCGCGAGGGCCTCCTCGGCGGACCAGTACTCCCGCTCGATCTTCAGGTCGGGCAGCCGCAGCCCGGCCATGGTGATCACGGTCAGCGTGGCGTCGGCACCGAGCAGTCCCTCCGGCGGGCGGCCGAAGAAGAGCAGCGCGAGCGGCATCTCGGCGGTGTCGAGGAGCAGGTTGGCCAGTTCCCGGCCCTCGTCCTCCAGCCCGGACAGGCAGGCCACCACGTCGTCCAGGGTGGAGGTCTCCTCGGCCGGCACCTGCCGGACCGCGTGCCGGAACAGCGTCGCGGTGGACGCCTCCCGGGCCACCTGCGGCGGCACCAGCATCATGCAGATGTCCTGGACCAGCATCCGCCGCTCGGCCCGGGCGTTGGAGACCGCGATCTGGAACTCCCGGTCGCCGCCCGCGCCCGCCGGGAACTCGGTGCGCAGCGGGGTGGGAATCAGCGCGTACGGGGCGAGGGTGCCGTGCTCGGAGCCGGTCAGGTTCAACACGCGCGAATACGGTCGCAGTTCCGGCATCGAGCAGAGCCGGGCGAGCGGGCCGGACGGGTCCAGCAGGGTCACCTGGACCCCGCGCCGGGCGTTCAGGTAGCCGAGGGCGCCGAGCAGGGTCGACTTGCCACCGCCCGGCTCGGCGACGAAGACGGCGAGCCCGGAGCGTTCCCGGACCTCCATCGGGAAGTGCAGGTCGAGGAAGACCGGCCGACGGCAGGTCCCGGCGGTCCGGCCGATCAGGTCACCGCGCCGGTCGCCGACCGTGGAGGCGGCCTGGGGCAGCGCGGCGGCGAGCAGGTTGACCGGCATCCGGCGCAGGTATCCGGTGTTGGCGATCGGCTCGCCGGGGATGAACTCGCGGGCCAGCCAGTCCTGGTTCTTCGGGTGCTGCAACGAGACGCGCAGCTCCCGCGAGTAGAGCTGGATCAGCCGGCGGGCCCGCTCCAGGCACTCCTCCCGGGTACGCCCACCGACCGCGATCCGGTGCCAGCCGTGCGCGCGGGCGGATTCCACCGGCAGGCCGGTGGTCATCTCGTCGCCGATCACCAGAGCCCGCTTGGCCAGCCGTTCCAGCTCCGGCGGGGCGTCGATGCCGTGCTCGGCGTAGTCGAGCTGCTGGGACCGGATCATCCGCAGCCGGTGCTCCAGGTTCCGGAACGAGTCGCCCGGACCGAGGATGTCGACCCGGGTGGAGATCTCCATCGGCCAGGGCAGCCGCTCGTGGAAGTGCAGCCAGGGCTCGTGCCGCTCGGGAATCTCCAGCGGCTCCATCCGGCCGACCGCCAGTACGGCGACGTGCCGCTCCTCGCCGGTCATCCGGTTGACCAGCTTGACCGTCGACCCGTACGGGGTGCGGTAGCGCTCGACCTGTTCGGTCAGCGCGAGCAGGTCACCGCGTTCCCAGTGCCCGTTCGTGACCGGGGAGAGGGTGCCGGGGGGCGCCATGCAGAGCGCGACGGAGCGGTAGAGCAGCCACTCCAGCTCCTCGGCGGTGACCTGCCGTCCGCGCATGCCGAACGCGCCCAGCACCTCGTCGAACTGCTCCACGGTGCGCCCGAGCTTGCGCCGTTCGCCGTCGGCGACCCCACGGCCGAACGCGCGCAGGACCCGCTCGGCGAGGTTGTTGCCCAGCGATCGGCGGGCGAACGTGACGCCGAGGTAGGTCTGGCCCTCGGCGTGGTTGACCGAGAGCAGGTGGCGCTGGGCGGCGACCAGGTGGTCCGACCAGCTCGGCGCGCCCGTGACGGTGGCCAGCGGCTGGGGGGTGTGCGAGTCGATCGTCCGGGCCCACTCGTCGGCCGGGAACGGTCGGGTGGTGCGGCGCAGGTGCAGCCGGAACCCGGCGAGCCCGGCGTACTGCTCGGAGATCGCCGAGAGCAGCGCCTCCCGCTCGGCGTCCGGTCGGAAGGCCCAGCGCACCTCCGGCAGCCAGTACCAGGCGGTGACGGTGTTCGGAGTGAACGTCAGGTGACCGGCGATCTCGGTGATCGCCAGCTCGACGGCGGGGTCGCGGTCGCCGAACCGCACCTTCGGCGCACGTACCCGCTGGGGTTTCGTCACCGCCACCGGTTCCGGCCGGACCGGCTTCGGCGTCGACTTCGTCCGCCGCTGCTTCGGCGGGACCGGCGCCGGGTCACGATCGGACCGCCTGGTCGAGCGCCGGGCCGGTGCGGGTGCCGATGCCTGGTCGGCGGGCTCGCGGACCACCGGCAGGCTGGTCGAGTGCTCGCCGCCGCGCTGGTGTGGCGCGGGGCTGGGGCGACCGCCGACGACCTCGGGTGCGACGGCGGCCGGCGCCGTGGCGCCGGCCGGTCCGACAGCCGGTGCCGGCGGGTCGACGGGCCAGCCGGAACCGGGCGCCGTACCGGACCCGTAGCGGGTCGCCTCGGTGTCTCCGAACGCGGCTCCGGCCTGGCGGCCGAGCGCCGGGGTGTTCCGGAGGGCGGGCCCGGCGGCCTCCGGGACCGGACCCGGAGCCGGGCTGGCGGGAGCGGCGAACCGGGGAGACGGACCGGGACTCGGGTACGCCGGATGACCGTGCTGCGGGTCCGGGTCGGGGGCGGGCGGCCGGCCCGCTGGCGACTCGTCCGGCTCCCAGGCCGGCAGGCCGACGGGGGCGTCGGGGTCCTCGCCCCACCGTCCCGGTCGATGCGGCGATGCGGCACGCGGGGGCCGGGCCGGTGCCGGGCCGGCGGGTGGCGGCTGGAGCGGACCGGCGCCGAAGAGGTCGAGGAAGGGCGAGTCGATGTCCGGATGTTCCGCCGGGGCGGGCGGGCGGGCGGGTGCCCCGGCGGTGGGCCGGGATGGCCGGTTCCGGGCCGGTGGCTGAGGTGCCTGGAACACGGCGACTCCACCGTGTCCGGTGTTGCTGAGCAGCGCGGGGTCGTACTCGCTGTCCTCGGCGGGATCCGATGTCAGGTAGTCGGAGGACTGCGTACCGTTACCGTTGCCGTCGGTCGGCCGACCTGCCGGGTACGGGGGGCCCGGCGTGGCGGAGCGGGTCATGCCTCCGCCTCGCCCGGACCGACAGTCCGCACCGCAATCCACTCGCTCATGCCGTCACCTCGCCGCGTTCGGTCATGTCAACCGCTCCCGGATCCGGATGCGGGTCGCGACCAGTCGTGGGTCGCGCTGCTCTGTCGCCGGTTCGCGGGTGCGCCGCCAGTCGGTCAGCGCCGTCCGGATGACCATCCGGGCGGGCCTGTCGGGGTCGACGTACCGGAAGATGAATGAGGTGGAGACGATGGCGAGGGCGATCTCCCAGGCGGGGATCAGCTCGACCCTGAGCGTGAACAGCCAGTGGATGAACATGTAGAGCAGCACCAGCAACATGAAGAGCCCGTACTGCGCGTACGGCAGGTGTACGGGCAGGGTGTAGCCGGGCGGCCCCAGGTAGACCAGGCGGGCCCGATAGATGTCGTCGTCGGTGCGCAGCCGCATCTCGTGCTCCGCGGTCTACTCGAAGATCAGGTTGATCAGGTTCTCGCCAACGAGGAACAGCGTCGCCGCCCCGGCGATGAAGGCCAGGCCGAGCAGCGCGATAGCCGAGCTGGTCAGTACCTTCGAGACCTCACCCTTGCTGGCCCGGCCGATGAAGATCACGCCGAGTACGGCGAGCAGGATGGGCGCGATGTTGGTGGCGAAGAACTTGACGACGCCATCAGTGTCGATATTGCCCTTTGGGGCCGGCTCGGCAAGCGGGATGAGCGAGAGAGTGTGGAGCGCGTGCGTGGCAGCCGGCCATGCCGTCTCCACCAGCTCCATGGCGAACATCGGAATCCTCCCCGGTGCGGTGGCCCGCGCCCCGCACTGCTGTCAAGCCCGGTAAACCAGGCCGGTCGTGGGGTGTTGATCGACCCTGCGTCTTGCAGTCACCGCGTACGGTGATGGTTTGTGGGCGTCTTTGTCCTAATTCGGCCCATCTCTTAAGTTCTGGCATCTGGCTGATGCGAGCGTACGGCGCGTGCCTGTTTCGAACAAGCGGGGTGGAGTGCCACCAATCGGCCCCGGTGCGTAGTGATCCGAGGACCGCGTCCCGGCCCGGGTGGTCCCGGCCGGACCAGGGTCGGTAGGTAACGTCTAGCCGTGACCGAGTTCGTCCAGGACCCCGCCACGCTCGGCGGCGGATCCACGGCAGACGGCGACCTGCTCCACCGGAGCCGGCCGGTGGTGATCGGCGTCCTCAATGTCACGCCGGACTCCTTCTCCGACGGCGGCCGGTACGCCGACCTCGACGCCGCCGTGCGGCACGGCGTACAGATGCACCGCGACGGCGCCCAGCTGATCGACGTGGGCGGCGAGTCGACCCGGCCCGGTGCCGACCGGGTGGACGCGGAGACCGAGGCGGCCCGGATACTGCCGGTCATCCGGGAACTCGCCGCCCGGGGCGTACCGATGAGCGTCGACACGTACCGGGCCAGTGTCGCGGCCGCCGCGCTGGAGGCCGGCGCGACGGTCGTCAACGACGTCTCCGGCGGGCTCGCCGATCACGACATGGCGAAGGTGGTCGCCGAGGCGGGCTGTCCGTGGATCCTGATGCACTGGCGGGGGCACGCCAAGCGGATGCAGGAACTGGCCCGGTACACCGACGTGGTCGCGGACGTGAAGGCCGAGCTGGCCCAGCGGATCGCGGACGCCCTCGCGGCCGGGGTCGCCGCCGACCGCATCGTGATCGACCCGGGGCTCGGGTTCGCCAAGCGGGCCGGGGACAACTGGCAACTCACCGCCCGATTTCCGGAACTGCTCAGCCTCGGCTATCCGGTGCTCTTCGCGGCCAGTCGCAAGTCGTACCTCGGTGCGCTGCTCGCCGCGCCGGACGGTACCCCCCGGCCGACCGGCGAGCGGACCGCCGCGACGGTCGCCACCAGCGTGCTCGCGGTCGCGGCCGGCGCCTTCGGGGTACGGGTGCACGACGTACGGGAGACCGTGGACGCGCTGGCGGTGTGGGTGGCCAGCGGTCGGCCCCGGCTGGCGACGACGGAGACGCTCGGATGACCGGCTCCGGTGATGTCGCGGCGACGGGCCCGACCGGCGACCGGATCATCCTGACCGGTCTGCGGGCGCGCGGCAGGCACGGCGTCTTCGACTTCGAGCGGGCGCAGGGGCAGGACTTCGTCGTCGACGTGGTGCTGGAACTGGATCTCCGCCCGGCGGCCCGTTCCGACGACGTCGCCGACACCGTCCACTACGGCGAACTCGCCGGCCGGCTGGTCGACATCGTGACCGGCGAGCCGGTGAATCTGATCGAGACGCTGGCCGATCGACTGGCCGTCGCGTGCCTGGCCGATCCGCGCGTGGCGGCGGCCTCGGTCACCGTGCACAAGCCACAGGCGCCGATCCCGCACGACTTCGCCGACGTGGCGGTCACCTTGACCAGGCGGCGGTGAGGCGATGACCCAGGCCGTGCTCTCGCTGGGCAGCAATCTCGGTGACCGGTTCGCACACCTGCGGACGGCGGTGTCGGAGCTGCGGGACGTACTCCTGGTGGTGTCCGGGGTCTACGAGACGCCGCCGTGGGGCGACCCGGACCAGCCCGCCTACCTCAACGCGGTGGTGCTGGTCCGGGACGAGGGTGCCGGCCCGCGCGACTGGCTCGACCGGGCCCGGGCCGTCGAGGCCGTCGCCGGCCGGGTCCGGGACCCCGAGCGACGGTTCGGTCCGCGCAGCCTCGACGTCGACGTCGTGGCGGTGTGGAACGAGGACGGCGAGCCGGTGGTCAGCGACGATCCCGAGCTGACCCTGCCACATCCCCGGGCCCACCTGCGGGCCTTCGTGCTGCGGCCGTGGATCGACATCCAGCCGTACGGGCGGCTGCCCGGTCACGGCTGGCTGACCGACCTGATGTCCGCCGAGCCGGTCGCCAGCGACGTGCTGGACCTGCGCCCCCAACCGGATCTGCGGTTAGAGTCGGACTGACCGACGAGGCGTAGGGGGACCGGTTGAGCAACCGGATCGAGGAGGCGGTCGGCGTGATCGGACGGCTCGGTCACGGCGACGACGAGCGGAGCGGAGAGGGATCGTGACCGACCGGCGACCTCCGACGCGCGGTCCCGCACCCGAGCAGGGACGGATGGGCCCGACCAGGCCGGCCACCCTGGTGGTGGCCGGGTTGGCCTCGGCGGCCGTGGCCTGGCTGCTGGTCAGCAGCTTCTACAGCCGCATCCCGCCACTGCCATGGTTACCCATCGTGACCCTGTTGGGGCTCGCGGTGTTGGAGGGGTACGCGGCGGCGAACACCCGGGCGCGGATCGCGCGCAAGCCCGGCCGGGATCCGGTCGACCCGCTCGCGGTCGCCCGGTTCGTCGTACTGGCCAAGGCGTCGGCGCTGGCCGGGTCCATCTTCGCCGGCTTCTACGCGGGACTGGACGCCTGGCTGCTCATCGAGCGGACCAGGGCCGCCGCGAACGACGTACCGGCAGCCAGTGCCGGCCTCGCCGCCTCGCTCGCCCTGGTCGGCGCGGCGCTCTGGCTGGAGCGGTCCTGCCGGGTGCCGGACCGCCCGGAGCGGGACCCGGACGAGGACGACCGGAGCCGGCGCGACGATCTCTGAGGGGCCCGCCGAGCCCGCATCGACCAACACCGGGGGTGACGACCGGGCGTAGACGCGGGTACGGTGCCTCCGACCGGGCCAGATCCAGCCGCCTCGCCGGATCGGCCCCTACGTTCGACCGCTCCGGTCCCGGAGGCCGCCCCGGGTCCGGGCCTGCTTCGCGGGGACGACATCAGGAGGCGCGCGAGATGGCGTACGACGATTCGATCTATCGGCGACGCGAGACCGGCAGCATGGATCCGGTCGGTGCCGGTGCACGGGAGGATCCCCGGTACGGCGGTGCCGACCCGGGGTACGACGACGCCGACTCCCGTGCGTCGTCCGGCCACGTCATGGGCCGGTTCATGGGTGGCGAACCGGCCGAGTCGGCCGCGCAGTTCGAGCCCGACGAGCCGGTACGTCGCCGGACCGTCCCGCCGGCGGCGTTGGAGAACGTCTTCGACGATCCGGCACACGGCGAGCCCGGGCGGGACAGGCTGGTCGTGCACCTGCTGTGGGAACTAGTTCTGCTGGTCGTGGTGGCGGCACTGGTCTTCCTGTGCAATCGGGACTATCCGGACCTGATCCGTGGCGCGCGACTGGAGAGCCTGCTGGTCTTCGGTACGGCGGTCGGACTGCTCACCCTCGCCGCCGCGCTGACCCTGCGGACCGGCGCGCCCAACCTCGCCCTGGGACCGGTCGCGGTCGCCGCCGCGCTGCACTTCGCGGAGAACTCCGATCGCGGAGTGGTCGCGGCGATGCTGCCGGCGACCGTGGCCGCCGTGCTGCTCGGGCTGGTGGTGTCCCTGCTGGTGGCGGGGTTCCACGTGCCGAGTTGGGCGGCGACCCTCGCCGCCGGGCTGGCGGCCGTCGTCTTCATCGAACAGCGGACCGCACCGGTCGACGTGCAGGGCGAGTACGACCCGACCCAGCACGCGACCTACCTCTTCGGCGGGTTCGCCGCGGTGGCCGTGCTCGCCGGCCTGTTCGGAACCCTCAAGACCGTGCGTCGAACCGTCGGCCGGTTCCGGCCGGTGGGCGATCCGGCGCTGCGCCGGGGCGCTGCGGCCGGTGTCATCGTCACGATCAGCACGGTGATCTCGATGGTCTTCGCGGTCATGGCCGGCATGCTGCTCGCTGCGGGCTCCAGCGGGCCGGTGGCGCCGACGACCGGGATCGAGTGGACCGGTCTGGCCATGGGCGCCGCGTTGATCGGTGGCGCCAGCGCCTTCGGCCGACGGGGTGGGATCGCGGGTGGGCTGCTCGCGGCCACCGCACTCACCCTGTTCATCCAGTACGCCGACGAACGGAACCTCGACATCGCGCCGACCGCCGTCGCCGCCGTCGTGGTGGCGGTCGGCCTGCTGGTGACCCGCCTCGTCGAGACGTACGGACGGCCCCGCCCGGTCGTCGGCCGGACCGAGGAGTGGGAGGACGAGCCGGCTCCGGTGAGCACGACGAGTTGGGAGGCGGCCCGGGCCCAGCCACCGGAGCCGTGGACCTCCTCGCTGCCGACCCAGCCGACCGACAACCGGGCCGACCGGTGGGGCGGCGACCGGTGGGGCGGCTCGGACCGCTGACCTTGCGGCCGGACGGAGCCAGGGCGGTTCAGCCCGTTAGGCTCGGCGTTATGACCGAATCTGGTGCCGAGTCCCGTACCACCCCCACCTTTGCCGAGTTGGACGCGTTGTCCACCGAGGAGTTGCGTGAGCGGGCGTTCACCCTGGCTCGGGAACGGCGCGACGTCGGCTTCTTCTGGTCGGTGATCCGGCACCTGCCGAATGCCGACGAGGCGGCGGCGCTGGACGGCTCGCCCAACTCCGCCGGACCGACCGTGGACGAGGCGGTCGCGCTCTGGCGGGAGTTCACCGGTCACGGGTACGAGGAGACCGCGCCGCTGCTCCGGGCCGCCTTCATCGACTACCTGCAGAAGCACTGATCGGTTCCCGAGGTTCACATCCCTCCTGGCGGCCCGCGGCGTGCCCGGTGGTCACTACCATTCCGGTAAATTGCGCTATTCGCGCGTCGATGGCGGCAATGGATGAACCGGTGCGCATTCCTGGATATCGGTCACGGGGTTTCGAGGGCGGATTCGACTGGGAAACAACGTCGCCATGGCTCTCACCAATCGCTACAGAACGGCCACGAGTGCGGGTACCCTCGCCGCGCTCGTACTGGTCCTGGTATTCGGCAGCCCCTGGTACGCCGACTGGGCCCGAGACGAAACCAACCCGGACACGGCGGGCGGCTGGTTCCTCCGGCTGCTCGCCTGGCCGGCGTGGCGCTTCGACTCGGACGACACGATCCAGAACATCATCGCCGCCGATCTCAAGGCCATCCTGGTGGTGGCGCTCACCTGGGTCTTCCTCTTCCTGCTGCCCGGCTCGCAACTGGCCAGGGCGAGGGGCACGCTCAGCCAGTTCTTCGCGGGCTGGTCGGCGTACGTCTTCGCCGGTGCCTTCGCGGCGCTGCTCGCCACCTTGATCGGCAGCAATCCCTCACTGCTGGGCGCATTCCAGGCTGCCGGCAACGGTGCCGCGTACGGCTTCTTCGTCGGCTGGATCATCGGCATCGCCACCCTCGGCGGCCGGCGAGGACGGCATTGACCGATCGACAGAGTCGGAGGTGGGAACGACGGCGGCGGACGATCCGAACCGGTCGGCGTGACTAACCGCCGATCGGGTCGGCCGGATAGTCGATGCTGAGGATCCGGTGCCGGCTCAACAGCCCGACCGGCTCGCCGCCCTCCGCCGTCACCCGGGCATCGTCGGAGTTGGTGGTGAGCAGCACCGCCAGCGCGTCGTACAGCGACGAGCCGATCGGCACGGTCGGCAGCCCGGCGGGGGCGTCGCCGCCGGGCGGCAGCGGTTGCAGCAGGTCCGGTGTGATCGGGGTGACCGCGAGCCGCCGGATCGCCCGGTCCGTGCCGACGAACTCCCGGACGAACGCGGAGGCCGGCTCGCCGAGCAGGGTGGCCGGGCTGGCGTACTGCTCCAGCCTGCCGCCCTGGGAGAGTACGACGATCCGGTCGCCGAGCCGGACCGCCTCGTCGAGGTCGTGGGTGACCAGCACGATCGTCTTGCGCACCTCCGCCTGCAACCGCAGGAACTCCTCCTGGAGCCGCCCACGGGCGATCGGGTCGACCGCGGAGAACGGCTCGTCCATCAGCAGTACGACCGGATCGGCCGCCAGCGCCCGGGCCACCCCGACCCGCTGCCGCTGGCCGCCGGAGAGTTCGTGCGGATAGCGCGGGCCGAACGTGGCCGGGTCGAGACCGACCAGGTCGAGCAGTTCCCCGGCGCGGGCCTGGATCAGGGACCGGGACCAGCCGAGCAACCGGGGTACGGTGCCGACGTTCGCCGAGATGGTCTGGTGGGGGAAGAGGCCGACATTCTGGATCACGTAGCCGATCCGCCGCCGGAGCTGGACCGGATCGGCTCGGGTGACGTCCTCGTCGCCGAGCAGGATCCGCCCGGAGGTCGGCTCGATCAGTCGGTTGATCATGCGAAGCACTGTCGACTTGCCGCATCCGGACGGGCCGATCAGCACGACCAGCTCGCCGGCCTTGACCTCCAGGCTCAGTTCGCCGACCGCGACGGTTCCGTCGGGATACTGCTTGCGTACCTGGTCGAGGGTGATCGCGGCGGCACCCACGGCACTGGCGGGCCCGGCGGAGTCGCTCTCCGGGGTAACGTCCACGTATGTCCTTCCGCGTGATCGACCGGGTTGACCCGGGTAATCCGTGGTTCTCCTGGGATTATGTACAGGGCAATTCGGACACGATCCTCGCCGCGCTGCGGGAGCACGCCTGGCTCACCGCCCAGGCCGTGCTGATCGCCGCCCTGGTCGCGATCCCACTCGCCGTGCTGGCGTACTGGTTTCGGCCCCTCACCGGGCCGATTCTCGCACTCTCCGGCGTGCTGTACACGATCCCGTCGCTGGCGCTCTTCGCCTTCGCGGCTCCGTACCTCGGTACCGGCACCGCGACCGTGCTGCTCGGGCTGGTCCTGTACGCCCTGCTGCTGATCATCAGGAACTCGCTCGCCGGGCTCAACCAGGTGCCGGCGGAGGTCCGGGACGCGGCCCAGGGGATGGGGTACGGCAGGTTCGCCCGACTGCTTCGGATCGACCTGCCGCTGGCGTTGCCCGGCATCTTCACCGGCCTGCGCCTGGCCACCGTCTCCACGGTGGCGCTGGTGACCGTCGGGGTGCTGGTCGGACACGGCGGTCTCGGTCAGCTCATCCTCGGCGGATTCCGCAACAACTTCTTCAAGGCCGAGATCATGACCGGGACCATCCTCTGCGTGGTGCTGGCCCTGGTCCTGGATCTGATCCTGGCCGGTCTGGGTCGGCTGCTCACCCCGTGGGCACGACGTCGCGGAGCGGCCGGGTGACGCCGGAGACTGGAGGTAGCGCCGGATGAACCCGATCGACCAGGCGGTCACCTGGATCAACGATCCGCTGAACTGGACCAATCCCGGCGGCATCCTCGACCGGTTGGTCGAGCATCTGGGCATCTCCGCGGCGGCGGTCGCGCTGGGCTGCCTGGTCGCCTGGCCGCTCGGGCTCTGGCTCGGGCACACCGGCCGGGGCGGCGGGGCCGTCGTACTCGTCTCGAACATCACGCTGGCCATCCCGACCATCGCCCTGCTGACCATCCTGCCGCTCACCGCGCTCGGCTTCGGCAAACCTCCGGTGATCATCGCGCTGGCGGTCTTCGCGGTGCCACCGCTGCTCGCGAACGCCTACACGGGGATCCGGCAGGTCGATCCGGAGGTGCGGGACGCCGCGCGTGGGATGGGACTCTCCGGCGGGCAACTGCTGCGCCGGGTGGAGCTGCCGCTCGCGGTGCCGTACCTCGCCGCCGGGTTCCGTACCGCCGCGGTGCAGGTGGTGGCCACCGCCGCGCTCGCCTCGTTCGTGAACGGCGGCGGCCTGGGGCAGATCATCAGTGCCGGCTTCGGGTTGGGCATCTCGGTCGGCGGAGGCCAGATCCTGGCCGGCGGGTTGCTCGTCGCCCTGCTCGCCCTGGTGGTCGAGGTGATCTTCGCCGGTGTGGAGCGGATCGTGACGCCCCGGCCGTTGCGCCGGACCCGGCGCCGCGTATTCCGGCAGGCCGATCAGCGGGCCGCGGCGGCCATCACCGGCTCGTGACCGGCGGGCTGCGGCTGTGACGATCGGCTCCTCATTCGGCGGGCCAGGTCACCCGGAGTAGGCGGTCGTGCGCGCCTCGTGCCCTTTTGCGTGACGATACGGTGACGAAGCTCGCCTCAGATTGTCGCCCCGGGCGAGAAGATGTTTCGTGGGAGGTCGCGGGCGACCACCATGGTCCGTCGCCCGTCGGACACGCGGCCGGCCCAGCGGGGTCGCGCCGGGACACAGGAGGCGGGCGTTCAATGCGCACACGTACACGTCTGGCAATCGGCGCCACCGGCGCCATCGTCGCGGCCGGCTTCCTGGCCGGCTGTGGCGGCGCCGGCTCATCCGGTACCGAGGCTCCGGCGACCGGCGCCCAGGGCGCCGGCTGCGCGCCGGTGGCCGGGTCGAAGCTGGTCGTGCTCGAGGACGACAAGAAGCTCCAGAACACCGACAACATCATTCCGGC
This sequence comes from Plantactinospora solaniradicis, assembly GCF_042658085.1. Lineage (NCBI taxonomy): Bacteria > Bacillati > Actinomycetota > Actinomycetes > Micromonosporales > Micromonosporaceae > Plantactinospora > Plantactinospora solaniradicis. The sequence goes on along the minus strand of NZ_JBHSPR010000001.1, from coordinate 973,381 downwards.
GATCAACAGCAAGGCGGCCCAGCCCCAGTTGGTCGCCGCGCTGGACAAGGTCTCGGACAGCCTCGACACCACGAAGCTGATCAACCTGAACAAGGCCGTCGACGTGGACCGGAAGACGCCGAAGGTGGCCGCCGAGGAGTTTGCCTCCGCAAACAACCTGACCGCCGGGATTCCCACCGGCGGCACCGGCTCGATCACCGTCGGCGCCGCGAACTTCAGCGAGAACCAGACCCTCGGCGAGCTGTACCGGATCGCCCTCACCGCCGCCGGCTACCAGGTCAAGGTCCAGCAGATCGGCAACCGCGAGCTGTACGAGCCGGCGCTGGAGAAGGGCGAGATCCAGGTCGTTCCGGAGTACGCCGCGACGATGGCGGACTTCCTGAACGACAAGGTCAACAAGTCGGGCACGGCGACGCCGCCGCCGATCTCCTCGCCCGACCTCAACCAGACGGTGACCGGGCTGAAGGCCGCTGGCGAGAAGGTGGGCATCAGCTTCGGTAAGCCGTCCGCCGCACAGGACCAGAACGCGTTCGCGGTCACCAAGGAGTTCGCCGACCAGCACGACGTTCGTACGCTCAGCGAACTGGCCGAGAAGTGCTCCGGCTCGGCGACCGTGCTCGGTGGCCCGCCGGAGTGCCCGCAGCGGCCCAAGTGCCAGGCCGGGCTGGTCCAGGTCTACAACTTCAAGGCCGGTCAGTTCAGCTCGCTCGACGCCGGTGGCCCGCAGACGAAGTCGGCCCTGACCTCCGGCGCGATCAGCGTCGGACTGGTGTTCTCCTCGGACGGCGCGCTCGCCGCGGGCTGACCCTTCCCGATCGACCCGCGTAAGCCTCGCCGGTCTACGAGAGCCGACGGTCACCGAACAGCGCGGCCGGCGCCACCCAGGGTGGCGCCGGCCGCGCTCGGATTAACGGCGCCGGCATTTCGGTGGCCGACAACTGTGGGTAGGCTCGACTGCCATGTCAGCTCGCGAGGCTCCCGAGCAGTCACGCCGCAAGCCACTGCTGACCGTGCTCTTCTGGGTCGGCGTCGGGTTGGCTCCGCTGGCTGCCCTGTTACTCCTGCTGGGACAGGGGAACGGGCCGCTGCGGATCGCCGCCGTGCTCGCCGTACTGGCGGTGGTGCTCATTGGACTGTCGATCACACTGCGTGGCAATGCCGATGGCGCCCAGTTGGATCTGGAGGAGACCCTCCTCGAGGAACTCGACGACCTGCGTGGCGAACTCCGTACCGACATCGCGACGGCGGCTCGGGCCACGCACAAGGCGTTCGGCGAGAAGCTGGAGCTGGTGCAGGGCAATGTCGAGGCGCTGCGTGGCCAGCTTGACGCGGTACGGGCCAGCGTCGACACTCCCCGGGCCGTGGCTGCCGCACCAACGACGACCGCCACGGGTTCGGTCGTAGCCGGTGCGGCGGTTGGCGGTGCGGCGGTTGGCGCCACCGTGCCGGCCGGCCGGAGCCAGCACGAAGCTCCCGGGCAGCCCGGCTGGACGCCGAAGGAGGCGCCCTCGGCCGGATGGGCTCCGGCCGCGGCGGCCCCCGCCGGCCCGGTCCGGGGCGAGGTAGGGCCACGGTCACGCGACGACGGGTCGCGGGGCGACGGATCTCGGAGCGAGCGGCCACGGGGCGACGGGTACCGGGGTGAGGGACCACGGGGCGACGGGCCCCGGCGGGCGGCTGGCCCGGGGCCGTCCCGGGGTGCCGAACACGGCGGAGCCGGCCACCACCAGGCTCAGCCCGCTGGCGGCTACGACCGGGGCGGCTATCCCGACGACGACCGCGCCCGCTCGGGCCGGGCGTACGGGCGGACCGACAGCGACCCGGACACGTCCCCGGGACAGTACGGCCGTCCCGGCGGACAGCGGTGGAGCGCCGGCGGCCCCCCGCAGCACGGTTCGTCGACCGGCATGCACGGGGCGATACCCGGACCGCATCTGGGCGCTGGCGTGGTCCGGCACACCGAAACCGTCCAGGTGACCACCCGACAGACCATCGTCGGGGCGCACAGCGACGACCCACGGTCCGGCGGCGGTTACGGCACCGGCGGTTACGGCGGTGCGAGCCAGGGCGGCACCTACGGCGGTGGTACCTACGGCGGCGGCAGCTACAGCGGTGGTGTGTACGGCGGCGGTGGCCGGGAGGGCGGCTACGGGGACGACGGGTACCACGGCGGTGGCCGGGACGGCGACTACGGCGATGTCGGCGGCGGCAGCTACGGCGGCGGCACCTATGGGGGCGGCCGGGACGACGACACCAGGGGTGGCGGCGCCCGGAGCGCCGGCACGTACGGCGGCGGTGCCGGCCCGGACCGCAACACCTACGGCGACGGCGCCCGGAGCGGCGGCACCTACGGCGGCGGCAACCGGGACGCCGGCACGTACGGCGGCGGTGAGCGGGACGCCGGTACGTACGGCGGCGGTGACCGGGAGCCCGACACGTACGGCGGCGGCACCCATGCCGGTGGCGGCACCTATGGCGGCGGCGGGCGGGATCGTGACGAGCGTGCCGGGGATCGTGACGATCGGGGCCGGCGCCCTGCCCGGGGTGGGCGTTCCGACGAGCCCGACGAGGGACCCGGGGATGACCGGCGGTTCGGCATCGGTGCATGGCGTGCCCGGTTCGTGGATTCGGACCCGGATCCGGGGCAGGAGACCGGCGACCCCGCTGACGACTCGTACTGGGCCGATCTGCGGGCCGGTGACCGGTGGACCTCGGTACGCAACGACGAGCGGGGCCAGGAAGTCCGGATGGGTGAGCGGCGGGCGTCGATGCGGGCCGACGAGAACGGTACGGAACTCCGGGTCGAGGACCGCTGGGCGGCGGTCCGCCGGGAGGAGCCGAGGCCGGACGACGACCGCCGGTCCGACCGGCGCCGGTCGGACCCCCGCGACGACGAACAGCGCTGGTCCGAGCCCCGCGACGACGATCGCCGACGGAGTGACCAGCGAGGGTCGGCGGACTGGGCCGAAACCGACGACGTCCGGCGCGCGGACCGGCGGGGCGGTGCTCGTGCCCTCGATCCCGGGGAGAGCCAGGGCTGGGATCGGCACAGCGGTGCGCCGGCACTGCCCGTCGGTGGCGTGGACCAGGCGGCGTTGTGGGGCCCGCCCCGGCAGGAGCCGGAGCCCGAGCCGGCCCGGCGGAGCCGGCGGCAACGCGAGGACGAGGAGTACGGCTACCCGCCGCTGGACGAGGTGCCCCGGGCCGGTGGCACCCGGCGGTCGGACTACGGCTACGCCGAGGACAACTGGCGCTGAGCCCCGTCGCCGCCTACTTGTCGATGTCGCCGACCACGAAGAACATCGAGCCGAGGACCGCGATCAGATCCGGCACCAGGCAGCCGGGCAGGAGCGTGGCCAGCGCCTGCACGTTGGCGTACGAGGCGGTGCGCAGCTTCATCCGCCAAGGGGTCTTCTCACCCCGTGACACCAGGTAGTAGCCGTTGATGCCGAGCGGATTCTCGGTCCAGGCGTAGGTGTGCCCCTCCGGTGCCTTCACGACCTTCGGCAGTCGGACGTTCACCGGTCCGCTGATCCGGTCGACCTGTTCCAGGCAGCGCTCGGCGAGGTCGAGGGAGACGTACACCTGGTCGAGCAGGATCTCGAAGCGGGCGTGGCAGTCTCCGGCGGTCCGGGTCACCACGGGAACGTCCAGCGACCCGTACGCCAGGTACGGCTCGTCACGGCGCAGGTCGAAGTCCAGCCCGGAGGCCCGGGCTACCGGTCCGGAGGCGCCGAAGGCGGCGGCCTCGGCGGCGGAGAGCACCCCGACGCCGACCGTACGGGCGAGGAAGATCTCGTTGCGCCGGATCAGGTTGTCCAGGTCCGGCAGGCGTCGCCGTACCTCTCCGATCGCCTCCCGGGCGCGCCGGGTCCAGCCGGCCGGCACCTCCTCCTTGAGCCCGCCGACCCGGTTGAACATGTAGTGCATCCGGCCGCCGGAGACCTCCTCCATCACGGCCTGCAACGTCTCGCGTTCCCGGAAGGCGTAGAAGACCGGCGTGATGGCGCCGATCTCCAGCGGGTAGGAGCCGAGGAACATCAGGTGGTTCAGCACCCGGTTGAGTTCGGCGAGCGCGGTGCGTAGCCAGACCGCCCGCTCGGGTACCTCCATCCCCATCAGCCGTTCGACCGCCAGCACCACGCCCAGTTCGTTGGAGAAGGCGGAGAGCCAGTCGTGCCGGTTGGCCAGCACGATGATCTGCCGGTAGTCGCGTACCTCGAAGAGCTTCTCCGCGCCCCGGTGCATGTAGCCGACGATCGGCTCGCAGGAGATCACCCGCTCGCCGTCGAGGACCAGCTTGAGCCGGAGCACGCCGTGGGTCGACGGGTGCTGCGGTCCGATGTTCAGCACCATGTCGGCGGTGTCGAGGCCCGCCCCGGTGCCGACGGTCAGCTCCCGCAGCGTGCCGGTGTCGGCAGTCATGACCGACATCGTGCCACGCCGCCGCCGTCCGAGGCGCAGCCTGCGCGGTCCCAAGACGGTTAGGAAGGGGCCCTTGTACAACAGAAAGCGATAATAAGGGGCCCTTCCTCACATCCCGACGGGTTGGAGTAGCCACCAGTGGCCGCCGAGGCCGGCGGGGTCGGTCAGCTCGGCGGCTGTCGAGGCCCGGGCCAGGGCCCGGACGTATCCGGCGGGGTCGGTTGACGCCAGGGTGAGGGGCGGGCGGCGACCGTGGATTCCGAGGTTGTGCAGCGCGGTGCGTTGACTGAGCAGCTGGTACGGCAGGCCGGTGGCCTTCTCGCCAGCCGCCGCCACGGAGTCGATCGCGACGTGGGCGGTCAGGTCGCAGCTGCCGTCCGGCACCGGTGCCACCTGTCGACCGGCCCGGAACCCGGTGAGCGTGCCCTCCGGTGGTCGGCGTTCCCGCAGGTGGCCGTAGTCGACGGCGAGGGCGAGGCCGCGCTCCAGGGCGGCGAGCGCCCCGGTCCAGGCGAGGTCCCGGGCAAGTCCGACCTCGGCCCGCCCGACCCCGGTCGGCTGGTCCGGCCACCACTGGGCGAGCCAGTCCGCCTCGGCCGGGTCGAGCGGCCCGCCGACCGACTCGGTGCCGGTGGCGGGGTCGACCAGCATCCGCAGCCAGCCGCCCGGTCCGGGCACCGCCACGTCCAGCGGCACGTTGTCCAGCCATTCCGTGCCGACCAGCAGCCCGACGATCCGATCGGGCAGGTCCGGCCGCCAGGCGATCGCCTCGGGCAGGGCGTCGGGTCGCGGCGCGAGTTCCACCGCGGTCAGCCGGAGCCGGGCGGCCAGTTCGGGCGGGGCGAGCCGGGCCAGCGTGGTCAGCAGTTCACCGCGACCGGCGCCGACGTCGACCACGTCCAGCGGGTCGGGCCGTCCGAGCCCGGCGTCGACGTCGTCCAGCAGCCGCAGCAGCGCGGTGCCGAGGACCGGTACGGCGTGTGCACTGGTCCGGAAGTGCGCGGCGGGCCCGGCTCCGGTGACGAAGAACCCCGCGCTGCCGTACAGCGCGGTGGACATCGCCGATCGCCAGGAGATGGGCACCGGCACAGGTTATGCGGCGCCCGTCACCCGGCTTCACCCGCAGTTCAACGGCCGTCGCCGGACACTTTCGGGGCACCGCCGAGGGCTCCCGACCGGCGGTGAACGTTTTCACAACCTCTTGTTCCAGGCATGTCACGGCGGCGCATACTTGCGATCGACCGGTACCACATTTCGAGGACTGGATCATTGCTATGAGCGCATCACCGCGCCAGCTCGCCATCGGCGTGATCGGCGCCGGGCGGGTGGGAGCCGTACTGGGTGCCGCCCTGGCCCGCGCCGGCCATCGGGTGGTCGCCGCCGCCGGGGTCTCGGCCGCCGCCAAGGACCGGATCGAGAGCCTGCTTCCGGGTACCGAGGTACTACCGGCCCACGAGGTGGCCAGCGCCGCCACCGACCTGCTGTTGATCGCCGTACCGGACGATTCGCTCGGTGCGGTCGTGGCCGGGCTCGCCTCCACCGGTGTGCTCCGGCCGGGCCAGGTGGTCGCACACACGTCGGGGGCGCACGGGCTCGACGTACTCTCTCCGGTCCTCGCGGCGGGTGCCCGCCCGCTGGCCCTGCATCCGGCGATGACCTTCACCGGCACGGCCGACGACCTGACCCGGCTGCCCGGAATCTCGTACGGGGTGACCGCCCCGACGCCGCTGCGGCCGTTCGCCGTCCGGTTGGTCGCCGACCTCGGCGGCGTACCGGAGTGGGTGGCGGAGCGGGACCGCCCGCTGTACCACGCCGCCCTCGCGCACGGCGCGAACCATCTCGTCACCCTGGTCAACGAGGCCGCCGACCGGCTACGCGACGCGGGCGTGACGCAGCCGGAGAAGGTGCTCGGGCCGCTGCTCCGGGCCGCGCTGGAGAACGCCCTGCGGCTCGGCGACGGGGCGCTGACCGGGCCGGTGTCCCGGGGCGACGCCGGTACGATCGCCCGGCACCTGGACCGGCTCGCCGCGACCGCCCCGGAGTCGGTGCCCAGCTACCTCGCGCTCGCCCGGCGGACCGCCGACCGGGCGATCGCCGCCGGTCGGCTCCGGCCGTCCGACGCCGAGTCGCTGCTGGGTGTGCTGGCGAACCGGGACCGTCAGGTCGCCGCATGACCGGGCACGGCGGTGGGATCGGCCGGATCGGTCGGCCGGATCCTGGTGACGACGGGCGTAGCGAGGAGAGACCATGATCGAGGTGTTGCGGACCAGGGCGGAGCTGGCCGCCACGCTGGCGCCGCTGCCGGGGTCGCTGGCGGTGGTGATGACGATGGGTGCCCTGCACTCCGGGCACGAGGCGCTGCTGCGCGCGGCTCGGGAACGGGCCGACTTCGTGCTGGTGACGATCTTCGTGAACCCGCTCCAGTTCGGTCCGAACGAGGACTTCGACCGCTATCCCCGGACGCTGGACGCCGACCTGGAGGTCTGCCGGGCGGCCGGGGTGCAGTACGTCTTCGCGCCGTCGCGGGAGGAGCTGTACCCGGACGGCGAGCCAGTGGTCCGGGTCGACCCGGGAAGTCTCGGCGAGGAGTTGGAGGGCGCCAGCCGCCCCGGTTTCTTCAACGGCGTGCTGACCGTGGTGTTGAAGCTGCTCAACCTGCTCCGGCCGGACGTCGCGATCTTCGGGGAGAAGGACTACCAGCAGCTCACCATGGTTCGCCGGATGGTCCGGGACCTGGAACTGGACGTGGAGATCGTCGGGGTGCCCACCGTCCGGGAGCCGGACGGGCTGGCGTTGTCCAGCCGCAACCGCTACCTCTCCGCCGAGGACCGGACCTCGGCACTCCGCCTGTCGGCGGCGCTGCGGGCCGGCGCGACCGCCGCCGAGGACGGCCGTGGCGCCGACGGTGCCCTCGCCGCCGCGTACCGTGCCTTCGGCGAGGGTACGACCGGCGCCAAGCTGGACTACCTGGTGCTGACCGACCCGCACCTGGGACCCGCCCCGGCGTCCGGCCCGGCCCGGATGCTGGTCGCCGCCTGGGTCGGCGGCACCCGATTGATCGACAACCTGCCGGTCGAGTTGGCTCCGGCAGCCCGCACCACGGAGGAATAGTCCGATGTTCCGCACCATGCTCAAGTCGAAGATCCACCGGGCTACGGTGACCCAGGCGGACCTGCACTACGTCGGCTCGGTGACGGTCGACGTCGACCTGCTCGACGCCGCCGACCTGCTGCCCGGCGAGCAGGTCGCGATCGTGGACATCACCAACGGGGCCCGGCTGGAGACGTACGTCATCCCGGGCGAGCGGGGCAGCGGGGTGATCGGCATCAACGGTGCCGCCGCCCGCCTGGTGCAACCCGGTGACCTGGTCATCCTGATCTCCTACGCCCAGCTCGACGATGCCACCGCCCGGTCGTACCGGCCCCGGGTCGTGCACGTCGACGCGGCCAACCGGATCATCGAACTGGGCGGGGATCCGGCCGAGGCGGTGCCAGGGATGGCCGGTGACCTGGTCCGGGGCGACCAGGTGGCGAGCGAGTGATCCAGCTCCGGACCCGAATGGCCGCCCCGACACCAGGATGATCTCTACGTCACAGATGCCTGCGCCGGTTAACGTAGGGTGCAGCCATCTGTGACTGCCGGTCGCCCTGGGGAGGGACGCGATGCGCCGTTTGATGACCGCCCTGGCCCTGGCCGGAGCCGTTGGTCTCGGCCTGAGCGGTTGCGCCGCGCCCGGTGGCTCCGACGGAGACCTCACCGACGACTGGGCCCGGGTCGGCGAGCCGGAGATCTTCTCCCCGAAGGCGGAAGCGTGCCATGCGGCGGACTTCTCCGAGACCGTTTACCTGTCGTCGTACCTCCCGGTCGACTGTCCGACCAGTCACCGGCTGGAGACCGTACACGTGGGTGCCTTCACCGGAGCGGCGGCGAACGCGGCCGCGCCGCCGGCCCGGGACTCGCCCGATTTCGGCAGGGCCTATTCGGAGTGTGACGGCAAGGCGCGGGAGTTCCTCGGCGCGGACTGGCGGACCGGCCGGCTCTGGCTGGGCGTGGCGACCCCGTCGCCGCAGGGCTGGACCGGCGGGGCCCGGTGGTTCCGTTGTGACGTGACGGAGTTGTCCAATGTCGAGGACGAGGGCGACACGGTCACCCGTACCGGCACTCTCAAGGGGACACTGCGCGCGCCCGGACCGCTGCACCTGGGCTGCTACGCGGCGACGCTGACCCGGACCGGGAACATCGACCGGATGCCGAAGGTCGACTGCGGCCAGCGGCACAACAGCGAGTTCACCGGCGTGTGGCGGGCGCCCGGCGCCCTGAAGTATCCGAGCGCCGAGCGCGACTGGGCGGTGTTCTACGACGGCTGCTACCAGGTCGCCGCGAGGTACGTCGAGGTGCCGCGGAGCAGCATCCGGTTCCGTACCGGCATCATGGCGCTGCCCGGCGGACCGGAGGACTGGCAGGCGGGCAACCGGGGGGTGCGGTGCTACCTGTGGATCTCGGACGGCAGATTCACCAGGTCGCTCAAGGGCGCCGGCACCGGTGGCCTGCCCATGCGGACCGGATAGCGTCGCAGGCCACTTCCGGGGGCCCTGCCCGGACCGGCGCCACCGGTACGCGGTTGACTGGAATGATGCAGTTTCCGACCGTTGACCTGCCGGAGCTACCCCGGCTGCTGGCCGCGCCGGAGCCCGGCTGGGTGGAGACGACCGATGTGATCGTGATCGGGTCGGGCATCGCGGGGCTCACCGCCGCGCTGCACCTGCGCGAGGCGGGACTGCACGTCACGGTGGTGACCAAGGTCAACATCGACGACGGCTCCACCCGGTGGGCGCAGGGCGGCATCGCGGCCGTACTCGATCCGTTGGACACCCCTGCGGCGCACGCCTCCGACACCGAGGTGGCCGGGGTCGGGCTCTGCGATCCGGCCGCGGTCCGGGTGCTCGTGGAGGAGGGGCCGACCCGGCTGCGGGAGCTGATCCGGACCGGTGCCGAGTTCGACCGCAACGCGGACGGCTCGCTGATGCTCACCCGGGAGGGCGGACACCGGGCCGACCGGATCGTGCACGCCGGCGGCGACGCGACCGGCGCCGAGGTGCAGCGGGCGCTGCACGCGGCGGTCGGCCGGGATCCCTGGATCCGCCTGGTCGAGCACGCCCTCGTCCTCGACCTGCTGCGGACCCCGGCGTCCGGGTCGGCGGACCCGGGTCGGGCCTGCGGGATCACCCTGCACGTGCTCGGCGAGGGCAGCGAGGACGGGGTCGGCGCGATCCTCGCCCGCGCGGTGGTGCTGGCCACCGGCGGGATGGGCCAGGTCTTCGCCGCCACCACCAACCCGGCGGTCTCCACCGGCGACGGCGTCGCCCTCGCGCTGCGGGCCGGCGCCGCCGTGACCGACCTGGAGTTCGTCCAGTTCCACCCGACCGCGCTGATCCGGCCCGCCGGCGCGACGACCGGTGCCCAGCAGCCGCTGGTCTCCGAGGCGTTGCGGGGCGAGGGAGCACACCTGGTCGACGCCGACGGCAAGCGGTTCATGCTCGGTCAGCACGAGTTGGCCGAACTCGCCCCCCGGGACGTGGTGGCGAAGGGGATCCACCGGGTACTGCTGGCCACCGGTGCCGACCACGTCTACCTGGACGCCCGGCACCTCGGCGCGGACTTCCTGGCCCGGCGTTTCCCCACCATCGTCGCCTCCTGCCTGGCGGCCGGTGTCGACCCGGCGGTCGAGCCGATCCCGGTGGCTCCGGCGGCGCACTACGCCTCCGGCGGGGTCCGTACCGACCTGCACGGCCGCACCTCCATCCCGGGCCTGTACGCCTGCGGCGAGGTGGCCTGCACGGGCGTGCACGGCGCCAACCGGCTGGCCAGCAACTCGCTGCTGGAGGGCCTGGTCTTCGCCCGGCGGATCGCCCAGGACATCACCCGGGACCTGCCGGCACAGGCCGAACCCGCACCGGGCGGCGCGTGGCGTGGCGGGGCCGGCGCGGTGGTGGATCCGGCGGTGCGGGCCGGGCTGGCCCGGGCGATGACCCGGGGTGCCGGGGTGCTCCGGTCGGCCGACTCGCTGCGGGCGACAGCGGCCGAGCTGGTTCCGTTCGGCGCCACCCGGGGTGCGCCCCGAACGGCGAGCTGGGAGGCGACCAACCTGCTCACCGTCGCCTCGGCCCTGGTCGGCGCGGCGTATGCCCGGCAGGAGACCCGGGGTTGCCATTGGCGGTCCGACCACACGGAATCGCGCGACGATTGGCTCGGGCACCTGGTCAGCTCGATCGGTCAGACGGGCAGTCTCGAACAGGATTGGGAGGCACTGTGCTGAAACTCTCGACCACGCAGGCGTTGCAGGCCGCCGGGCTCGACCCGACGGTGGTGGAACGGATCGTGCGGGGGGCGCTGGACGAGGACCTGGGACCGGAGCGACGCGACGTGACCAGTGTGGCCACCGTGCCGGACGAGCAGGTCGACACGGCTGACGTGGTGGCCCGGGCCGACGGCGTGGTGGCCGGGCTGGCCGTGGCCGCCGCCGTCTTCGACCTGGCCGCCACCCGTACGGTGCGGGTGCTGCCGGTGGCCGCCGACGGCGACCGGGTGGCCCGGGGCGACGTGCTGGCGACGGTGACCGGGCCGACCCGGTCGCTGCTCAGCGCCGAGCGGACCGCCCTGAACCTGCTCAGCCGGATGTCGGGGGTGGCCACCCACACCCGGGCCTGGGTCGAGGCGCTGGCCGGTACGAAGGCGACGGTGCTGGACACCCGGAAGACGACGCCCGGCCTGCGGGCACTGGAGAAGTACGCCGTCCGGGCCGGCGGCGGCGCCAACAAGCGCATGGGCCTGTTCGACGTCGCCATGATCAAGGACAACCACAAGCTGGCGGCCGGCGGCATCGGTCCGGCGTACCGACGGGTCCGGGAGGCGTTTCCGGACGTTCCGGTCCAGGTGGAGGTCACCTCGGTCGCCGAGGCGGTCGAGGCGCTCGAGGTCGGCGCCGACTTCCTGCTCTGCGACAACATGACACCGGCGCTGCTGACCGAGGTGGTCGCGGCGGTGGGCGACCGGGCCGAACTCGAGGCGACCGGCAACCTGACTCTCGACACGGTCGCCGAGTACGCCGCGACCGGCGTCGACTACCTCTCGGTTGGGGCCCTGACCCACTCCTCGCCTATCTTGGACATCGCACTGGACCTCCGACCGGCAAGACCTCGGGCCCGGGACTGACGAATGCTGCTGTGTATCGACATCGGTAACACAAACACGGTCCTGGCGACCTTCGAGGGCGAGAAGCTGATCCACTCCTGGCGGATCAAGACCGACGCCCGGTCGACGGCCGACGAACTGGGCCTCAAGCTGCGTGGCCTGCTGGCCGGGGACGCGGTCGAGGTCACCGGCGTTGCCGCCTGCTCGACGGTGCCGGCGGCGCTGCGGTCACTGCGGTCGATGCTGTCCCGGTACTACGCGGACCTCCCCAACGTGATCGTCGAGCCGGGGGTGAAGACCGGCGTGCAGTTGGCGATCGACAACCCGAAGGAGGTCGGTGCCGACCGGGTGGTGAACACACTCGCCGCGTTCACCCTCTACGGCGGACCGTCGATCGTGGTCGACTTCGGCACCACCACCAACTTCGACGTGATCAGCGGTCGTGGCGAGTTCCTCGGCGGCGCGTTCGCGCCCGGCATCGAGATCTCGTTCGACGCCCTCGCCGCCCGGGCGGCCCAACTCCGCAAGGTCGAGCCGACCGTGCCGCGCTCGGTGATCGGCAAGAACACCGTCGAGTGCCTCCAGGCGGGGATGTACTTCGGCTTCGCCGGCCAGGTCGACCGGATCGTCGAACGGATGGTCGAGGAACTGGGCGAGGTGCGGGCGGTGATCGCCACCGGCGGGCTGGCGCCGTTGGTGATCGGCGAGTGCCGGACGATCACGCACCACGAGCCGATGATCACGCTGATCGGGTTGCGGATGGTCTACGACCGCAACCGGTAGGGCTCCGGCCCCGACCGAAACCCCCCGGTCCGGGCCGGACCCGATGGTCACCGCCGGCGGGCCCGGAAGACCAGGGTCCGGTACGGCAGCTCGAACGTCTCCCGGCCGGCCAGGTCCGGATGGTTCGCCGCCAGCTCGCGGATGGCCGCGTCGACCTCCCGCTGCCGCTGTTCGGTGGCGGTGATGTAGTGCGAGCGGGTGCCGATCATCCCGACGAGGGTTTCCGGAGTGTGCGTGACCGCGTGCCGGAACTCCGCCCGCTCGACCGGCTCGTAGTGCTCGCCGTGGTCGGCCATCCACGCGCCGTCCTCCCGGATTCCCCGCCCGCCGAGGAGTTCGACGGTGAGCGCGGTCAGCGCGGTCACCCAGGGCACCGAGTCGTCCCGCTCGTTGAACACCGCGGCGTACGTCCCGCCCGGGCGTAACAGCCGGGCCCCCTCGGCGTGCGCCACCGGATGGTCGAACCAGTGGTACGCCTGCCCGGCGACGATCGTGTCCACCGAGCCGTCCGGGAGCGGCACCTGCTCGGCCGTGCCGGCCAACGCGACGACGCCCGGGGTGGCGACGGCGAGCTGGGCCCGCATCCCCGGGTCCGGCTCGACGGGTGTCACGTGGTGGCCGAGGGCCAGCAGCACCCTGGTCAGGATGCCGGTGCCGGCGCCGAGGTCGACCACCCGGGCCGGCGCGGGACGGTCGACCGCCCAGGCGACCGCCGGTTCCGGATAGCTCGGCCGGTACCGGTCGTAGGCGGTCGCCGCGACACCGAAGGAGAGGGCGTGCATCTGATCAACCATGCCTGGAGGTTATCCAGTGCCGGACCCGGTCGGCACTTGAGTACGCTCGGGGCCGAACTCAGCCGACACAATTCCCGAGGAAGCATGCCGTGACCCAGGAGATTCCCAGCCCTGCCGATCCCGTCGACGACGTCCCCGAGCAGATGCGGGTCCGCCGGGAGAAGCGGGAGCGCATGCTCGCCGAGGGCGTTGAACCGTATCCGCTGGGATATCCGCGGACGGCGACCCTCGCGGAGATCCGGGCCCGCTACGCGGACCTGCCCACCGACACCGCCAGCGGGGACGTCGCGTCGGTGACCGGCCGGGTGATCTTCGTTCGTAACACCGGCAAGCTCTGCTTCGCCACCCTCCGGGACGGCGACGGCACCGAACTGCAGGCGATGCTCTCACTCGATCGGGTCGGCGCGGATCGTCTCGATGCCTGGAAGCGGCAGATCGACCTCGGCGATCACGTCGGAGTGACCGGTGAGGTGATTACCAGTCGGCGGGGTGAGCTTTCGGTGCTCGCCGATTCCTGGGCGCTGACCGCGAAGGCGCTCCGGCCGCTACCCGTGGCGCACAAGCCGCTTAGCGAGGAGGCGCGGGTCCGGCAGCGTTATGTCGATCTGATCGTGCGGCCCCGGGCCCGGGAGATGGTACGCACGAGGGCGACGACGCTGCGTAGTCTGCGCGATTCGCTGCATGACCGGAGTTTCGTCGAAGTCGAAACCCCCATGCTGCAAGCACTGCCCGGTGGTGCTACCGCACGGCCATTCGTAACGCACAGCAATGCGTTAGACACGGATCTGTATCTGCGAATCGCCCCCGAGCTTTTTCTCAAGCGGGCGGTGGTCGGCGGCATCGACCGGGTCTTCGAGATCAACCGTAACTTCCGGAATGAGGGGACCGACTCTTCGCACTCGCCCGAGTTCGCCATGCTGGAGGCATACGAAGCGTACGGTGACTATGACACTATGGCGACCCTCACTCGTGAGCTGGTGCAGCGTGCCGCGCTCGCGGCCAGCGGGTCGCACGTGGTCACGCACGCCGACGGCACCGAGTTCGACCTCGGCGGTCAGTGGACTTCGACCACCCTCTACGGGGCGCTTTCCGAGGCGCTGAGCGAGGAGGTGACGGTACGGACCGGGATGGCCGACCTTCTGGGCTACGCGGAAAAGGTGGGGCTGGCGGTCGATCCCAAGTGGGGGCCGGGCAAGCTCGCCGAGGAGCTTTTCGAGGAACTGGTGGTGCCGACACTGCGGCAGCCCACGTTCGTCCGGGACTACCCGGAGGAGACGAGCCCGCTGGTCCGGGGGCACCGGTCCGAGCCGGGGCTCACCGAGAAATGGGACCTGTACGTGCTCGGATTCGAGCTGGCCACGGCGTACTCGGAGCTGGTGGACCCGGTTGTGCAGCGGGAGCGTCTGGTGGTCCAGGCGCAGCGGTCGGCCAAGGGTGACGACGAGGCGATGCGGCTCGACGAGGACTTCCTGCGGGCCATGGAGTACGGAATGCCGCCGTCCGGGGGCATGGGAATGGGAATCGACCGGCTCCTGATGGCCCTCACCGGCCTCGGAATTCGGGAAACCATCCTCTTCCCGATGGTCCGCCCGGAGTAGTAGTCGGCCCCGGCCTGTCGCATAGTTTCGCCATCCTATTGACGAAGCAAGCATCTCGCGGGCTATTGTGCTCTTGTTTGCGGAGAACCTGCTCGAAAGGATAGCGACACGTGGCCAAGCAGATCATTCACAAGCTGGTCGATGACCTGGACGGCGGAGACGCGGACGAGACCGTCAAGTTCTCGCTCGACGGCGTTCAGTACGAGATCGACCTGTCGGACAAGAACGCCGGCAAATTGCGGGACCTATTCGCCCCGTACGTCGCGGCCGGCTCCAAGGTGGGCCGGGGCGGCGTGGTCGTCGGCGGGCGTGCCGCACGCGGTCGGGGTGGCGCCACCGCCGACCGGGAGCAGAACAAGGCGATCCGGGCGTGGGCCAAGAAGGAAGGCAAGGACATCTCCGACCGCGGGCGCATCCCCCAGGAGATCGTGGATGAGTACCACGCGAAGGCGGGCCGCTAGTCGTAGCGCTTCTCGACGCCCCGGCGGGGTGGGTGGACGGCCGGCCGTTCGCCCACCCCGCACGTTTCATCCCGATACCCTGGTTATTCGACAAAACGGTCGAATTCGCCGTTGTGACGCATCGGCGGCGGATCTCGTCGGTGTCGGGCCGGCGTCGGAGCGTGTGGCCAGGTGCTCCCGGCAACCTGACCGGTCCGGGAACAACCTGGCGGCCCAGGCGTTGTCCACAACCAGTGGACGGAGTTGTCCACAGCCTGTGGACGATGCGGGTCCGTGTCGTCAGGGTAGGGGCTTGAAATTTCGCTCTGCGCGTACAGCGAGCGGTCTGGGAAGCATCGCTGAGCGTGGGCAGTTGGTAAAAACGTCGCGTACGTGGCTCATTCCAGCAACACACGACCTCAGGAGAGTCGGCTCGCGGCGATAGAGTAAGGGAGCACGGGCGTCCGCCTCGGACGTCCGGGTGGTGGCCCCGCCACGATGCTTGGCCATCAAGATCGAGTGCGCACGGCACGTGAGGAGCACGAGGGCATGTTCGAGCGGTTCACCGACCGAGCGCGGCGGGTTGTCGTCCTGGCTCAAGAAGAAGCCCGGATGCTCAACCACAACTACATCGGTACGGAACACATCCTGCTAGGTCTCATCCACGAGGGTGAAGGCGTCGCGGCGAAGGCCCTGGAGAGTCTGGGCATCTCGCTGGAAGGCGTCCGCCAGCAAGTCGAAGAGATCATCGGCCAGGGTCAGCAGGCGCCGAGCGGGCACATCCCGTTCACGCCGCGGGCCAAGAAGGTGCTGGAGCTGTCGCTGCGCGAGGCGTTGCAGCTCGGCCACAACTACATCGGCACGGAGCACATCCTGCTCGGGCTGATCCGCGAGGGCGAGGGCGTCGCCGCCCAGGTGCTGGTGAAGCTCGGCGCCGACCTGAACCGGGTCCGCCAGCAGGTCATCCAGCTCCTCTCCGGCTACCAGGGCAAGGAGCCGGCCGCGGCCGGTGCCGCGCCGGGTGAGGCCGCGCCGTCGACCAGCCTGGTGCTGGACCAGTTCGGCCGGAACCTGACCCAGGCCGCCCGGGAGGGCAAGCTCGACCCGGTCATCGGCCGGGAGAAGGAAATCGAGCGGGTGATGCAGGTGCTCTCCCGCCGTACCAAGAACAACCCGGTCCTGATCGGCGAGCCCGGGGTCGGCAAGACCGCGGTCGTCGAGGGCCTCTCCCAGCGGATCATCAAGGGTGAGGTGCCGGAGACGCTCAAGGACAAGCAGCTCTACACGCTTGACCTGGGTGCCCTCGTCGCCGGCTCGCGGTACCGCGGTGACTTCGAGGAGCGCCTCAAGAAGGTGCTCAAGGAGATCCGCACCCGGGGCGACATCATCCTGTTCATCGACGAGATCCACACCCTGGTGGGTGCGGGTGCCGCCGAGGGCGCGATCGACGCGGCGAGCATCCTCAAGCCGATGCTGGCCCGTGGCGAGCTGCAGACCATCGGTGCGACCACCCTCGACGAGTACCGCAAGCACCTGGAGAAGGACGCCGCTCTGGAGCGGCGGTTCCAGCCGATCCAGGTGGGTGAGCCGTCGCTGGCGCACACCATCGAGATCCTGAAGGGTCTTCGGGACCGTTACGAGGCACACCACCGGGTCTCCATCACCGACGCCGCACTGGTGGCGGCGGCGACCCTGGCCGACCGGTACATCTCCGACCGCTTCCTGCCGGACAAGGCGATCGACCTGATCGACGAGGCCGGCGCGCGGATGCGGATCCGTCGGATGACCGCGCCGCCAGACCTGCGTGACTTCGACGAGCGGATCGCTCAGGTCCGTCGCGACAAGGAGTCCGCGATCGACGCGCAGGACTTCGAGCGCGCCGCGCAGCTCCGCGACAAGGAGAAGCAGCTCCTCGGCCAGAAGGCGCAGCGGGAGAAGGAGTGGAAGGCCGGCGACCTGGACGTGGTGTCCGAGGTCGATGACGAGCAGATCGCCGAGGTCCTGGCGAACTGGACGGGTATCCCGGTCTACAAGCTCACCGAGGAGGAGACGTCCCGGCTGCTCCGCATGGAGGACGAGCTGCACAAGCGGGTCGTCGGCCAGGAGGACGCGGTCAAGGCGGTCTCGAAGGCGATCCGGCGTACCCGGGCCGGCCTGAAGGACCCGAAGCGTCCGTCCGGCTCGTTCATCTTCGCCGGTCCGTCCGGTGTCGGTAAGACCGAGCTGTCCAAGGCGCTGGCGGAGTTCCTGTTCGGCAGCGAGGACGCGCTGATCCAGCTCGACATGTCCGAGTTCCACGACCGGTACACCGTGTCGCGGCTGGTCGGGGCGCCCCCCGGCTACGTCGGCTACGACGAGGGTGGCCAGCTCACCGAGAAGGTGCGGCGCCGGCCGTTCTCGGTGGTCCTCTTCGACGAGATCGAGAAGGCCCACCCGGACGTCTTCAACACCCTGCTCCAGATCCTGGAGGACGGGCGGTTGACCGACGGCCAGGGCAGGATCGTCGACTTCAAGAACACCGTCATCATCCTGACCACCAACCTGGGCACCAGGGACGTGGCCAAGGCGGTGTCGATGGGCTTCCAGGCCTCCGAGGATTCCGACTCGAACTACGAGCGGATGAAGCAGAAGGTCAACGACGAGCTGAAGCAGCACTTCCGGCCGGAGTTCCTCAACCGGATCGACGACACGATCGTGTTCCACCAGCTCAACCAGAACGAGATCCTGCACATCGTGGACATCATGATCCAGCGGATCGAGACCCAGCTCCGCAACAAGGACATGGGGCTCGAGCTCACCGACAACGCCAAGAAGTACCTGGCGAAGAAGGGCTTCGACCCGGTGCTGGGCGCCCGGCCGCTGCGTCGGACGATCCAGCGCGACATCGAGGACAACCTGTCGGAGCGGATCCTGTTCAACGAGTTGACCCCGGGCCAGATCGTGGTCGTGGACTGCGAGGGCGACCCGGAGGACATCGACAAGTCCAAGCTGGTGTTCCGCGGTGCGGACAAGCCGGTTGCGGTGCCCGACGCGGTGCCGGCCGACCTTGGCAACACCGCCGCCGCTGGCGCGGACGAGTAAGCACGTTAGAAACGGGTCCGGCCCGGCGACGCAGTCGCCGGGCCGGACCCGTTTCTAACGTGTAAGGAAGGGCCCCTTCTTATCGCTTTTTGTAGAGGAAGGGCCCCTTCTTAACCACCCACCCGCGGCTCAGCCTCGCCGGCCAGCACGCAGGTGTCGCCGATCATCTCGACCAGGCCGTCCTCGATGAGACCGGCCAGGGCGCGGGACCGTTGCAGGTCGTCGGCCCAGACCAGGTCCAGCCGGTCCCGGGGTACCGGCCCGGTGGTCTCCCGCAGTACGGCCAGGAGCTTGCCCCGGACCTGCCGGTCGGTGCCGGCGTACCGCTGGGGGCGCCGGGTCGGGCCGGGCGGCGCGGATCTGCCGGACGCCCGCCAGGCACACCGGGTGGCCAGTGGACAGTCGACGCACCGGGGGGACCGGGCGGTACAGACCAACGCACCCAGCTCCATGAAGGCGGCGCTGGCCCGGGCGGCCGTACCGGGCTGCGCCGGAAGCAGTGCCTCGGTCGCGACCAGGTCGGCCGGCCGGGTCGCCGGGCCGGCGTCCGGTTCACCTGCGACCGCCCGAGCCACCAGCCGTCGTACGTTGGTATCCACCACCGGATGGCGCTGGCCGTACGCGAAGGCTGCCACCGCCCGTGCGGTGTAGCTCCCGACGCCGGGCAGCGCCAGCAACTGCTCCAGATCGGCCGGTACGTCGCCGCCGTGCCGCTCCACCAGCGCCGAGGCGCACTCGTGCAGCCGCAGGGCCCGACGTGGGTAGCCGAGTCGTCCCCACATCCGGATGGCTTCGGCCGGCGTGTCGGCAGCCAGCGCCGCCGGCACGGGCCACCGGGTCAGCCATGCCCGCCAGGCCGGCAGCACCCGTACCACCGGGGTCTGCTGCAACATGATCTCGCTGACCAGGATCGGCCAGGCCCCGACGCCGGGCTCTCGCCACGGCAGGTCGCGGGCGTTCTTGTCGTACCACCGGATGGCCGCGGCGGCGAGCTGCGTCTTCGACATCGCGCCGTCGATCCTGTCACGTCTGTCGGTCCGGGTGTCCGTCGGCCCGGGCGTCTGTCGGCTCGGGTGTCCGTCGGCCCAGGGGCCCCTGGCGTACATCAGGGGGCTGTGGTGCTGCGGGGAGTGGGATGCCGGGCCTGGTCGGTGGCCTGGTGGGCGGTTCCGTCCCGCAGCTTGGGCCGGACGTCGGGTCGAGCCTCGGAGCGGGCGTGGATCGGGCAGACTGCCCGGATGAGCGAGCTGGCGATCACCGTCATCGGTCCGGACCGACCCGGCATCGTGGCTGACGTCGCGGAGGCCCTGGCCGAGGTCGGGGCGAACCTGACCGACTCGACCATGACCCGGCTACGTGGACACTTCGCGATGACACTGATCTGCGTCGGTCCCTCCGGGCCGGAGGCGGAGGCCGCGCTGGCTCCGGTCGTCGCCGACGGCCCACTGGTGGCGACGGTACGGCAGGTCGGCGCGGAGGCGTCGAGTGCGCCGTTCGGCGAGCCGTACCTGATGGCCGTGCACGGGGCGGACCGGCTCGGCATCGTCTCGGCGTTGACCCGGGTGCTGGCCGAGGCCGGCGGCAACGTCACCGATCTGACCACCCGGCTCACCGGGCCGCTCTACGTCCTCCTCGCCGAGGTCGAGCTGCCACCGGGTACGGCGGAGAGCCTTGCCGGCCGGCTGGCCGAGGTGGCCGCCGGACTGGATGTGGAGGTCACCCTGCGCCGAGCCGACTCGGATCTGTTGTGACCGCGGAGCAGGACTGCGGTCTGGGTGACTGGACGACGGCGGTGCTCGGCGACCCGGGTGAGGTGCGGTCGGTGGTCACCGCCCCGGCCGGGGTGTTGAGCCGGGCCGGCGAACAGGTCGATCCCCTCGCCGACGACGTGGTCCGGCTCGCCGCCGACCTGGTCGCCACCATGCGGGTGTCACCCGGCTGCGTCGGCCTGGCCGCGCCGCAGGTCGGGGTCGGTGCCAGGGTCTTCGCCGTGGACGTGACCGGTCATCCGAAGACACTGACGTCGCACGGCATCTTCGTGCTGTGCAACGCGGAGGTGGTCGAGGCCAGCCGGTGGCGGCTGGGCCGGGAGGGCTGCATGTCGGTCCCCGACCTGACCGGTGACGTCAAGCGGGCCAGCCGGGTGGTGGTCCAGGCGTTGCTGCCGGGCACCGGTGCGGCGGTGCGGCTGGTCACCGACGGCTTCGAGGCGCGGGCCCTGCAACACGAGATCGATCATTGTCTGGGTCGGTTGTTCCTCGACCGGGTGGCCGGCGCGCACGCGGTCTACCAGCGCAAGGTCTATCTGTGAGGAGCGGCGGAGACGGCGCCGCCGCCGGGTCCGCCCGACGGTGCCCGGACCGATCGGGTACGCCTCGGCGGGCGCCCGGCGCGTCGTGAGGTTCGGTGGCACGGGTGCCGATACGGTGAGGACATTATGCGTTTGACGGTTGGCCCCCTGCCGCCCGCCGTGTACTGGCGGCGTCGAGCCGTCGTGCTCGGTGCCGGGCTGCTCTTTCTGATCGTGTTGTTGTACTCGTGTCTCGGGCCGGGCGGCGAGACAGACAACACCGGTAAGGGCGCCGGCTCGGGTCAGTCGACCGGGCCGACTCCGCTGCTCACGCCGGAGGTGGACGCCTCGCAGTCCGATGCGCCGGAGACGGGTGCCCCGGTGGACCCGGCGTCGAGCGCTGACCCGTCCGGCGCGCCGGACGGTGGCGGCGACGATCCTCCGGTCGAGCCGGCCGGCGGCGGACAGGTGCCGGCGGCCCCGCCACCGGTGGAGAACGAGTGCACCGACGCGGAGATGTCGGTCATCCCGGTGCCCTCCCAGACCTCCGCACAGCGCGGTGAGACGATCGAGCTGCGGATCAAGATCAAGAATGTCTCGGGTCGGACCTGCAACCGGGACGTCGGCGCCGACCTACAGGAGCTGTACATCAAGCTCGGCGCCCGTAAGGTCTGGTCGTCCGACGGCTGTGCCACCGTGCGGTCCAACGACGTACGGCCGTTCCCGCCCAACCACGAGAACACGTACATGGTTCCCTGGAACGGCAGGGAGAGTTCCAAGTGCGGCAACGGGGTCGCCGCCGGGCCCTACCCGTCGGCCGGCACCTACCAGCTCTTCGGGCGGCTCGGGGACAAGCACAGCGATCCGGTGCGGCTCACCATCACCGGATGAGTCGGGGACTTACCGGATGAGTCGAGGGCTCAGACGTAGCGCTCCAGAATGGACGCCTCGGCGAGCCGGGACAGCCCCTCCCGTACGCCCCGCGCCCGGGCGTCGCCCACCCCGTCGACGGCCTGGAGGTCCTCAACCGTCGCGCCGAGCAACCGTTGCAGGCTGCCGAAGTGTCCGACGAGCCGGTCGACCACGAGGCCGGGCAGCCGGGGCACCTTGGCGAGCAGCCGGAACCCGCGTGGGCTGACCGCGGCGTCGAGCGCGTCCGAGGCGCCCGGGTAGCCGATCGCCTTGGCGACCGCGACCAGGTCGATCAACTCGGTCGCGGTGAGCAGGTCCAGCTCGACCAGGGCCTCGTCAAGGGTCCGCGCCTTGCGTCCGGTCGGCAGGTAGTCCCGGATGACCAGTGTCCGGTCCGCGTCCACGCCCGCCATCAACTCGTCGAGCTGGAGGGCGAGGAGCCGGCCGTCGGTGCCCAACTCCACGACGTACCCGGCGATCTCGTCGGCGATCCGACGGACCATCTCCAGCCGCTGCACCACGGCGACGGCATCGCGAACCGTGACCAGGTCCTCGATCTCCAGCGCGGACAGCGTGCCGGAGACCTCGTCCAGACGGAGCTTGTAACGCTCCAGGGTGGCCAGCGCCTGGTTGGCCCGGGACAGGATCGCCGCGGAGTCGTCCAGTACGTGCCGCTGGCCGTTGACGTAGAGGCTGATGATCCGCATCGACTGGCTGACCGAGATCACCGGGAATCCGGTCTGCCGGCCCACCCGCTCGGCGGTGCGGTGCCGGGTGCCGGACTCCTCGGTCGGGATCGACGGATCGGGCATCAGATGCACGGCGGCGCGGACGATCCGGGTGCCGTCACTGGACAGCACCACCGCGCCGTCCATCTTGCACAGTTCGCGGACCCGGGTCGCGGAGAACTCGACGTCGAGGGGGAAGCCGCCGGTGCACAGCGCTTCGACGACCTTGTCGTAGCCGAGCACGATCAGGGCACCCGTACGGCCACGCAGGATGCGTTCCAGGCCGTCACGTAGTGCCGTACCCGGCGCCATCAGCGCGAGGTTGGCGCGCAACGGATCCCCGGTCAGCCCTCCGCCGGTCACGGTCACTCCGACGCTGACAGGGCGTGCCGCCGAGCCGGCGGCGCTGGTGCGGACAGGGGAGGCCGCGCTGGCGGTTCGGTTCGCTTCGCGGTCGATCGGCACTCGGACATTCTACGGACCGCCCTGCGTTGGGTGCTGCCGCGGTTACTAAGACGTGCCACTGTGCCTGTTTCCTCCCATCGATGCGCCGTCGGTACCGTTTCGGAACCGGCTGCGAAGTGTCCAGTTTGCACCTGAATGACAAGCCTTGTCAGTCATGGCGGTTCCCGTCGGACCCCGGGTAGCAACGGCCGTAAGCATGACACGGCGCGGCGTGCCGCAGCTCCGTGACCGTATGGTTACTCAGCCGATATCCGCGCCACGGACTGTAGCGCCGATCGCACGTCGGTGACTTCCATCACCCGCATGTTCTCCGGACCCGCCCCGCTCGCCGTCGGCCCACAACCGGCGGGTACCAGAGCGAACCGGAAGCCGAGTCGGGCCGCCTCGGCCAGCCGTCGGGGTACGGCGGCCACCCGGCGTACCTCACCGGTCAGCCCCACCTCGCCGATCGCCACCAGATTCGGTGCGATGGCCAGGTTCAGGCCGCCGGACGCGACGGCGAGCGCGACCGCGAGATCGGCGGCCGGCTCGACCACCCGGATCCCGCCGACGGTGGCGGCGAAGACCTCCCGGTCGTGCAGGGTCAGCCGCTCGGTCCGGCGTTGCAGCACCGCGAGCACCATCGCCAGGCGGGCGCTGTCCAGGCCGGAGACGGTCCGGCGGGGCGAGCCGGCGACCGTGGCGCCGATCAGCGCCTGCACCTCGGTGACCAGTGCCCGCCGGCCCTCCATGGCCACCGTCACGCAGGTCCCCGGGACCGGCTCGGTGGACCGGGTCAGGAACAGCCCGGACGGGTCGGCCAGGCTGCTGATCCCGCCCTCGTGCATCTCGAAGCAGCCGACCTCGTCGGCCGTGCCGAACCGGTTCTTGACGCCCCGGACCATCCGCAGCGAGGAGTGCTTGTCGCCCTCGAAGTGCAGCACCACGTCGACCAGATGCTCCAGCACCCTCGGGCCGGCTACCTGGCCGTCCTTGGTCACGTGCCCGACCAGCACGGTCGCGACGCCCCGCTCCTTGGCGATCGAGACCAGGGCGGCGGTGACCGCCCGGACCTGGGTCACCCCGCCGGGCACCCCCTCGGAGCCGGGGGTGGAGATCGTCTGTACGGAGTCCAGCACCAGCAGGCCCGGCTTGACCGCGTCCAGGTGCCCGAGGACGGCGCCGAGGTCGTTCTCGGCGGCCAGGTAGAGCTGGTCGTGCAGCGTGCCCATCCGCTCGGCCCTGAGCCGGACCTGGCTCACCGACTCCTCGCCGCTGACCACCAGCGACGGGCTGCCGGCTCCGGCCGCCCACTGCTGGGCCACGTCCAGCAGCAGGGTCGACTTGCCGACCCCCGGCTCACCGGCGAGCAGGACCACCGCGCCGGGCACCAGTCCGCCGCCGAGCACCCGGTCCAGCTCGGGCACCCCGGTGGGGACGGCTCGGGCCGGCGCCGCGCTGATCGTGGCGATGGGCCGGGCCGGCTCGGCCGGTGCCCGGGAACTCACCACCCGGCCGGAGACGGTGGGACCGGTCAGCGTCGACTCGACGACGGCACCCCACTCGCCGCACTCCGGACAGCGCCCGACCCACTTGGGCGGCTGGTGGCCACAGGCGTCGCACTCGTAGGCGGGCCGGGGCTCGCGGGCCGCGGCCCGGGTGCGCCCGGCGGCTGGGCGTGGCGTGGCTCGGCTGTTCACCTCAGCACGCTATCCAATTCGTATGACGAAACCGGTACCGATCGCGCGCCATCCTCGCCGGTATGCCAAAGCGCGACCTTGTGGTCCGGGAACCGACCGCGCTCCGGGGTCGCTCAGCCGCCGTGGCCCTCTTCGTTCTCCTCGACGACCGGGGCACCGGTGGGCGCCGGGGTCAGCGGCACCGCGACGGGTGCATTGACCTGCACCTTGGTGCCGCCGAAGTCGAACGTCAGCGGAACCGACCCGCCCGGGGGCAGCGCCTCGGTCAGCCCGGCCAGTTGGAGCCAGCTCCCGACGGTCTTGTTCAGGACGACGAACCCGCCGGCAGGAATCCGGATCTCGGCCGCGGCCTCCTGGGTCGGGGTCGGGGTCGGAGTCGGGCTGGCCGCCGCCCCCTCGGACGGCGTCGCCGAGGCCGAACCGCCCGGCTCGGGGCTGCCGGAGGTCGTCGCGGGGGACGGACTACCGGAGGTGGTCGCCGCTGACGGACTGGGCGAGACCGTACCGCCCGGCGTGGGAGCGGCCGAGGGCCCGGTGAGCACGACGGCACGAGCGCCGTCGGGGACGATCGTGACCGTCACGGGCTGGCCGGAGTCGTTGTAGAGGGCGACATTGAGCGCCGCGTTCTCGCCGGCCCGGTAGCCCTCGACGCTCAGGTAGTCGATCGACAGGTTGCGGACCTTGAAGGTGTTGTCGGGCGACTGCGCGTTGGCGCCGACGCTGGTGGGCACCTTCGCGGCGGTCTCCGCGATCTGACCCGCGCCGCATCCGGACAGCAGCAGGGTGGTGGCGGCTGCCGTAGCGGTCAGCATCGCCGCAGCTCGCCGGGCCCCCCTGATCGAGCGCGTCACCTGGTCCTCCTCGTTGCGAATCCGGTCGCCGTCGCGATCCCCGGCTCGGCGGAACGGGCACGGTGGTCGTACCCGGGCCCAACGGGCTCCAGGGTAGTGGGCGGTGATCGCCTCCCGTACGCCGACCCGGTATCCCGGCCCGGTTCCAACCCTGTTCCCGCCCCCGTCCCGTCCCGGCCGCCCACCCCGTCCCGACCGGCCGGCCCGGACGACGCGACCGCCCCGCCCGGAGCGCCCGACCGCCCGGGTCAGACCACCCGACCGCTCGCCACCAGCAGCACGACGTCGATCAGCGCGACCAGCATGACGGCCCGGAAGACGGCCACCGGGCGGTCGCCCCGGGCGGCGGCGGCCCGGCTCGCGTACCAGCCGGCCGGCGGCACCACGGCGGCGACCGCGATCGCGGTCAGCCCGGCCCAGGACGGCGGCCCGGGCGGCCCGAGGACGAGCGTGGCGGTGGCCGCCAGGAGCAGTCCGGCGGCGGCCACCCGGGACCCGGTCGGTCCCAGCCGGTGCGGCAGCCCCCGGACCCCGGTCCGTTCGTCGTCGGCCAGGTCCGGCAGCACGTTCGCGAAGTGCGCCCCGGCGCCGAGCAGGGCGCCGGCGGCGACCAGCCAGGCCGGTGGGGTCGGGGCGCCGGGCAACGCGAGTACGACGAAGGCCGGCAGCGTCCCGAACGACACGGCGTACGGCAGCACCGACACCGGGGTGGACTTCAGCGGCCAGTTGTAGAGCAGCGCGGAGACCAGGGCGACGGTGGCCCAGACGGCGGCGGTCGGATTGAGGGCGAGCGCGGGCAGCGGGGTCAGGACGGCGGCCACCGCGCCGGCCAGCCCCACCGTGCGTCCACTGATCATGCCGCTCGCCACCGGCTTGTCCCGCCGGCCGACCGCGGTGTCCCGGTCGGCGTCCAGACAGTCGTTGACCCAGCCGATCGCGAGCTGGCTGGCCAGCACGGTGAGGGCCACCGCCACGATCCCGGCGGGTGGATGCCCGATACCCCAGGCGAGCAGGGCGGACACCGTGGTCACCGCGACCGCCGGCTCCGGGTGGCTGGCCCGGACCAGCCCTAACACCACATGCGACATATGGGAAGTCTGGTTGTTACCGCTCGGTCGTGCCAGGCTCGACCGCATGCGGTACGAGGAGGCCGGGCAGGGGACGGGACGCCGGGCGTCCGGGGTCCCGGTCCGGACCCTGCCGCGCAACGATCCACGCCAGTACGACGACCTGGCCGACGAGTGGTGGGATCCGGACGGCGCCTTCGCGATGCTGCACTGGCTGGCCGAGGCGCGGGCGGCGCTGGTGCCGCCGGCCGCCGGTCCGGGCGCGACCCTGGTCGATCTCGGCTGTGGCGCCGGCCTGCTCGCTCCCCGGGTCGCCGGCAAGGGCTATCGGCACGTCGGGGTCGACCTGGTCCGCTCCGCGCTCCGGCAGGCAGCCGCGCACGGCGTCCAGCCGATCAACGCGGACGCCGCCGCCGTGCCGCTGGCGGACCACTGTGCCGACGTGGTGGCCGCCGGCGAGGTGCTCGAACACGTCCCGGACTGGCCGGCAGTGGTGGCCGAGGCGGGCCGGGTCCTCCGGCCCGGCGGCACGCTGGTGCTGGACACCCTCAACGCCACCGCGCTGAGCCGGCTGCTGGCGGTCCGGGTGGCCGAGCGGCTGCCCGGGGTGCCCCGGGGGATCCATGATCCGCGTCTGTTCGTCGACTCGCGGGCCCTGGTCCGGGAGTGCGCCCGGCACGGGATCCACCTGCGGATCAGGGGCGTACGGCCCGGGAGCTGGTCGGTGGCGCGGTGGCTGGTCGGTCGTGCCGTCCGGCGCTCCCGGCCGGAGCCCGGACGGTACACGCCACGGATCGTGCCGACCTGGTCGGCGGCGGTGCTCTACCAGGGGTGGGGGACCAAGGAGCGGTAGCGCGAGCGGCAGCGCCGGCTCGGCCGGTGCGGAAAGGGACACGGATGACAGTGGACGCCCTCGCAGCGGCGCGTCGGTTGGCGCCGAGACTGGCCGCCCGGGCGGCCGGACACGACCGGGACGGCAGCTTTCCGGTCGAGGACTTCGCCGACCTGCGGGCCGCCGGGCTCTTCGGCCTGATGGTCCCGCCGGCACTCGGTGGCCTGGGTGCCAGCTTCGCCGGGTACGCCGGGGTCGCCAGCGAACTCGCCCGGGGCAACGGCGCGACGGCGCTGGTCTTCAACATGCACGCCTCGGTGACCGGCGCGCTGGGTGCGCTGACCGAGGAACTGGCCGAGGCGCTGGGCGTACCCGACGAGGCGCTGGCCGCCCGGGACCGGCTGCTCGCCGAGGCGGCCGCCGGTGCCTGGTACGGCGTGGCGATGAGCGAGCGCGGGGCCGGGTCCCGGCTGTCCAAGCTGACCACCACGTACGAGGCGGTGGACGGCGGGTACCACATCAAGGGGGCGAAGACGTTCTGCTCCGGGGCGGGCCACGCCGACGCCTACCTGGTGGCCGCGCGCAGTGCCGCCGACGGATCGGTCGTCTCCCAGTTCCTGGTGCCGGCCGCCCGGGACGGCCTGCACGTCGAGCCGACCTGGGACTCGCTCGGCATGCGGGCCACCGCCTCGCACGACCTGCACCTGGACGTGACGGTGCCGGCCGACCGGCTGCTCGGCGGGGTGGAGGGGCTGGCCCTGGTGGTCGCCCAGCTCATGCCGCACTGGCTGGTGGCCAGCTACGCGGCGGTGTACGTCGGGGTGGCCCGCGCGGCGGTCGACGCCGCGGTGGAGCACCTGACCGCGCGGGGGCTGGACGGCCTGCCGGCGGTCCGGGCCCGGGTGGGTCGGGCCGACGCCGCGACCGCCGCCGCCCAGTTGGCGGTGACCGAGGCGGCGCGCCGGGTCGACGAGGCGCCGGGGGACGCCGAGACGAACCGCTGGGTGTGGCGGGCCAAGCTGCTGGCCGGGACGACCGCGGCCGAGGTGGCGGCGTCGATGGTGGAGGCGGCCGGCACCTCCGCGACCCGGCGCGGGCATCCGCTGGAGCGGCTCTACCGGGATGCCCGCTGCGGATCCCTGCATCCGGCCACCTCGGACGTCTGTGCCGACTGGCTCGGCATCGCCGCGCTGGGCGGCGACCCGGACCGGGACGGTTCGGCCCCGCGATGGTGAGGCGCCCGGTGCCGGTTCGCGAGTCCCGGAGCGACGCTCGGAGGTTGGGCTCGGTGAGCGAGCCAAGCGTGGGCGGGTCCGCAGTCGCGATCGGAGGGCGGCAAGGTGAATGGTCGTAGGGAGATCGGGTCTGGTGTGATCGTCGGCCTGGGCGTGGCGCTGCCCCCGGGCGCCAGCCAGGACGAGCTGTGGAAGGGATACTTCGCGCAGCACTTCTCCGGCGCCACCCGGGCGCTCGCCCAGCGGATCTTCGCCAACTCCGGGGTCACCCGCCGGCACGCGGCGGTCAATCCGCTGCTGGAGGACGTCTCGGACTGGCCGACCGAGCGCCGGATGCGCCGCTACCAGATCGAGGCGCTGCCGCTGGGCAAGGAGGCGGTCGACCGGGCGCTGACCGACGCCGGCCTGCGCGCCGGGGACATCGGCCTGTTCGTGGTCTGCTCGTGTACCGGCTACGCGACTCCGGGCCTGGACATCCTGCTGGCCCGGGACATGGGGATGGCGGCCGACACCCAGCGGATGTTCGTCGGCCACATGGGATGTTATGCCGCGCTGCCCGGCCTGGGGGCCGCGAACGACTTCGTGTCGGCCCGGGGGCGCCCGGCGCTGCTGCTCTGCGCCGAGCTGACCAGCCTGCACATCCAGCCGTCCTCGGCCCGGGTGGACACCCAGCAGATCGTCTCGCACGCGCTCTTCTCCGATGCCGCCGTCGCCGTGGTGGTCGCGCCCGGCCGTCGACCGGGGTACGCGGTCCGGGAGGTCACCGCGGTGACCGACACCTCGACGGCCGACCACATGACCTGGGAGCTGACCGACACCGGCTTCCGGATGGGGCTGTCGCCCAAGGTGCCGCAGGTGCTCGCGGCGCACGTGACCGGTCTGGTGACCTCGCTGCTGGACCGGCACGACCGGCGGATCTCCGAGGTGGACGGCTGGGCGGTGCATCCGGGTGGACCCCGGATCCTGAACGTCGTGGAGGAGGAACTCGGCCTGCCGCCGGAGGCTCTGGCCGCGTCCCGGGCGACCCTCGACGAGTACGGCAACTGTTCTTCTCCCACATCCCTGCTGATTCTGGAACGACTCCGGCGTTCCGCCGCTCCACCCCGTACCGTGGTAATGCTCGCGTTCGGACCCGGGCTGACCCTCTACGCGGCACTGCTGGACCTACGGTCCGGTGTCGTGCCGGCGGCGGGTGACCCGGTGCCGGACGAGGTTGGGCGGGGTGACTACTAGGACGTACCCGTAGGACGCACCCGCTGGGCCGGCGAGGGAGGCGGTCGAGTGCGCAGGTTGGCGTTGACGATGGCGGCGGTGGTGGCCGTCGGAATCGGCGGCTGGTGGTGGGCGCGGTCGGCACCCGCGCCGATCGCCCCGGCGCGGGGTGTGGTCGGTGCCTCGGAGGTCGCGACCGGGACCGGTGGTGCGAACCCGGTCGTCGAACGGGGCGCCGCGATCGCCCTGTCGGCCCTGCCGCGCTTCCCCGACACCGTGTGGCGGGAGACGGCGACCCTGGGCGAGCGCAGGTTCGTCACCTGGTCGATGGCCTCCCGGCCCGGTGGCCGCTACCTCTTGCAGTACGTCTGCCTCACCCAGGGGGAGCTGCACGTCCGGGTACGCGGTGCGGTGGACAGCTGGTCCAAGTCGGTCAGTTGCCCGGGACCGTTCCGCAGCGTCCGGGTTGTCGCGTCCGGGGATTACCTGACCATCATGGCCAGGCGGTTGAACCACCGGCACGTCGAGGTCGCGTTGCAGGTGGTCGCGCTCTCCTGAGCCGGGTCGGCGTAAGCACCGGCACCGGCATCAGCCGACGGTCGTCAGGCGGTCCAGGTCGACCTGGTAGTCCGCGACCGAGCCCAGCGCCGGTACGGTCCGGATGATCTCCCCGCTGCGGCCGACCAGGATGGCGGTGGCCGTTCCCGGCCGGGGTACCAGTTGGATCGAGCCCCGTATCTCCGAGGTCGGATCGGTCAGGTAGCGGGGCGTGCCTCCGGCGCCGGGTGGCCGCATCGTCTGCGGACTCGGTACGGTCCGGCGACCGCTGACCGCCACCACGGTGACCCCGGGCGGTACGGCCCGGACGGCGGCCTCCAGTTCGTCGGCGCAGGTGCAGCCGTCGATCAGGATGATCACGGCCGGCAGCAGCCCGCGCAGCGGCACCAGCCCGCCGTCCTCGCCGACCAGGTCCAGGGCGGGCAGGGTCCGTCCCGGCGGGTCGCTCGGGGTCGTCCGGCCGGTGGGGGCTGGCCGGGGCTGGCCGGGCCAGGCGATCGCGAAGAGGCTGGTCAGGGTCGCCAGTAGGGCGATCGACATGACGAGCAGGCAGATCCGCAGCGGCGACGGGCCGGTGGTGGCCGAGGGCAGTCCGAGGCGGCGGCGCCAGTCCTCGCGGCGCGCCTGCTGCCGCAGCTCGCGGCGTACCTCCGCGGCCTCGTCGGCGAGTTCGGCGGGATCGTCGGGGATCACGATCCGGCCCCACTCGGCCGGCAGGTCGGGCACGCCGTCGAACGGGCCGTTGTCCGGACGACCTTCGCCGTCCGCCGACGTGCTCATAGCGCACCCCCTGGCCGGTCACCTGAGGTGTGAATCGGGCTCTGCTCAAGCCTCCCCCACCGGAGGTCGTATGGCCAGTGGCGGGCTGGCTTCGCGTCGAAGAGATATGCTGGTGGGACCGCAACGCCCTACATCCGATTTTTCCGATCCGACTTGCCGGCCGGTGATCCGTGCGTCACGCAGCGTGGCGAAATCTATGGATCCCTGTCCTGTCAAGCCGAAGAAAGACCTCTCACAGGGCCTCTGAGCTGCGCTAACGGTCAGGACTGCGGTGGGACATCGGTGCCTGAGCGTGTTACCCTAGACACAGCGAAAGGGGTTTCGAACCTATGGTTTTCAGTGTCGGCGAGACCGTTGTTTACCCCCACCACGGGGCCGCACTCATCGAGGCAATCGAGACTCGGGTCATCAAGGGCGAGCCTAAGCAGTACCTCGTCCTCAGGGTCGCTCAGGGTGATCTGACGGTCCGGGTGCCCGCCGAGAATGCCGAGATCGTGGGCGTGCGCGAAGTGGTCGGCGAAGAGGGCCTGGGCAAGGTCTTCGATGTCCTCCGTGCTCCGCACACCGAGGAGCCGACCAACTGGTCGCGGCGTTACAAGGCAAATCTGGAAAAGCTGGCCTCTGGTAACCCACTCAAGGTGGCTGAGGTTGTTCGCGACCTCTGGCGCCGGGAGCGGGAGCGGGGCCTGTCGGCGGGTGAAAAGCGGATGCTCGCCAAGGCCCGCGACATCCTGGTCGGTGAGGTCGCACTCGCCGAAAAGAGCACCAAGGACGAAGCGGAATCCCTCCTCGACAAGGTGCTCACCGAGGCATAGCCCCCAAGCTGGCACGTTCCGCCCGTGCCTGCGTATCGGAGAAAGTCCGAGGACCGCGACGTGACCGCGCAGCTCAATCCGCGCGGTGACGTCGCGGTCCTCGTTCCGGCTGCGGGTGCCGGAGTACGACTCGGCCCCGGCGGCCCCAAGGCACTTCGCCAGATCGGCGGCGAACCGCTGCTGGTACACGCCGTACGGCGGATCGCGGCGGCCCCCTCGGTGCACACCATCGTCGTCGCGGCGCCACCCGGTGATGCCGATGCGGTCCGGGCACTGCTCGCACCGATCGCCGAGTTGATCGTGGTGGCCGGTGGCGCCACCCGACAGGAGTCGGTCGCCGCCGCACTGGCCGCGGTGCCACCCGGCCCCGAGATCGTCCTGGTCCACGACGCGGCCC
Organism: Plantactinospora solaniradicis; assembly: GCF_042658085.1. NCBI lineage: Bacteria > Bacillati > Actinomycetota > Actinomycetes > Micromonosporales > Micromonosporaceae > Plantactinospora > Plantactinospora solaniradicis. The sequence goes on along the minus strand of NZ_JBHSPR010000001.1, from coordinate 941,248 downwards.
GGGCATTGACCCCGGCGATACTGGTCGAGGCGGTGGCCACGGCCATCCGGGGCGGCGAGGACGCCGTGATCCCGGTGCTGCCCGTCGTTGACACGATCAAGGAAGTCTCGGCCGACGGAGTCGTGCTCGGCACCGTCGACCGGTCCGCGCTGCGGGCGGTGCAGACCCCGCAGGGCTTCCGCCGCTCGGTGCTCGCGGCGGCGCACGCAGCCGCCGTCGATCCGCTCACCGACGATGCCGGCCTGGTCGAGAAGCAGGGCGTCCGGGTGGCCTGCGTTCCCGGTTCCGAGTACGCATTGAAGATCACTCGCCCGTTCGACCTGGCACTGGCCGAGCACCTGCTGAACGCCGCGCGCTCTCGGGACGCCGAGCACCCGCTGAACGTCGCCCCGGCTCCCGAGCCCGGCTGATCGCCTACGCTCTCGTACATGATCCTTCCGCTGGTCGGCGTCGGCACCGACGTACACGCTTTCGAGTCGGGGCGGGCCTGCTGGGTAGCTGGGCTGCACTGGCCCGGGGTGGACGGGTTGGCCGGTCATTCCGACGGCGACGTCGCTGCGCACGCGGCCTGCGACGCACTGCTCTCCGCCGCCGCACTCGGTGACCTCGGCAGCAACTTCGGAGTGGCCGAACCGGAATGGGCCGGCGCCGCCGGGGTGACCCTGCTGGCCGAAACCGCCCGCCGGGTCCGGGCCGCCGGATTCGAGATCGGCAACGTCTCGATCCAGGTGATCGGGGTACGCCCGAAGATCGGCCCGCGCCGCGCGGAGGCGCAGCAGGCGCTGACGGCGGCGGTCGGCGCCCCGGTCACGGTCTCCGGTACGACCACCGACGGGCTCGGCCTGACCGGCCGGGGCGAGGGCCTGGCCGGGATCGCCGTCGCCCTGATCCATCGTCGGACCGGCACCTGATCATGCACTGTCTTCCGTTGTGGTAGCTGACTATCGTCGGTTCTGATGGGCTAACCGAGGCCGGAGGTGGGTGCCGTGACCGATGTGAGGCCGAAATCCCTGGACGGAAGCGCGAACACACTGCTCGAACTGGCGGGCCTGCTCCAGGCCGGGCGGCCGGAGCTGACCCTCTCGGGCCGGGTGACGAGCCCGACGGCGCACGAAGAGGTGGCCAACAAGACCAGGGACTTCGCCGGGTTCGCGCACGACCAGTACGAAGACGTGGTGGCGCTGCTGACGGCGCTGTCGACCAAGCTCCAGGTGGCGGCGGGCAACTACACCGCAGTCGACGCCGGTGCCCAGCAGAAGCTGGACTCCTTCCTCACCAATTCGACCTACCGGCCGGCGTGACGTCATGACCTACCGGGACGAGGTCAGGTACATCGAGGAGATGAAGCCGCACCTGGTCGACGTCGCGGCCGAGGATTTCAAGCGAGTGGTGCGGCTGGTCGACTCGGCTCTGCCAACCTTGGAGGAGGTCAAGGGCAAGACCGAGTGGTCCGGCGAGGGCAAGGACCTGTTGGACCGCCGTCTCAAGGAGGCCGACATGCTCCTGGAGGCACTCCGCAACGGGTACGACAAGGCCGGCGGGGCACTCGACGACTACGTCGCCGCGCAGACCGAGGCCAAGCGCCTGGTCGGCGAGGGTGTGCGGGTCGAGGGCGCGTTGGGCAACCTGATCCGGCACATCGAAGATCCCGGCTCCGAGCCGATGAAGAAGTGGGAAGACCTGCGCGGTACGCAGAATCCGTTCGACTGGATCGGCGAGATCGGCACGGGCGACGACGTCGAGAAGGTGCGCGCCGAGGCCGATCGGCTGTTCAACGAGGCGAGCGACTATTACGGGCGGGCGAAGAGGGCCGAGACCGAGGCGCGGGGGCTGACCGTGGCGGCGCTCGTGTCGGCCCGTAACGGCCTACCCGATTTCCTGGCCGACAGTAGCCATGCGCAGGCCATCATCGGCGGCGTGCCGGCCCTGCGGCAGGAGATCTACCAGGCAGGCAAGGATCCCAACGCCCGCCGGCCCGGCGCGACCATCATGGGCGAGTACCAGGTGGCCGACGACCCCAACAAGGAGATGTTCCCGGGCGCGCCGCTGAGTTGGTTCACGGAGCAGCGCGAGGTGACGGCGTCCGAGGCGGCCATCCTGCGGGAATTGCAGGACCAGCACGGCGCCCTCGGGCTCAAGAAGTTCCAGGAGATCCACGACGAGGCGTTCGCGGTGGCGGACGCGCGTTTCACCTCCCCGGACCGCAACGACGATCAGAATGACGCGTTCCGCCACGCCTACTGGAACGCACGCCTGACCCAGGAGTTCGGCGAGGACTGGACGAATCGCTTCACGTCGGCGCACGAGACCCTCCCGGGCAACCCGGCCGCGCGTGAGGCGATGGACCTGTACAACAACGAGGTCGGCCGTTCGGTGGCGGTGGCGAACCCGGACACCTCGCCTCAGGAGTTGGCCGACAAGGTGCAGGAGGCCGTGCAGCAGGGACGTACGGTAGTCATCGGTGGCGACGGCCAACTCGACTACAGCGACCAGGTCAGGACCGAGGACACCGGAAAGCCCGGGGACCAGACCCTGCCAGGCCATCCCCAGCCCGAGAAGAAGACCGGGTCGTGATGCGCAGAAGGACGATGCTGGCGGCGTTGCTGATGCTGCCCGTCGTGGCGGCCTGTGAGAAGGAGAGCCAGACGATGACCCCGCAGTCCGACAAGGACCTCGACGCCAAGCTCGCCGACCTGCGCAACAGCGGCGGTTCCGCACCGCTGCGCACCTTGACCTCGTTCGAGTGGGACGCCGTCTACTGCTACTACGAGGGCGCGACCGCCGACGAGATCAACGGCGATGTGGGTACGACCGTGATCAAGCCCGGCAGCCGGCTGATGGTGACCGGCGCCCTGGCCGTGTTCACCAAGGGCGGCGAGGTGACCAAGGCCGTCGTCATTCCCGAACTCGTCTTCACTCCCGGCAAACAACCCGCCGGCACCGAAGTACTGGTCGAAAAGGGCCTTACCCTAACCACCCCAGCGGCCTAGATTCTTAGGAATCTTGGCGAGTTTTGGTTCGCTGCTAACCCTGGATTAACAAGAATCTTGGTGGGGCCGGTCGGGTCGGCGGCGGGGGAGCCAGTAGACGATCATGGCGGACAATTCGCGGGGGTCGGTGGTGGGTAGGTCCTGTAGGGCGCGTTGGAGTTGGCTCGCGAGATAGATCAGCAGCCCGATTCGGTTGTTCCGGTAGGCCCGGAGCAGGCTGAGTCGGGCTGGCTGGCACGGCCAGGGTGCGCCACAGGTCCGGCACCGGAATGACGGGCGCGCGGGCGTGTGCGGCCGGAACCGCGAATGTGGGCCGTACATCAGGGCCGCGCGGTCGTCAACGCTCGGATCGGAAGGCGGTGCCGTCTGGACATCGATCAGCCTTTCCGTGATCGAAATTGGATGCGGGACCGCCCCGATGCCGGACGGGGCGGTCCCGCTCGGTTCCGCCACACGTCCGTACCTGGGTACGCGAAAAAGGTGACCCAGGACCAGACCGGCGCGGCAGTCAAAGTCAGCGGCTCGCTGATCGCGGCGATCGAGTGCGGTCGAGTGGTTCCGCAGCCAGACACGGCCGAACGACTCGATGCCTTCTTTGGGACCGGCGACGAGATCCAGCGCGCGGCCGATGCGGCCCGCGAGGACGCCCAGGCACCCTGGCTACGACCATGGACCGAGAACGAACGCCGGGCCCTGCTGCTCCGGGCGTTCCAACCCAACGTTGTCCCCGGGCTGCTTCAAACCGAGGCATACACCAGGGCGGTACTGCGCGGTGCCCGGCTGCCCGAGGAGGCGGTCGAGCGGACCACTCAGGTCCGCAAGGACCGGCAGGCGGCCACCGTGGACCGGCCCGAGCCGCCGATGCTGACCGCCGTGCTCGGCGAGAACGTGCTGCACTGCGGCCCGCCGAACGTGCTGAAGGGCCAGCTCGAACACCTGATCGTCGTCGGGCACCGGGACCGGGTGCAGGTGCTGGTGGTGCCAAGCGCGGTTGGATTCCATCCCGGGCTGGCCGTTCCGTTCGTGCTGGCAACGCTGCCCGGCGGGGCGCGGGCCGGCTATCTGGACGACCAGTTGCGTGGTCGAGTGGTGACCGATCCGGCGGACCTGAGCGGGCTAGAGTTGGCCTGGGAGATAGTGACCGGGCTGGCTCTGCCGGTCGACCAGTCGCGGGACCTGATCGTGAAGGCGGTTGAGGAGCATGACTGAGCAGCCGATCTGGCGTAAGAGCAGTCGCAGCAGTTCCAACCAGGGCAACTGTGTGGAGGTCGCGGACAACCTTCCGGCCCGGGTGCTGGTGCGGGACAGCAAGGACCGGCAGGGGCCGGTGTTGAGCTTTGGCCCGGCAGGATGGCGGGCGTTCGTCCGGGCCGTCGCGGCCGACTGATCTGGAACGTCATTCGTAGCTGGACCAGAGGCGCGCGCAGACCGCCCCGACGCCCGTGTGGCAGCACGGGGTGGGGGCGTTGCTCTGGGCGGGAATCGGTACGGAGAGTCCGCCGGGCGGACGCCGTCCTGCGACCAGCGGGAATTTAGGGACCAAGCCTGACGCCACGGGGGGAGCGCCAGGCTTGGTCCCGTCTACGGTACCGCGCATTGCCGTGCGTGGGGAGTGGGCATTCGGCGGGTCGCCGCCGACCCGCCGGAAGCCGGCGGTTGGCCGGCCGGCGAGGGTGTTCGCCGGGTCGGGCGTGAACATCGGACGGGACAGCGCCGGATAGGCTCGGGCCGTGTCCAGCGACGCCGAATCCGACCAGTCCTCGTCCGCCGAAGGGTACGTCCAGCGCGCCGAACTGCTTGCCGAACTCGGCCGGTACGACGAAGCTGCCGCCGAAGTCGGATTTGCGATCGCGCTCGAGCCCGACAATGTGCCAGCGCTGGTCATGCTGGCCATGGTCAAGCTCGCGGGCGGCAAGTCGGAGGAGGCACTGACCGCCGCCGACATGGCGGTCGCCGCCGCGCCGGCACTGGTCCATCCGCTGGTGATCCGGGGACATGCCCTGGCCGACCTGCGCCGCTTCAAGGAGGCGGCGGCGGTGGCCGACGAGATCCTGGCGCTCGGCCCGGACGACGCGTACGCCCAGCGCAGTGCGGCGGCGATCCTCGCCGAGTCGCGCAACGGCCAGCAGGCGATCAACGCCGCGTGGCGTGGTGTCGAGCTGGCGCCGGAGGAGCCGCAGGCACATCTGGTGCTCGGTCTGGTGGCAGCCAGGATGCAGTTGTTCGACCTGGCCGAGCGGGCGTACCGGGAGGCGTTGCGGCTGGACCCCGAGCTGGCCGAGGCGCAGCACAACATCGGGGTGATCCGGCTGGAGCAGCGGCGCTACTCGGAGGCCCTGGAACACCTCGCCGATGCCGCCGCGATGGCGCCGACCCGCAGCGACGGCGGTCAGACGATCGGCGACGGCCTCCGCCGCCTGGTCATGTACGGCGCCGGCTACACCATCGTGGCGTCGGTGCTGATCGCCTGCATGGCGGCGATGAACCCGGTGTCGTCCCGGCTCTGGGCCGGTATCGCGGCGGTGACCGGCGGGGTGCTGCTGTGGCGGTTCGGCCGTCGGGTGCCGAACCTGGCCCGGGGGCGGCTGCCCGCCCTGATGCGCGCTGACCGGACCCTGGGCCTGGCCGTGTACGCGGTGGCCGCCGGACCCTGCCTGATCCTGCTCTACGCGCTCGTCGGCTCTCCCTGGCCCCTGGTGCTGGCGATCGTCACCACCACCGCCGCCGAACTGGCGGTGGTCTTCGGCTGGTCCCAGGACCGTGAGTGACGCCGTGGCCGACGAGTACCCGGCGCACGACGAGCACCCGCCGCAGCAGGGGCACCCGCTGCGCGAGCGGGCCGAGATGCTGCTGGAGATCGGTCGGCCGGTCGAGGCGATCCGGGTCGTCGAACGGCTGTTGAGCCAGGAGCCCGGCCAGGTCGACACACTGGTGCTGCTGGCTCGGGCCAACCTGGTCGCCGGTCGGAACCTGGCGGCCGACCGGGCGACGCGGGCCGCACTGGAGATCGAGCCGGAGAACGTGTTGGCCCGTTGCCTGCACGCGATGACCGCCGACGCGCTCGGTCGGGCCGACGCGATCGAGCACGCCGAGACGGCGATGGCAACCGATCCGCAACTGTGGCTCGGGCACGCGGTGCTCGGCACGGTCCTGGCGCACGCCGGCCGGTTCGACGACGCCGCCGCAGCGGTCGGTCGGGCGGTGGCGCTGGCCCCGGAGGAGGCCGACGCGCACGTCATGGCCGGGGACGTGGCGCTGGCGGCTGGGCGGCTGGACGCGGCGGAGCAGGCGTACCGGTCGGCGCTCGGGTTGGCGCCGGATCACGCCCAGGCCCGGAACAACCTGGGTGTTGTGCGGATGCGCCGGTCCGGACCGATGACGGGGCTGTCGGACATCGCGGCGGCGGCGGCACTCGATCCGGAGCTGCCGGAGGCGCGGCACACCCTCGCGGCGTACGTCCGTTCCGTGACGGCACGGACCGCGCTGGCCGCACTCTGCGGTGTGGGTTTGACAGTGGTGGGCGGGATTCTCGCCACCACCCTGGACGGTGACCCGGCGGTCTTCCGGATACTGGCCGGGCTGCTGGCCGTTGTGCTGCTCGGCTGGCTGATCTTCACCGCCAGACGTACGCCGGGTGTGGTGCGGGCGCTGGTGTGGTCGACCATGCGGCTCCGGCGACGCTACTGGTGGGGGCCGGCGAGCGCGGCGGTAACGGTGGCGGTGTTGCTGGCGTACGCCGGCACCGGGATCGGCCTCCTGCTGCTCGTGCTGGTCGTACCGGCGATCGGCGGGGTGCTGGCGGTACGGGTCGTGGACGAGCGGCTCAGCGTCGACCGTTGACCACGTCGAGGGTGGCCTCGGGAGTTGCCTGCTCGCCGGGACCGGAGGGCCAGAGCACCAGGTCGTCGACGACGAGAAGCTGACCGTGGGGGCTGGCGTCGTACAGGTCCGCGACCCCGGAGAGGGACAACCCGTCCGGTAGCGCCACCGCGAGCGGTTGGCTCATGACCGGCTGCTCCGGGCGGCCGTACCCCGGATAGAGCAGGGCGGTGAGACGGCCGCGCGGGTCCATGACCAGCACGTAGCGCATCCGGGCCGGGTCGGGGTCGGCGAGCGCCGCGCCGAGCCGTCGGGCCCGGCGAACGGCGAGGATCCAGCCGGCGAACCAGGCCACCGCGGCCAGCACAGCGAGCACCGCCGCCGCCGTGCCGGCCTCGGTCAGCCGGTCGTGGTCGCCGACGATCCGCGCCCTGCCCGGATCGCCGACCAGGTATTCGACCGGGACCAGGGAGTGCGCCGGCAGAGGTTCGTCGGCCATCACCGTGGTCTCCACCAGGCCGTCGGGACCGGTGAAGGAGACGGAAACGCCGACCGGGAGCAGCGGTATCCGGGTCGAGTCGGTACGGGGCTCGACGGTCGCGGTGACCTCCCGGACCGGGCCGCCGGCCTGCGCCGCCATGTTCTGCCAGAGCGGTATGCCGAAGACCAGCCCGAGGGCCAGGCCGACGAAGGCGATGATGCCGAGGGACGTCGGGGTCAGCACCGTTCGGCGGAGGAACCGGATCCGCCACCAGGGCCGCGGCGAGTCGGAACGTACGGTGTGCCGGGCACGCCATCGACCGACCCGGTAGTGCCAGCCTTCGAGCTGGGCCCGTACGGTCACCGCCTCGCCGACGCTCTCCGGGTCGAGTTCACCGATCTCCAACCGTGGAGACGAGCGCCACGCCGAGGTCTGCGGCTGCGCACCCCGCTGCTGGCGTAGCACGGATCGGCCCCGTAGGTGCAGGGCGAGCCGGCGCACCACCTGCGGAAACGCCATGAAGGCGACGATGCCGGCGAAGAGCAGCCCCAGGTACGGGTCACCGGTCGTGGCCAGATCCCGTCCCGGTCGGGCGACGGCCTCGATCCGCTCGCCGTTCTCCGGGCGGGTGGCGGGACAGTCGATCGTGGAGTATCTCGTCTCCGACGTCCACGGGTCGCGCCACTGCACGGAACACAGGTATCCCTGGTCGCCTGCCGGCAGTGACGAGGACACGGTTCCGGTGATTCGTTCGGCGTCCTGCCACGTCCAGATGTTGGAGCCGACCATCACGACGCTGATCAGCAGGACCGCGGCGGTCCACCTGCCGACGTACCGCCGGACGGGGCCGACCGGCCGGGGCACGGTGGCCGAGCCGGGGCCGGTCGCGGTGGCCGTACCCAGGAGGAACGTCTCGGCCGCCGACGCGGCGGCGACCGGGACCGCCACGTCGACCCGGACGCCGGTGGCGTCCCGGCAGATGAGCAGGGTGAACTGGTTGGCCTGGGACGGGGCCAGCGTCATCAGCCGGTCCGCGTCGGTCACCTCCCGGGCCTGCATGACGCGGAGACCGCCGGCCGGAAGCAGGAGCCGGCGTACGGTTCCCGTCCGGCACTCGAACCGCACGGGTTCCCCGTCGACGGCGACGAGTCGTCCCGGGTGCAGCGCCCCGGGATACGGCTCCGACCACCCGCGCAGCCAGCACCGGAGGGCACGGGCGGTGCCGGAGTTGAGTTTCCGGGTGAGCTGGTGGCCCTGCCGGACCTGCCAGAGCGCGGCGAGGATCGACACGAGCCCCAGGATCAGCGAGGAGATGAGGACGGGCACGACGGCTCCCGAAAAGGGTGGGCGGGGGCACATCATGCCAGGTGGTGGCGCGTCCGGGTGGCCCCCGTCGCCGACCGCTGACGCCCGGCGTGGTGCGCCGCCGACCGATACCGGGCGGGACTCGTCGGCTAACCGGAGGTCCGGGTCCGACCGGCCCAGGTCCAGGCGTACCCGGTGTCCTCGCAGGACAGTGCGGGAGCGCAGAGGTCGAGTGGCCGGAAGGTGTCGACCATCACCGCCAACTCGTCGAAGCTCTCGGCCCCGATGGCCCGCTCCGGAGCGCCGGGCTGGGGACCGTGGGTGAAGCCGGCCGGGTGCAGGGATATCGACCCCTGCTCGATCCCGGAGCCGCGCCGTGCCTCGTAGTTGCCCCCGGTGTAGAAGAGCATCTCGTCGGAGTCCACGTTGTGGTGGTTGTACGGCACCGGGATGGCCAGCGGGTGGTAGTCGACCTTGCGGGGCACGAAGGAGCAGATGACGAAGTTCGGGCCCTGGAAGGTCTGGTGCACGGGCGGTGGCTGGTGGACCCGGCCGGTGATCGGTTCGAAGTCGTGGATCGAGAACGCCCACGGGTAGAGGTGGCCGTCCCAGCCGACCACGTCGAACGGGTGGTTGGCGTACACGTGGCGGGTCCAGCCCCGCCGGTGCTGGACATACACCTCGACGTCGGTCTCCTCGACGAGCAGCGGCGCCTCCGGCCCGCGTACGTCGCGCTCGCAGTAGGGCGAGTGTTCGAGGAACTGGCCGCGTACCGAGAGGTAGCGCTTGGGCGGGCCGATGTGCCCGGACGCCTCGATGGCGAGCAGTCGGAGCGGGTCCGGGGCGACCGGCACGATCCGGTACACGACCGAGGTCGGGATGACCACGTAGTCGCCGGCGGTCACCCCGAGCACGCCGAAGGCGGACTCGATCCGGGCCGCACCGGACTCGACGTAGAGGCACTCGTCCCCGACCGCGTTGCGGTAGAGCGGGCTGGGACGGTCGGCGACGACGTACGAGATCCGGACGTCGTCGTTCGCGAGCAGGTGCTGCCGGCCGAGAATCGGGTCGGCGCCGGCACCGTCCAGCTTGTGGGTACGCAGGTGACGGGGCTTGAGCGGCAGGTTCGGCGTCCGGGACCAGGCCGGCGGGGTGTACTCGTCGGCGGCGACGATCGCGGTCGGCAGGTAACGGTGGTAGAGCAGCGACGAGTCGGACGAGAATCCCTCCTGCCCCATCAGCTCCTCGGCGTACAGGCTGCCGTCGGGTTGCCGGAACTGGGTGTGGCGCTTGCGGGGTACCTCGCCGACGCTGCGGTAGTACGGCATGATCGCCTCCGTTTTGTCCCAGTCACCGGCCGGAAACGTCCGATAATCGGACGGTGTTGTCCGCTAGTCGTAGCGTCCCGTAAGTTCTCTGTTCGTGTCAACGCAGGTGCCCCGGCTCTTCGACGGGCTGGTCGACGATGCTGCCGTCTTCCCGCCCGGCAGCGCCACGCTGCCCGACGCGGTAGCCGCGCACCGCCGGCACCGGGCCGCCTGGTACGCCAACCTGGTCGGCCCGTTGCTGTTGCCCGCCTCCGTCCTGCCGGACCTGCCGGCGCTGCTCGGCGCCGAGGAGCGGATCGAGATCGGAGTGATCGGAGACGTACCGATCCCCAACCTGTACTCGCTGCGGGACCGGGTCGACCCACGGATCCGGATCCGTCAGGTCGAGGCGGCGGTGGCCAAACGGGGCGAGGATCCGCTGCCCGGCCTGGCCGCGCTCGCCGGGCTGCCGGCCCACCTCGACGACGCCGACGTCTACGCCGAGATTCCCCTGACCTGGGGACTGCTCGGAGCCCTCGACCGGCTGGCCCGGGAGCGGGCCGCCGGCAAGCGGATCGCGGCGAAGTTCCGGACCGGTGGACTGGCCGCCGAGCTGTTTCCCACCCCGGTCGAGCTGGCCGCGGTGATCGGCGCCTGCCGGGACCGCGCCCTGCCGTTCAAGCTCACCGCCGGGTTGCACCACGCGATCCGGCACATCGACCCGGAGACCGGCTTCACCCACCACGGCTTCGTGAACATCCTGGCCGGCGCGGCCGTCGCGCAGACCGGTGCCGAGGTCGCCGAGGTCGCCGAGGTGCTGGCCGCCACCGACCCGTTGCCGCTGGTCGAGACGGCCCGGTCCCGGCGGGACCAGGTTCGTCCGCTCTGGACCGGATTCGGCTCGTGCAGCGTGATGGAACCGCTGACCGACCTGGTCCGGCTGGGCCTGGTGAACGGCGGCTACCAACCGTGAACCGGACGAGCGTGAACCGGACGAGCGAGAACAGCGAGGAGACGGCGTGAGCTGGGTCGAGGGTGCGGCGGGCTCGCCGTACGGGGTGCACAACCTGCCGTACGGGGTGTTCGTGCAGGCGGGCCGGGGGCCCCGGATCGGCGTACGGATCGGAGATCTCGTCCTCGACCTCGACGGCGCGGAGGCGGCCGGGCTGCTCCTGGCCGGCGGTGCGCTGCGCCGGCCGACGCTGAACGCGTTCCTGGCGCTCGGCCATCCCCAGTGGACGACGGTACGGCGGCGGATCGTCGAACTGCTGACCGGGCAGGAGCACCGGCCGGCCGTGGAACCGCTGCTGATTCCGCTCGACCGGGTCGACCTCGTCCTGCCGTTCGAGGTGGCCGACTACGTCGACTTCTACTCCTCCGAGCAGCACGCCGGCAACGTGGGGAAGATCTTCCGGCCCGGAGCGGCGCCGCTGCTGCCGAACTGGCGGCACCTGCCGGTCGGCTACCACGGCCGGGCCGGCACCGTCGTGGTCTCCGGTACGCCGATCATCCGACCGCAGGGCCAGCGCTCCACCCCGGACGGACCGGTGTACGGGCCGTCCACCCGGCTGGACATCGAGGCGGAGGTCGGCTTCGTGGTCGGCGTACCGACCTCGCTCGGCCAGCGGGTCGCGGTCGAGGACTTCGCGGCGCACGTCTTCGGGGTGGTGCTGCTCAACGACTGGTCGGCCCGGGACATCCAGGCGTGGGAGTACCAGCCGCTCGGGCCGTTCCTCGGCAAGTCGTTCGCCACGTCGGTCTCAAGCTGGGTGGTGCCGCTGGAGGCGCTGGCGGACGCCTGGGTGCCCGCCCCGACCCAGGAGCCCGCCGTGCTCGACTACCTCCGCGACGTACCGCACCTGGGGCTGGACCTGCGGCTGACGGTGGACTGGAACGGCGACCGGGTCAGCGAGCCGCCCTTCGACGGGATGTACTGGACGCCGGCCCAGCAGCTCGCCCACCTGACCGTGAACGGGGCGGCACTGCGTACCGGGGATCTCTACGCCTCCGGCACCGTCTCCGGGCCCCGACGCGACCAGGTCGGCTCGTTCCTCGAGCTGACCTGGGGCGGGGCCGAGCCGGTCAAGCTGTCCGACGGGTCCACCCGGACCTTCCTCCTCGACGGCGACACCGTGCGGATCGGTGCCACGGCACCGGGGCCGGACGGCACCTCCGTCGGGCTCGGTGAGGTCGCCGGCACGATCGCTCCCGCCCAACCGACCTGAGCCCCGGGCCGCGTTCCCAGCCTGGCCACAGCCCCGATGCAGCGGTCTTCCAGCGGACACGCAGCAATTTCCTGGCTGGTACCCAGCGATCTTCGAGCGTACGTCGTCGGACGGACTGTGCGATCGATGGGCGGGAAGGAGTAACAGGATCGGTTCATGAGGCGTTGAGTTACCCGGACGGGGACGAACCCGCCATCAGGTGTGTTTCTTCTTGAAAGGGTACAGAGATGTTCAACGCGGATGCTGCCGTGTGGCGCAAGAGCAGTCGCTCCAACGACCAGGGCCTGTGCGTCGAAGTCGCCGACAACCTGCCCGGAGTCGTCGGCGTACGCGACTCGAAGGACCCGGACCCGGTGCTGGCGTTCCCGCCGGCCAGCTGGGCGGCATTCGTCGCCGCGACCAGGACCGGTCGCTTCGAGGGCTGATCGGCCGCAGCTGATCGACCAGAGCCGCGCGGTTCCGTGCATCGGCCGGGGCCGCGCCGGTTCTCGCCGCACCTACCCGGACCCGTCACTTTCTGGTCACTCTGCGGGGGCGGAGGCGTGACCAAGCCTGTTCCGCGTCGTACCGTGGTGCCTGGGGGAGGCGCCCATGTCGACGGTGGCGTTCAGCCGGCTGATCGAGGCACCCGCAGACGAGGTGTGGCGGGTCTTCACGGACCTGCCCGCCCGCCCTCGGTGGCTCTGCCCGGTGGACGAGGTCGAGGTGCTGACCCGGAGCGTGCCGCCGAGCCCGGCCGGGGCCGACGCGGTGCCCGGGTTCGGCGTCGGAACGGTCTGGCAGGAGAGCCGCACCGGACCGGGCGGCAGCCGGATGGTCGAGGAGTTCTCGGTGGCGGAGGCGGCGCCGCCACGGCACCTCGTCGTCGTCTCGTCCGGGGACGGCGTGGACTACCGGACGACGTACACCTTCAATCCGATCAAGGCACGACGGCCGGACCGTGGCCGAACGGTCGTGACCGTCAGCCACGAGGGCGTGCCCACCGCCCGGTACGGCCGGCTGCTGGCGGTGCTCTTCGGCGGACTGGCCGCGAAGGCGGGCGAGGGCGCGTTGCGCCGGGACCTGGACGACCTCGCCGCCGCCACCGAACCCCGCCGCCGGATCGATCCGGCCGCCGCCGCCTGACCAGCACGCCAGATCCCGGGCCACCACCTGCGGAATGACGACGTCCGGCCCGCACACCTGCCAGCCGTCGGCCCGGCGTTGCTCGGTAGGGTGCTCCGACGGAGGTGTGCGGGCATGCAACGCCGAACGGGTGTGTCTGAGCGCAGCGAGGGCACCGGCTGGCGCGGTCCTGGAGGTCACGACGAGGAGCACGGCGAGACGGCGTCGCCGCGCCGGCCCCCGAGGGCGCTCGCCGCCGCAGTGGCGGTGCTGGTCCTGGTCGCGTCCGCCGTGATCGTGCACCGGGTCCTGGCGCCCGCCGAGGTGGTGACGCCGGCTCGGGCCGGATACCCGGCTCCGCTGACCGTCCAGCCCGGCGTGATCGGCACCCTGAACGCGGCACCCCTGATCGTCGACGGTCGGCTCCGGGTCTACGCCACCACCCGGCAGATCCGCGCCGACCAGCCGCTCGACGCCGCGACCAGGCGCACCCCGTACTGGTCGTTCCGGCGCTGGCCGGCCGAGGTGGCCGGGTTGATGGCGGACGGCGCCACGGTGGTCACCCGATGGTCGGACGGCCAACTGGTCGCACTGGACGCCCGGACCGGCCTGGTGCGCTGGCGGGCCGGCGGACCCCGACCGGAGCACGGATATCTCGGCCGGCGTACCGGTGGCGCCACCGTCTTTACACCTGATGGCCTCTACCTGGCGGAGTCCCGGGGCGGCACCTCCGTGCTGGTGGTGACCGGTTCGACCGAACGTCGGGGCCTCGACCTGGCCTCGGGCCGGGAACTGTGGCGGGCCGATGTCGACCCGGCCTGTCGGGCCGTCGACCAGGCCGAAGGGCTCACCACCACCGCCGGTCAGCTCGTCGTGGTGGACAACTGCGCCGGTGCACCGGCGGTCGGCCTCTACGACGTGGGGACCGGCGCCCCGACCACCCGATGGCAACCCGACGCCGCGACCGCGGCGATCGAGGTCGCTCCGGTCGGCTGTGCGGCGGGCCGGTCCCGGTGCACGGCGATCCGGACGATCAGCGGGGGCGTGACCCGGGGCTGGCTGGTCAACGGCCCGACCCCGGTGCCGGCCCCGGCCCTGGACGCCCCGGAATCGGTGCTCGTCGGCGAGGTCGCGGTGGCGCCGCAGGGGACCGGGCTGGTGGCCCGGTCGGTGCGCACCGGAGCGGAGCTGTGGCGGTGGACCGGCACCGGGGCGGACCGGATTCTCGCTGCCCAACCGGGGCGGGTGCACCTGCGTACCGGGGCGGGGGAGCTGCTCACGCTGGACTCGGAGACCGGCCGGGAGCGGTCCAGGTTCCCGCTCACGTACGGGCGGGACTCGACCACCTGGTCGCCCGGCCTCGTCCACGCGGCCAGCGGATTCGTGGCGGTGGAACGGCTCACCGAGCCGGTGGACCCGACGGCCGCCGACAGCCGCTACTACCTGGCCGCCCAGCCGGTGATCCTGGCCGCCACCTGAACCCCGCGCGACGTTCCGGCCGGGGTTCGAAGCCGGCCCGACCGGTCATTCGTGAAGCGCGGAGTCGGCGGCGGCCAGGAAGGCGTCGTTCTCCGCCGGGGTGCCGATGGTGACCCGTACCCCCTCGCCGGCGAACGGACGGACGATGATCCCGCGCGCCTCGCAGGACTGCGCGAACGACACCGACCGGTCGCGCAGCGGCAGCCAGACGAAGTTGGCCTGGCTCTCCGGAACGGTCCCGCCGACCTGTCCGGCCGGCAACCGCTTGCGCAGCGCCTCGGTCACCCGGTCCCGTTCGGCCACCACCAGCGCGCAGCGTCGACGTACCTCGTCGGCCTGGGTGAGCGCGGCCAACGCTCCGGCCTGGGCGGCCAGGCTGGTGGAGAACGGGGTGACCACCTTGCGGACCGTGGCGGCCACCTCCGGGTGCCCGACCAGGAAGCCGATCCGCAGCCCGGCCAGCCCCCACGCCTTGGACAGGGTGCGCAGCACCACCACGTTGGGCCGGTCGCCGTACGCCGTCAGGCCGTCCGGCACCTCGGCGTCGGTGACGAACTCCCGGTACGCCTCGTCCAGCACCACCAGCACGTCGTCCGGCACGGCGTCGAGGAACCGGTCGAGTTCCGCGCGGTGCAGGCTGGTCCCGGTCGGGTTGTTGGGGTTGCAGACCAGGATCAGCCGGGTCCGGTCGGTGACCGCCGCCGCCATCGCGGCCAGATCGTGCCCGTGCCCCGCGTCGTTGGGCACCCGCACGCTGGTCGCGCCGCTGGTCGCCACGATGATCGGGTACGCCTCGAAGGAGCGCCACGAGTACACCACCTCGTCACCGGGCAGGCAGGTCGCCCGGACCAGGTGCTCGGCCAGCGCCACCGAACCGCAACCGGTGGCGATCCGGTCCGCGCTCACCCCGTACCGCTCGGCCAGGGCGTCCCGCAGTGCCAGCACCCCCATGTCGGGGTACCGGTGTGCGCCGGCGACCGCCTCGGCGACCGCCTCGACCACCCCGGGCAGCGGGCCGTACGGCACCTCGTTGCTGGCCAGCTTGATCGCCTCGGGCAGGCCCAGCTCGCGCGCCAGGTCGGCCGGGCTGCGGCCGGGCACGTAGTTGGGCAGCGCGTCGAGGTCGGCGCGGGTCAGCCGGGGTCCCTGCGAGCGCCGGTCGGGGCCGGGGGTGGAACTGGTGGAGCCGGTCATGACGCGGTGCCTCCGGTGCGGTCGGTCGGGGGGTCGGACGGGCCGGACGTGCCGGTCGACGGGGTGTCGGACGGGTCGGACGTGCCGGCCGGGGTGACGGACTGCCGGGGCAGTCGTACCACGACGGTCTGGCCCCGCTTGTCGTGCAGTGCCTGCCGCAACGGTCGGTCGAAGAACGGCAGCGCGCAGTCGACCAGTTGGATCAGGAAGCCGATACCGCAGCAGCTCCAGAGGAACACCGGCAGCCCGAGCATGTTCCACCGCCGGAAGGACCGGCCGAAGCCCAACTGCTCGGTCTCGGCCAACGGTACGACCTTGATCCCCATCACCCGCTTGCCGAAGGTCTGCCCGGTGTTCGCCACCGACGGCACCTCGTAGGCGAACCACAGCGCGACCGCGATCAGCAGGATGACCACCTGGAGCCCGTCGGCCTGTGCGCTCGCCTGGGGTAGCCCCTCGGTGTTGGACTCACCGGCCAGCAGCCGCCGGGTGATCTCCCGCGAGACCGGCTCGATCTCCTCCACGAAGCGCCAGACGAACCAGCCGTTGACCAGCACGTTCAGCAGGAACACCAGGCCGATGTCGATCAGCCGGGCGACCACCCGGGCGCCGAGCGGCGCCAGTTCCAGCCCGTGCGGCCGAGGCGGTGGCGGCGGTGCCCAGTACGGCCCCGGCCAACCCTGCGGCGGCGTCCCGTACGGCGGCATCCCGTAGTGCGGCATCCCGGGTGGCGGCGTCGGTGGCCCGGCGCCCGGCCAGCCTGCCCCGGCCTGCCCCGGCTGCCCGTACGGAGCCGGTGGCGCACTCGCCGGTGGTGCACCGGGCGGTGCTCCGCCGGCGGGCGGACCGCTCGGGGTAGGGCCGCCGGCCGGCGGCGCACCCCAGGAGGGCGGTGGCCCGCCCCAGGGCGCCGGGGCTGCGCCGGGGGTTCCCGGCGCGGCGGGCGAGCCGGGCGGGGTGGGCGAGCCCGGCGGGGTGCCGGCGACGGCACCGCTCGACGGCGGAGGGGCCGGCTCGGGCTCGGGTTCGACCGGCGGCGGGCCGGATGGCGGCGTGGCGTCGACCGGCAGCGGCGCGCCGATCCAGCCCTCACCGTCCCAGTACCGCTGGGTGGTCGGCTCGGCGGGATCGGCGTACCAGCCCGGCTGCACCGTCACCGGAACGACCTCGGTTGAGTCCTGACGTTCACGCTGGAACCTTAACCACCACGGTTTTGGCGAACTTGTCGTGGAGGCACTGCTGGTACGGCTTGTCCCAGAGCTGCCACAGGCCGTCGAGGTAGACCAGGCCGGGCAGCAGGCCCCCGGCCCATTGCACGAGGAAGCGCCGGGCGAGGAAGCCCCGGTTGATCGAGCCGGCCGGATCCAGCGGGGTGATCTTGACTTTCATGATCCGTTTGCCCACGGTCTGGCCGGTGCGCCTCGCCATCTCGACGTGGTAGACGTACTGGAGGATCGTGCCGACCACGAGCAGGCCGGCCTCGATCAACAACAGCGGCACCAGGAAGCCGAACACGTCCGGCTCCGGGTAGACGCCGTCGGGACCGGCGGACGGCACCGTGAAGAGGTCCGAACCGGCGGTGGCGAAGAAGATGACGAACGCCGGAATCGCGAGCACCATGACGGTCCCGCCGAGGATCGCGCCGTCGATCAGGACGGCCAGCAGCCGGTCCGTGAACGAGGCGAGCGGCAGACCGGCCGGGCTGGTCGGCTGTGGCACCGGTAGGTGGTAGCCGGGCGGCGGCCCGTACCCGGGATGGGAGTACCCGGGTGGGACCGCTGCGGCCGGCGGCGGGGCGTAACCGGGCGGGGCGTAACCGGGCCGGACCGGTGGGGCGGCGTATCCCGGCGTTCCCTGGCCGGGCTGGCCGGGCTGACCGGACGGCGCCCCGTAGCCGGGCTGACGCGGCTGAGGAACGTGTCCGCCCGGGGGAGATCCGGCGGCTGGCCGGTTCTCCCCGGACGGCGGCATGGGCGAAGGCTGCTGGGTCACGCAGGACAGTGTTACAGGTTTCCCCGGGCCTCTTGTTCCCGCTCGATAGCTTCGAAGAGCGCCTTGAAGTTCCCCTTGCCGAAGCCGAGTGATCCGTGTCGCTCGATAAGTTCGAAGAACACCGTCGGCCGGTCCTGCACCGGCTTCGTGAAGATCTGCAACAGGTAGCCGTCCTCGTCCCGGTCGACCAGGATCTTCCGGGCCTTGAGTTCCTCGATCGGGGCCCGGACCTGACCGATCCGGGCCCGCAGCTCCGGGTCGTCGTAGTACGAGTCGGGCGTGTCCAGGAACTCCACCCCGGCCGCGCGCATCGCGTCGACGGTGCCGAGGATGTCGTTGGTGGCCAGGGCGATGTGCTGGGCACCCGGGCCGCCGTAGAACTCCAGGTACTCGTCGATCTGCGACTTGCGGCGGGCCACCGCCGGCTCGTTGAGCGGGAACTTGACCTTGCGGGTGCCGTTGGCCACGACCTTCGACATCAGTGCCGAGTAGTCGGTCGCGATGTCGTCGCCGATGAACTCCGCCATGTTGGTGAAGCCCATGACGCGGCGGTAGAACTCCACCCACTCGTCCATCCGGCCCAGTTCCACGTTGCCCACCACGTGGTCGACGGCCTGGAAGAAGCGCTTCGGCTGGAGGCCGGCGTCGATCATCGGCCGCCGGTCGACGATCGGGCCCCGGGCGACGAAGCCGGGCAGGAACGGACCGGAGTACCGGGACCGGTCGACCAGCGAGTGCCGGGTGTCGCCGTACGTGGCGATGGTGGCGACCCGGACGGTGCCGTGGGAGTCGGTCACGTCGTACGGGGCGGCGAGCCCGGTGGCGCCCTGCGCGATGGCGTGCGCGTACGCCGCGTCGACGTCCGGCACCGCCAGCGCGATGTCCAGTACGCCGTCGCCGTGCCGGGTCACGTGGCCCGCGTCCGGAGCGTCCGGGCGGACCGCGCCGGTGAAGACGAACCGGGCGGAGCCGCTGGTCAGCACGTACTCGGCGTGGTCGCGGTGCCCCTGCTCGGGACCGCGGTACGCGACCAGGGTCATCCCGAACGCGGTCGAGTAGTAGTGCGCGGTCTGCTTGGCGTTGCCGACCATGAACTGGATGTGGTCGATGCCCTGCACCGGGAAGGGGTCGTCGGTGCTGGCCCGGTTGACGGCGCCGACGAGTCGGTCGACGTCGAGGTCCAGGTCCGAGCCGGCGGGCGACTGGTGGAGCGCGCTGGTCATCGTCGTGCCTCCCTGGCGTCGTCGGCCGATGCCATGGTGTGGAGCGGCCGTCTTGCGTGAGCATCTCGGCCCGGCAACCCCTGGGCAACCCACTCGCGAAATGCTGGTCAGCTTGTGCATCTAGTACGGTCAACAACCATGACCGCTGTACAAGTTGCCCAGCTTGATCCACTCGATGTGAAGCTGATCGACCTGCTCGCCGCCGAGCCCCGGATCGGGGTGCTGGAGTGCTCGCGCCGACTCCAGGTGGCCCGGGGCACCGTGCAGGCCCGACTGGACAAGCTGTTCCTGCGTGGCGTGATCCGGGGGCTCGGGCCGCAGATCGACCCGGCGGCCATCGGTTTCGGGGTGACGTCGTTCGTCACGCTGGAGATCAATCAGCGGCCCGGTCACGATCCGGTGACGGCCCACCTGCGGGCCATCCCGGAGGTGCTGGAGGCGCACACCATCACCGGCTCCGGCGACGTGCTCTGCCGGATCGTCGCCCGGTCGAACGCCGACCTCCAACGGGTGCTGGACCGGATCGTGTCGCACGAGGGCATCGCCCGCGCGTCGAGCATCATCGCGCTGGCCGAGAAGATCCCCTACCGGGTACTCCCGCTGGCCCGAACGGCGACCAACGCCTCGCCGAGCGAGGTCCGCTCGTAACGGACCGATCGGCCCAGCCGGGTCCGGCTGACCAGGCCGGCGTCCCGGAGCACCGCGAGGTGCCCACCGACGTTGCCCAGACCCGTGCCGAGCTGGGCGACGAGCTGGCTGGTGGTGGCGGGGACGGCCAGCGCCCGGAGGATCGCCGCCCGGGACGGCCCGATCAGCCGGTCGACGGCTTCCGGGGTACGGCCGGCCGGCGGTGGGCCGAGCAGGTCGGCGACGCCCCGGGCCGGGTAGACGATCGCGTACGGCCAGGGCGGCTCCGTGTACGTGATCAGCGGGCCGAAGGCGCTGGGCACGAACAGCAGGCCGCGCCCGGCCAGTGCGCACTGGTCATCACCCTGGCCGCGTACCTCGATGGTGCCGTGTAGCCCGTCCGAGACCCAGCGCAACCGTGGGTCGAGATCGGTGAGCGCGGCCCCCCAGCCGTACGTGACGAGCTGTCCGGCCCGCTGCACGAGGTCCCGTTCCAGCACCGCGCGGAGCCGGGGCCAGTCGGGTTCCACCAGTACCGTCCACGCCGCCTCGATCGCGTCGGCGATCCGGTCCACCACGTCCGGCGCCTCGAAGATCCGTCGCGCGTACGCCGGTGGGGTCCGGTGCCCGGCCAGATTGCGGGCCAGTTCCCGTCGGGCCTGGTCCAACGGGGTGGCCCGGATCGCGGCCAGCTCGTCGGCGAAGGTCAACCCGACGCCCGCCGGCGGCGGCTGGACGAAGTCCGCGTTGTAGCCGTTGCGGCGCAGCAACGACAGCAGCGCCCCGACCGCCGGCTCCGCCCGCCGCAGCCGCAGGTACCCCTCCCGGGCCCGGGCCAGCCAGGGCGCGAGCGCGGCCGAGTGGTGCTGGCCGGCGCAGAGCCGCAGTGCCGACATCGCCTCGCCGAGCGGCGAGATGGCGAACCGACTCGCCGCGATGTCCGCCGAAGTCACCTCAATCCGATGCAAGGAAGGGCCCCTTCTTATCGTTTTCTGTAGAAGAAGGGCCCCTTCTTAACCTTTCGCTCACCGTCGAAACGCTAGTGCGGGGCGGGGTGGGTGCGGAGGCTGGCGCGGTGAATGTCTCTACGGGAGCGGGCGGACGGGCGGGGGGCACGTTCCGGAGCGTGCTGGGCGTACGCGAGTTCCGGGTGCTCTTCATCAGCTTCGGCGTGTTCATGATCGGCGAGACGGTGAAGATGCTCGCCCTCGCCGTCCTGCTGTACGACCGCACCGGCTCGGCGCTGCTCGCCGCGCTCGCGTACGTCGTGGGGTTCCTGCCGCACGCGGTGGGCGGCGTACTCCTGCTCGCCCTCGCCGACCGCTGGCGCCCCCGGGCCCTGATGGTCGGCTACGACCTGCTCCGGCTCGCCGTCGTCGCGCTGCTCGCGGTCGGGGTGCTGCCGCCGGCCGGCATGCTCGGGCTGGTCTTCGCCGTGGGGCTGCTGGCGCCGGTGAGTACCGCCGCGCGGAACGCGCTGCTGCCCGAGCTGCTGGGTGGGGACGGTTACGTGCTCGGTCGTTCCCTGTTCACGGTCGCGGCCGGCGCGACCCAGGTGCTCGGCTTCGCCGTCGGCGGGCTCCTGCTCGGCCTGGTGGGCCCGTACGGTGCGCTCTGGCTGACCGCGGGCACCTGCGCGGTCTCGGCGCTGCTGGTCCGCTGTGGCCTGACGGAGCGCCCGCACCGGGCCTCGGCCGCGAATCAGGGGGTGGTCCGGCAGACCTGGCGGGTCAACGGGCTGCTGCTGCGCGACCGGCGGGTCCGGGGGCTGCTGCTGGCCCACTGGCTGCCCGGATCGTTGCTGATCGGCGCCGAGGGCGTCATCGTGCCGTACGTCAGTGATCTCGGTCCGGGCGCGAACGCCGGGGTGCTGTTCGCGGCCTCCGCGCTCGGGATGCTGGTCGGGGACCTGGTGCTGGGCCGGTTCGTCGCGCCGGCCCGACGTGAGCGGCTGGCCCCGTGGCTGGCGCTGCTGCTCGGCGCACCGATGCTGGCCTTCGTCGCCGAACCGGGACTGGGCGGAGCCGCGGCGCTGTTCGCCCTGGCCACGTTCGGCTTCGCCTACCACCTCGGGCTGGCCCGACGGTTCCTCGACGCGGTGCCGGAGCAGCGTCGCGGCCAGGCGTTCGGGTTGCTGGCCACCGGGCTGATGACCACCCAGGGGGTGGCGGCCGGTCTGGCCGGGGCGCTCGGCGAGACGCTCGATCCCGGGCCGGTGATGGCGGTCGCCGGGGCGGCCTCGCTGTCCGCGACGGTCCTACTCTGGCGGTGGTTGCGGCCGGAGGGCGGTGCGCCGGACGGCGGTGCGCCGGAGCGGACGGTCGCTGCGCGGCCGGTACGGGCGCAGCCGGTAGGGGCGCAGCCGGTACGGCCCGACAGGGAAATAATCCGCGACACGGAAATAATCCGCGACACGGACATAACGTCCTAGCGGAATTGCCAGATCGCGTCGTCTACGGTAGCCGAATGGCGAAGGGGAGCGCCCGGGGCCTGGGCGCCAAGTCCGCCCTGGCCATCGCGCTGATCGTGGTGATCGTCCTCGCCGCGACCAACGTCTGGAACCCCTTCCCCGGAGTCTGGGACTGGGTCAACCGCGACGATCCGCTCTCCGAGCCGGACGTGGTCTGGCAGCAACGGGTCGGCGGCACGCCACAGAACGTGAACATCGCCGGCAACACCGTGGTGATCCGCTACCGGACCAGGGTCGAGGCACGCAGCCTCGCCACCGGGGTCCGACTCTGGGAGCGCAAGGCCGACTGGGCGGCCGTCGCCGGTGGTGAACGGGATTCCGTCGTCGCCGTCGGCAAGCTGCTCAGCAAGGGCTACGAACTGCTCGATCCCGAGACCGGCGCGGTACGCCGGAAGGACACCTCGGCGGTCGGCGTCTGGACGTACCGCAACGCGGTGCTCGACGTCCGCTGCCGGGAACCCCGGGACTGCACGCTGACGGCACGGGATCCACGGGGCACCAATCCGATCTGGACGGCGTACCTGCCGGGCGTGGAGACCGGGCCACTCGCCGGCAACCCCGACGTGCTCGGCACCCGGGCGCTGACCACCCGACAGGTGCACGACGACGCCGCCGGCCCGGTCGAGATGCCCCCGCTGCTCGGGCTGCCCGTGGACGGTCGGGTGCACATCGTGGACACCGCCACCGGCCGGGTGATGCAGGACCTGGAGCCGGGGCAGGAGGACCGGATCGTGGTGGTCGGTGGCCGGATGCTCCGGATCGAGGCCCGCAGCGCGGACGGCAACTGCTACTTCACGGTGGTGGCCCGGGACCCGGCGACCGGGCAGGAGGTGTGGCGCCGGGACGGGCTCAACCTGCGTACGGCCGACGGTGCCGGTTGCGCCCAGCGGGAGGACCCGCAGGGCGGGGAGAACGTCTTCGTCGGCGTCGCACCGGATTCCCGGGAGACGGTGGTCGACGCGTACGACGGGCGGCTGCTCTGGGTCGGGCCCAAAGGCGAGAAACTGCTCGCCGTCGACGACCGGTACACACTGTCCCGGTCCGCCGACAAGAAGTCGATCATCGGCAGTGAGCTCGCCATCGAACGCGCGCGGTGGACCCGGCCGGTCAACCCCGAGGGCGGTGGCGCCCTCACCGCCTTCGCCGCCGTGCTGATCGACCGCAGGCCCGACCGGATCGTGGCGCTCGATCCGCGCAGCGGACGGGAACTGGCGAACGTCCGGTCCTCGGCCGAGGTGCTCGCGGTCGGGCCCGCCGGCATGGTGATCGGCGAGGGCCGCGACCTCGGGTACGTCCGGTTCGCCGGCGTCGCCGCGCCGCCCGGTCCCGGACCGACCGCCGGCCCGGGCGGCCAGAATCCGGAACCGGGCGAGGGCTGTGGCGGCCCGAAACAGCCGGAGTGCCCGCCGGCCGACGGCAAGGCCGGCTGAGTCGGTCGGCCGGTGGCGGGCCCGGCCGGCGGGGAGTGGTCGGGTGAGAGCGGCATCGCACGGCCGACCCGGCGGGTGGGCCGGGCGCGGCCGGCTGGCCTAGGCTTGCCGGCTATGAGCAGTGGCGCCCCGTTCTCGTACTCCCCCCTGTTGCCCGTCGGCGCCGACCAGACCGAGTATCGCCTGGTCACCGACGAGGGCGTTGACGTGGTCCACGGGCCGGGCGGCCGTCGCTTCCTGACGGTGGAACCCGCGGCGCTGACCGCCCTGACCGCCGAGGCGATGCACGACATCGCCCACTACCTGCGCCCCGCGCACCTCGCCCAGTTGCGGGCCATCATCGACGATCCGGCGGCGTCGCCGAACGACCGGTTCGTCGCGCTCGACCTGCTGCGCAACGCCAACATCGCCGCCGGTGGCGTACTGCCGATGTGCCAGGACACCGGCACGGCGATCGTGATGGGCAAGCGGGGCCGGCACGTGCTGACCGACGGGACCGATGACGAGGCGCTGTCCCGGGGGGTCTACCAGGCGTACACCCGGCTGAACCTGCGGTACTCACAGCTCGCTCCGCTCACCATGTGGGAGGAGCGCAACACCGGAAGCAACCTGCCGGCCCAGGTCGAGATCTACGCGGAGGACCCGGACGGGCACCCCGACGCGTACAAGTTCCTGTTCATGGCCAAGGGTGGCGGCTCGGCGAACAAGTCGTACCTCTACCAGGAGACCAAGGCGCTGCTCAATCCCACCCGGATGATGCAGTTCCTGGAGGAGAAGCTGCGGCTGATCGGCACCGCCGCCTGTCCGCCGTACCATCTCGCCGTGGTGATCGGCGGCACCTCCGCCGAGTACGCGCTGAAGACCGCGAAACTGGCCTCGGCGAAGTACCTCGACAACCTGCCCACCAGCGGATCGATGCGGGCGCACGGCTTCCGGGACCTGGAACTGGAGGCCGAGGTGCTGGAACTGACCCGGCAGTTCGGCATCGGCGCGCAGTTCGGCGGCCGGTACTTCTGCCACGACGTACGGGTGGTCCGGCTGCCCCGGCACGGCGCCTCCTGCCCGGTCGCGATCGCCGTCTCCTGCTCGGCCGACCGTCAGGCGGTCGGGAAGATCACTCCGTCCGGGGTCTGGCTGGAACGGCTGGAGACCGACCCGGCCCGGTTCCTGCCCGACGTGACCGACGCCCAGCTCTCCGAGGGCGCGGAGGCGGTCCGGGTCGACCTGAACCGGCCGATGTCCGAGATCCGGGCCGAGCTGTCGAAGTACCCGGTGAAGACCCGGCTGTCCCTGACCGGTCCGCTGGTGGTTGCCCGGGACATCGCGCACGCGAAGATCGCCGAGCGGCTGGACGCGGGCGAACCGATGCCGCAGTACCTACGCGACCACGCGGTCTACTACGCCGGACCGGCGAAGACCCCCGAGGGCTACGCCTCCGGCTCGTTCGGGCCGACCACCGCCGGCCGGATGGACGCGTACGTGGCGAAGTTCCAGGCGGCCGGCGGCTCGCAGGTGATGCTGGCCAAGGGCAACCGGTCGAGCCAGGTGACCCGGTCCTGCCACGAGCACGGCGGCTTCTACCTCGGCTCGATCGGCGGCCCGGCGGCCCGGCTCGCCCAGGACTGCATCAAGCACGTCGAGGTCCTCGAGTATCCGGAACTCGGCATGGAAGCGGTCTGGAAGATCGAGGTGGAGGACTTCCCCGCCTTCATCGTGGTCGACGACAAGGGCAACGACTTCTTCGCCGAGGTGACCAAGCCGGTGCTGACGGTCGGGCGGCGTTGACCTGTAAGGAAGGGCCCCTTCTTATCGTTTTCTGTAGAAGAAGGGCCCCCTCCTAACACCGTCAGGCGGTTCGGGGCAGGGCGCTGGTCCGGACCAGCACCTGCCGCTCGGGGCCGGCGCTGCCGTCCCGGCGCAGCTCCACGCCGCGCAGCGACAGCCATTCCAGTCGTGGGTATCTACCGAGGTCGGCGCCGACCCTGGTGACCCGGAGGACGAGCGGACCGATTCCGTAGCAGTAGTCCGATTCGGCGAACTGCAGCACGTCGCCGGCGTTCGGTATCGGACCCGACCGCTCGGCTGCGTTAGAGGCGTCCATCTCCTGGCGTCTCCTCAGGTGTGGAAGGCGGCGAAACCGCTGTTCCGACACGGTGCGTCCGTCGCCCCTCGGGGAGCCGTCGGACGCACCGCCCCCGTCGATGCGTCTCACCTGCTGTGTTGCATCCCTCGGAGAGTTTGTTGCCTGCCGCTCTCGATCCGCTGCCACCTCGCTCTCAACCCGTTTCTGCTGCGAGTGATTGTCGGGTTACTCTGCTGCCGGACGCGACCCTCGGTCAGGAGCTGACATGCGGTTCGGGATCCTTGGACCGCTCCAGGTGAGCGGCGGAGAATCGACGGTGACGGCCGGCCGGGACAGGGTGGTTCTGGCGGTTCTACTGCTGCATGCCCGTCGGGTGGTGCCGGTCGACGAACTGGTCGACGCCGTCTGGGACAGCGATCCACCGGCCACGGCCCGGGGGCAGTTGCAGACCTGTGTCTCGCGACTGCGCCGGCTGCTCGCCGCCGCCGGGGTGCCCGGCGAGACCATCGTCACCGGCCCGGCCGGCTACCGCGTCGTACTCGAATCCGACGACTTGGACGTCCAACTGTTCGAGCGGTTGGTCGCCCGGGCCCGGGCCGCCGCGGCCGAGCAGAACTGGCCCGAGGCGCGGGAGGAGTACCGGGCGGCGCTCGCCCTGTGGCGTGGCCCGGCACTCGCGGGTATCACCGGTACGGCGGTCCGGCGGGGCGCGGCCTCCCTCGACGAGCAGCACATGCTGGCGTTGGAGGACAGCTTCGAGGTGGAGCTGCGGCTCGGCCGGGCCGGCGACGTGGTCGCGGAGCTGACCGATCTCGTCGAGCGGTATCCACTACGGGAGCGTCTGCGGGGCCAGCTGATGCTGGCACTGGCCGACAGCGGCCGGCGGGCCGAGGCCCTCACGGTGTTCCGGACCGGGCGGGAGATCCTGGCCGGGGAGCTGGGGATCGAGCCCAGCGCGGCCCTGACGGAGATCCAGCGGCGGGTGCTCGCCGGTGAGGTCGAGTCCTCGGGCGCGGAGCTGTCGAGCAGGCCGCCGGTGCGCTGCCTGCCCCGGGCCATCGAGGACTTCACCGGACGGCACGAGACGGTCACCCGGTTGTGGAAGGAGATCGAGGAAGCCGGTCCGGACTTCTCCGCCGTGTACGTCATCGACGGCATGCCGGGCAGCGGCAAGACCGCACTCGCCGTACATCTGGCCACGGCGCTGGGCAACGAGTATCCGGACGCCCATCTCTTCGTCGACCTGCACGGGCACAGTCTGCGCAGCCCGTTGCCTCCGGCCGCCGCCGTCGCCGCGCTGTTGCGCCAACTGGGCGTACCGGGAGAGCGGTTGCCACCCGACCTCGCCGACCGGCTGGCGCTGTGGCGTACGGAACTGGCCGGCCGACGTGCCCTGCTGGTGCTGGACAACGCGGCCAGCGCGGCCCAGGTGAGCCCGCTGCTGCCGGCGGCTCCCGGCTGTCTGACCGTGGTGACGAGTCGGCGCCGGCTGATGGGACTCGACGGGGTCCGGGCACAGTCGCTCACGGTGCTGGAGCCCGCCGAGGCGATCGACCTGCTGGCCCGGATCGTCGGCCCGGAGCGGGTCCGGGCCGAGCCGACGGCCGCGGCCGAGGTGGTACACCGGTGCGGCTACCTTCCGTTGGCGATCCGGCTGGCCGGGGCCAGGCTGGCGCACCGGTCGCGCTGGCGGGTGGCGGACCTGGCGCAGCGCCTCGGCGACGCGGACCGGCCGGTCCTGGCCGAGTTCGCCGTCGAGCACCGGAACCTGGTGGACGCCTTCGCGCTGTCCCACGCGCAGCTGCCGGAGCCGGTCCAGCGGACCTTCCGGCTGCTGGGGCTGCATCCCGGCGACGAGTTCGACCAGTACGCGGTCGCGGCGCTGACCGAGCTGCCGCTGACGGTGGCGCAGGAACATCTCGACGAACTCGTCGACGCCCACCTGGTGGACGAGTTGGACGCCGGGCGGTTCCGGTTCCACGACCTGATCCGGGAGTACGCCGCCGAACTCGTCACCGTCGTCGGCGGCGAGTCGGAGCAGCGTCGGGCGATGCAGGCGCTGCTCGACTTCTACCTGCACGCGGCGGCCTCGGTCAGCGGGGCCATCGAGGCGAACGGGAACCTGCGCACCGCGGTACCGGGTGATCCGGCCCGCCCCGAGCTGGTCGACGCGGCGGCCCGCGAGGGGAGCGACTGGCTACAGGCGGAACGGCGCAACATGGTGGCCCTGGTCCGGCTCGCCACCGAGCAGGGCATGTACCGGTACGCCTGGCAACTCGCCCGGGCCAACTGGCGGCAGTTCTTCCTCGGTGGACATCTGGACGAGCTGATCCAGACGCACACCGACGGGCTGCGCGCCGCGGAGGCGCTCGGTGACGACTCCGGCGTCGCCACCATGCAGAACTACCTGGCGTCGGCGTACTTCCGGCTCGGCGAGTTCCAGCGGTCCGCCGACGCGCTCCGGGTCGTCAACGCGCTGTGGGAGCGGCTCGGCGACATCGCGGGACAGTCGGTGGCGACGGTGAACCTCGGCCTGCCGTTGATGATGCTCGGCCGGACCCGTGAGGCGGTGGAGTACATGGAGCACGGGCTCTCGCTGGCCCGCCGGACGGCGGAGTTGCACACCCTGCCGAGCGGACTGGTCAATCTGGCTACCGGCTACCTTCAGTTGGGGCGGTATCCGGAGGCGTTGCGGGTGCTGCGGGGCCGGATCTTCCTGGCCCGTCAGTGGGGCAAGATCATGCTGGTGGCGGACTCGCTCGGCGCGATCGGCATGGTGTACAGCCGGCTGGGCCGGTACGACCAGGCGCTGCGCCGGATGTACCTGGCGCTTCGCCTGCAACAGGGCCCCGGGCGCAATCCGTACGCCACCGCCGACCTGATGAACGAGATCGGGGTGGTCGAGCGGGTGTGCGGCCGCCCGGAGGTGGCGGCGTCGCTGCACCGGGAGGCGTTGGCCGCCATGCGGGACGCCGGGGACCGGGCCGGCGAGTGCGCCGCCCGCAACCGTCTCGCGCGGGCCCTGCTCGACCTGGGGGACATCTCGGCCGCGCTGGAGCTGCACCGGCAGGCCCTGCTCGGGGCGACCCGGATCCAGCACCTGGCCGAGCAGGCCCGGGCCCTGGACGGACTCGCCAACTGCCTGGCCCCGACCGATCAGGCGGCCGCCCGTTCGTACTGGACCCGGGCCCTGGCCTTGATGATCCAGATAGAGACCCCGGAACAGCACGCCGTACGGCAGCGGCTGCGGGAGCTCGACTGAGCGCACCCGGTGGCCGGTGGGTGACGGCGATCATCTGCGGGCCGGGCCGGCTCGGGGCAGGATGGTACGCGTGACCAGATCAGAGGCGACGGGTTACCGGATCGAGCACGACACCATGGGCGAGGTCGAGGTGCCCGTCGACGCGCTGTGGCGGGCCCAGACGCAGCGCGCGGTGCAGAACTTCCCGATCTCCGGGCGTGGGCTGGAGCCGGCGCACATCAAGGCGCTGGCCCAGATCAAGGGTGCGGCGGCGATGGTCAACGCCGAGCTGGGGGTGATCGGCGCGGACGTCGCCGAGGCGATCGCCACCGCGGCGGCGCACGTGGCCGACGGCGGGTACGACGACCAGTTCCCGATCGACGTCTTCCAGACCGGCTCCGGCACCTCGTCCAACATGAACGCGAACGAGGTCATCGCCACCCTCGCCGCCCGCGAGCTGGGTCGCGAGGTCCATCCGAACGACGACGTGAACGCCGCCCAGTCCAGCAACGACGTCTTTCCGTCCTCGATCCACCTGGCGGCTACCCACGCGGTGGTGCACGACCTGCTGCCGGCGCTGCGGCACCTGGAGTTCGCGCTGGAGTCCAAGGTGGACGAGTTCGCCGAGGTGGTGAAGGCGGGGCGTACCCACCTGATGGACGCCACGCCGGTGACGCTGGGGCAGGAGTTCTCCGGCTACGCCACCCAGATCCAGTACGGCATCGAGCGGCTGGAGAGCTGCCTGCCCCGGCTGGCGGAGCTGCCGCTCGGGGGTACCGCGGTCGGCACCGGGATCAACACTCCGACCGGTTTCGCCCCCGCGGTGATCGCCAAGCTGCGCGAGATGACCGGGCTGCCGCTGACCGAGGCGCGCAACCACTTCGAGGCGCAGGGCGCCCGGGACGCGCTGGTCGAGGCGTCGGGCCAGTTGCGTACGGTCGCGGTCGGGCTCTACAAGATCGCCAATGACATCCGCTGGATGGGTTCGGGACCCCGAGCCGGCCTGCGGGAGCTGCGGATTCCGGACCTCCAGCCCGGATCGTCGATCATGCCCGGCAAGGTCAACCCGGTGGTCTGCGAGGCGGCCCGACAGGTCTGCGCCCAGGTGATCGGCAACGACGCCACCGTGGCGTTCGCCGGCTCGCAGGGCGACTTCGAACTGAACGTGATGCTTCCGGTGATGGCCCGCAACGTGCTGGAATCGGTCCGGCTGCTGGCCGGGGTCAGCCGACTCTTCGCCGACCGCTGCGTGGTCGGCCTGGTCGCGAACGTCGACGTCTGCCTGGCGTACGCCGAGGGGTCCCCGTCGGTGGTCACTCCGCTGAACCGCTACCTGGGCTACGACGAAGCCGCCTCGATCGCCAAGGAGGCGCTGGCCAAGGAGTTGTCGATCCGGGCGGTCGTGGTCGCCCGGGGGCACATCGAGGCGGGCCGGCTGACCGAGCAGCAGCTCGACGAGGCCCTCGACGTCCTCCGGATGACCCATCCCTGACCGGACCGGCCCCCACCTCCGGCGCGGTCCCGGGCGTCGACCGGGCTCGAATACCCTCGACGGATGGTTACCACGGTGGTGTTCGACGCGGACGAGACGCTGCTCGACCTGCGCCCAGCGGTGACCGGCGGGCTCGTCGCGGTACTGGCTGAGATGCGCCGGCTGACTCCGGCGGCGCAGGAGGTGTCGCTCGCGGATGTCGAGGGGGACTGGGACGCGGTCTACGACGATCTGGCCGACGAACCGGTCATCCGGATCCGCCGGGCCGCACTGGCCCGGTCGCTGGCCAGGGCCGGGCTGGCCGACGAGCTGGACCGGATGGCGGAGCTGTTCTTCGCCCGCCGGTTCGCGCTCACCCGGCCGTTCGCCGACACGCTGCCGGCACTCGGCCACCTGCGCCGGTCGTACGTGCTCGGCTTCGCCACCAACGGCAACAGCCGGGCGGAGCGCTGCGGGCTCGCCGCCGAGTTCTCCTTCGAGATCTACGCCCACGTCCGCGGAGTACCGAAGAAGCCCTCGCCGGCCTTCTTCGCCGCGGTGCTGGCGGCGGCCGGGGCGGCGCCCTCGTCGGTCGTGCACGTCGGCGACTCGCCCGACAAGGACGTCCAGGCCGCGCAGGAGGCCGGTCTGCGGGCGGTGTGGCTGAACCGCCAGGGTCTGCCGCGTCCACGCGGCCTGCGCCCCGACGCGGAGGTGCGTTCGCTGGCCGAGTTGCCGTCGGTGCTGGACCGCTGGCGGACGACGGTCGGTTAGGCGTGCGTCCGCCGGTGTCAGGCCAGCGCGGCGGTGATCTCCGCCGCTGCGGCGGCGACCTGCGCGCCGGCCAGTGTGACGTCGAGCGGTGCCAGCGCCACCACGCCCACGCTGGCCTCCAACCCCGGCACCCCGAGGACGGGCGCCGCCACCCCGTACGCGCCGGCCTGTAGTTCGCCACTGGTCGAGACCGGGTCGGCCCGACCGGCCCGCCCGGCCAGGATCGCCCGTCCGGCGGCGCCCCGCTCCAGCGGATGCCGGGCCCCGGTCCGGTACGCGACGTGGAACGCGGTCCAACTCGGCTCGACGACCGCGAGCGCCACCCCCTCGCCACCGTCGACCACGGTCAGGTGGGCCGTCGCGCCGGTCTGCTCCGCCAGCCGCCGCAGGGCCGGCAGGGCCCCGTCGGCGAGCAGCGGCTGGGCCCGCCTGGCCAGGTGCAGCAGCCCGGCGCCGAGGCGCAGCCGGCCGGTGCCGTCCCGCCGGACCATGCCGTGCTCGACGAGGGCGCCGAGCAGCCGGTATACCACCGCCCGGCCGACGCCCAGTCGCGCGGCCGCCTCGGTCACGGTGAGTCCGCCGTTCGCGTCCGCGACGAGTTGCAGCAACCGCAGTCCCCGGTCCAGGGTCTGCGCCGTCTCGCCGGCCCGGCCAGCGGTTTCGCCCGCCGGGCCGGCCGTACCGCCTGCCGTCGTCGCCACACCAGGGAGCGTACGACCGGAACCCGGCCGGGCGGCACCGCGGCCGGTCGCCGGGGCGGGGCCGCCGAGCCGGGTCGGTCGGCGGTGGCGGGGCCGTCGCGGGGCGAGCCCGGACAGGGCGCGGTCGGTACCCTTAGACGGTGACGCTACGCATCTATGACACCGCCACCCGATCGGTACGGGACTTTGTCCCGAAGGAAGCCGGCAAGGTGGGGATCTACCTGTGTGGTCTCACCGTGCAGTCCGCGCCACACATCGGCCACCTTCGCGGTGGGGTCAACTACGACGTGCTGCGTCGTTGGTTGACGCGGAGCGGGTTCGAGGTGACCTTCATCCGCAACGTCACCGACGTCGACGACAAGATCCTCGTCAAGTCGATCGACCAGCGGCGCCCCTTCTGGTCGATCGCGTACGCCAACGAGGTGATCCTCGGCGCCGCCTACCGCAGCCTCAACGTGCTGCCGCCGACGTACGAGCCCCGGGCGACGGGACACATCCCGGATATGCACGAGCTGATCAAGAAGCTGATCGCGGACGGGCACGCCTACCAGGCCGACGACGGCTCCGGCGATGTCTACTTCGACGTCCGGTCGTACCCGGAATACGGCGCGCTGTCGGGTCAGCGGCCGGACGCGACGCAGACGCAGATCGCCGACGAGGTCGCGGAGCGGGGCAAGCGGGACCCGCACGACTTCGCGCTCTGGAAGGGCGCCAAGCCGGAGGAGCCGGCGGACGCGACCTGGCCGTCGCCGTGGGGGCCGGGTCGTCCCGGCTGGCACATCGAATGCTCGGCAATGTGCTGGCGCTACCTCGGCGCGGAGTTCGACATCCACGGCGGCGGGCTCGACCTGACCTTCCCGCACCACGAGAACGAGCTGGCCCAGTCGAGGGCCGCCGGCCTGCCGTTCGCCCGGTACTGGGTGCACAACGGCCTGCTCAACCTCGGCGAGGCCAAGATGAGCAAGTCGCTGGGAAACGTGGTCGACCTCGACCACGTCGCCTCGGTCGGCGTCCGCCCGGCCGAGCTGCGCTACTACCTCGTGGCGTCGCACTACCGGTCCCGGATCGACTACTCGGACGAGTCGTTGCGGGAGGCCGCCGTGGCGTACCGGCGGATCGAAGGGTTCGTGCGCCGGGCCGTCGAGCGGGTCGGGGCCGGGACGATCGGCGAGATTCCCGCCGCCTTCGCCGAGGCGCTCGACGACGACCTCAACACCTCCGCCGCGACCGCCGTGCTGCACGACACGGTCCGGGACGGGCAGGTCGGCCTGGCCGGCGGCGACGACGAGGTGACCCTGACCACTCTGGGACGGGCGCGGGCGATGCTCGATGTGCTCGGCGTCGACCCCCTCGACGTAACCTGGGCGGGGGCCGGGCAGGATGGTGACCTGCGGGCCGTGGTCGACTCGCTGGTGGCGCTGGCCCTGGAGCAGCGGGCGCAGGCCCGCAGTCGTAAGGACTGGGCCGCCGCCGACTCGGTGCGTGACCAGCTCAAGCATGCCGGCGTGGTGGTCGAAGACACCCCGCACGGCCCGCGTTGGACGATCGGAGAACAGGACTGATGGCCGGAAACTCGCAGCGTCGGGGTCGGCGGGTCACCCCGAAGAGGGGCGCCGCGACCGGCTCCGGCGGCAAGAACCGGGGCAGCCTCGCGGGCCGGGGCAGGACCCTGCCCGCCGACGAGCGCCCGTGGCACAAGGGCTACTCCGGCACCGAAGACCTGCCCCGACGTACCGCCTGGAAGCAGGAGAAGGAGCGTCGCAGCGCCGCCGAGGAGGGTCGGGCGCCCAAGATCGGCACCCCGGGCACCAAGGACACCACCTGGGGCGCCGGTGGTGGCAGCGCGAAGAAGAAGGGCGGCCGTCCGGCGGTCTCCGCCGGCCGGGGCGCCGCCAGCGCCGGGCGGGCCACTGCCGGGCGGGGCACCGGGGGTCGTAGCGGAGGCAAGCCGGCACCCCGGTCCGGGCCACGGGTGGCGCCCGGACGCCGCTCCACGCCGGGCCGGGAGGCCGCCGAGCTGCTCCTCGGCCGGAACCCGGTGGTCGAGGCGCTGCGCGCGCAGGTGCCGGCGACCGCGTTGTACGTCGCCCAGGGCATCGACATTGACGACCGGGTGAACGAGGCGCTCCGGACCGCCGCCGACCGGGGCATCGCGATCCTGGAGATCAGCCGGGCCGAGCTGGACCGGATGACCGGTGGGGTGCTGCACCAGGGCATCGGGGTGCAGGTGCCGCCGTTCGCCTACGAGCCCTTCGAGGACATGCTCGCGATGGCGCTGGAGCAGCCGTCACCGCTGCTGGTGGCGCTGGACGGGATCACCGATCCGCGCAACCTCGGCGCCGTGATCCGTTCGGCTGCCGCCTTCGGCGCCCAGGGGGTCTTCGTACCCGAGCGGCGGGCTGCGGGGATCACCGCCACCGCCTGGCGGACCAGCGCGGGCGCGGCGGCCCGGGTCCCGGTCAGCCAGGTGACCAACCTGACCCGGTCGCTCAAGCTCGCCCAGCAGGAGGGGTTCCTGGTCGTCGGCCTGGACGCCGACGGCGAAACCGACCTCTACGACCTGGAGGCGGCGGTCGGGCCGCTCGTGGTCGTGGTCGGTTCCGAGGGACGCGGTCTGTCCCGGTTGGTGGGCGCCACCTGTGACCTGCGGGTGAGTATCCCGATGGTCTCCGAGGTCGAGTCGCTGAACGCCAGCGTCGCGGCGGCGGTGACCCTCGCCGAGGTCTCCCGGCGCCGCCTGGCCGCCTGACCCGGGAAGCGGTGGTGCCGGTGTGGTCGAATGAGCCGTGACCAGCCGACCCTCTCCGCCAAGCATCGCGACGACCGTCGTCCTTCGGGTGGAGCCGACCCCGTCCGCTCCGGCCCTGCTGCTGCGCCCCTGGCAGGACGAGGATGTCGAATCGTTGGTCGAGGCGTATCGCGACCCGGCGTTGAAGCGCTGGACGAGGGTTCCGGTGGAGGACGTCGACGACGCGTACCGGTGGCTCGCGCTTCAGCGGGCCGGCTGGGAGAACCGGCAGCGGATCAGCTTCGCCGTCCTGGCCGACGATCGTGGCAACGGTCCCGCTCGGCTGCTCGGCAACGTGGTGCTGAAGTCGCTCGACCCGGCGGTCGGCTCCGCCGAGGTCGGCTACTGGACGGCGGCGTACGCCCGGGGTCGGGGGGTGGCTCCGCGCGCGCTCGAAGCGCTCACCGGCTGGGCCTTCGACGCCTTCGGCCCGGAGGGCCTGGACCGGATCGCGCTACTGCACCAGGTGGACAACCTCGCGTCGTGCCGGGTGGCGGAGAAGACCGGCTACCGGTTCGACCGGATCATGCCCGCCCGCCCGCCGTTCCCCCGGGACGGCCACCTGCACCTCCGGCGACGGGCCGGTCGGCCGGGCGTTTGAACGCCGTGTAGTCGGTCCTCGACCTGATGCCATGGGGATCGCCGCCGCCGTGCGACCCGGGCCGAGCGGGACGCAGCCGTCCCGTCCGACGGTGGGCACTGCCCCGTAACATGCAGGGCCGGGCAACCCCTCGCCTGCGGAGGAGTCGGTTGATGTCAGGGCAGGACGGAGGCTACGGGCTCGGCGTCGATCTCGGGACCTCACATACCGTGGCGGTACTGCGCTGGCCGGACGGGCGCACCAGGCCACTGCTCTTCGACGGGCAGCCGATCCTGCCGTCCGGCGTGTTCCTCGACTCCTCCGGGCGACCGCATGTCGGCCGGGACGCCCAGCGGTTGGCCCAGGCCGATCCGGCCCGCTACGAGCCGAACCCCAAGCGGCGGATCGACGAGTCCGCCGTACTCCTCGGAGACCGCGAGATTCCGATCGTGGACCTGCTCGCCAGCGTGTTGGGCGCGGTGGCCAACGCGGCGGTCGAGGCGGTCGGCTTCCTGCCACCGGCGGTGCTCAGCTATCCGGCGACCTGGGGCGCCCGCCGCCGCGAGGCCCTGGCCGCCGCCGTCGGCCGGGCCGGCTGGCCCCCGGTGACCGGCACCGATCCGTCGTCCCGGCCCGCCAGCGGCACCCTGCTGGTGCCGGAGCCGGTCGCCGCCGCCCGCTACTTCGCCGACGTGCTGCGCCGGCCGGTGCCGGTCGGTTCGGCCCTCGCGGTCTTCGATTTCGGCGGCGGCACTCTGGACATCGCGGTGGTCCGCAACGAGGGCACCGACGACGCCGGCCGGGCCCGATTCGTGGTGATCGGCTCGGGTGGGGTCTCCGACCTCGGCGGACTCGATCTCGACGCGGCACTGGTCCAGCACCTCGGCGGGATCATCGCCACCGCGCACGGAGTCGTCTGGCAGCAGCTCAGCCAACCGGTCACGGCCAGCCAGTGGCGTAACCGCCGGCAATTCTGGGACGACGTACGCGGGGCCAAGGAGATGCTGTCCCGGGCCACCACCGCTCCGATTCCCGTGCCGGGCGTCGAGCAGGCGTTGCACCTGACCCGGGACGAGTTGGAGAGCGTGGTCACCCCGTTGCTGCGCCGGGGGGTCTACGAGGCCGCCTCGGTGCTCGCGAACTGCCGGCTGAGCGTCGACCAGCTCGCCGGGCTGTTCCTGGTCGGCGGATCGTCCCGGGTGCCGTTGGTGGCCCGGCTGCTGCACGCCGACCTCGGGATCGCGCCGACCGTGCTCGAACAGCCGGAACTGCCGGTCGCCGAGGGCGCGCTCGCCGAGCTGTCCGCCACGGCGCTCGCGACCGTCGCGGCGCCGGCGGTCCGGGGTACGGCCGGAGTGCCGACCAGCCCCGCCGCGCCCGGTACGTCCGCGCTGGTGCCCGGGCAGGCCGGTCTCTACCAGGGCGGCGCCGCCTCGGCCGTCTCCGCTCCACCATTGCAGAGTTCCGGGCCGTACCAGCAGGGCGTCGGGCCGCGCCAGCCGGGTCCGGGGCCCCACCCGGCCGGAGTGCCGGCGGGTTATCCGGGACGGCCGGACAGTCCGCCGCCGTACGGGGCCGGGGCCGCACCCCAGCCCCGGGCTGGGCTGGCCGGGCTGGTCGACCGGTTGCCGCGCCGGGCGATCTGGATCGGTGCGGGCGCGCTGCTCGCGCTCGTCGGAGTGGTCGGCGCGGCGACGTTGTACCTGACCCGGGACCGCTACCCCGCCATCGACTTCGCGCCGTTCGCGGAGATCGACCGGGTCGCCGCCCGGGTGGAGAATCCGACGACACCGTTCACCGTGATGGCCGGCGACCGGGCGTACGTCGCCTATCGGCGGCCGGACCAGCGGCTGGACATCGCGGTCGTGCAGGCCGAGACGGCGAAGGTGTCGCGTTGGATCACGACGGACGTCGGCGCGGAGCAGTGGGCCGGGCTCGAGGCGCTGCCGGACGTTCTGGTGGTGAAGGCGGGCGCGGTGGTCGGCAGCACCCCGCGTGACCTGATCGCGTTCGACCCGGACAACGGCGCGAAACTGTGGAGCCGGCAGGTCCATGGTGACGACACCATCCACTACTTCGACCGGTACGTCGTGGTGCTCGACAAGACCGCCGCAACGGTGATCGGGATCAACGCCCGGACCGGCGAGGAGTGGACCCTGCCGAGCCCGAAGGGCCAGTACGACAGCGCCTCGGCGATCTATCCGATGAACACCGTCGAGGAGGTGGGCGGCGCGGCGGCCAACCCGTACGGCAATCCGATGATGCCCAACCGGGGCGACGACCCGCGGCTGGTGCAGATCGGCGCGGACGGCTCGATCCGGGTCATCGACGTGACGAACGGCCGGGTGCTCAAGACCCGCGAGAAGGCGGCCGACACCGACGACTTCGTGCTGGCGTACGAGGGTCAGCTCTTCGTGGCCTCGCCGACCGACGGTTACGGGCTCGCCCGGTACGACCTGGCGACCCTCGGGGCGCCGACGAACGTCTACACCGCGCCGGACAAGAGTCGGCGGCCACAGGCCCTGGCGCCGTGCGGTGAGCACCAGGTCTGCCTGCTGGAGGGCGCCGGCTCGGACAAGGAGTCCACCGAGCTGGTGGCGGTCCGGACCGACGACCGGGCGGACAACCAGGAGGCGGCCTGGCGGAAGAAGGTGCCGCAGGCGCAGTACCTGGTGCCGGTCGGCGAGAACATGCTGGTGCCGATCGGCTCGTCGGAGGATTCCCTGCGGCTCTTCGACCCGGACGGCCGGAACACCCTGACCCGGGAGGGCGTGGCGGTACGCGTCGACGGCGGCAACCTGCTGGCCTTCGACGCGAGCCTTTCGACGTACCGCGACGACGCCAGTGTCGCCGGGGTGAACGTCGGCTCCGCCAAGGCGACCGAGTTGGGTCAGCTCAAGGCGATCATTCCGGCCAGCTGCTCGTGGAACACCTCGGTCATCGTCTGTGGTACCGATTCCGAGTTCCTTTTCGCCCGGTTTGTTGGCAGCGGCGGGTAGTCGTAGGCGCTTTCCTGAGTGATATCTGTCCACTTTGGGGGACAGCGATCCGGGCGTAGTCGGGTACCATCCTGATCCACCACGTGCCTGAACTGCGGGTTGTCGTTCCGTCCTGCCTGGATCTTCCGCTCGAAGGTGATTATGACGCCTCTTCTCTCGTCCGGCCGTCCATCGTCGGAGGGCCGCTTGCTGTGGTCGGCCACCTTCACGATCACGATCCTCGCCGCAGCGGCGGCGGTGGTCGGCGCGGTGGTCAGCGCCAGCCCGCTCGGTGTGTCGGTCGGCGTGCTGGCGGCGGCGGTCGCGGTGCTGCTGTTGACGCTGCTGCGGACGTTGCGTCGCCGGCAGCGCGGCGCCTGGATCGCGTTCGAGCAGCACGGGCGGGAGGCCGAGCGGCGACTTCTCGGGTACCAGCACCAGTTGGCGGAGCGCGAGCACCAGTTGGCGGAGCGCGAGACCGAGTGGGCTGG
The DNA here is from genome assembly GCF_042658085.1 of Plantactinospora solaniradicis. Lineage (NCBI taxonomy): Bacteria > Bacillati > Actinomycetota > Actinomycetes > Micromonosporales > Micromonosporaceae > Plantactinospora > Plantactinospora solaniradicis. The sequence goes on along the minus strand of NZ_JBHSPR010000001.1, from coordinate 902,495 downwards.
GCGCGAGGCCGAGTGGGCTGGGCGCGAGGCCGAGTGGGCTGGGCGCGAGGCCGAGTGGGCTGGGCGCGAGGCCGCCTGGGCCAGGCGCGAGGCCTCCTGGGCCGGGCGTGCCGAGGCGAAATCGGCGGCGGTGAACAAGGCCCTGGAACACCTCCTCCGGGTACGCCTCTCCGCGGCGTTGGCCGGCTCCCCGGTGCCGCCCGCGTACGACGACTCCGAGCTGGACGAGGTCGCGGCCAGCCTCGTCGACGGCGTGCTCGCGGAGGCGACGAGTGCGTTGAAGCGGGCAGACGAACGGGAAGAGTCGTTGCGGCTCGCGGTGGTGGCCCTGTCCCGGCGGGTCCAGACGGCGGCACACTCCATCCAGGAGCAGGTGTCGCTGATGGCCGACCGGCACCAGCACGACCCGGATGTCGTGGAGTCGAGCATGCGGGTCGACCATGCCGCCGCACAGCAGGCACGGCACGCGCAGAGCCTGGCGGTGCTGTGCGGGGAGTGGCCGGGACAGCAGTGGCAGGAGCCACTGGCGATGGTGGACGTGGTCCGGGCCGCCTCCGCGCGGATCCTCGCCTACCGGCGGATCGAGGTCGCCGGCGACCAGGACGTGGCGGTGGCCGCCGAGGTGGTCGAACCGGTGATCCACCTGGTGGCGGAGCTGCTGGCCAACGCCACCCAGTCGTCACCGCCCGCGACGAGCGTTCCGGTGACCGTGCGAAGGGTGCAACGTGGCGCCGTTATCGAGATCGACGACGGCGGCGTCGGAATGGACGAGCACCGGCTGGAGCAGGCCCGGGAGACGGTCTCCGGGCGCCGCCGGGCCGGGCTGGGCGACCTGGGCGAGATCCCGCAGACCGGTCTCGCCGTCGTCGGGCACTACGTCCGCCGGCACGGGTTCCGGGCGGATCTGAGCGAGTCCCCGTACGGTGGGTTGCGGGCGGTGGTCCTGATCCCGGCGAAGGCAGTGGAGACCGTGGAAGCTCCAGAGGCCATGGCCGCGCGACCCGCCGTTCGGCAGGCCGAACCGGTCGACGAGGCCGAGCCGCGGACCACCGTCGACACCGCCTCCTCCGACTCGCCGTCGGCCGGGGCAACGCTTCCGCAGCGCCGGTCCCGGCGTGGTGAGGCCGCTGCGGCTGTCCCGGACGAGTCGGCGCCGGCATCTCCCAGCCCGACGCCCGAGCAGGCGGCTTCCTGGATGGGCGCCTTCATCGAGGGCGGCCGGACCGGCGGTGAACCGGACCCGGCGGGCACCAGCTGACCGCCGACAACCGAAGGATTACGAACACGATGACGACGAAACAAGACCAGAACTGGATGCTGGCCGAGGTGGTGTCGGTGCCGTACGTCCGGCACGCCGTGGTGCTCTCCGCCGACGGCCTGGCCATGGTCCGGTCGGAGCACACCGCCCCGGACGTCGCCGACCGGCTCGCCGCAGCCTGCTCCGGATTGCAGTCGCTCGGCCGGAGCGTGGGCCGGGAGTTCGGTTCGGGTGGCCGGTCCCTTCGTCATCTGTTGATCGAGTTCGACGGTGGATACCTGTTCGTCCGGCGGGCCGGGGACGGCTCACATCTGGCGGTGGTCACCGAGCCGGCCGTCGATCCCGGGCTGATCGCCCACCAGATGCAGACGCAGGTGAACCGGATCGGCGAACGCAACCTGGCCACGACGGCACGTCACGGTGCCGGGACATGACCGAGCCGACCGAGGAGCGCCGATGACCGAGCGGAGCGGAGAACGCGTGTGACTTCTCCGGACGACCCCGGCCGCACCTATCGGGACACCGCGCTGCGGCCGTACGTGCTCACGAAGGGCCGGGCACGTCCGTCACGCAACACGATCAGTATCGACACGTTGCTGATCGCCACGGATCCGGCGCCGCCGCTGCCGATCTCGGCCGGTCGTCAGGAGCGTGCCCTGCTGGCCATGTGCCGAGGGTTGCTGTCGCTCGTCGAGGCGGCCGCCCGGCTGGAGTTGCCGGTGAGCGTCGTACGCGTGCTGGCGAGCGACCTGGTCGACTCCGGCCATCTGACCGCGCGGGCCGGAAGTCCCCAGTCTCCGCAGCTTTCCCGGGAACTACTGCAAGAGGTGCTGAATGGCCTCCGGGCTCTCTGACCAATACCTACCCGGCACCGTCACCAAGTCGGTCAAGATCCTCGTGGTGGGCAGCTTCGGCGTCGGCAAGACCACGTTGATCGGCGCGGTGAGCGAGATCGATCCGTTGCGTACCGAGGAGACCGTGACCCAGGTCAGCGAGGGCGTGGACGACCTCACCGGGGTGGCGGAGAAACGCACCACCACGGTCGCGATGGACTTCGGCCGGATCACCCTCAACGAGAGTCTGGCGCTGTACCTGTTCGGCACGCCGGGACAGCGGCGGTTCTGGGATCTGTGGGAGGGACTGGCCGAGGGCGCCGCCGGGGTGCTGGTCCTGGTCGACACCCGGCCGGGCCGGCTGGAGGGCAGCTTCGAGGTGTTCGACCAGTTGGAGATCGGCACCCAGATGCCGTTCGTCGTGGCGGTGAACCACTTCCCCGACACGGTCCGGCACAGCGTCGAAGAACTGCGTACCGCGTTGGACCTGCTGCCGGAGACGCCGATCGTGGACTGCGACGCCCGGGACCGGGCCTCGGCGCTGAACGTGTTGGCCACTCTCGTCGAGTACGCCGTCGACCTCGCCGACGATTCGGCTCCGGCCGAGAATATCTTGGCCCCCCAGGAGGTGGTCTCGTGACAGCCGCGACCTTTCGCCGGGAGCCGGGCGCTCCCACGTCCCTCGACGACATGACCGGACTGACGCCGCTCGTGTCGACGACGATGTGTCCGGAGCCGCAACACGTCTATCAGAAGCTGCGGGAGGAGTACGGGCCGGTCGCCCCGGTCGAACTCGAACCGGGGATCAACGGCTGGCTCGTGCTGGGATACCAGGAGATCCTGACGGTCGCCCGGCAGGAGGAGACTTTTGCCGCCGACCCGGTCAACTGGTCGGTGTACCAGGACGACAGGCTCGCGCCGGACTCGCAGGTCCGCGCGATGATGACGCCGTACGACAACGCCTTCTTCACCGACGGCGAGCGGCACCGGCGGCTGCGTGCCCCGATCGACGGTGGGCTCGGCAGGATCGACCAGCGGCAGTTGCGGCGCGCCGTGGCGGCCCTGTGCACCGACGTGATCGCCGAGTTCGCCGGCCGGGGCGAGGCCGACCTGGTCGCCGACTACGCCGCGGTCATCCCGGTGCTCTCCATGGCGGAGGTGTTCGGCATGGACGCCGCCCAGGGGCGTGCCCTCTATCTGGGGTTGCTGGAGTTGTACTCCTGGGAGGGCGACGCCGAGGCGGCCCGGCAACGGGTCCTGGGGCTCGTCGCCGAGGCGGTCGCGGCGCGCCGGGCGGCGCCGACGGAGGACCTGACCAGTTTCCTCGCCCACCATCCGAACCTGCACAGCGACGCCGAGATCTACGACACCATCCTGCTGCTGATCGTGGGGGCGAACGAGAACGCCATCAACTGGATCAGCCAGACGCTGCGGCTGATGCTCACCGACGCGCGGTTCGGCGGGCGCCTTCGCGGCGGCCGGCTCGGGGTGGACGACGCGCTGGACGAGGTGCTGTGGCGGGATCCGCCGTTCAGCAACGTGGCGGCCCGGTACGCGCTGAAGGACACCGAGCTGGGTGGGCAGGCGATCCGGCGTGGCGACGCGCTGATCCTCGGGCTGGCCGCTGCCAACGCCGATCCTCGGATCCATGCCGGCGGTGGGGCGTTCACCGAGGTGGGCAACCGGGCACACGTCGCCTGGAGCGCCGGTCCGCACTCCTGTCCGGCTCGGCTTCCGGCCCGGCTGATCGTCCGTACCGCCGTCGAGACCGCCCTGCATCGGCTGCCGGGAGTCCGGTTGGCGATTCCGGCGGAGGAGGTGGCGTCCGTCGACTCGGCGTGGACCCGTGGTCCGGCGGCGCTCCCGGTGCGCTTCACGCCCGTGCCGTACCCCGGTCCCGAACGACCCTGATCGCCCGGACGCGTCGAGCGACGGGACACAGGGCGAGGGGAACATCTGGCGGAGCGGCACGCCATTTGTGTCGGATCGGACCCGCTCGTGCGCCCGTCGATGGCGGGTGTTCACCTACGTACCGGCCTTCAGCAATCACCAATCCTTACGTTCCTCGGACCTGCCCACAAAGGAGGTCCAAGATGGATCGGCGAGACATGTTGCGTGCCACTGTGCTCGGAGCCGGCGCGGTAGCCCTGCCGTTCACCACCTGGTCGGCGGCGTACGCGGCACCGGCGCAGATCGCGGTCGGCCCGTACGGTCCGCTCCAGCCGGCCAACGGGCACGGCATCCAACTCCCGGCCGGCTTCACCAGCCAGATCGTCGCCCGCTCCGGCCAGGTCGTGGCCGGCACCTCGTACACGTGGCACAACGCTCCCGACGGCGGCGCGGTGTTCGCCAACGGCAGCGGCTGGGTCTACGTGTCCAACTCCGAGACCAGCGCCGGCGGGGCGTCCCGGATCCTGTTCAACTCCAGCGGAGCCATCACCGGGGCGTCCCGGATCCTGTCCGGCACCAACAACAACTGCGCGGGTGGCAAGACACCGTGGAACACCTGGTTGTCCTGCGAGGAGGTCAGCCTCGGCCGGGTATGGGAAACCTACCCGCTCGGCGGCACCGCCGTGGTCCGCCCGGCGATGGGCCGGTTCAAGCACGAAGCCGCCGCGGCCGACCCGGACCGGCAGGTCATCTACCTCACCGAAGACGAGACCAACGGAAAGTTCTACCGGTTCGTTCCGAACACCTGGGGCGACCTGTCCGCCGGGCGGCTACAGGTGCTGGTCGCCGGCAACGGCACGTCCGGCTCGTTCAGCTGGGCCGCCGTGCCCGATCCGGACGGCTCCCCGACGGTGACCCGGTCGCAGGTGTCCGGTGCCAAATCGTTCAACGGCGGGGAGGGCTGCTATTACTCCGACGACACGGTGTGGTTCACCACCAAGGGCGACAACCGCATCTGGCAGCTCAACCTCGCCGACAACACCTTCGAGCTCGCCTATGACGACAACCTCGTCAACCCGGGCCCGGCGCCGCTGACCGGCGTGGACAACATCACCGGTTCCTCGTTCGGTGACCTCTACGTCGCCGAGGACGGCGGCAACATGGAGATCTGCATGATCACGCCAGGTGACAAGATCTCCGTGTTCCTGAGGATCACCGGGCAGGGCTCGTCCGAGATCTGCGGTCCCGCATTCACCCCGGCCGGAAACCGGCTGTACTTCTCGTCCCAACGCGGTACCTCGGGCTCCTCCTCCGGTGGCATCACGTACTGCGTCACCGGACCGTTCCGCACCTGAGCCCGGCCGCCCGCCGCGTCCCAGGAGGTCGTTATCGGGAGTCCTCGGACAGCACCGGGCCGGCGATCCGGCGGGTGGTCGCGTGCAGCCCGAAGAGGGTGTACCCGACCAGGATCGGGGTCAGCGGCGGCAGGATGAGCGCGCAGAGCACGGCCGCCAGCGCGACCGTACCGGCGGTGCCGAGCAGCGTGACGGGTCGGGCCAGCACGATCCGCCACGCTGCACGGGCCGCATCACGCCAGCCCTGCCCCGCCTGCCGGCCGACCTGGACGACGGTCAGCCCGGCGAAGCCGCCGGCCGCCGCGGTCAGGGCGGCGGTGACCGCGATCAGCACCGTGCCGCCCGGTACGACGCCCCGACTCAACGCCAGCAGGTTCACCGTGAGTACGGCGGCGACGGCGACGCCGATCACGGTCGCCGCGACGCCGGGCAGCAGTGCGCGACGCAGGTCGCGCAGCGCCGGTCGTACGCCGGGCCAGCTTCCGTTCTCGATCCAGTGGTGCAGCGCGGCGCTGCCGGTGGCGACCGCGGCTCCCGCGGTGACCACCGGCAGCGCGGCGAGGGTGACGACGATGCCGAGCAGCGCCAGGTCGGTGGCGTTGCGCAGGGTCTCCCGCCAGTCGGGTCGGGTCGCGGCCGGACCGGCCGGCTCCTCCGGCCAGTTCGGGGCGGGTTGTCCGGTCACCCCTTGAGCCCACTCGTGTTGATGCCCTCGACCAGCATCCGCTGGAAGGCGATGAAGAACAGGAACACCGGCAGCAACGACAGCAGCGACATCGCGAACATCGGACCGACCGCGCTCTGGCTGGTCGAGTCGATGAACAGGGTCAGCGCCACCGGCACCGTGTAGTCCTCCAGGTCGGAGAGGTAGACCAACTGTCGGAAGAAGTCGTTCCAGGTCCAGATGAACGAGAAGATGGCCGTCGTGACCAGCGCCGGTCGGCTCAGCGGCAGGATCACATGCCGGAAGATACCGTACGAGCTGGCGCCGTCGATCTTGGCCGCCTCGTCCAGTTCGCGCGGGATGCCCCGCATGAACTGCACCATCAGGAAGACGAAGAACGCCTCGGTGGCGAGGAACTGCGGCACCACCAGTGGCAGGTACGGCCAGGCCGCCCCGACCATCTGTGTCTTCTGGAACAGGATGTACTGCGGCACGATCAGCACGTGTCCGGGCAGCAGCAGCGTCCCGATCATGATGGCGAACCAGAAGCCGCGCAGCCGGAACCGCAGCCGGGCGAAGGCGTACGCGGCGAGCAGGCAGGAGACGGCGTTGCCGACCACGGTGAGCAGGCTCACCACCGCGCTGTTCAGGAAGAACCGGCCGAAGCTGACGTCGAAGTTGCCCCAACCGTCGCTGAAGTTGCCCGGGGTGAACTCCCGGGGCAGCAGCCCGATGTTGTTGACGATCTCTTCCTGCGACTTGAACGAGGTGCCGACCATCCAGAACAGCGGATAGAGGACCACCGCGAGGATCGCGATCAGGAGAAGCAGCCGGCCGAGCTGTCGTCCGGAACCACGGCGGCGGCCGGTGACCGTGCCGCCCTGGGGAAGGGTCGGAGTCTGGGCGACCATCAGTTTCCGTCTCCGTCCGAGTAGTGCACCCAGAACCGGCCGGTGCTGAAGAAGAGCGCGGTGATCAGGGCGATGGCGAGCAGGAACACCCAGGCCATGGCGGAGGCGTAGCCCATCTCCAGCTCGGTGAAGCCGGTGATGTAGAGGTTCAGCGTGTACATCAGCGTCGCGTCCACCGGACCGCCGGTGCCGTTGCTCAGCACGAACGCGGCGGTGAAGCCCTGGAATCCGTTGATCGTCTCCAGCACCAGGTTGAAGAAGATCACTGGGGAGAGCATCGGCAGGGTGACGCTGACGAACTGCCGGAACCGGCTGGCGCCGTCGACCGAGGCCGCCTCGTACAGCTCGGTCGGCACCTGCTTGAGCCCGGCCAGGAAGATCACCATGGGCGCGCCGAACTGCCAGATGGCGAGCACCATCAGGGTTTCCAGCGCCCAGCCCGGGTCGTTCACCCAGGGCTTGCCCTCGACGCCGAACAGCGAGAGGAAGGAGTTGAACGCCCCGTCCCGGTTGAACATGCTGACCCAGACGATGGCCAGCGCCACGCTGCCGCCGAGCAGCGAGGGGAGGTAGAACAGGCCCCGGAACAGGCCGACACCGCGCCACGCGCGGTTGAGCAGCAGTGCGACGCCGAGTGCGGCGGCGAGCTTGAGCGGTACGGCGATCAGCGCGAACGACAGCGTCACCTGCACCGAGTGCCAGTACGACGGGTCGGCGGTGAACATGCGCTTGTAGTTCGCCAGTCCCACCCACTCGACGTCCGACAGGTCGGTCAGGATGTCGTAGTTGGTGAAGCTGAGGTAGAGCGACAGCAGCATGGGGATCGCCGTGATGGCCATCAGGCCGATCAGCCACGGCGACAGGAAGACGTACCCGGCCAGACCCTCGCCGTGCCGCATCCGTCCGGACCCGCGCGACTTGGCGGGGGTCCGGACGGATGGCTTGGCCGGCGGAGTCGGGTTCGGCGCCGTGGTCAACGCCACGAGCCAACTCCTCTCCGAACGTGTGGGCCGGACCAGCTAGGCGATCGCGGACTTGCAGATCTCCAGGAAGGCGGCCGCGGCCTTGGCCGGGTCCTGCCGTCCGTACTGGACCTCCTCGGCCGCCTTGATCAGCTCGGCCCTGATCTTGCTGTGCCCCTTGAGCGGCACCTGCGGGGACGGGCCGAACTTGGCCCCGAGCTCGTTCTCGACCTGGATCGACAGCTTCATCGCCGGGTCGGTCACCGACTCGCTCACCGCCTTGCGGACGTCCAGGTTGGACGGCAGGCCCCGGTCGGTACCGAGGATCTTGCCGGCCTCCGGGTCGTTGGCCAGGAAGTTGATCACGTCCACCGCGACGTCCGCGTGCTTGGTCTTCTGGAAGACCGAGAAGTACATCGAGGCCCGGGCCCACTGCGCGCTCGGGTCACCGGGGTACGCGATGACGCCCAGTTCGTCCTTGGTGTTCTTCTTCAGCTCCGGTAGCTGGTTGGCCCAGACGAAGGAGGTGCCCGCCTTGCCGGTCACCACGAGCTGCTTGGTGATGTCGGTGGCGTTGCCCTCGTGGATCACGTCCGGGGTCGGGGTGGCTCCCTGGGCCCGGGCGCCCTTCCACAGCTCGAACCACTTGGTCACGTCGTCGACGGTGAAGCCGAGTTCCTTGCCCTTGTAGAGGTCCTTGCCCTGCTGGCGCAGCCAGACCCAGAGCGCCTTGTAGTCGGCGCTCGGGTCCATCGTGCCGGGGATCTTGGCGGTCTTGCTGACGTTCGCCGCCCAGGCGATGAACGCCTCCCAGGTCATCCCGGTGGTCGGCTCCGGCAGCTTGTTGTTCTGCAGCAGCGTCTTGTTGTAGACCAGACCCTGGGTGTTCTCGCCGAACGCGACGCCGGACAGCTTGCCGTCGACCACGCCGTACTGCCAGAGGCTCTCCGGGAACTTGGAGACGTCGAGCTTTCCGTCGTCCTTGTACTCGTTCAGGTCGAGCGTGGTCTTCCGGGACGCGTACTCGGTCAGGTAGTTGTCGTCGATCTGGAAGATGTCCGGCGCGTCACCGCCGGCGGTCAACGTGGCGAGCTTGTCGAAGTAGCCCTGGTTGGCCTGCCAGGTCTTCTTGAACGTCACGTTGGGGTGCTTGCTGGTGTAGAGGGCGAGGGCCTCCTCGGTGAGCTTGGCCCGCGCCTCACCGCCCCACCAGAAGATCGAAAGTTCGACCTTGGCGTCGGGGTCGGCACCCTCGTCCTCGCCGCCGCCGCAGGCCGCGGCGCCGAGCAGGAGGGGGACGGCCACCGCTGCGGCGGTGAGACGGCGGAGCAGGCTGCGCCGATGGAGAGTACGGTGGCCACGCGCGGCAGGCGCGTTTGCCGTCGGGGATGTGGCGGGGTGCATTGCGCTCACTCCTTGGCGTTAGGAGGCGACAACTTCGGGGGTGGCCGCGGTCGCGTCGCCCGGGTCCGCATGGCCGTGCGAACCCGGGTCAGCGGAGGGTGCCGCGCCCGGGCGGTCGGCTGTTGCCGTCGTTCCGGGCCGGTCGGCCGGAGCCGCCGGACCGACGCCCGTCGAGTCGCGGATGACCAATTCGGTCTGGAGCGTTACCTGTGCGGTGGTACGACGGTCGTCGGCTGTGGTGGTTCTTCCGCCGCCGCGTCCGGCGCGTGCGGAGAAGGAACCGTCGTGTTGCAGGAGCATGTCGACGGCCGTCCGGCCGGCAGCCGCGGTTGGCGTGGCCACCGTCGTCAATTTGGGTCGGGTGAGTCGGCTCAGCGCGATGTCGTCGATGCCGACGACGCTGATGTCCTGGGGCACCCGTAACCCGAGCGAGTCCAGCCCCTCGATCAGGCCGATCGCCATCAGGTCGTTGTAGGCGAGCACGGCGGTGGCGCCACTTCGGCGTACCTGCTCCGCCATGGCGATGCCGCCGCCCTCGGTGGGCGGGTTCGGGCCGAGCACGGTAAGCGCCGCGTCCGCGGTCCGGGCCGCGGCCGTCGCCGACCGGCGGATCTCCCGGTTGGTCCAGGAGCCGCGTGGCCCGCCGAGCAGGGCCAGTTCACGGTGCCCGAGCCCGGTCAGGTGCTCCACCGCGAGCCGGGCACCCTGACCGACGTCCATCACCACCGCCGGCAGGCCGGTGACCTGACGGTTGATCACCACCAGCGGCACCTCGCGGCTGAGCTGCTCGATCAGGCTGTTGCTCATCCGCGGGCTGCACAGCAGTACGCCGTCGACCTGCTTGGCCAGGGCGTGCACCAGGTCTTCCTCGGCCGCCGGATCCTCGTTCGTGTCGGCGATGAAGATGTGGTAGTCCCGTTGCCGGGCCTGGCTCTCCGCTGCCTTGATCAGGGGCGGGAAGAAGGGGTTGGCGATGTCGGCGATGATCAGACCGATGTTGTGGGTGCGCCCGGTGATGAGTGCCCGGGCCGCCCGGTTGGGTCGGTAGCCGAGGTGCTCGGCACAGGCCAGTACGCGGTTGCGGGTCTCCGGGTTGACCAGGTGTGGGGCCGAGAACGTACGAGACACAGTGGAGATGTGCACACCGGAGGCTCGCGCGACGTCTCGAATGGTGGCTGGCACGCGAGTCCCTTCTGTGGTCGCCGGTGTGTGTCTGCCGTCACTTGGTTGGCCAATTAATGCAAACGGTTGCTCAGGTGTCAACGGGGCTCGGTTACGGCTTTGTTGCGGTGCGCAGCCATGGGAGCCCTTCCATAGTTACAAATACGGATAAAGACCGCAGGATTGCTACAAGTCGTTGACGGCCGGCTGGCCCACATGGTTACTTCTCCTGCAAACCTTTGCAGCCAACGGAGGCGAGCCGGGATGTCGGGATCACCTGGAAGGCAACGCTTCGCCCTGGTCGGTACGGGCGCGCGTGCGGAGATGTTCGTCCGGGCACTGGTCCTGGACCACCCGAACACCGCCGAACTCGTCGCCTTCGCCGACGTCAACCAGGCGCGGATGAACGCGCACAACGACTGGCTGGCCGAGCTGGGCTTCGACCCGGTGTCGACGTACCCGGCCGCCGACTTCGGCGAGATGCTGGCGAAGGAGCGCGTCGACGTGGTCCTGGTGACCAGCGTCGACCGGACCCACGACGAGTACATCGTGGCCGCGCTCCGGGCCGGCTGCGACGTGATCACCGAGAAGCCGATGACGACCGACGCGGCCCGGTGCGAGCGGATCCTCCGCGCGGTGACCGAGACCGGCCGAAAGGTTTCGGTGGCCTTCAACTATCGCTACAACCCTTTGCATGAGAAGGTCCGCGAGGTCATCGCCGAGGGCACCATCGGAGAGATCGGCTCGGTCCACTTCGAGTGGCTGCTCGACGTACGGCACGGCGCCGACTACTTCCGGCGCTGGCACCGGGACAAGGCCAACTCCGGCGGGCTGATGGTGCACAAGGCGAGTCACCACTTCGACCTGGTCAACTGGTGGCTGGACGCGACGCCGGTCGAGGTCTACGCCGCCGGTCAGCTCTTCTTCTACGGCGAGACCGGGCGCCGGCACGGCTACGCCCGCGACTACGACCGGGCGCACGGCGCTCTGGACGCCACCGACGACCCGTTCGCGCTGCACCTGGCCGAGCATCCGCGACTGCGGGCGCTATACCTCGACGCCGAGGCCGAGGACGGCTACCACCGCGACCAGAACGTCTTCGGACCCGGGGTGACCATCGAGGACGACATGGCGGTGCTGGCCAAGTACTCCAGCGGCGCCAGCATGAGTTACCACCTCACCGCGTACGCCCCGTGGGAGGGCTACCGGGTGATGTTCAACGGCAGCCGGGGGCGGCTGGAGCTGGAGGTGGTGGAAAGTGACTTCGTCAGCCCACAGGCCGCCGGCGAGCTGAAGGGCGCCGCGCTGCACGGCGTACAGGCCGCCGTCGAGGAGGGCTGGGCGAAGCTGACCGTACGGCCGTTCTGGGAGCCGCCCCGGGAGGTGCCGGTCTCCGGCTACACCCGCAGTGGCCACGGTGGCGCGGACGCCCGGATGACCGCGGTGCTGCTCGGCGGCCACACCGACCCGATGAACCGGGCCGCCACCGCCCGGGACGGCGCGCTCGCCCTGCTCACCGGCCTGGCCGCGAACCGTTCCTTCGAGACCGGCCAGTCGGTCCGCGTAGCCGACCTGCTCACCATCCCCTGACCCGGGTGTTAGGAAGGGCCCCCGCTACAACAGAAAACGATAAGAAGGGGCCCTTCCTTACATCTCCGAACAGCAAGGAGCATCTGGTGTCTCCCCAGTCCGACCGGCCCGACTTGCTCTTCCCGTCAGAGCCCAGCCAACGGGCGATCGCCCGCGAGCTGTACGCGCTGGTTCGGGACCGGCCGCTGATCTCGCCGCACGGGCATGTCGACCCGGGCATGCTCGCGGATGACGTCGCGTTTCCGGATCCGGCTCGGCTGATCATCGTGCCGGACCACTATCTGACCCGGATGCTGCTCAGCCAGGGCGTGCCTCCGGCGGAGCTGGGCGTGCCGTCGGTGGACGGTGCGGCGGTGGAGACCGACGGGCGGACCATCTGGCGGCGGTTCGCGGCACACTGGCACCTGTACCGGGGCACGCCGTCGCGGCTGTGGCTGGAGGAGACCTTCGCGAACGTGTTCGGGGTGCGGACGCGGTTGTCGCCGGCCACCGCCGACGAGATCTACGACGCGATCGCGGCACAGCTCGCGCTGCCCGAGTTCCGGCCCCGGGCGCTGTTCGAGCGCTTCAACATCGAGACGCTGGCCACCACCGAGTCGCCGCTGGACGACCTGGGGCGGCACGCCAAGCTGGCGGCCGACGGCTGGGGCGGACCGGGCGGCCGGGTGATCACCACCTTCCGGCCGGACAACGTCGTCGACATGGAGTTCGACGGCTGGGCCGGCAATGTCGAGCAGCTCGGCCAGATCACCGGGGAGGACACCGGCCGATACGCCGGGTATCTCGCCGCGTTGCGCAAGCGCCGGGAGGCGTTCATCGCCGCCGGCGCCACCTCCACGGACCACGGGCATCCGACGGCGCTGACGCTACGGTTGGGCGAGGCCGAGGCGGCGACCCTGTACGACCGGGGTCTGCGCGGCGAGGCCACCCCGGAGGACGCCGAGGCGTTCCGGGCACACATGCTTGTCGAGTTCGCCAGGATGTCCATCGAGGATGGACTGGTGATGCAGCTGCACCCCGGCGCGGTGCGTAACCACAACCGGTGGCTGTACGCCCGGCACGGCCGGGACGTCGGCGGAGACATCCCGCAGGCCACCGAGTACCTGCACGCGCTCACCCCGCTGCTCGACGCGTACGGCAACGATCCCCGGTTGCGGCTGGTCGTCTACACCCTGGACGAGTACACCTTCACCCGCGAGCTGGCCCCGCTGGCCGGTGGCTACGCCGCGCTCTACCTCGGCGCGCCGTGGTGGTTCCTGGACTCGCCGGAGGTGCTGCGCCGGTTCCGGGAGGCGGTCACCGAGACCGCCGGCTTCTACAACACCGCCGGATTCGTCGACGACACCCGGGCTTTCTGCTCGATCCCGGTCCGGCACGACGTCTCGCGCCGGATCGACGCCGGCTTCCTGGCCCGGCTGGTGGCCGAGGACCGGCTGCCACTGGACGAGGCGGCGGAGACGATCGTCGACCTCGCGTACCACCTGCCCAAGAAGGTTTTCAAGATCGGGAGTTCAGACCTGTGACCGTCACCATCACCGGTGTCGACGTACACGACGTGCGGTTTCCGACGGCCGCCGCCGGGGACGGCTCGGACGCGATCAACCGGGGCGACTACTCGGCGACCTACGTCGAGCTGCGGACGGACGCGCCGGACGGGACCTTCGGGGCCGGGTTCACCTTCACCAACGGTCGCGGCAACGAGCTCACCTGCGCCGCCGTCCGGGCCCTGGCCCACCACGTCGTCGGCCGGAGCATGGACGAGATCGACGCGGAGCCGGTGACGTTCTGGCGGTCGCTCACCGCGGACGTGCAGCTGCGCTGGCTGGGGCCGGAGAAGGGCGTCATCCACATGGCAACCGGCGCGCTGGTCAACGCCGTCTGGGACCTGCGGGCCAAGCTGGCGGGCAAGCCGTTGTGGCGGCTGCTCGCCGAGATGCCGACCGAGGAACTGGTCCGCAACGTCGACTTCCACCACATCATCGACGCGCTCAACCCGGCCGAGGCCGCCGCGATCCTGGACAAGGGACAGGTCGGCCTGCCGGACCGGCTGGCCGAACTGGAACGGGACGGCTTTCCGTCGTACACCACCTCGGTCGGCTGGCTCGGCTATCCGGACGACAAGGTCCGGGCACTGACCCGCGAGGCGTACGGCCAGGGCTGGCGGGCGATGAAGATGAAGGTCGGCGGGCCGATCGAGGACGACGTACGCCGGGCGCGGATCATCCGGGAGGAGATCGGCCCGGACGCGTTGCTGATGATGGACGCCAACCAGGTCTGGGACGTCGACGAGGCGATCGGGAACATGTCCCGGCTGGTCGAGTTCGACCCGTACTGGATCGAGGAGCCGACGCACGCCGACGACGTCCTCGGGCACGCCCGGATCGCCGAGGCGGTGACCGGACTCTCCGGCGGACGCTGTCGGGTCGCCACCGGTGAGGTGGCGGCGAACCGGGTCATCTTCAAGCAGCTCCTCCAGGCGGAGGCGATCGGCGTCTGCCAGATCGACGCCTGCCGGATCGGCGGGGTCAACGAGGTGCTGTCGGTGATCCTGATGGCGGCCAAGTTCGGGGTGCCGATCTGCCCGCACGCCGGTGGCGTCGGACTGTGCGAGTACGTCCAGCACCTGGCGATCTTCGACTACCTGCGGGTCGGCGCCTCGCTGGACGGCCGGATGGTCGAGTACGTCGACCACCTGCACGAGCACTTCGTCGACCCGGTACGCACCCGTGGCGGCCGGTACCTGCTGCCCGACCAGCCCGGCTACAGCTCGACGATGAAGCGGTCCTCGATCGCCGAGTTCTCGTTCCCGGACGGCCCGGTATGGGCGTGACGGTGGGCGCGTCCAGGCTGGGCCTCGGCGCGCTGCGCCGGCTGCCCGAACCGAGTCGTCCGCTGGTGCGGCCCGGCACGGTACCGGCCGGGATCGTGCATCTCGGGCTGGGCGCGTTCCACCGGGCCCACCAGGCGGTCTACACCGAGGCGGCGATCGCGCAGGCCGGTGGCGACTGGGGCATCGTGGGGGTGGCGCCGCGCAGCACCGACACGGTGGCGAAACTCGCCGCCCAGGACTGCCTGTTCAGCGTGACCAGCACCTCCGGCGACGGCAACCTGACCCAGGTGATCGGGGCGCTCGCACAGGTCCGGCACTTCGCCAGCGATCCGGCGGCGATAGTGGCGCTGCTCGCCGACCCGACGATCCGGGTGGTCACGCTGACGGTGACCGAGAAGGCGTACCAGATGGATCCGGCGACCGGCCGGCTCCGTCCGGACGAGGCGGTCGTGGCCGACCTCACCACCGACCGGCCGCCGCTGACCGTGCCCGGCCTGCTGATCCGGGGGCTGCTGGCCCGGGCCGCGGCGGACGCCGGGCCGCTGACCCTGCTGAGCTGCGACAACCTGCCGTCCAACGGCATCCGGCTGGCCGGTCTCGTCACCCAGTCCCTGGAGTACGACGACCGCCGGGTGCCGCCGGACGCCGCCGAATGGGTACGCGACAACGTCAGCTTCCCCTGCACGATGGTGGACCGGATCGTTCCGGCGAGCACGGAGCAGACCCTGGCGGACGCGCGGGCGGCGCTCGGGGTGAGTGACCTGGCGGCGGTGGTCGCCGAGCCGTACCGGCAGTGGGTGATCGAGGACAACTTCCCCGGCGGCCGGCCGGCCTGGGAACAGGCCGGTGCGGTGCTCACCGACGACGCGGGTCCGTGGGAACGGCTGAAGCTGCGGGCCCTGAACGGGGTGCACTCGGCAATCGCCTACCTGGGCGCGTTGGCCGGCCGGGAGACCATCGCCGAGGCGCTGGAGATCCCGTACCTGCGGGACGTGATGCGCCGGTTGATCGCCGAGGACGTGGCGGCCAGCTTCACCCCGCCGGACGGGGTCTCGGTGGTCGACTACGGCGAGGAGGTGCTGGGGCGGTTCGCCAACCCGGTGATCCGGCACCGCACCATCCAGATCGCCATGGACGGATCGCAGAAGCTGCCGCAGCGGGTGCTGCACACCATCGAGGACCTGCGCGCGGCCGGCGCCCGGCCCCGGTGGGCGGCCCTGGTGGTCGCGGCCTGGATGCGCTTCACCATGGGCCGGTCCGACGACGGTACGTCGCTGCCGCTGGACGACCCGCTGGCGACGCGGATCCGGGCGGCGCTGGACGCCGGCCAGGACTCCCCGGCCGGCGTGGTGGACGCGTTGTTCGGGTTGACCGAGGTCTTCCCGGCCGAACTCGCCGCCGACGACGAGGTACGCGAACTCGTCATCGAGTGGCTCACCGCACTCGACCGGTACGGCGTGGAGAAGACCCTGGCAGGTGCCGCATGACCGGACGGGACCGGATCGGGGCGCCGCCGAGGGTCGCGCTGATCGGCGCGAGCGGGCACGGGAACTGGCACCGCCGGACGATGGCGCCGCTGCACGACGCGGGCCGCCTCGAACTCGTCGCCCTGGTCGACGTACGACCGGTCGAGGCGGCACCGGACGCGCCGATCCCGCCCGGAACGCGGGTCTTCACCGACCATCGGGAGATGCTCGGAGCGGTCCGCCCCGACGTGGTGGTGATCTGTACGCCGCCGCACACCCACCTGCCGATCGCGCTGGACGCGCTGGCGGCCGGGGCGGACCTGCTGCTGGAGAAGCCGCCGGTGCTGTCGCTGGCCGAGCACCGCACCCTGGCCGCCGCGCTGGCCCGGACCGGTCGGGTGGCCCAGATCGGCTTCCAGGCGCTCGGCTCGGCGGCGCTGCGCGAACTGACCTCGGCGGTTGTCGACGGGCGGCTCGGCCGGATCACCGGGATCTCCACGGTGGCGTCCTGGCAACGCACCGACGGCTACTACGCCCGTTCGCCGTGGGCCGGTCGGCGCAGCCTGGACGGGCGTCCGGCGCTGGACGGCGTACTGGTCAATCCGCTGGCGCACGCGGTCATGCAGTGCCTCGCGGTGGCCGAGTCGGCGGTGACCGCCGGGGTCGCCGCGCCGATGGTCGGCGCCGCGCCGGTCGACGACGGGATCGACGGTGCCGCGCCGGGCTGGCCGGTCCAGGCCGAGTTGGAGCGGTACCGGACCCGGCCCATCGAGGTGGACGACACCGCGTCGCTGCGGGTGACCCTCGGCTGCGGCCTGCCGGTCGTGGCCGCGGTGACGCTCGCCGGTGAGGACTTCATCGCGGGCGAGGTGATCGTGCACGGCACCGCCGGACAGGCGGTGCTGGAGTACCCGACGGACCGGTTGACCCTGCCGGGCGATCCGGGACCGCGGGAGGTGTCCGGCCGGACCGGGCTGCTGGAGAACCTGCTGGACCACCGGGACGATCCCGCCGCCGTGCCGCTGATCGTGCCGCTGGCCCGTACCGCGGGCTTCACCGCCCTGGTGCAGGTGATCCAGGCCGCTCCCGAACCGGCGCTGGTCGGCGGGGAGCGGGTGGTGGTGAGCGGGGAGGCCCCGGACCGGGTGCTGACCATCCGGGGGATCAACGCGGTGCTGCGGCGGGCGGCTGCCGAGGGCGCGCTGCTGTCGGAGCTGGGTGTGCCGTGGGCGGTGAAACCGCACCGGGCGGCGGTGGACGGGGAGAACGGCGATGGGTGACATGCGGGCTCGTTGCGCGACAACGGAAAACAGACTGCAAATCCCGGGGACAACTGTCAGCTAGAAATCGGACCGAATACCCCTCTTCTCGGCATTGGGTGGCCGAGGTAATCGCCATTGCCCCCATTTTATGCAACATATCTGCAAACGCTGCTCATTGACACTTTTAAGTGTTCCTATCTACCTTTCGTAACAAGAGGATTTCGTACCCGTTACGTGATCCGGCAAACGGTAGACAGACACGGAGAGTGCGATGCGATCGAGCAGGTTGACCGCCACCGTGGTCGGCAGTCTTCTCGTACTGGTCTCCGGCGCCGCCCTGGTGGTGCCCGGTACGGCCAGCGCGACCGGTAGAGACGACGACCGACTGTCCTGGGGAGCCCGTTTGCTGGGCCGGCAGGTGCTGCCGGCGGGCGATGGATGGGCCGCTGCCGGGCCCGGCACCACCGGCGGATCGGCGGCGACGCCGGAACAGGTGCACGTGGTCCGGAGCCGGACCGAGCTGGTCGCGGCGCTGGGCGGCGACAACGCCACCAACCGCGCCAACGCGACGCCGAAAATCATCTACGTCAAGGGCCTGGTCGACGGCTACGAGGACGCCGACGGGCGACTGATGAGCTGCGCCGACCTCGCCGATCCCGAGTACTCGCTGGACGCCTACCTGACCGCGTACGACCCGGCGACCTGGGGCCGGGTGGCGCCGTCCGGGCCACTGGAGCAGGCCCGGGTACGGTCGGTGGCCAACCAGACCCGGCAGACCCAGATCAACGTCGGGCCGAACACCACGATCGTCGGGCTGCGCGGGGCAACGCTGCGCGGACTGACCCTGATGGTGGACACCGCGAACAACGTGATCGTCCGGAACCTCCACTTCGCCGACGCCCGGGACTGCTTCCCGGCCTGGTCGCCGACCGACGGCGACGCCGGCAACTGGAACTCGCAGTTCGACCTCGTGTCGGTGCGGCGCAGCGAGAACGTCTGGGTCGACCACAACACCTTCACCGACGGCGACAACCCGGACAGCGAGCTGCCGGTCCACTTCGGTCGGCCGTACATGGTGCACGACGGATCACTCGACGTCACGCACACCGCCAGCCGGGTGACCGCCTCGTACAACCGGTTCGTCGCCCGGGACAAGGTGATGCTGATCGGTTCGTCGAACACCGTCGGCCCGGACGTCGGCCGGCTGAACGTGACGCTGCACCACAACCTGTTCGAGGGCACGATGCAACGCCTGCCGAGAGTGCGGTTCGGCCAGGTCGACATCTACAACAACCACTACCAACTCTCCGGTACGGGCTTCGGCTACGCCCTCGGCGTCGGCGTCCAGTCGGCGATCTACGCCGAGAACAACTACTTCGCGCTCGGCTCCGACATCACGGCGGCGGACCTGCTCTACGACTGGGACGGCACCGCCATAACCGTACGCGGCAACTGGGTCCGCGCGGGCCGCTCACTCCCTCGCCCGGTCGACCTCCTCGCCGCCTACAACGCCGAACACGACCCCGACCTGTCTCCGGACGCCGGCTGGACCCCGACCCTGCGCGCCGGACCGGTCCTCCCCGCCCCCCTGGTCCCCCTGGTGGTGCAGACCCTCGCCGGAGCCGGCCGCCTACCCCTGTAAGGAAGGGCCCCTTCTTATCGCTTTTTGTAGAAGAAGGGCCCCTTCTTAACACATCCACCACAAGGAGGCTCACTGTGCACGCCAACCAGCTCCACAGCCGACCCCGGTGGCGACTGCTCGCCATCGCGGGTGCGGCCGGGATGCTCACCGCCGGCGCCCTGACCGTCGCGATGCCGGCCGCCTTCGCCGACACCCTGTTGACCGACAACTTCGAGGACGGCAACTCCACCGGCTGGTCGACCTCCGGCGGAAGCTGGTCGGTTGCCACCGACGGCAGCCGGGTCTACCGGCAGTCGGGGCAGAGCAGCGACGCCCGTACCCTGACCGGAACGACGTCCTGGAGCGACTACGCGGTACAGGCGCGGGTCAAGCCGACCGGGTTCAACGGCGCCAACCGGCACGTCGGGGTGATTGCCCGGGCGCAGAGCAGCAGCCGTTACTACGCGCTGGTGGTGACCAGCGGCGGCGGGGTGCAACTGGTGAAGCGGGACGGGTCGGCGCCGGTCGCACTGGCCAGCGGATCCGGCGCGGTGCCGGTGAACACCTGGGCGACGCTGCGGCTGGAGGCCACCGGCAGCTCGCTGCGCGGGTACGTCAACGGCAGCCTCGTGGTCCAGGCGACCGACTCCGTCCTGCAGTCCGGCCGGGTCGGTCTGGCCGCCTCGTACGCCAGTGGGTCGTTCGACGACATCGAGGTCGCGACCGTCACCGGTACGCCACCGACCGGTGGGCCGACCGGCGGGCCGACGCTGCCGCCGACCGGGCCGCCGCTCGACCCCGGTGCGCCGCCGATCGGCTTCGCCTCGGTGAACGCGCTCGGCCAGAACGGCACCACCGGTGGGGCCGGCGGCCCGACGGTGACGGTCAGCAACGCCACCGACTTCCTCACCGCGGTGAGCCAGTCGGGCCCGCTGAACATCAGGGTGAACGGCATGATCGCGCTGCCCGGCCCGATGCACGACGTCATGTCGGACAAGACGATCGTCGGAGTGGGCGCCAGTTCGGGGATCACCGGCGGTGGGCTGAACATCGGCCTGCCGGTCAGTGACGCGACCAGCCCGCCGGCCGGCGCCGTCCACAACGTGATCGTCCGGAACCTGAACTTCCGGAACACCGTGGACGACGCGATCAACGTGCAGATGTTCTCGCACCACATCTGGATCGACCACAACGACCTGTCGACCGGCTACGACGGCCTGATCGACATCAAGCGCGGCTCCAGCTACGTGACGGTGTCGTGGAACCACACCCACCACCACACCAAGAACATGCTGCTGGGCCACGACGACAGCAACGCGGCGCAGGACACCGGGTATCTGAAGGTGACGTACCACAACAACTGGTTCGACCGGACGCCGCAGCGCAACCCCCGGGTCCGGTTCGGCGACCCGGTGCACGTCTTCAACAACTACTTCGTCTACAACACCGACGTCGGCGTCGCCTGCCAGCTCAACTCGGGCTGTGTGGTCGAGGGCAACTACTTCGAGGACGTCGAGGTGCCGTGGTCGATCAGCTACGCCGGATCCCGGGGCCGGCTGGTCGCCCGCAACAACGTGCTGGCCGGTACGAGCGAGCCCGGTGACTCCGGTGGTTCGGTGACCGAGCCGAGCACCTACTACCCGTACACGGTCGCCGATCCGAATGGTGTCCGGGCGGCGGTCATGGCGGGCAGCGGGACCGGGAAGCTTCCCTTCTAGTCCGGCGGGTGCCGCCGTCGCCCCGGCGGCACCCGCCCCCTTTCGGCCCTCGTAGGAAAGCGCTATCCAGGGCGCGACGAGGACTCCCGCCCCGCGCGGCCACCTCGCCCGCCCCCCGAAGCCGTACGACCCGCGTCCACAGCCCCCCGGTCCTTCCGATCCCGGGAGTCCTGGGCGTTCAAAGATCGACAACTCTCGATGCAAATGCCCGACCTGGGCACCCGCACAACCGAGGAGGTTCTTGTGAGTACCATCACCGAAACCCGGCGGAGACATCGCCGCGGTCTCCTGCTCGCGACGGGGGCCGCGCTCACCGCGGTCGCCCTCGCGATCGGGATGGGCGCAGCCGCGCAGGCGGCAACGCTCTTCTCCGACGACTTCGAGGACGGCAACTCGACCGGCTGGTCGACGTCCGGTGGCACCTGGTCGGTCGGCACCGACGGAAGCCGGGTCTACCAGCAGGCCGGCACCAGCAGCGACGCACGGGCGCTCGCCGGCACCACGAGCTGGAACAACTATTCGGTACAGACGCGGGTCAAGCCGACCGCGTTCAACGGGTCGAACCGGTTCGTCGCGGTGCTGGCCCGGGTGCAGAGCAACACCAGCTACTACTACCTGGCACTGCGCAGCAACAACACCGTCGAGCTGAAGCGGCTCACCGGCGGCACCTCGACCACCCTCGACACGGCCAGCGTGACGGTCAGCCTGAACAGCTGGTACACGCTGCGGCTCGACGTCTCGGGCACCTCGCTGCGCGGGTACGTCAACGGCTCGCTGCTCACCGAGGGCACCGACAGCCAGTACAGCACCGGCCGGATCGGCGTGGCCACCTTCAACGCCACCGCCAACTTCGACGACGTACTGGTCAGCGACAGCGTGTCGACGCCGACCACGCCACCGACCGGTGGTCCGACCACCACCCCGCCGCCGACCGGCAACCCCGGCCCGAACGTGGCCGACGGCTGGGCCTCGGTGAACGCGCTGGGCCAGAACGGGACCACCGGCGGCGCGGGCGGTCCGACCGTCACGGTCACCTCGGCGTCGCAGTTCATCAGCGAGGCGGCCTCGAGCGGAGCGAAGATCATCCAGGTCAACGGGATGATCGACCTGCCCGGCCCGATGCACGACGTCAGCTCGGACAAGACGATCGTCGGAATCGGCTCCAACTCCGGCTTCACCGGCGGCGGCCTGAACATCGGTCTGGCGATCGACGACGACATCACCTCGCCGCCCGCGAACGCCGTGCACAACGTCATCCTGCGGAACCTCAACTTCCGCGACTGGGACGACGACGCGGTCAACGTGCAGATGTTCTCGCACCACATCTGGATCGACCACAACACCTGGACGACCGGCGCCGACGGCGGTGTCGACATCAAGCGCGGGTCGTCGTACGTCACCGTCTCGTACAACCACGCCGACGGCACCGACAAGAACATGCTGCTCGGCCACGACGACGGCAACGCCGCCCAGGACGTCGGCTACCTGAAGGTCAGCTACCACCACAACTTCTTCGACAACACCAACCAGCGCAATCCCCGGATCCGCTTCGGCGACCAGGTGCACGTCTACAACAACTACTACCTGAACACCGGCAACTACGGTGTCGCGTCGACCGAGAACGCCGGCGTCATCGTCGAGGGCAACTACTTCGAGAACGTCGACGACCCGTACCACCTCGGTGAGGGCGACTCCGGTGACGGCCGGCTGGTGGCCCGGAACAACTGCCTGATCAACTCCGGATCCGGCCAGACCGGCGGCAGCGTCAGCAACCCGTCGTACTCGTACACCATCCAGACGGCCTGCGACATGAAGGCCGTGGTCACCGCGCAGTCCGGCGTCGGCCGGGTCGGGCTGCCCAACGGGCCGACCCCGAACCCGACCACCCCGACCCCGACCACCCCGCCGCCGACCCAGACCACTCCGCCGCCGACCACCGGCCCGCCGCAGACCGGACTGGTCGGCTGGGCCGCCCAGGCCGGTGGCACCACCGGCGGGGCCGGCGGTTCCACGGTCACCGTGAGCAGCTTCGCCGACTTCCGGACGCAGGCCCAGGCCTCCGGAGCCAGGACCATCCTGGTCAACGGCATGCTCAGCGGCTCGGGCACCGTGGAGGTCACGGCCAACAAGACGATCCGGGGCGTCGGCGCGAACTCCGGCTTCTCCGGTACGACCCTCAACATCGAGGACATGCAGCCGGCCAACGTGATCATCCAGAACCTCAACATCCGCGGGGTACCCGGTGGGGACGCGATCCAGATCGAGAACGCCACCCACATCTGGATCGACCACAACACCCTCTCCAGCACCATCGAGGACGACGTCGACTTCTACGACGGCATGATCGACATCACCCATGCCGGTGACTACATCACCGTGTCGTGGAACGTCGTCCGCAACCACTGGAAGACCTCACTGGTGGGCCACTCCGACGGCAACTCCGGCGAGGACGTGGGTCACCTGCGGATCACGTACCACCACAACTGGTTCGACCGGACCTTCGAACGCAGCCCCCGGGTGCGCTTCGGCGAGACGGTCCACGTCTTCAACAACTACTACTCCAACGTCAACAACGACACCGCGTCCTACGCCATCGCCTCCACCATGAACGCCGGCGTACTCGTCGAAGCGAACGTCTTCGAGAACGTGCAGCAGGCGTGCTGGTCGGCGAGCGGGTACGCGGACTCCGATCCCGGACGGCTGGTGGCCCGCAACAACTCGCTCACCAACTCCGGGCCGTGTGAGGTCAACGGCTCCGTGGCAGCGGTCCCGTACGGCTACACCGCCGACAACGTCGGCACCGTCAAGGCATCCGTCTCGGCGGGTGCGGGCGCGGGCAAGCTCTGACCTCGCAACGGATCACGCGCGGGTAGGAGCCGGCGACCGGCATCGGTCGGTCGCCGGCACCCACGACGTCGGGCACACCGCGAAGCGGTGACCGCCGCCCCACCACGGCACATCGCGGAGGCGATGCGCGCAGAGGAAACTGGAGGCAGAAATGCGCACCAGGACCCACCGCCGCGGCCTGTTGGCCGCAACCGGCGCCGGCCTGTTGGCCGTCGCGCTCACCGTCGGAGTGATGACCAATCCGGCCCAGGCGGCAACTCTGTACTCGGACAACTTCAACGACGGCAACGCCGACGGATGGTCGAAGTCCGGCGGCGACTGGTCGGTGGTCACCGACGGAACGCCGGCGTACCAGCAGAACAACTCGGGCAGCGAACTCGCCCGCGGCTTCGCCGGGGACACCGGCTGGACCAACTACCAGGTGCAGGCCAGGGTCAAGCCGTTGTCGTTCAACGGCGCGAACCGGCTGGTCGCGGTCGCGGCCCGGTCGAACAGTTCGACCCGGATGTACCGGCTGGCCCTGCTCAACGCGAACCGGGCCGAGTTGCAGGCGGTCAACGGCAGCGCGACAACGGTGATCGGCTCCGCGTCGGTGTCGGTCTCGACGGGGAGCTGGTACACCCTGCGGCTGGAGGCCAACGGCAGCACGATCCGGGGCTTCGTCAACGGCACCCAGGTCGGCTCGGGCAGCAACTCGGCGCAGGGCGCCGGGCGGATCGCCCTGGTCACGGTGTTCGCGAGCGCGGTCTTCGACGACGTCAGCGTGGACACCGTGGGCTCGCAGCCGCCCACCACCCCGCCGGGCTCGACCACCGGCCCGCCCGGCCCGACCACGCCGCCGCCGACGACCACCGGCCCGCCGAGCCCGCCGCAGACCGGGCTGGTCGGCTGGGCCACCCAGAACGGCGGCACCACCGGCGGCGGCAGCGCCGGCTCGACGACCGTGACCAGCGCCTCGGCGCTGACCAGCGCGGTCGGGTCCAGCAGCGCGGCGGTGATCAGGGTCTCCGGCACCATCTCCTGCTCCGGCATGCTCCGGGTCCGGTCCAACAAGACCATCCTCGGGGTCGGCTCGAACGCGACCATCTCGGGTTGCGGCTTCACCGTCAACGGCGACCGCAACGTCATCATCCGCAACCTGAACTTCCGTGGCTGGGACGACGACGCGATCAACGTCGAGACCGGGGCCACCAACATCTGGGTGGACCACAACAGCTTCACCGACGGGTACGACGGCGCGGTCGACGTCAAGCGTGGCTCCGACTTCGTGACCGTCTCCTGGAACCGGGTGTTCGGTCACGACAAGTCGATGCTGCTCGGGCACAGCGACGACAACGCCAGCCAGGACGTGGGGCACCTGCGGGTGTCGTACCACCACAACTGGTTCGACGGCTCGGGCACCCGGCACCCACGGGTCCGGTTCGGCAACCCGGTGCACGTCTACAACAACTACTACTACAACAACGAGTACGGCGTCGCCTCCACCATGAACGCCGGCGTACTCGTCGAAGGCAACTACTTCGAAAACGTCGACGAGCCGACCCTGGTCGGTTACGCCGGCTCCGACCCGGGCGCGATCGTCCAACGCAACAACTACTTCGTCGGCTCCGGGTCACCTCAGAGCGGCGGCGGAAGCGTGTCGGGGATCCCGTACTCGTACCAGCTCGACAACGCCAGCAACGTCAAGTCCATCGTGACCGGCGGTGCCGGCACCGGCCGCATCGGCCTGTGAGCAAGGAAGGGCCCCTTCTTATCGCTTTTTGTAGAAGAAGGGACCCTTCTTAACACAGATCTAAGACAACGAAGGGGCGGCCACTT
>NZ_JBHSPR010000001.1:600788-876881 GCF_042658085.1 Plantactinospora solaniradicis | reverse complement strand
GAAGTGGCCGCCCCTTCGTTGTCTTAGATTCGGTTCCCGGTGACGGCGTGGAACGCGTGGTTCCGGCCGGTACGCGGCTTGACGTAGACGGTGTCGCCCATGTTCGGCATGTGCCGCCGGTCGGTACGCACGACGAACCGCTCGGAGGCACCGTCGATCGCGGCGTGGCCGTAGACGTTGGCGTCCGAGCCCAGGTCCTCGACCAGCTCGACGACCAGCGGCAGGCCGCCCTCGCTCTCCGAGACCAGGTCGCAGTCTTCCGGCCGGAAGCCCACGGTCACCTTGCCGGTGCCGCCCTCGGCCTGGGCAGCGGCGATCTGCTCCCGGGTCAGCGGGATGGCCAGGGTGTCGAACATCGCCCCGTTGTCGGTCAGCGCCACCGTCTTGATGTTCATCGCGGGGGAGCCCATGAAACCGGCGACGAAGACGTTGGCCGGAGCGTCGTACAGCGCACGGGGGGTGTCCACCTGCTGCAGCACGCCGTCCAGCATGACCGCCACCCGGTGGCCCATGGTCATGGCCTCGACCTGGTCGTGGGTCACGTAGACGGTGGTGACGCCGAGCTTGGCCTGCAGGGTCGCGATCTGGGTACGGGTCTGCACCCGGAGCTTGGCGTCCAGGTTGGACAGCGGCTCGTCCATCAGGAAGACCTGCGGCTCGCGGACGATGGCCCGGCCCATGGCGACCCGCTGACGCTGACCACCGGAGAGAGCCTTGGGCTTGCGGCTGAGGTAGTCCTCCAGCTGGAGCAGCGCGGCGGCTTCCTTGACCCGCCGGTCGATCTCCGACTTCGAGGTCTTGCGGAGCTTCAGCGCGAACGCCATGTTCTCGTAGACCGACATGTGCGGGTAGAGCGCGTAGTTCTGGAAGACCATCGCGATGTCGCGGGCCTTCGGCGGCAGGTGGGTGACGTCGCGGGTGTCGATGTAGATCGAGCCGTCGTCGACGTCTTCCAGCCCCGCGAGCATCCGCAGGCTGGTGGACTTGCCGCAGCCGGAGGGGCCGACCAGGACGAGGAACTCGCCGTCGCCGATCTCCAGGTCGAGGTGATCGACCGCTGGGCGCTCGGTACCCGGGTAGACCCGGGTGGCCTTCGAGTACGTGACCGTAGCCATGGTGAAGCGCTTCCTTCCACCGGCAGGAACGTGCCGGACGATCCGAGTGAAAGAACGACCGGTGCGCTACCGCACCGGTCCGTGGAGGGCGCCCGGGCGGCCGCAGGGCAGCATCGGGTTGTCATCCGCGTCACGCCACGGTAAACGGGTTTTTCTCACATGCCAAGGTGGGGACCCGTGGTTGGGACCTATCTGACGAACATTTCGGGCATCGAGGCATGATCCGCCGCCACTGGCTCCGGGGGCGGTCGACTGTCGGGTTTCGGAATCGGTGCCGGACGTGGTAGCAGGGTCCCGGTGGCTATGCTGACCACGAACAATCGCGCCCCTGTAGCTCAGTTGGCCAGAGCACTCGCCTTGTAAGCGAGATGTCGCCGGTTCGAGCCCGGCCGGGGGCTCCAAATACCCCCGCCGAGCTGAACGCGACGACCGACGGCGGGGCGCCGGTTACTCGGGTTCCGGCGTCTGCCTGTCGGCGACGCAGGCGGCGACCTGTTGCGGTCCCTCGGTCGTCGTCACGGTGAGGATGCGCAGGGTCGTACCGGTCGGGCAGATCGGGCCGGGTGGACCCGGTTCACCCGACGGACCCGGTTCGCCCGACGGACCCGGTTCACCCGACGGCCCGGGTTCGCCCGCAGGTCCCTCCGGTCCGGGTGCACCCTCCGGACCGGACGCACCGTCCGCTCCCGGCGCCCCCTCCGCGCCGGTAGGACCCGGCGGCCCGGGATCACCGTCCTGGCCGTCGCGACCGTTCAGACCGGGTACGCCAGGTGGCCCGGGTGGACCTTCCGGTCCGGCCGGACCGCGCTCGCCGCGCAGGCTGGCCGGATCGACCACGCAGTTGCCGCCGAGTTGGCGTACCTGCTGGCAGAGCTGTTCGGCGCCGGAGACGGCGGTGTCCGCGCGGCCCCGCTCGACCGCGGCCTGTTCGCCCAGGCTCGCCCAGCCCCAGCCGGCCCCGGCGGCGATCAGCGCGGTCGCCGCCACCACGATGATGAACCGGCGACGGATACGGCGGTCCATCCGCTGCCGGAACTGCACCGTCTCATCGCTCATGCCATACCGTCCGCTCGGTAGCGGGCCAGTTCGCGTTCGGCGAGGGCGAGGCGGTCCTCGGCGGCCCGCCGGGCGGTCCGGGCCTCGTCGACGGCCTGCTGTAGTCCTTCGGCCCGCTGCTCGGCGGCGTCCGTTCGGCGCGCGGCGTCGTCCGCGCGCTTCTCGGCCCGGTCGATCGCCTCCTGGTACTCCTTGCGATCGGCACGGTTGGCGTTGAGCAGGTACGCCACGACCGTGACGAGCAGGCTGCCGACCCCGACAGCGCCGAACCCGCCGGCGGGCAGGAAGTTTGCCAGTTCGCCCACACGTCAGCTCGCCGGAGTGACCAGTTTCGCCGCCAGCTCTGCCGCCCGATCACCGAACGCGGTCTTGAGGGCTGCGGCGACGCTGTCCATGTCCCGGGTGCCGAGCCCGGCCAGTACGCCGTCGACGATGGCCTTCTCGTCGGTGGGGTCCCGACCGGCGGCGTCGAGCAGGGTGGCCTGGTCGACGGTCAACTGCTGTACCCGGGCGAGCAGTTGCTGGATGCCGGTGTCGGCCATCACTTTGGTCTTCGTACGCGTTGCGATCTTGTCTATGGTCGCGTCGTCCACGTCTTCCTCCACAGGGTCTCCGAGCGCGATCGCCAGGATCCGCTCCATCAGGTGCTTGTTGGCGCAGTGTCGCCGGTCGAGGGTCAGGTGCCAGTGCCAGAGGTGGCTCGAATCGCTGCTCGCGGCCCGGTTGCGTACGTTGTCCCAGCCGTCGACGACCTTGTTTCCGTCGACGTTGCCGTAGAACTCGCGTACCTCTTCGAGTTGGCCGGCGCGCATGGCGGCGTAGATCCGCTTGCACTGGGCGATCATCTGGCTGGTCGATCCCGGCGTGAAGTCGACCCCGGCGAGGTGCCGCTGCTGGACCGCGGTAAGTCCGGACTGCACGGTGTACGTCCGGGACGTGGCGTACCGGGATTTGAGGATCCACTCCTGCGACCGGTGGGCGCCGCGCAGGTGGTTGCTGTCGCCCTTGTTGCCGAAGGCTCCGCGCGGGCGCTTGGTGCGGCGGCACAGTTCGTCGCCGAGCCAGTCGAGTTCCGGGGTCAGAATCTCGCGGCTCCACCATGATTCGGCCTGCAATTGAGCATGGGTCGGCATCGTTCCCCCCATAGTCGAAGAGGTTTATAAATCGGGCGATACAGACCCACTACCGATATTCGTCCGATTAATCTCCATCATGGAAGAATCGTCGGAAATCTGACAGTCGTCGGGCTGCGCCGGGAACTGATCGACGATCTGCTCGCCCGGAACAACCGACGGCCCGCCCGGCAGGTGGTCGGGTTTCGGCGGAGGCCACGACACGATCGCCCGGCCGCATACCATCGATGCCGATGCGGGCGGCCAGAGGAGCGCTGTGACCAGGTACGTCGTCGTGGGTGGCGGGATCCTTGGCCTGGCGGTGGCACACCGCCTCCGGACC
Source organism: Plantactinospora solaniradicis (assembly GCF_042658085.1). Lineage (NCBI taxonomy): Bacteria > Bacillati > Actinomycetota > Actinomycetes > Micromonosporales > Micromonosporaceae > Plantactinospora > Plantactinospora solaniradicis. The sequence continues at coordinate 873,255 of NZ_JBHSPR010000001.1, read as the reverse complement.
GATCGGCCGGGCGACCAGGTGACGGTGCTGGAGAAGGAAGCGGTTTGGGCGGCCCACCAGACCGGACACAACTCGGGGGTGATCCACGCCGGGGTCTACTACCGGCCGGGCAGTCTCAAGGCGACCCTCTGCCGGGCCGGCAGCGCCTCGATGGCACGGTTCTGCGCCGAGCAGGGGCTGCCGTACGAGATCTGCGGGAAGCTGATCGTCGCGACCGAGGCCACCGAGCTGCCCCGCCTGCACGCGCTGCACGAACGGGCCGTCGCCAACGGGCTCCCGGTCTCCCTGATCGGCGCGATCGAGGCGGCCGAGTACGAGCCACACGTCTCGGCGGTGGCCGCCCTGCGGGTCGACTCGACGGGGATCGTCGACTTCGGCGCGGTATGTCGCCGGCTGGCCGAGTTGCTTGCCGAGGGCGGCGCCGAGCTGCGGCTCGATACCAGGGTCACCGGGATCCGGGCCCGGCCCGGCGGCGTACTGGTGAGCACGAGCGCGGGCGAGGTGACCGGGGACGTACTGGTCAACTGCGCCGGCCTGCACGCCGACCGGATCGCCCGGCTGGCCGGCGTCGACCCGCCGGCCCGGATCGTGCCGTTCCGTGGCGAGTACTACGAGCTGGTCCCCGGCCGGCGGGACCTCGTGCGCGGGCTGATCTATCCGGTGCCCGACCCGCAGTTTCCGTTCCTCGGCGTACACCTGACCCGGATGATCGACGGCAGCGTGCACGCCGGGCCGAACGCGGTGCTCGCCACCGCCCGCGAGGGCTACTCCTGGCGCCGCTTCGACCCGCGCGACGTCTGGGACCAGGCCAGCTACTCCGGTCTGTGGGCGTTGGCCCGCCGGCACTACCGGTACGGACTGACCGAGGTGACCCGGTCGCTGTCCCGGAAGCGGTTCGCGGCCAGCCTGGCCCGGCTCGTACCCGAGCTGACCGAGGCGGACATCGTGCCCGCCGGTGCCGGGGTACGCGCCCAGGCCGTACGCCCCGACGGCGGGCTGGTGGACGACTTCCTGCTCGTGGAGGCGGATCGGCAGGTGCACGTGCTGAACGCGCCGTCCCCGGCCGCCACCAGCTCGTTCGAGATCGCCCGGCACATCGTCGACCGGTTGCCCGCCGATCCCTCGACGCGTTGACCGGCCCGCCTCCGTCATCACATCAGGTGATACCGATCTCCGGCCTCCTGCGGACAAACTGGCGGGGTGGACCGGCCCGTACCCGCCGCAGCACTCCTGCTCGGAGTGGCGTTCGGCCTGTTCGCCGGCATCGGGTACGCGGTCGCCCGGCGGGCCTGGACCGACTACCGGAAGACGAAGGCCACGCTGCCCGGGATGCGTTCCACAGCCTGGGCGGTGACCCGGATCGCCACCAGCCGGGCCGGGATCGTGCTGCTGCTCTGTCTCGCCGCCGTCGGCTGGGCGGCGGCCGGCGGTGAGCGCTAGGGCGGATGCTGCCCCACCCACCGGAAGCCGACGGACGCTCCCCCGGATGCCGCCCGCCCGGTCGGCCGTGGACGGTTCATGACCGGCGCACGCCCGGTCCGCCCTGGTCGGCGCGTCGCCGGGCCAGCAGGCCGTACCGGGGGATCGACCAGACCGGCTCGGTGCCGGCACCCTCCCGGCGCAGGATGTGGTTCGCGGCGAGCAGTCCGGTCACCGCGGCCCGCTCCATCAACGCGCTGGGAACCTCGGTCCGGATCCCGTCGCCGGCCAGATATAGCCGGTCCGCGTCGGTGACCACGCCGGGACGGTCGGCATGGTCACCCGGCCTGAAGGCCGGGGCCCGCCGTTCGATCCGGGACCGCGATTCCCGCACCGGCAGGCCGGCGACCTCCGGCCAGAGACCGACCAGTTCGGCCCGCATCCGTTCGGCCAGCTCCGGCGCGGGCACACCCACCGGGCAGGCGTACGCGTGCAGTTCCAGCACCGAGCCGCCGGTGCGCTCCGCCCAGCGGCCCGCCTCCGCCTCCAGCCGGTGGTACAGCGTCACCGAGTCCAGCGTGGGCTGCCGGGACACCCCGCCGAACACGGCCCGGTCGGCGGCGACGTCCCCGCCCAGCCAGTACCGGGCCACCGCGTACGGCGGACCGGTGCCCAGCCCCGCCACCCGTCGGGCGAGTACGGGCGCCGTGGCGGCCAGTTCCGGCGAGCCCGCCAGCAGCCGGGTCAGGGCCGGCGGGTCCACGGCCAACACCAGGTAGCGGGCCCGGTGGCGCTGCCCCGAGCCGGTCTCCACGCACCAGCCGGCATCGTCGGCGCGGAGTGTCGTCACCTGGGTACCGGTGTGGATCCGCGACCCGAGCCGGCCGAGGTACCCGGCGAGGGGCCGCCAGACCGCCGAGTCGTAGTCCCGGTCGGGAGCGTCGAAGGCAAGGCCCTCCGGATTGCCCAGGAAGTAGAAGTGGAAGCTCGCCACCAGCTCGGCGGCGGACAGCTCGGCCTCGTGATTGAAGAACGAGTGCGAGAAGACCTCGAAGAGCATCGCCCGGGCCCGGTCCGGCAGGCGCAGCGCGTCGAGCAGCTCCTCGGCGGTCGTACCGTCGAGTTCGGCGTAACTGCGCACCGGGTGGTACGCCAGCAGGGGCAGCGCGGCCCGGCCGTCCATCCGGCGCAGGTCCCGCAGGCGCAGGCTCGGACTCCGGGCGACCAGGGCCAGCAGGCTCCACGGCGGCGCGGCCGGCAGCCGACCGAACTCCTCGGTCGGCCAGTCGGCGTGCAGCACCGGATAGCCGGCCACCGGTCGGAGGAGGCGGAGCGCCGGATCGATCCGGCGCAGGATCGACCGCCAGTTGTAGTACTGCCGGAAGAACGCGTGGAAGCCGTGGTCGACCGGCTGGGGCGTACCGTCGGCCAGCCGTTCGGGTCGGGTGCAGAGCCGGCCGCCGAGCCTCGACCGTCCTTCGAGCACCGTGACCCGTACGCCGCGCTCGGCGAGCACCACCGCCGCCGAGATGCCCGCGATCCCGCCGCCGACCACCAGCGCGTCGACGCCGTCCCGCACCCGCTCCCGGCCACCGCCGCCGGGCTCGGCCAGCTCCGGGCGTACGCCGGTCAGCCGGGACAACCAGCGGGAGGGCTCCATCCGGGCTACCCGTTCCCGACGGGCGGCGGTGGCAGGCATCCGGGTGGGCGGTCGGAGGCGGGCCAGACGTAGGGCACATCGGGAACGTCGCCAAAAATCGGGCCATAGTGGACCGGGTCCTTGCGCAGCAGCGAGGAGCGGTGACTGAGGTGCAGGTCCTCCCGGCCGAGCCAGGGCGGCAACTCGCCGGCCGCCGCCAACTCGTCCTGGCGGCGCACCTGTTCCAGCCCACAGCCGGCGCTGAGATCGGCGACCAGGGTGTCGGCGCAGGTGTCCGCCCGGCCGGTCGAGCACCACTGCACGCAGATGTCCAGCCCGTACCGGACCAGTGCCTCCTCGTACCCGGCCCACATCTTCACCGCCGGATGGTGCCGCCAGCCGTATCCGGGACGGATCAACCCGCGCAACACCTGGATCGCCTCCACGCGCTGCTTGCCCAGCCGCAGCTGGTCCAGACTCCGGGCGGTCCGTCCGAAGTCCGGGTACGGCAGGAAGGTCTGCATCAGCCCGCGCTACCCGGAATCGGTGCCGTCATGCCCACATTGTCCGGAAATTCGGTGGCTGCGTCAGGTGATCACACTGACTACCATCCGGACATGGCGGATCTGTGGCGGACCCGGGCCAGGCGCGCGTTCGAGACCCGGTTGCGGGACGGCCTGCGGACCAACGGCGACACCCGCCCGCACTACGTGGTCTGCGGCCAGGACGCGCTCGCCGTCCATCTCGTCGAGGAGCTGCTGGGCAACGATTCGCAGGGCAACGGCGTACGGGTCACCGTCATCGTGCCGAACCAGCGTCGGCAGGACGGGCCGGACATCCGGTCGATCCGGGGAGTCCGGTCGATCCGGGCGGACCGGCTCGACGAGGAGACGTTCCGGGCGGCGGGGCTGGTCGGGGCGAGTGGTCTGGCGCTGCTGCACCAGGACGACGTCGGCAACATCCACGCCGCGCTCTGCGCCCAGGAGGTCGAGCCGGACCTCCGGGTCGTGCTGCGGATGTTCAACATGAACCTCGGCAACGGGATCCGCCAACTCTTCCCGGACAGCGCGGTCCTCTCCGACGCGTCGATGGCCGCGCCGGCGTTCGTCGCGGCGGCGCTCGGCGAGGTCGCGCCGACGTACTTCCGGCACGGCGGCCGGACCCTGCACGTCGCCCCGCGCGCCGACGTCCGGCCGGAACACGTGGTCTGTGGCCTGGCCGACACCCGCGACCCGCACCATCCGCTGGTGCTGCCCGCCGACGAGTCCGGCGCCGACCTGGTGCTGGCGGAGGCGACCGGGCAGGTCGGACCCGAACTGGCCACCCGGCGGTGGCTGCTGCGGTCCCGCCGGGGGCCCCGCCGACGGCTGTCCGTGTTGTTCCGCGCGATGCGGTCGTTCGCCACCCGCAAGATCGGGATGGCCACCATCTCGGTGCTCGGGGTGGTCGTGGTGCTGGGCTTCCTGCTCTCCTTCGCCGAGCACACCAGCATCGGGAACGCGCTCTACCTGACCATGGTGACCACGATCGTCGGTGCCGACCCGGACGTCGAGAAGGGTGCGGCGGCGCAGGTACTCCAGGTGGTCCTCAACCTCGCCGGCCTCGCGCTGATTCCGCTGATCACCGCCGCGGTGGTGGACGGGATCGTGAAGGCCCGGCTGGCGCTCGACGCCGGCGCGCTGCCGAGCGAGCGCAACGGGCACGTGGTGGTGGTGGGTCTGGGCAACGTCGGCACCCGGGTGATGTGGCAGCTCAACGACCTCGGGGTCGAGGTGGTCGCGATCGACAAGGATCCGGAGGCCCGGGGCGCCGCCGTCGCCCGCCGGCTCAACGTTCCGCTGATCATCGGTGACGCCGCGCGGGAGGAGACGCTCGACGCCGCCTCGGTCGGTACCTGCCAGTCCCTGGTGGTGGTCTCCACCGACGACGTCAGCAACCTCCAGGCGGCCCTGCACGGCCGGGCGCTCCGCTCCGACCTGCGGGTGGTGCTGCGGCTGTTCGACGGGGACTTCGCCCAGCGGATCCAGAAGACCTTCAAGATCGGTGTCTCCCGCAGTGTCTCGTACCTCGCCGCTCCCTCGTTCTCGGCGGCCCTGCTGAACCGGGCGGTGATCGCGACCATCCCGATCGCCCGGCACGCGCTGCTGGTGGCGGAGGTGCCGATCATGGCCGGCGCGAACCTGGCCGGTCAGGAACTGCGGGTGGTGAGCCAGGCGGAGTGGGTTCGGGTCATCGCGGTGACCCGGGCCGGTCAGCCCCGTACCGAATGGACACTTCCGGCGGAGCAGCGGCTCCGGCCCGGGGACCGGTTGACCGTGGTGGTCCGTCGGGCCGGGCTGAACCGACTGCTCCGCGAGGCGAGTACGCCGCCGCCACCCGCGCCGTACGGCACCGAGGAGCCGGACCGGGCCGTCCGGCCGGGCGTACCCCGGCAGTCGAGCCGGGCGGCCCAGCGCGACCGCCCCGCCGAGCAGCAACTCCAGTCCGGTCGTGGCACCTCTCGCGGCTCACCCGCCCGCCCCACACGCCGCAGCTCGCAACCGATCCCACCCACTCGCCGCCCCGAGCCACCCCGCTAGGCACCCTGTTAAGAAGGGGCCCTTCTTCTACAGAAAACGATAAGAAGGGGCCCTTCCTTACAGTGCCGCGCCGAGTACGGCCTGCTCGTCGGGGCGGTGCACCAGCTCGTCGGCGAGGAAGGACTGTACGGCCGGAGCGAGCCCGACGTCCCTGCCGGCCCGTTCGGACAGTCGCCAGCGGTGCTCGATGACCTGCACGAACAGCTCGGCCGGTTCGAGTTTTCCGCGCAGGTGGGGTGGCACGGCGCGGACCACCGGCTCGAAGACCTCGGTCAGCCAGCGGTGTGCGGCCTGCTGCTCGTCGGTCAGGTCGCTCTCGGCCCGGTAGGTGTCCAGGTCGTTGAGCAGCCGCCGGGCCTGGTTCTCCTCGGCGTCCAGGCCGGTCAGCCGGAGCAGCCGGCGGGTGTGGTACCCGGCGTCCACCACCTTGGGCCGGACCAGGTAGCGACCACCGTCCACCAGCGACATCGCCACCTCGGCGACGTCGAAGCCGAGGTCGTTGAGTCGACGGATCCGGCCCTCGATGTCGTGCCGGGCCTCCCGCTCGATCTGCTGCTCGTAGGTGATCTCGTGCCACAGCCGTTCGTAGCGCCGGACGACCTCCTCGCAGACCAGCTCGGGGTCGATCGATTCGTGCAGCAGCCCGGCGGCCTGGAGGTCCAGCGCCTCGCCGAAGATGTTGACCCGGGCGATCTCCAGGTCCTCGTCCCGCTGCCCGTTGGAGAGTTGGCGGTGCAGTGCGCCGGTCTCGGCATCGACCAGGTACGCGGCGAACGCACCGGCGTCGCGCCGGAACAGCGTGTTGGACAGCGAGCAGTCGCCCCAGAAGAAGCCGGTCAGGTGCATCCGGACGATCAACGCGGCCAGCGCGTCGAGCAGCCGGTTCATCGTCTCGGGGCGCAGCGTGTGCGAGAAGAGCGCCCGGTAGGGGAGCGAGAACTGGAGGTGCCGGGTGACCAGCACCGGATCGAGCGGTTCACCGTCCGCGGCCTGCCGGTCGGCCACGATGGCGATCGCCTCCACCGAGGGGAAGTCGATCCGTTCCAGCGCGCGGAGCAGGTCGTACTCCCGCTCGGCCACCCGCTCGGCGGTCTCCTTGACCGCGTACACCGTGCCGGCCAGGCGGACGAATCGCACGATATGCCGCGAGATGCCCTGCGGCAGCGCGACCAGTTGATCGGCGGGCCACTGCTCCAGCGGGGTCGACCAGGGAAGGTCGAGCAACGCCGGGTCGACGAGGGCCGAGGTGATCCGCACGGGAACAAGCATGCCGGTCCGGGGCGCCGACCGCCGCCTCACGTGTGCGGACACACACCGCCCCGGCGACCCTGCGGACGGGCCGTGGGCCTCCGACCTGCGACGCCGGGGCGAGCGCCGGCCGCCGGCCTCCACCGGCCGCCGCCGGGCCGCCCGGTAGCGTGGTCGGATGCGGCAAACCACGACGGTACGGCGCTGGCCGCGACTGCGTCCCGTCCATCCGGCCGGCTGGTGGCTCGACGGGGTACTGCTGGCGGCGGTGGTCGGGTTGACAGCCGCGCTCGCCGCCGGCCAGTTGCTCGGGCTCGACCTGGCGGTCCGGGACTGGGTCGACGCGCACCGGCCGGATCCGGCGTACTGGGTGGCGCGGGTGTTCAACTCGCTCGGCCAGGGCGGCTGGTTCCTGATGCCGATCGCCTTCGGGCTGGGTGCGCTGGTCAGCCTGCGTACCCGATCCGTCCGGCCCCTGCTGGTGCCGGTCGGCGGGTTCGTGCTCACCTCGTTCACCATCGGGCCGATGAAGCTGTGGCTGGACCGGGGCTATCCGCACAACACCGAGCTGGCGCATCCGGAGGAGCTGTTCAGCGATCCGGCCGGCGGCACCGCGTACCCGTCCGGACACGTGGCCAACGCCATCGTCTGGTACGGGGTGATCGCGCTGCTCCTCGCCGCGCTGCTGCGTACGCTCGGCCGACCGGACGCCCCGGCCGGGGTGTACCTGGCGATCCGGGTCGTACCGCCCGCCATCGTCTTCTGCACCACCACCTACCTGGGCTGGCACTGGATCACCGACTCGATCGCCGGTCTGCTGCTCGGACTGTTCCTCGACCGGCTGCTCGCCCGGGTGCCGTGGGATGACGTACCACTGCCGGCCCTGGCCGGCGGGGTGCACCGGCACGGAGTGTTCACCAGCGACCTCTAGGGTCGGGCGGATGGAGACGTTGGAGCGCCGGCTGGGCGTACCCGATGCGGTCGTCATCGGCCTCGGGTCGATGCTCGGTGCTGGGGTCTTCGTGGTCTTCGGCCCGGCGACCGCCGCCGCCGGCAGCGGGTCGGGCCTGCTGGTCGCGCTCGCCGTCGCCGGCCTGGTCGCCTTCTGCAACGCCACCAGTTCGGCCCGGCTCGCCGCCCGGTATCCGGAGTCCGGCGGCACCTACGTCTACGGCCGGGAACGGCTCGGCCCGTTCGCCGGGTTCCTCGCCGGCTGGGGCTTCGTGGTCGGCAAGACGGCGAGCTGCGCGGCGATGGCGCTGACCATCGGGGCGTACCTGTGGCCCGGGTACGCCCGGCCGGTCGCGGTGGCCGCCGTGCTGGCGGTGACCGGGGTGAACCTGCGGGGTGTGCAGAAGACGGCCAGGGTCACCCGGTGGCTGGTGGCGGTGACGCTGGCCGTCCTGGTCCTGGTGGCGCTGGTGGGGCTCTTCGGTGGGGAGTTCCGGCCGGCGCGGCTCGGCGAGGCGGCCGGTGCCGTCCCGGGGGTCGGTGCCGCCCCGGGCGTCGGCGTGCTCACCGCCGCCGGGCTGCTCTTCTTCGCGTTCGCCGGATATGCCCGGATCGCCACCCTCGGCGAGGAGGTACGCGACCCCGAGCGCACCATCCCCCGGGCGGTACCGGTCGCGCTCGGGCTGGTGCTGGTGATCTATCTGGGGCTTGCCGTGGTCGCGCTCGCGGTGCTCGGGCCGGCCCGGCTGGCGGGCTCGGCCGCACCACTCGCCGAGGTGGTGGACGCCTCCGGGCTGACCGGGCTGGCCTGGCTGGTCCGGGCCGCGGCGACGGTGGCGGTGCTCGGGGTACTGCTGGCACTGGTCGCCGGGGTGGGTCGGACCACGCTGGCGATGGCCCGTCGCCGGGACCTGCCCGGCGGGCTGGCCGCCGTGCATCCGATCCATCGGGTGCCGCACCGGGCCGAGCTGGCCGTCGCCGGGGTGGTGGTGCTGGTGGTCGTCCTCGGTGACGTACGGGACGCGATCGGCTTCTCCAGTTGTACCGTGCTGGTCTACTACGCGATCACCAACGCCGCCGCGCTGACCCTCGCCCCCGACCCGGAGCGACGGCTGCCGGGCCGGGCGGTGGCCGGGCTCGGGCTGGCCGGCTGCCTGTTGCTCGCGGTCACCCTGCCGGTCGGCAGCGTGCTGGCCGGTTTCGGCGTACTCGCCGTCGGCGCGCTCGGCTACGCGGTCCGCCGGTTCGCCCGGCGCTCCGACGGCGCCAACGGGTCGCGGTGACGCCGCCGTCCGAGCGGCAGGACATACCCTGGTACGACGGCGGCGGTGCTACCACGGGTTGATGTAGATGCCTGGATCTCCTTCTACCGTCGACCGCATGAAGAAGGCTCTTCGCGTGGTCGGAATCCTGTTCGGGCTCTATCTGATCGTTCGGGCGGTCGCCGAGCCGTTCGTGATCGACATGACCGATCCCGCCACCTACCGGCAGGACTGGGGCGGCCCGAGCCTGGCCGGCGTACTGCTGGTCCATTGTGGTCCGGGCGTCGTCTCCGCGGTGCTGATCGGGCTGGCGTTGCGTTCGTGGCGGCGACGGCGGGCGGCAGCAGCCGGGCAGGCCGAGGGCGTGGCTGGGCCAACGGCCGGCCGGCGGTGACGCGCCCCGGGCCCGCCGCTCGCCCGGCTCGCCGCCCGCCCGGCTCGCCTGGCGCGACCGTCCGCCGCTACCGGGTGGTGGTGATCCCGCCGCCGCACGGTGCGCCGGGCTCGATCGCGGCCGTCACCCGGTAGGCCGTGATGAAGGCGCCGATCGCCTCGTCGTCGGCGTCGTCGAGAGTGAGCTGGTAGCCCCAGGCCTGGAGCGAGATCGGCGTGGACTGTCCCGGGTACGGGCTCAGCATCATGTGCGACAGCCCGCGTACCCGGGTGCTGAGCTTGCCCACATCGGCCGCGGGCAGGCCCGGCCGGTAGGTGATCCACACGGCGCCGTGTTCCAGGCTGTGTACGGCGTTGCCGTCCTCGATCGGCGCGGTGTAGACGTCGCCGTTGCAGTTCTGCCAGGCCGGGAAGTGCGGTCCGCCGGCCGGCGGAGTCATCGGGTAGCTGACCGGGGCGTCGACGTGGGTGGCCGAGAGCGCGTCCGGGTTCGTCTCGCGGTAGTTGACCACTGCGGACAGGTCGCCGTCACCTCCGCCGTTGCTCTGCCGGTACCAGATGAAGCCACCGATCCCGCAGACGAGGAGCAGGACCAGCGCGACGCCACCGGCCACGATCCCGATGATCAGCCCGGTACGCCGGGCCGGCTGCGCGGGTGGCACCGGCTGCCCGCCCTGGTACGGATAACCCGGCTGGCCGTAACCCGGCTGTCCATAGCCCGGAGCCGGGGCGGGCGGCTGGGCGTACCCGGGCTGGGGTGGGCCGTAGCCCTGCGGCGGTGCCGGCGGCGGTCCGTAGCCGGGCTGCGGAGGTGCCGGTGGCGCCGGATATCCAGGCTGCGTGGGCACGGGCGGTGGTGCGTATCCAGGCTGCGGGGGCAGCGGTCCCGGCGGCGAGCTGGGTTGCTGCGGCTGCGGCGGTTCCGGGTTGCCCATGTCTGCCTACGCCTCCGGGGTCGGGGAGCCCGATCCTATCGAGGACCGGAGGTCGAGTCGGAGGCGCGGACGGGGACGCGTCGGGGGTTCGTCGAACTCGCACGGTACGAATTGCGAGCAGTCCCCCGCGTTGTCCGGCTCGGAACTACACTGCGCCGGTACCCGGGACCGGTGGTCCGTCGACACCGCCGCCTTCGGCGTTCGTCCTCGACCGGTAGGGCTTCCCGAGAGACGGAAGGTCATCGAGGCAGATGCGTGCGCCGGAGCCGGCACCTCCCATCCCGACCCGACCGGCACGGCCCACCAATCCCGCCGATCCCTCCGTACCGCTGGCGGGTTTTGTTCCCCACCACGTCGCGGCGCCGGAGGCCTCGGCGCTGGCGCCGGTGGAACCCACCCCGGCCGGCCCGCACCGGCAGTGGATTCCCCGGCAGGTGCCGTCACCGAACGCCGAGGCGGTCCGCCAGGCCGGCCGAGCCATCGCCACCGGGGCGGCCCGGACGGCCCGTACGGCCGCCTACCGTGGCACCCGCCCCATCGTGAACTTCTTCGCCGGCATCGGCTGCTTCTGGCGTGGCCTGGCCCGCTTCCTCACGAGCCCGATGCTCTGGCTCTACGCGCTGGCACCGCTCGTCCTGCTGGCGCTGGCGATGTTCGGCATCATGCACGCGATGGAGGCCACCGCCGAGGTGCTGGTGCACTGGGTGACATCCTTCGCGGAGAACTGGCCACAGTGGATCCGCGGGACTCTCGACAGCGTTCTGATGTGGGGCGCCCGCCTCGCCGTACACGCCGCCCTGGGCTACCTCGTCCTGCCGCTGAGCATCGTGCTCGGTGCGCCGTGCTACGTCCTGCTCGCCCGCCGGCTCGAACGCAGGCTCGGCGGCACGGCGCCCGATCCCACGGCGACCGGCGCCACGGCGACCGGTGCCAGCGTGCGGAAGGCGCCGCCGCTGTGGCGGGCCTGCCTGGTGGCGGTCCGGCAGGCCGTGCTGGTCACGCTGGTGCTGCAACTCGGCTGGCTGCTGCTCGCGCCGCTGCTGCTGATCCCCGGCGTCAACCTGCTGGCGGCGTTCAGCGCGGTGGTGGTCTTCAACGGCTTCCTCGTCGGGCTGCTGCTGCTGTCGATTCCGTTGCAGCACCACGGCGTTTCGACGTTCCGGGGCCAGCTTCGGGTGGTCTGCCGGCACCGGGCCAGCGTGATCGGGTTCGGTGCCACCAGCGTCCTGGCGCTCAGCCTGCCGTTCACCCCGTTGCGGGCCCTCGTCGCCCCGATGGTCTTCACCGGTGCGGTGCTGTTGCACCACCGGATGCGCGGGGCCGACGAGCTACCGCGCCAGCCCGTGGCCGCCGGACCGACGCCACCCGCGCTACCGCCGGCCGGCACCGGGTTCCCATCCTGGTAGGCCCCCCAATCATGACGCGAAGCCTCGCGGTGACGGGATTCCGCCTCGACCACCGTTGCGGCGTCCCTGAGCAGAGGTGGCGGTGCTGGCGGCGTGCAGTACCTCGGGGGCGGCGGACTACGCGACCTCGGTCGCCGGGACCGCCCTCGCCCGGACCGAGTTGACGATGGTGATCAGCTCGTCCACCTCGTCCGATCCGAACAGCGTCTCAGGCCCATGTGGCGCAACCCCGGTGTACGGGGACTCGTAGAGACGCTCCGCTTTCATCACGCCGTTCGCGGTCAGGTCACCGATCATCAGGTTGACGAAGTCGAGTTGGGCGGCGTTCAGCGTACGGCCGGTGACGAACTCGCCGAACGCCTCCCGGGCCGCTTCCCGGTCGAGCCCGACCAGGCTACGGACGAAGACGCCGAGTCCTTCGGAGGCCCGCCGTGCCTGGTCCAGGTCCTGCTTGTCGCCGACGCCGCTCTCGGCGAGCATCCGCTCCAGCTCGGCCAGGTCGGTGCTGGTCAGTTGCCGGTTGCGCCGCAACTTCCGGAGGGCGACGTGGTCGGAGTGGGTACGCAGGTAGACCCGTACTCTCTCGCGGAACCGCTCTCGGTCGGTGCCGACGGTCACCCCGACGAACTCCAGCTCGGTGATGCTGTCGAGCTGGTCGGAAAAGTCGGTGTAGATAACGGCGCGCTTCGCCTTCGGCACCAGCCGGACGAGGTTGCGGATCCGTCGGCGGGCGAGTTCGAGCATCGGCAGCGTGACGTCCTGCCACCATTCGTCGGCGGCCACCTCGTCAAGCAGCCGCACCTCGGCGCGGATGGCGGGGATAGTGGTCTGCTCCAGCAGCGCTGACGCGATCTCTTGCACCTCGGCGCGGAGCTTGGCGAATTGCCGGCCGGATCCGATGATCACGTCCCGCTGGAGCCGCAGGATGATCAGGTCGAACCGCTTGGCCTCCTCGCCGTCGTCCTTGACCTCGCTCGGCAGGCCGGCCAGCTCGTGGGTGAGCCGGTCGGCCGCCTCCATGCTGAAAATCCGCCAGTTGGCGAAGTCGACGAAGTATTCGCAGTGGTCCCGGGCCGCCGAACAACTCGGCCTGATGACGGGCAGCCTGACCGAGACGGCCGGCGCGCTGGCGTCGTACACCGATCGGCTGACCGGCGCGACCAGCTAGAGCCTCTTTTGGTCGCCGTGGGACACGGCGGCCGGAAGCGGAAAAGGGCCCGGGGCGGGTGCAGGGCTCCGGTCGCCGGCTGTCCGGGCAGCCGACGGTCGACCCCGCCCGCCTCGGCGCCGCTACGTACGCCCAACCGGGGCCCCTGGTAGACGGTCCCTGCCCCTGGGCGGTGAACCCGAGCGCCGCGCCCCGAGGGGGACTCGGGACGCGGCAGTCTGGGTCGAGGTCAGGGCACGTCGGGCCGGGGCACGTATGTCCAGTTGGCACCGTCCGGCGAGAGCCAGAGGCTGACCTCGTTGTTGTTGGTCGGGATCGCGTAGCCGCCGCCCGGGACCGGATAGGCCCGGGCGCCGAGCGACGGGCCGACCCTGGTGAACGTCTGCGCCTGGTCGGTGCTCCGGAACGTGTCGGTCGCACTCTCGATGATCACTGCACCGTCGGCGGTCGGCAGCAGGGAGAGAAGCGGCCCGTCGAGGTCGACCAACGCCCCGGTCCGCCAGGTCGCCGCGCCGTCGGTGCTGACGTGCAGTTGCACGCTGTCGCCGCGCTCCTCGATCGCGTAGAGGGTTTCACCGTCGGCGGTCGTCAAGTGCATGCCGCCGGGACTGATACCGCCCCCCTCCCTCTTATAGAGCACCTCGGGAATCCGGTGCTTTTCCCAGGTCCGTCCGCCGTCCCGGCTGACCATCACGACGACCCAACTGTCGGGCTGGAAGCCCGTCGGCCGCGGGCTCGGTATGGGCGTGCGCTCGATGGCGGTTCTCCAGATGCCCGCGCTGGTCGGCACCCGCAACGGCGGGGCGGCATCCGGCCCCTTGCGAGTGCCCGTGAAGGTTCCGTCGGGATTGGGCCTCATGTCGTCCAGTTCGCTTGTGATGCGCGCGATGTTGCCGGTCGCCGGGTCGAAGGCCGCCAGGGCGTCCCACTCCTCGAGGAGCGGCCAGCCGACGGGCAGCGCGTCGACATCCCGTACCTTCGGCTGACGCCATGTGACCCCGCCGTCCGTGCTGGTCCAGTAGGTCGCGGGCGAATAGCGGGACTGCCGGTCCCGTGCGTCGCGTGCCACCAGGGCTTTGCCGTGCACCGCGACCATCGATCTGGACTTCGGATCGGTGGCCAGGCCGGCGGGCATCCTCAGCTTGCGCCAGGTACGTCCACGGTCGGCGCTGGCCGCGATCATGCGGGTGCAGTTGTCGCCCTCACAGTCCTGGTACTCCAGGTAGAGATGGTCGAGGTCACCGGCTTGCAACTCGGTCCACAGCCCGGTGAGCGGTACGTCGGGCTCCGTCACGTCGTAACTTCCGGGAGCGACCTCGGTGTAACTCGGCTGCGGGGCCGGCGTCCGCGACGAGCCGGACACCGGTGGGTGGGTCGCCCACGGGCTGGCGCTCGGCGTCGGCCCAGGTCCGCCAGCGCCGCTCAGAGCGAGGGTGGTGCCCCCACCGGCGGCGACGCCGACCGCGACGATGGCGGCACCGGCCGCGCGGGCGGCGCCGCGACGACGGCCGGCTCGTTGTACCACGTCGGCGAAGTGTGGTTTGAAGGCATGCCGCGCCTCGGCGGTGAAACTCTCGAAGTCGAAGACAGCGGGGTCGACGTCCGTGCGTTCGCGGTCAGGCATGGTTCTTCTCCCTTTCGGTGTCCTGAAGGTGCTCGGCGAGCGTCCGGCGCCCACGGACGAGCCGGGTCTTGACGCTCTCCACGCTGCAACCGAGGACGTTGGCTACCTCGATGACCGGGAGGTCTCCGATGTGGTGCAGTACGACGGTCTCCCGGATGGCGCGCGGCAACCGTTGCAGGGCGGCGACGAGCGCGACGTGGTCGGGTGAGATCGCCGGTACGGCGTCGACCGGCCGCAGCCGGCCCGAGCGGACGATCCGGTCGAACAGCATCCGGCGGCGGTGGCGGGACCGGGCGACGTTCATCGCCACCCGGCGCAGCCAGGCCTCCGGATTGTCCACCCCGCGCAGCCGGCTACGCCGGGCCAGCGCCTTGGCGAAAGCCTCCTGTACGGCATCCTGTGCCTCGGCGAAGTCGCCGGTTATTCCGTAAAGCTGGGCGACCAGCCGGCCGGCCGAGGCGGCGTATATCTCGCGCAGATCCAGGTCCCGGTTCAATGGCACTCCCCTGCCCGTGCTCGATGTCAATGGAACGACTCCGGGCGGCAGGGGCAGGTGACATCCGCACCGGAGATCACTTCAGGTGGCACCCGAACCGGGGAGCAGTCGGGCTCAGATCAGCAGTTGTGGTTGTCGCATCGGGGAGTAGTGGACTAACCTCCTAGCTAAGGAGGAGTCATGTCGAGCGACGCCGCCGCCCAGTTCAATATCCACGATGCCAAGACAAACCTCTCGCGCATCATCGACCGGGTCGAACACGGCGAGGAGATCATCATCAGCCGTGCGGGGACCCCGGTCGCAAAGGTCGTTCCGCTGATCAAGCGGGTGAATCGTGCCGGCCGTGGCTCGCTGCGCGGTCGCCTCGTAGTGGCGGAGGACTGGGACGCACCCGAGGTGAACGAGGCCATCGCTGATGAATTCGGGATGACCGGGTGAGCCTGCTCCTGGATACCCATGTCGTGATCTGGTGGCTGGCTGACGACCCCACCCTCTCCGATGAACTCAAGGAGCGACTGGACCACGAGCCGGACGTGCATGTGAGTGCCGCCAGCGTCTGGGAGGCTGCCATCAAGCAGTCGATCGGCAAGCTCAAGGAACCGGCCGACCTACCGGAACGGATCAGGGACAGCGGCTTCCGGGAGTTGCCTGTCAGCTCCGATCACGCGATCGTCGCCGGCCGGCTGCCGCCGATACATCGCGATCCCTTCGACCGCATCCTGGTGGCCCAGGCGCGATGCGAAAACCTGACCCTCGTCAGCCGCGACCCCGAGGTGCGGAAGTACGACGTTCCCATCCTCGTGGCCTGACCGGCACCGCTGCCCTGGAGCCATCGGGCGGCCGCCTCGTGGTCGTCCCTCCGTCCGTCCGCTTACTCGATCCACTCTCCGGCGCGCATCACCCGGGTCACGTTCAGGTCGTCGTCGAGCACCACCAGGTCGGCCCGCCAGCCGGGCATCAGGGCGCCGACCCGGCCCCCGAGCCCGATCGCCCGGGCCGGTGTGCCGGCGGCCATCCGGCAGGCGTCCACCATCGGGATGCCCGCCGCCACCGCCTGGCGCAGCGCGGCGTCCATCGTGAGGGTGCTGCCGGCGATCGCGCCCGGCGAGGAGTCCGAAGTGGCCAGTCGGACGGTGCCGTCGGCGACCACTACCGGCTGTCCGCCCAACTCGTACTTGCCGTCCGGCATTCCGGCCGCGGCCATCGCGTCGGTGATCAGCACGGCCCGGTCAGCACCGGCCACCCCCGCCGCGAAGGCGAGCGTTCCCTGGTGCAGGTGTATCCCGTCGGCGACCAGCTCACAGAACACATTGGGCGATCCGAGCAGGGCGAACACCGGGCCGGGTTCACGGTGGTGCGGCCCGCGCATGCCGTTGAACAGGTGGGTGGCCACGGTCGCGCCGGCAATCACCCCGGCGGTGGCCTCCTCGTACGTGGCGTCGGTGTGGCCGAGCGCCGCCACCACCCGCCGGGAGACGAGGAGTTCGATCGCGGCCAGCGCGCCCGGCAACTCCGGGGCGAGGGTGACCATCCGGATGGTGCCGTCGCCGAGCGCGAGCAGTTCGGACAGTTCCTCGAGCGACGGGTCGCGGAGGAACTCCGGATTCTGCGCCCCGCAGCGCACCGCCGACAGGTACGGCCCCTCGTAGTGGACGCCGGCCAGCACGCCCTCCTTGACCAGCGGGGCGTACGCCGACGTGGCGTCCCGGATCAGCTCGTACGGCGAACTGACCAGGCTGGCCAGCAGGCTGGTGGTGCCGTGTGCGAGGTGGAACGCGGCGGCGCCCCGGGCCGCGTCGGCGTCGCCGGTGGTGAAGGTGTGCCCGCCGCCGCCGTGGGTGTGGATGTCCACGAAGCCGGGGACGATCCAGTGTCCGTCCCGGATCGACGGGTACTCGGCGACGGCGGAGATCCGGTCGCCGTCGAGTTCCACGCAACCCTGCCGGATGACCCCGGTCGGAGTTACCACCTTGCCAACAACCCGAACGGTCACGTCTTCTCCAGGGTGTCGAGGGCGAGCAGGGCGGCGCCGAGGCAGCCGGCCTCGTCGCCGAGCGCCGCGCGCAGCAGTCTGGGTTCGGTCTGGAAGGTCAGTCGCTGCCGTAGCGCGACCCCGAGCGGGTCGAGCAGGTCGGCACCGGCCTCGGCCAGTCCGCCGCCGAGCACGACGACCTCGGTGTCGTACAGCGCCTGGGCGATGGCCAGCCCGTCGGCCAGGGCCTCGATCGTCTCCCGCCACACCCGGCCGGCGGTCGCCTCGCCGGCGGTCGCCCGGGTGACCACCTCGGCGGCGGTCGCGGGGATCCCGCTCAGCGCGGTGTAGCGCCGTCCGACGGCGGCGGCCGAGGCCACCGCTTCCAGGCAGCCGAGCCGGCCGCAGCCGCAGTGCGGCCCCTCCGGGCGTACGACGACATGGCCCAGTTCGCCGGCGGCGCCGTGCGCGCCCGCGAAGGCCGACCCGTCGATCACCTGCGCGGCGGCGATGCCGGTGCCGATCGCGACGAAGAGCACGTGCCGGGTACCCCGTCCGGCGCCGAGCCGGGCCTCCGCGATCCCGCCGGCCCGTACGTCGTGGCCGAGTGCCGCCGGCAGGCCGAGCCGCGCCTTGACCAGTTCCCGCAGGGGTACGTCCCGGAAGCCCAGGTTCGCCGACCAGACGGCGCTGCCGGTGGCCTCGTCGACCACTCCGGGAACGGCCAGGCCGACCGCGACCGGGGTCAGCCCGCCGGCTCGGGCCTTCCCGGTGAGTCCCTCGGCGACGTCGAGGATGCTCTCGACCACGGCTGCGGGACCGCGCTCGGCCCGGGTGTGGTGCCGCTCGGTGAGTTCGGTCGTGCCGTCCGGCCGGACCAGGGCGCACTTCATCCCGGTTCCGCCGACGTCGAGCGCGACGACCACCTCGCCGGTCCGGTCACCGCCCCCGGTGACCGGGAAGGTGGTATCGCTGACCGGTGGGACGGCGTCGGTCACGCCAGCACCACGGACCGGCTCAGGTGCCGGGGCGCGTCCGGGTCCAGCCCGCGCCCGGTGGCGAGGGCCACCGCGAAGCGCTGGGCCAGGATCAGGTCGGCCATCGGGTCCAGTGGCGGCCGGCCGGTGGCCCAGCCGCCGATCACCGCGTGTACGCCGTTGGTCCGGCTGTGCACGAACGCCGCCCCGGTCGCCGCGATGTCCTCGGCCAGCCCGTCCGGGATCTCGCCGAACGCCCAGACCACCCGGCCCGGCGCGGCGATCGAGATCGGCCCGTGCCGGTAGTCCATCGCCGGGTACGCCTCGGCCCAGGCGGTGGCCGCCTCGCGGCACTTGAGGGCGGCCTCGTAGGCGATGCCGACGGTCCAGCCCCGGCCGAGGAAGGTGATCTGTTCGACCCGGGCCGGGTCGAACGGCAGCGGGGCGCGTACCGCGACCTCCGCGTCGGCGGCCAGGGCGCTGATGTCGGTGCCGAGGTGGGCCCGGAGCAGCGCGAGGGCGCTGGTCGCGAAGCGGGTCTGCACCACGGAGCGTTCGTCGGCGAACGGCATCGCCACGGTGTCCCCGGCGAGGGCCACGGCGGGGGAGCCGGGATCGCCGACGATCACGGTGCTGGGCCGCCGTCCGGGCAGGGCACCGAGTACGTCGAGGACCTCGGTGGTGGTGCCGGACCGGGTGATCGCCACCACCCGGTCGTAGGGGCGGTCGAGCGGAAACTCGGAGGCCTGGAAGGCGTCGGTCTCGCCCTGACCGGCGCGCTCGCGCAGTGCGGCGTACGCCATCGCTATGAACCAGGAGGTGCCGCAGCCGATCACCGCGACCCGCTCGCCGGGCCGGGGTAGGACGGCGGTGGATCCGGCGGCCAGTGCGGCGGCCTGCCGCCAGCATTCGGGCTGACTGCTGATCTCCGCGTCGACGTGGCCCATCGCAGCTCCTCGCGGGCGAGATTCCCGCACCGGCAGGGCACCGCTGGGGCGCGGTACGGCCTGCGCAATACGGCTCAATTTAACGGTCTTTCGCGCGCCATTCTGCGCGAAAACCCGCGCTTGTGGCAACCGCGTGCAGCTTCGCGCAGAGCAGAGTTTTGCGGCCGGGCGTTTCGCGCACTATTGTGCACGCAATTCGTCACCGTACGCACCTGGAGGGTTCGCGGTGGACCGGTACGCGAGATGGAACGCCCTGCTCGAACTGCTGACCGACTCGGGCCGGGTCAGCGTGGAGGACGCGGCGGCCCGCCTGGACGTCTCGCAGGCGACCATCCGGCGTGACTTCGACCAACTCGCCCAGCAGCAGATGATCACGCGTACCCGGGGCGGGGCGGTGGCCAACGGCGTCTCGTACGACCTGCCGCTGCGCTACAAGACGGCCAAGCACTCGGCCGAGAAGCAGCGGATCGGCACCGCCGCCGCCGCGCTGGTCTCCCCGGGCATGGTGGTCGGACTCAACGGCGGCACCACCACCACCGAGGTGGCGCGGGCGCTGGCCGTCCGGCCGGACCTGAACAGCAGCGCCGACGGCGCCCAGTTGACCGTGGTGACGAACGCGCTGAACATCGCCAACGAGTTGCTGGTCCGGTCCCGGATGAAGATCGTGGTGGCCGGCGGGGTGGTCCGGCCACAGTCGTTCGAACTGGTCGGCCCGCTCGGCGGGGCCCTGCTCCGCGAGGTCACCCTCGACGTGGCGCTGCTCGGGGTGGACGCCATCGACGTACAGCTCGGCGCGGCGGCGCACCACGAGGGCGAGGCGTCGATGAACAACCTGATGGTCGCCCGCGCGAAGCGGGTCGTCATCATCGCCGACTCGTCCAAGCTCGGCGGGCACGCCTTCGCCCGGATCTGCCCGATCGAACGGATCGAAACCCTGGTCACCGACTCCGGCGCCGACCCGGCCACCGTGCAGTCGTTCCGGGACGCCGGCGTCACCGTCGTCTGCGCCTGAGATGTAAGGAAGGGCCCCTTGTTATCGCTTTCTGTATAAGAAGGGCCCCCTCCTAACACCTCTGGCCCTTCGACGCGCCGGTAGCGCGTATAACGCGGTAGCGTGCAAAGCGGTGGTACGGTGTCGCCGATATCGGACATGAGGAGAGAGGCCGATATGGCTGCCGTACTTGAGATCGAGGGTCTGCAGAAGACCTACCGGAGTAGACGTCGGGGGACCCGGCGTGCGCTGGACGGCTTCGACATGCGGGTCGAGGCGGGCCAGGTGCACGGCTTCCTCGGCCCGAACGGGTCGGGCAAGACCACCACGCTGCGTACGCTGCTCGGGCTGATCCGTCCGAACGGCGGCCGGATGGCGATCCTCGGTCAGGAGGTCCCGGCGGCGCTGCCCACGGTCGCCCGCCAGGTCGGCGCGATCGTGGAGAGCCCTCAGTTCTTCCCGCACTTCTCCGCCCGGGACACCCTCTCGCTGCTGACCGGTGCCGGCGGGGTGCCCGAGCGCCGGGTGACGGAGGTACTGGAACTGGTCGGCCTGCGCGAGCGGGCCAAGGACCGGGTCAAGACCTACTCGCTGGGCATGAAGCAGCGGCTCGCCGTCGCCTCCGCCCTGCTGAAGGAGCCGAAGCTCCTGATCCTCGACGAGCCGGCCAACGGGCTCGACCCGGGCGGGATCCGGGAGATGCGCACGTTGATGCGCAACCTCGCCTCCTCCGGGATGACGGTGGTGCTCTCCAGCCACATCCTCGGCGAGGTGCAGTTGATCTGCGACTCCGTCACCATCATCTCGCTGGGGCGCCGGGTCGCCTTCGGCCCGGTCTCCGCGGTGCTGGCCCAACACTCCGGCGGTGGCCTGCGGGTCCGGCTGGAGGCGGTCACCGACCTGCCGGCCGCCGCCGACCTGCTCACCCGGTCCGGTGCGCGGATCACCATGCAGGACGACCACCTGCTGGTGTACGGCGTGGACAAGCCCTCCGCCGTCACCCGTACGCTCGCCGGCGCCGACCTGTTCATCAGCGAGCTGGCCCCGGTGGAGGTCGACCTGGAGAGCGTCTTCCTGGAACTGACCGGCACCACTCCGGTACCCGGCCAGAACCGGCAGGTGGACCAGTCCGTGGTGCTCGACGGACCTGCCGGATCCGCCTCGTCCGACTCCGCCGCCGGGGGGTGGGGAGTGTGAACCTCTACACCACGGAACTGCGCCGGCTCCGCAAGCGGCGGTTCGTCCGCTACCTGACCCTGGCCGGGCTGCTCGTGCTGGTCGCCGTCGCGGTCGGCATGTTCTTCACCAACCAGAAGATCGGGCCCGCCCAGGTCGCCTCGGCGGAACGCGCGGCGGACCGGGAGTACCAGCAGAACATCGAGTTCGCCCAGCAGCACCGGCAGGAGTGCGAGAAGGCGAAGGCCGCCGGCAACGCCCCCGAGGGCGCGTTCCCCGAGGACTGCTCGCTGATCCAGCCGCCACCCCGGGAGGTTTTCCGGTCCGAGTGGCACCTGCCGGCCACCTTCGAGTTCCGCGACGAGTTCGCCGGCATGCTCACCGCGTTCACGGCCGTCCTCGCCCTGGTCGCGTTCATCGCCGGCGCCTCCTTCGTGGGCGCCGAGTGGAGCACCGGCGGCATGATGAACCTGCTGCTCTGGCGACCGCAACGGATCCGGGTGCTGCTGACCAAGCTCGGTGCGCTGCTCTCCGCCCTGTTCGGCGTGACCGTGGTCGCCGCGGCAGCGTGGACGGCGGCGTTCTGGGCGACCGCCACCTATCGGGGCAGCACCGAGCGGATGACCTCCGGAGTCTGGCAGTCGATCGGCCTGACCGGGCTGCGTGGCCTGACCCTGGTGCTGGTGGCCGGGGCGCTCGGCTTCGGGCTGGCCTCGCTGGGCCGGCACACCGCGCTCGCCCTCGGTGGGGTGCTCGGGGTGATGGTGGTCGGACAGTTCGGCCTGGGCATCGTGCTGGGCATGGCCCAGGTCAAGTTCGTCGAGGTGTGGCTGCTGCCGACGTACCTGCTGGCCTGGATGGACAAGAAGGTCACCCTGCGGAACTTCGACGCCTGCCAGGCGTCGTTCAGCGGTGAGTGTCGACCGGCGACGTTCGACATCACCTGGCAGAACTCGTCGATCCTGCTCGCCGTCTCGCTGGTGCTGGTGCTCGGGGCTGCGATCTGGTCGATGCGCCGCCGGGACATCACCTGAGTCAGGGCGGTATCGGGGGCGGGGTGTCGGGGGCGGCGGCCGGGGGGCGCCGTCCCCGACGGCCGTCGCGGGTCTGGAGTGGCCGTCGCCGGGTGGCGGCCGGTGCGGTCTTGGCGGGTCGTCGGTAGGCTGATGTGGCTGTTCGCAGGTCGTGCCACCCAGCCCGGAGGAGCACCATGAGGAACGCCTCTGCTCCGGCCGACGACGACGCGGCCGACGATGATGTGGCCGACCGCGAAGTGAATGATGTGGCCGACCACGAAGTGGGCGACAACGAAGCGGCCGACGGCGAAGTGGGCGATGACGCTGCCGTGGTCGGACGTCCGGGCCGGGGTGCTTACGTACCGCAGCCCCGTTCCGCGCCCGCCTCCGGTTCGGACGAACCGCCCGAACCGCCCGTGCCGGCGCCGGCCGGTGCCCCCGCACTGTCCGAGCGGGAGCGGGAGATCCTGGCCTTCGAGCGGCGCTGGTGGAAACACGCGGGCGCGAAGGAACAGGCGATCCGGGACGCCTTCGATCTCTCCTCGACCCGGTACTACCAACTCCTCAACGGACTGCTCGACAACCCGGCCGCGCTGGCCGCCGAGCCGATGCTGGTCGCCCGGCTGCGCCGACTGCGAGCGGCCAGGAGCCGTAACCGCCGCCGCTGAGGAGTCATGGTCCCCGCCGGGTGAGTCCGGGTTCGGCGGCGTGGACTCCGCGCCGCCGAACCCGGGTCACTTCTCGTAGGTGCGCAGCCCGTTGCCGAGCGCGATGAAGGTTGGCGCCCACTCGCCGATGAAGATCCCCCACCGGTCGGCCCGGTCGATCCCGGCGTTCTCCATCTGTTTCGACAGCATCCAGCTCAGGAACGACAGCCCGATGCTGACGCCGCCGGCCATGTACATGTGCTCGGCGCGCAGGCCCATCCGGTGCAGGTGCTCCAACATTGCGTTCCCCCTCGCGAAAGCCCCCCGCAACCGACGCTACCGCCCAGCTCAGCCGGGGGGCGCCAGGTTGCCGGGATACGGCTGGCCCGATCGGGCGACCCGGTCGGGCGATTCGATCGGGCGATTCGGTCGGGACAGCGCCGGCCGGCCCGATCCGGACATCGGCGGGCGGAATTCGAGCCTCACCGGTCCGGGGACGTCGACGGCCGGGTCGATTCGGGGCGGGCCGGAGGTCGATTCGCGGTAGACAGGGAGATGACCGACCCGTCGCACCGCCGGGAGCCGCCATGACACTGCCGGGCCTCGACCAGCCGGAGTCGAGCCGATGATGCGGGTCTGCTCGGCCTCCGAGCCCGCGCCGGGCCGTCTCGAAAACGAGGACCACGTCTTCCGGTACGGCGGACTGGTCGGCGTACTCGACGGCGCGACGGTGCCGGACGGCTTCGACACCGGCTGCGTACACGGACCGGTCTGGTACGTCCGGCAACTCGCCGCGCGGATCGGCCTGGCCGCCGCGGATCGGCCCGCCGCCGCGCTCACCGGCAACCTGGCTGCGGCGATCCTGGCGGTACGCGCCGACCACGGCGGCAGGTGCGACCTGGACCATCCCGGCACCCCGTCGGCAACGGTCTGCCTGCTCCGGTACGGCGGGGACCACATCGACTACCTGGTGCTCTGTGACAGCCCGCTGGTGCTCGACCGTGGCGAGCGGGTACAGGTGGTCTCCGACGACCGGTTGCGGACGGCAATGGCCGACCTGCGGCAGAAGGCGCTGACGGTGGCCGGCGCAGGTGGCGAGCTGGACCGGGCGACCCGGTTCCGCCGGGCGGTGGCGCTGCAACGGGAGCAGATGAACCAGACGCACGGATACTGGGTCGCCGCCGCGAATCCCGACGCGGCGTACCACGCGGTCGCCGGCAGCCTGCCGCTGCACGGACCGGACCGGGTCCGGCGGGCCGCGCTGCTCACCGACGGTGCCTCGGTCGCGGTCGAGCAGTTCGGCCTCTTCGACTGGCGCGGCCTGCTCGACGTGCTCAGCGAGGCCGGGCCAGGTGAGCTGATCCGGCGGGTCCGGCTCGCCGAGGCCGGGGACGGCCAGCGTCGTTCCGGTTTCAAGCGGTACGACGACGCGACCGCCGTGCTGTGCGGCTTCGAGCAGGACTGAGCGGCGCAGGCGCCCCGGCTCGGACGCCGGGCTCGGACGCCGGGCTCGGACGCCGGGCTCGGACGCCGGGCTCGGGTGCGGGGCTCGGGTGCGGAGTGCATGCGCGCGGCTCGGAAACGTGGTGGCGGGTGGCGGATCGGCCAGCGAAGATCGGCTTGTGTCAGTGCCACTGCGGCAGGTCCGGGCCTGCTACACCGAGAAGACGATCACCGTCTACCAGGCCTATCCGGCGTCGATCGCCCGCCCGGCGCTGGCGCACGGCCGCTTCGTGGCGCCGTTCAAGCGGGAGCGGATGACCTGGATCAAGCCGTCCTTCCTCTGGATGATGTACCGGTGTGGGTGGGCCGCCAAGCCCGATCAGGAACACGTGCTGGCGGTCGAGATCACCCGTAGCGGGTTCGAGTGGGCGCTGCGCCGGGCATGCCTGAGCCACTACGACGGTGACCGTCACGAGAGCCGTACGGCCTGGGCGAGACAACTCAAGGCAAGCCCGGTACGCGTGCAGTGGGATCCGGAACGCTCGCTGGACCTGAGGCCGTTGCCCCACCGGTCGTTGCAGGTCGGCCTCAGCGGCGAGGCCGTCGGGCGGTACGTCGACGAGTGGATCGTCGGAATCAGCGATGTCACGCCGATCGCGTACGCGGTCGGGAGTCGGCTGCGGGACGGCGACCGGGCTGGCGCCACCGCCCTGCTCCCCGGCGAGCGGCCGTACCCGCTGCCGGAGGAGATCGCGACGAGCATCGGCGCCTCCTGACCGCGTGGGTTCGCAGCGGCGCCGCCCCCCGTCGGGTCCGCGCGGAGTCGGGGAACTCGCACCCGGCGCGGGGGGCGGGCGGCCTGCGGTCCCCGAGTCTGACCGACGGGACCGTCGCCTGCCGAAAGGCGGCCCCGGCACGCCGGCCGGGGTCGTACCCGGCACCGGGCGGCCTCGGCGGAGAAACCGGGCGGCGTCGTTGCGGTACGACCAGCCAGTCAGCGAGGTGGACACCCGGTTGAAAGGCGTGGCCCGAACGGAGCGGGTCTGCCAAACCGGTGGACGCGGCGTCGGCCGGGCGAGAAACATCGGTTCGTGACCCGTGAGGTCCGGCTGACGCCGGTAGACGAGCAGAATCTGGAGCCATTACTGTCGGTGGCGGTCGCCGAGACCGAGCCCGACGAGGTGATGCCGCCGGTCGAGGCTCCGGCCGGCTGGTCGCAGGCCCGGCGCGACGCGTTCCGGGCGTTCCACCGGGAGAACTACGCCGGGTTGGACGGGCCGAGGGGCAACCTGATGTACGCGATCGTGCAGGACGGCGACGTGGTGGGGATGGCCAGGCTGGGGCGGCACGCCGAACCGGGCACGCTGGAGACGGGAATGTGGCTCGGCAAGTCGACCCGGGGGCAGGGCATCGGACTGATCGCGTTACGCCTGCTGCTCGCCGAGGCGATCCAGGCCGGGGCCCGGATGGTGGTGGCCGAGACCCGCGCCGACAACCTTCCGGCACTCAACCTGCTGCGCCGCTGTGGCGCGGTGCTGGGACCGGACGGTACGGCGGTCCGCGCGGAGATCCGGCTCGGGGTCAACGAGGACGTGGCCGGCGCCTGGTGACGATCGAGCCGGGTTCCGACGGCCCCCGGCCGACCGCCGTCCACGGCCCCGGCCGACTGTCGTCCACGGCCCCCGGCCGGCTCTCGTTCGGGGGCGCCTCCACCGCGTAGCGGATCGACGGCGATGGTACGCCGTTGCAGGTCCACGTCCCCGCCGCCCGCTCGACGACGTCCTCAGCGCTGCGCCGCGTACGCCGCCAGCCAGGCGACCTGGCTCGGA
The DNA here is from genome assembly GCF_042658085.1 of Plantactinospora solaniradicis. NCBI lineage: Bacteria > Bacillati > Actinomycetota > Actinomycetes > Micromonosporales > Micromonosporaceae > Plantactinospora > Plantactinospora solaniradicis. The sequence goes on along the minus strand of NZ_JBHSPR010000001.1, from coordinate 847,137 downwards.
TCCAGCGAGGGCCGGACCCGGGTCCGGGCGGTGGCCACGTGCGCGGCGCTGACCGTGGTCGCCTCCAACGACTCGCGCATCGCCGCGAGCGCCGCCTCCCGGACCAGTGCCGCGCAGTCGGCCGCGGAGAAACCGTCCAGGTCCTCGGCCAGCGTGGCCAGGTCCACCTCGGCGTCGAGCGGCACCGACCGGGAGGCCGCGCGGAGGATCTCGGCCCGGGCGGCGGCGTCCGGCGGAGGCACGTAGACCCCGCGCTCCAGCCGGCCCGGCCGGAGCAGCGCCGGATCCACCAGATCCGGCCGGTTAGTCGCGCCGATCACCACCACGTTGCGCAGCGGCTCCACTCCGTCGAGTTCGGTGAGCAGGGCGGCGACGACCCGGTCCGTGGTGCCGCCGTCGGTGGCCTGCCCGCGTACCGGAGCCAGGGCGTCCACCTCGTCGAGGAAGACCAGCGTCGGCGCGGCGTCCCGGGCCCGCCGGAAGAGTTCCCGGACCGCCCGTTCGCTCTCGCCCACCCACTTCGACAGCAGCTCCGCGCCCTTCACGGACAACACGTTCGCCCGGCCGGTACCCGCCAGTGCGGTGACGAGGAAGGTCTTTCCGCATCCGGGCGGGCCGTAGAGCAGCACCCCGCGCGGTGGCTGTACGCCGAGCCGGGCGAACGTGTCCGGATAGTTCAGCGGCCACAGCACCGACTCGGTCAGCATCTCCTTGACCTCGACCATGTCGCCCACGTCGTCGAGGGTGACGTCGGCCAACTCCAACATCGAGGACTCGGCCATCGAGGTGGGCCGGACCACCTCCAGCGCCGCCGAGAAGTCGGCCATCGCCACCGTCGGCGCGGTCGCCGCCTTCTGGCGCAACGCGGCGCGTACCCCGGCCTCCCGGGCCAGTGCGGCCAGGTCGGCGGCGACGAACCCCGGCGTACGGGCGGCCACCTCGTCCAGCCGGACGTCCTCGGCGAGCGGCATACCCCGGGTCAGCACGGTCAGCTGCTCCCGGCGCAGCGCCGCGTCCGGCAGCGGGACCGCGATCTCCAGCGAGAGCAGGTCGGGAGCGCGCAACGACGGGTCCACCGCCTCCGGGCGACTCGTCGTGCAGATCACCGCGGTTCCGGTCCGTACCGTCTCGGTGAGCAGTTGGCGGAACACCGTACCGATCGGTCCGGGGACGTCGCGCGGGGCCAGCGCCTCGACGTCGGAGACCAGCAGCACCGCCGGCGGGCTGTCCTGGACGGACCGGACGGTTTCCCGGAGCCGGCGGGCGGCGGAGTCGTTGGTCAGCGCGGCGAGTTCGGGCGCCCAGAGGGCGGCCACCCGGGCGCCTACCGAACTGGCGACCGCCCGGACCAGCGCGGACTTGCCCGAACCGGCGGGCCCGGTGATCAGCACGCCGAGCGACACGGTGGTGCCCAGCCTTCCCAGCACCTCGCGGTGGTGGAAGCCGAGGTCCAGCAGTTCGGTGAGTTCCTCCGCCTGCGCCCGCAGTCCGGGCAGTTCGTCCAGCCCCGGCGCCGGGTCCGGGTCCGGTGCGGCCGGAGAACCGGCCCCGGTCACCGCCCGGACCTCGGCCGGGTCGGTGCCGTGGGTGAGGTGGCCGTCCTGCCAGCCCACCACGGTGTCCATCGTGACCAGTACGGAGACGATCCGCCCCGATCCCGGTCCGGTGCTAGCCCCGGCGGCGCCCGTACCGGCCGCACCTGCTGTACCGGCCGGTCCGGCCGTGGAATCCGCCGAGGTGACCGTGAGCAGGGTGCTCGTCCACGCGTAGCCGACGGTGTTGGCCAGGCTGCGCCGGGCGGCCTCGACCAGGGTCCGGACCGCCGCGTCCGGAAGTACGTCCTGGGGCAGCAGCGAGACGTCGTCGCCCGTGGTCACCATCTTGCCGAGCAGTGCGAGGCGGAGCATCTCCGGCGAGACGGCGGCGGTGATCTCCGGCGGCCCGGTGAGGATGACCCGCCGGGCGGCCACCACGGGGGTGGGTGCGACCGTCACCTGGCTGCCGTCCCGGACACCGAGGTTGCCGAGGATCAGGTCGTCGGCGTAGAGCAGCGCCCGGCTCGCGGTCGGCTCCGCCCGGGCCACGATCCCGGCGGTCGTGCGGCGCCCGGTGAGCTGGACCGGATCGCCGGGATGCAGACCCAGCGCGGTCAGCACCTCCGGGTGCAGCCGGACGATGCCCCGCCGCGCGTCCAGGGCAGCCGGACGCAGATTGGCGGTGAGAGTGAGATCCGGACCCGTCACCGGCCGAGAGTACCGGCCAGGAGCCAGCCCCGGCGGCAATGGTGCGGCCCGGCCGGTCAGGGCTGGTGGTCGTCCGGGCCGAGCAGGGACGGGTCCCGCCGGATCAGGTCGGCCAGCCGGGCGGCGGCGTCGGGCGCCGGAGGATCCTCGGGCGCTGCCCAACTTGGCACTGTCTTGACCGACATCGGCCAGGAATGCGGCGGCTGGCCGGCGGTCGGCAACGCCGGCTCGGCCGCCGGCCGTACCGTCACCATTCCGTCCGTCCAGGCGACGTGCATGGCCGAAATGCTCGGGCCGTCGGCGACCCACATCGTGACCGCCAATGCCCGATGTTCGGCGACAACCCGCTGTACGGCCTCGATCACCTCGTCGACGGGTGAGCCGGGCCGGGCCGCCGCCGCCTCCTGGGCCCGCCGTCGCTGCAACGCCTCGCGACGCTCCATCCGTGCCAGCGCGTCGTCCAGTTCGCCCCTCATGGTGTCACCTTCCCCGGCCCAACCGTCGACCGAATTGGCCGGACCGTCGCGGGCTAAGTCTCCCGCTCCCGGATCGCTCGATCCAGGGCCCGATCCAGCACGATCAGTAGGGCATCGCGTACTGAAAGCCGCTCGCGGGCGTCAAACTGGACCAATGGGACGTGCTCTCCGATCGCCAGCGCCCAGCGGATCGCGGTGAGGTCGTGCGCGATCTGCCCGTCGAACGCGTTGACCGCGACCACGAACGGTAGCCCGGCGCGCTCGAAGTAGTCGATGGCGGGGTAGCAGTCGTCGAGCCGGGAGCTGTCCACCACCACAAGGGCACCGAGCGCGCCCCGGGCCAGGTCGTCCCACATGAAGCCGAACCGCGACTGGCCGGGCGTACCGAAGAGATAGAGCTTGAGGCTGCGGTCGATGGTGACGCAGCCGAAGTCCATCGCCACGGTGGTGGTCGTCTTGTCGGAGCGGGTGCCGGGGTCGTCGACGCCGATCCCGGCCGTGGTCATCTCCGCTTCGGTGGTCAGCGGGGCGGTCTCCGAGATCGCGCCGACCGTGGTGGTCTTGCCGACGCCGAAGCCACCCGCGATGAGGATCTTCACCGGGATCGGCGCGGTGGAACCGCGTCGCTGCTCGGACCGGTGCGCCGCCACCGGATCGCCGTCCGACTCGCGGGCGTGGCGTGGCTGTTGGCGGGCGGGTTGGGGGTACCCGACCGGCGGTGGCATCCGCCCCGCCTGGACGCCGTACCCCGCCGGGCTGCCGTAGCGTCCGGGCGCGCTGTTGGCCAATGGGCCGGCCGGCGGGGACGCCGGCCAGTCAGGAGATCGCACGAAGTCCATCGATCACTCGCATAATGAGGTCGGGGTCGTGGGCATCCTCGACGTCGCAGACGTGTACGTCGAGGTGGCCGGCGGCCCGCAGGTCACCGACCAGGATCTTGGTGACGCCGAGGTGCATCCGGAGCCGTGCGGAAATCTCCGCCACGGACATCGGCTCGACGCACAGCGCGACGATGTCCTGGAGTTCCGACGAGAGACGGGTGACCGGCGGGCTGGTCCAGGCACCACTCTCGTATCTGGCGGTAACCTGCGTCTCCAGCCCGATCGCCGGATCGATCCCGGACACCCGCCCAGCGGTGAGTACGAACGGACGTAACCCGGTCGGCACCGGGTCGAGCACCGGGATCTCCCCGGTGTCGGCCTCCGGCTCGGGCTCCGGCTCCGGCAGCGCGGCCCGGAGGTAGGGACGGATCCGGACCGTCGGCAGCACATCCGACTCCGGCTCTGGTTCCGGCTCCGGCACCTCGTCCGCAGCAGGCCAAGTCACGGCACCTCCTCGCTGCGCTCGTCGGCACCGTGACTTACGGGACTGGTCCGGCTGGTTCCCTCGCTTCGCTCGGTCACGGCACCTCCTCGCTGCGCTCGTCGGCACCGTGACTTACGGGACTGGTCCGGCTGGTTCCCTCGCTTCGCTCGGTCACGGCACCTCCTCGCTCCGTCGGTGGGCGTATTGCGATGTACGGCTGAGCGGACCGGACACCGCACCACCCGCGATCACGACTGCACGGAGTTCTTCAGCTCGACGATGAGCCGAGGGGTGAGCGCGCCTCCGGCCCGACCGGCGAACAGGGTCATTTCGTAGGCGACGGTGCCGAGGTTGGCCGACCGGTCGGCGACCACCCCCAGGACCGAGCCGCTGCTGATCGCGCTGACCAGCAGGTAGCCGTCGGTCATGTCCACCACGACCCGGTTGAGCGCCCCCAGGGTGTACCAGTTTGCGGCTCCACTGGCCAGGCTGGTCATCCCGGACACCACTGCGGCGAGTCGCTCGGCGTTGGACCGGTCCTTGATCGACGACATGGCCATCAGCAGGCCGTCGGAGGAGACCGCGATCGCCTCCTGTACGCCGGCAGTGCCGGACGTGAACGAGTCGAGCAGCCAGTTGAAGGTGCGCGCCTCCTGACTCAGTTCGCCGGTGCCGTTTCCCTGCTGGTCCTGTTCCAAACGGATGAAGGGAGTGCTCATCGTGGGGTTCCCTCTTCGTGGCGGTTGTCTGAACGGACTTCGTTCAGCGCGCGGGCGACGCCGGACTCGAATTGCATGATCAACTCGCGCGCCCGGTCAGGATCGTCCGGCGTGGCGGTCGCGATGGTGGGTGATGCCTGGCCGGGCGGGGTGGCAGGCGCCGGAATGCTCAGATTCGCGCCGGGGACCCGCCGGTTGAGTCGCGGCGGGACGGCGGCAGGTCCGGTAGCGGTGGTCTCCGCCGCTCCCACCCCGTTGGACCGGGCTGCCGTCGTCGCCGGCCGCGGGTCAGCCTGCTCCGGCTGGGAGCCACCGGGTTCCGGCTGTGCCGGGGTGCCGTGATCGGGTCGGAACCCCGCCTGGTCGGGCCGGGGGTCACCGGGCTTCGCCTGCGCGCCGGCCTGCGGGTCGCCGTGCTCCACCCGCACTTCGGCCTGCGCCGGCCGTGGGCTGCCGGGCTCCAGCCGCCCACCCTCGTACTCCGGCGTCGGTCGAGGGGCGGGCGGCCGGGACTGCTGCTCGCGCTGCGCCCGGCGTACCCCGGCCTCGAACTCCTCGATCAGGGCCCGGACCACCGACGGGTCGGCCGGCGTCGGTTCGGGCCGGCTCTTGCGGCCGGTGGCGGGGAGTTGGGCGCCCGGGACCCGCTGGCGCAGCCCGGTGCCGGGGCCCGATGCCGCAGGTCCCGGGCCGCTGTCGGCGGTACCCACCGCCGGTCCGGTCGATGCCGGCTGGCCGGGCGCACCGCTGCGCTGGCCAGCCCGATCCGGCCGATCCGGGGCGTCGGGTTGCACCGGTGCGTCCGGCCGCCTCCCGAGGTCCGGAAGCTCCGGGTGTCCGGGAGCCTCCCCGTGGGGCGCGGTGGCCGGCTGGCCCGTGACGTCCGTCCCGGTGCTCTCGGGCGACCGGGTCAGGAAGGCGTTCCATGGTCGGCCGGATGCCAGTGAGCGGGTCGCCCGACTGATCAGTTCGGCGTCGAACACCGGCGCTGTCGAGGCCGCCGCCGGCACCAGCTCCGGGATCGGAGCCATCGGCATTACGTCCGGCCTCGGAGCCATCGGCATCATGTCGGGCCTCGGGGCCAGGTTCGGCCTCGGCGGGACGTCCGGCCTCTGGATCGGGTCCTCCACCGGGAGCCGACCCGGCACCGGGGCCATCGGCGGGCTGGCCTCGGGGACGTTGACCGGCCGGACGGGCAGCGTCTGCGGCACCGATGCCCTGGCCGCCACCACCGGCGGTTCCGGGTGGCGGGTGATCAGAAGGTGGTCGTCGATCTCGAGGCCCACCGTCACCCCGCCGCCGGGCGTGGTCCCGGACAGGGTGACCCGCCAACCGTGTCGACGGGCGAGTCGACCCACCACGAACAGTCCGAGTACCTCGGTCGGAACGAGGTCGAGCCGCTCCCGTCGGGTCAACCGGGCGTTCTCCTCGGCCATCCGCTCCGGCGACATGCCGATGCCGTGGTCGACCAGGTTGAGTCGTACCCCACCGGGCATGACCTCGGCGAGCACCGTCACCCGGGTGTGCGGCGGGGAGAAGGCGGTGGCGTTCTCCATGAGCTCGGCGAGGGTCAGCGCGAGGTCACCGATGACCCCCGGTGCCACCGCGACATCGAGCCGGACCTGCACGTCGACCCGGGTGTAGTCCTCGATCTCACCGAGTGCCAGCCGGACCACGTCGCCGAGCGGGAGCGGAGCCACGTGCCCGTCCCCGCCGGCTCCGCCGGAGAGCACGACCAGGCTGCTGGCGTTGCGGCGCAGCCGGCTGGAGACGTGGTCGAGCCGGTACAGGTGCTGGAGCCGGCCCGGATCCGTCTCCTGGTGCTCCAGCCGGTCGATCAGCGCGATCTGCCGGCCGACCAGGTTCTGGGTACGCCGTCCGACGTGCCCGAACATCTGGGCCACGTTCCGTCGGCTGGCGGCCTGCCGTTCGACCAGTCGGGCGGCCGTACCCTGCACCCGCTCGAAGGCCCGGGCCAGGTCGCCGATCTCGTCCCGTCCGCGTACGTCCACCGGGTCGAGCCGGATCGGGTCGGGCGACTCGGACTCGTCGTCGACGATCCGGACCAGTTCCGCCTCGGCGACCCGGGCCATCCGGTCGGCGGAGACCGTCAGCCGGGTCAACGGCCGGGCGACGGTGCGGGCCACGGCCAGGCTGAGCAGCATCATCAGCGCGATGATGAGCAGCACCAGCAGCCCCACGGTGTACGCGCCGGCGATGGCCCGCTGGCGCTGTTCGGTCACCTCGGCGACCACGTCGGCGACGATCTTCTTCTCGATGAACTGGCCGAGAGTGGTCAGCGAGGAGACGGCCGGGAACAACCGGTCCAGGGAGAATCCGATGGCCGCGCTGGTCGGGTTGAGTGAGCCGACGCTGAGGAACTCGGGGCTGGTCCTGGCCGCCACCGCCCGTTCCACCAGTCCGTACAGCTCGTTCTGGGCCGGTGTCGCGAAGCCGCGGAACCGGGCCAGATTAGCCTGCAACCGGGACATGTTGGCCACGTACGCGGTGCCGGCGGACGGGCTTTCCGTCCCGACCACCAGCACGATCAGGGTGCCGGCGGCGCTGATTCCCTCGTCGGTCCGGAGCACCGCGTCCAGCGCGATCATCTGACGCCCCTCGGGCGTGTTCGCGTCCGCGGTCCGGGTCAGCCGCAACGACTCGATCAGCGTGGTGTGGGTGTGCCCGAACCCGTTGATCACCTCGTCCGGGCTGATCCGCCGGGCGAGTACGCCGAGCCGCAGGTCGGTGAGCCGCTGCACGGTACCGAGGGCGGTCTCGATCTCCGGGGTCGTCTCGTCGCCGAGTTCGGCGCGCAGGTCGGCGAGCCGGTCCCCGACCTGGGCGGTCTGCTTGACCAGTTCGGACCGGTCGACGGCGTTCAGCAGGTAGCCGATCGACAGCAGGCGCTCCAGTTGCAGCTCCTGCACCAGGGTGCCGACCCGGCCGGCGCGGCGTACCGAGTCCGCGGTGTCGGCCGCCTTCCTGGCCGAGTCGATCCGGTCGACCAGCACCGGAACGGCAAGGCCGATGGTGCTGAGCAGCGGGATGATGACGAGCAGGGCGAGTCTTCCCCGGATCCGCAGCCTACCGAGCAGCATCGGGACGTCCCCAGTGCGCCGGCTGACCGTCCGGGCCTCCCGGCATGGCCGGATTGGCCTGCCCGGCGGGGACCGGGTCCGGCCAGTCCGGCAGCGGGCGTCGGCTCGGCTCGCCGGCCGGGTCCGGCCGGTACGGCCGGCGCTCGGGCAGCACCGACGGCCCGGCCAGCGGCGAGGCGATGACGGGCGGTGGTTCGGCCAGTGGTGGCCCGCCCAGCGGCGGTCCGACCTCGGGCACCGCGCCGGGCTGGGCCGAGCCCGGCGGGATGATGCCGGGCTCACCCAGGTAGGCGAAGCCGGGGCGGGTCGTCCGGCCCGCGATCACGATGCCGGCGGCCAGGGCCACGATCATTAGCACCGCGAGGGCGAGCGCGCCGACCGCGATCAACCCCTGGTCGGTCAGTTCGTCGGCGCGCTCCTGGATCAGGATGTCCAGCTCGGACAGGATGATCGTGGAAAGCTCCGCCCCCGACAGGTGCGCCGACGACCGGGCGGTGCTCACCTGGATCGGATCCGCACGCCTCGGATCCGCGGTGAGGCCGGACAACGCCTCCACCGCGCGCTGATAGCCGTCGAGCCGACGGAGCAGGTTACCGCCCAGGGTCCGGCTCTCGGTGTTCTCGACTGCCACCCGCAGGCCGCTGACCAGGTCGCTCGCGGGTTCGATCACGGCGTCGCGGGCCAGCGCCATCTCACTGGCCGTGCGCAGCCGATCGGACGCCGGCCGCTTCGCCGCCATCACCGTCAGGTCGGCGAGGCGGCCGGCCGCGACCAGGGCCTCCGGCAGTTCCTCGGCCACGGCGTCCTGCAGGTGGTACGAATCCGATTCCGGGTCGCGGACGAGCCCGGAACTCTCCCGCACCTTCGCGTAGAGGGCCAGCAGCAGGTCGCCGGCCTCGCTGTACGCCGCCGACGCCGTCGCCGGATCGGTCGGGGTACGGTCCGGCAGTGCCTCGATCTTGGCGCGTATCCCGGCCCAGCGGTCGCTGGTCCGCAGTTCGGCGCCGTACCGGACGTCCACCGCGCTGGTGGCGTCGACCGCACTCCGCAGCGCCTCCCGGGCGCCCGACCGACCCGCCACCGCGCTCGACTGCGCGTCGACCAGGGCAACCGTCACGGGCCCGAGCGAACGAAGGTACTCGACGCCGTGCCGTTCCCGGTCCGCGTACGACCGCCGCTCGTCGTTGGTCTGCCAGTGCGAGCTGAACAGCACGCCGATCGGCACCAGCAGGGCGACCGCGAGGAGCACTCGCAGCACCACACCGGTCCGTTTCGACACGCGCCGAGACCGCTGCGCGGTAACTGTCATCGTCCATCTCCATCGGCAAGGGGTGCGATCTGGTGGAGGGCGTGGGGAGGCCGCCGGTCCCGTCCACCGGACCGGAAAACTAATGGACTCAGGACCCGGACGATCCAGGTCGAGCAGTCAGTTATGCGTCACTTGGGTACAGGTAACACCCGGTGACCGAAAATGTGACTCGTTGTGCATAGTTGCCTAGTCGCATGTATCGATTAATGGCTGGTGCACCGAAAGATCGGAATTCACAGGATCCGAATATGGCTCGCCGGATACCGCCTCGCCCGGCGCGGACGACCACCCGTCCGCACCGAACGGGCCAGCCGGACGGACGTACGGCGGATCTCAGCCAACCCTCAGGCTGGGCGCCGTACGGTGTGCCCATGCCTTCCCCACTGCTGGCGCGGCTGCGCCGTGCCCTGCGCCCGGCCGGGCCGGACCGACCGGACGCCGCCGGCCCGACCCCGCCGGCCCGGCGGTGGCGAATCCGCCTGACCCGGCGGCGGGTGGTGGCCGGCGGGGCCGTGGTCGTGCTGCTCGCGGCGCTGGTCGGCTGGGCGGTCTGGCCGGAGCGGACGTCCTACTCCACAACGGACTCGATGATCACCGTCCGGTCCGGACCGAACGGCGATCAGCCGGTCGACCTGGACACCACGTTCTACCTGCCGGAGGGGGCGAGCGCCGCCCGGCCGGCGCCGGCGGTGCTGCTCGCGCACGGGTTCGGCGGTACGAAGCGTTCGGTCTCCTCCGACGCCGAGGACCTGGCCGACCTGGGGTACGCCGTGCTGACGTACACCGCCCGGGGGTTCGGGCGCAGCGGCGGGCAGATCCACCTGGACAACCCCGACTACGAGGTACGGGACGCCTCCCGGCTGCTCGACTGGCTCGCCGAGCGGCCGGACATCCGCAAGGACGCGGCCGGTGACCCCCGGGTGGGTGTCGTCGGCGGCTCGTACGGCGGCGGCCTGGCCCTGCTGCTGGCCGCGCAGGACAAGCGGGTGGACGCCATCGTGCCGATGATCACCTGGAACGATCTGGCCCGCTCCTTCCTGCCCGAGTCCACCGGTCGGGAGCCGGTCGACGGCGTGTTCAAGAAGGGCTGGGCCGGCATCTTCTTCGGCAGCGGAAGCGGCGGCGGCGGGCTCGGCGGCCTGGGCGCGCCGGGCGGCGCCAACGGGCCGGGCGGAAACTCGGAGGACTCCGAGGACGACTCCGGCGCGGACGGCGACTCCGGCCCGGACGGCGCCGGGAACGGATCTCCGGCCGACCGGGACCCGGTGCTCGGCACGGTGCCCGGGGCGGCACCCGGAGCCACGCCGACCGACCCGGCCTGCGGTCGCTTCGCCGCCGACGTCTGCGCCGCGTACCTGCGGATCGCCACCACCGGCCGGGGCGACCCGGCGGCGGTGGACCTGCTCCGCCGGTCCAGCCCGGCCGGGGTGCTCGACCGGATCAAGGCGCCCACCCTGCTCATCCAGGGTGCGGCCGACACCCTCTTCCCACTCGCCGAGGCCGACGCCAACGCCCGGGGCATCGCGGCGGCCGGCACTCCGGTCCGGGTCGCCTGGTTCACCGGAGGACACGACGGCGGCGAGGGCCCGCAGACCGACCAGGACCGGCTGCGCTTCCTGATGGCCCAGTGGCTCGACCACTACGTCAAGGGTGCCGGCGACGCGCCGTCGGCCAGCTTCACCTGGTCCCGGATCGCCGGCTTCGACGCGCTGGACCGTGGCCTGGTCGCCACCGGGTTCTCCGTCGCCGACTATCCCGGCGTCGACGGCGCCGCCACCAGCACGATCGGGGTCGCCGGTCCGCAGCAGCGGATCGCGAACCCGCCGAACGGCAACCCGGCGGCGATCTCGGCGCTGCCGTTCGCCGGCGGGTTCTCCTCGCTGCTCGACGGCGTGGCGGGTGACCTGCCGGGCCAGCACGCCCGGTTCGAGTCCGCACCGCTGGACCACGCGGTCGACGTGGTCGGCTCGCCGAGCGTCTCCATCCGGGCCGCATCGCCGACCGGCGAGGCGGTGCTCTTCGTGAAGCTCTACGACGTCGACCCGAACGGTCCGGCCGCGCTCTCCAACGGCCTGGTCGCCCCGGTACGGCTGACCGGCCTGCCCGCCGACATCGCGGCGGCCCAGCCGGTCCGAGTCACCCTGCCGGCGATCGTGCGCCGGATCGAGGCCGGACACCGGCTCCGGGTCGTGGTCGCCAGCTCCGACCAGGCGTACGCCACCCCGGCCGAGCCGGTCACCTACACCGTCGCGCTCGCCGGGGCGGCGGCCGGTGCGCCCGCCGCTCCGGGCGCCGCCGGCGGTGCCCTGACCGGCGCCGAGGTGTCGCTGCCGACGGTCGACGGTGCGCCGATCGCCACCCCGGCGGTGGTCTGGCGCTGGACCCTCGTCGGCCTGATCGCCGCCATCGTGCTCGGGCTCGTCGTGGTCGTCACCGTGGTTCGCCGCCGGCACCGCCGGCACGACACCTCGATCGTCGCCGAGTACGCCGACACCCCGCTGGTGGTCCGCGAACTACGCAAGGAGTACGCCGACGGCTTCGTCGCGGTGTCCCGGATCGACTTCGAGGTGCACCGGGGTCAGGTGGTCGGCCTGCTGGGGCCGAACGGCGCCGGCAAGACCACCACCCTCCGGGTGCTGATGGGGCTGACCCAGCCGACGGCCGGCGAGATCCACGTCTTCGGCCACCGGCTGGTCCCCGGCTCCCCGGTGCTCTCCCGGATCGGTTCCCTGGTCGAGGGACCGGGCTTCCTGCCGCACCTGAGCGGCCTTGCGAACCTGCGGGCGTACTGGCGGGCCACGGGTCGGCCCTGGGCGGACGCGCACTTCGACGAGGCGCTGGAGATCGCCGGGCTCGGCGACTCGGTGCACCGGAAGACCCGCAAGTACAGCCACGGTATGCGGCAGCGGCTGGCGATCGCGCAGGCCATGCTCGGCCTGCCGGAGCTGCTGGTGCTGGACGAGCCGACCGACGGGCTCGACCCGCCGCAGATCGCCGAGATGCGCCGCGTACTGCGCCGGTACGCGACCGACGGCCGGGCCGTGCTGGTCTCCAGCCACCTGCTGGCCGAGGTGGAGCAGACCTGTACGCACGCGGTCGTCGTACACCGGGGGACGATCGTGGCGTCCGGCCGGGTGGACGAGATCGTCGGCGAGTCCCCGAGCACCCAGTTCGACGTCTCCGACGATGCCGCCGCGCGGGCGGTACTCGACCGGCTCGAAGGGGTACGGGTGCTGCCGGACTCGGGCGGCGGCCTGGTGGTGGACACCAACGGCACCGCCCGGAGCGAGGTGGTGGCCGAGCTGGTTCGGGCCGGGGTCGGGGTGGACCGGGTGGTGCCCCGGCGCCGTCTGGAGGACGCCTTCCTCGCCCTGGTCGGGGAGAACTCTCGGGGAAGCGGGGACCGCTGATGTCGACGATCGAGACCGGGACCGTCGGTACGCCGGACGCGGCGGGCGCCGCCGCCGGCTATCGGCCCGGAGCCACGCTCGCGATCGCCGCCGAGTGGCGCCGGCAGGCCTCGCGGCGGCGTACCCAGCTCGCGCTCGGGTTCATGGTGCTGTTGCCGCTGGTCATCCTCGTCGCCTTCCAGTTCGAGGGCTCCGGGGACGACGACAACGGCGGGGGCGAGTTCGGCAGCCTCATCGAGATGGCCACCACCGGCGGGCTCAACTTCACCCTCTTCTCGCTGCTCGTCTCGTCGTCGTTCCTGCTGGTCGTGGTGGTGGCACTGTTCTGCGGCGACACGGTCGCGAGCGAGGCGAGCTGGGGAAGCCTGCGCTACCTGCTGGCCGTCCCGGTGCCCCGGGCCCGGCTGCTGACGGTGAAGCTGGTGGTCGCGCTGGCGTACTCGCTGCTGGCCCTGCTGCTGCTCGCCGGCACCGCCATGCTCGCCGGCACCCTCCGGTACGGCTGGGAGCCGCTGAGCAGCACGGTGGCGGCACAGATCCCGGCCGGGGAGGGTCTGCTACGGCTGCTCGGCATCCTCGGCTACCTGGCGGTCGTACTGCTGGTGGTGGCCGGGCTGGCGTTCCTGCTGTCGGTGACCACGGACGCGGCGCTGGGCGCGGTCGGTGGCGCGGTGCTGCTCTGGATCCTGTCCAGCATCCTCGACCAGATCACCGCGCTCGGGGTGCTCCGGGACTTCCTGCCGACGCACTACAGCCAGGCCTGGCTGGGCCTGCTGTCGACCCCGGTACAGACCGACGACATCGTCAAGGGCTGCATCTCGGCGATCTGCTACGCCACCGTCTTCTGGAGCCTCGCCTTCTGGCGCTTCACCCGCAAGGACGTCGTCTCCTGAGTCGACGTATCGATCACGGTCGCGCCGGAACTAGGATCGGCGGCGTGACGACGAGCAGGGTCGACTTCAACGAGGTGCGGAAGCTCGGCACCGAGGTACGACGCGCCCAGAGCGCGCTCGATGCGGGCGTGCAGGGCTTTTCGAACGCGCCGTCGCCCGCGACCTCGGTACGACAGGGGCGCCTTCCCGTGGCGACCCCGTTCGGCAACACGAGCGCCGGTGCGGCCTGCCTGGGCGCCCAGCAGCAGGCGAGCTCGACGATGGGTGGCGTGCTGAAGGCGTTCGCCGCCACGGTGGACTCGGACGCCGAGCGGCTGGAACTCGCCTTGGCGCTGTACCGGACGACCGATGCCGAGGCGGCCGACAAACTGCTGAAGACGAACCGCAACCGGGTCGACCTGTTCAGTACCCACCTGAGCGTGGCGGACGACGGGCACGCGCAGGACCAGGCCAAGCAGATCACCGAGTTGCGCACGATGGCCGGGGACCAGAACCTGGGCAACACGGTGGTCGCCGGGGACTTCAACGCCCTGTCGACCGGCAACAGTCCCTCCGCTCAGGCCATCCGTGACTTCGGCCGGCAGGGCTTCGACGTCAACGCCGGGGACATCCACGACGGTCGGGGTGGCACCTCGGCCAGCAATCGCAGGATCGACCATGTGCTGCCGCGCGGTGTCGGCGCGAGCGAGGCCACCCGCTGGGACCGGACGCCGTCCGATCACGACGGGCAGGTCGTCGACCTGACCCTGTCGAACTGGTAGGAGCTAGTCGAGCCTGATCTCCACCTTGGTCGCGGAGCGGTCCTCGTCGCCCGGGCTGAGCATCGGAACTGAGACGAAACCGGTCGACACGCCGTTGCCGGTGCGTACGACGACGGCATTGCCGAAGTCTTCCCTTCCCCGGATGACCGGGAACCCGTCGTCGGCCTGCCACTCCTTCGAGGCGGGGCCGAAATGGACCTCCCATTTCTCGCCGGGGGCGGCTCGCTTGTTGAGCTCCTCCTCCAGCTTGGTCGCACCGTCCTCGAAGACCTCCTGCAGCGTGGCGACGTCGACCTTGCCGTCGATCATGCGCTGTGCCAGCGTGCCGAAGTCACCCTGATCGGTGCCGACATCCTTGTTCCACGGCCATGGGCTGTTGCCGCCACCACCCTGCTGGATGTTGTAGTTCAGCATCCGCAGGTTCCGGGCCGACCAGGTGTTCTCCCAACCGCGCAGCTGACCCAGGGCCGAGTTGAAGGTCGCCGCCTGGGGGTTCAACTCCCGGTCGACCCGGGCGCGAATGTCGTTGGCCAGTTGGATCGCGTCGTTGACCAGCTTCGTCTCCTGCTCGTCCGCTGGATGGAAGGTGAGCTTCCCGCCGGCCTCGCTCGACTTGATCTTCGCGAGCTTCTGCCGCTCGGCGGTCAGCATCTCCTGGTTGTGCCGCAGCACCTGGGCGCATTCGCCGAGTGCCCGGGCGACCTTGCCGGCCAGTTCGGCGCAGTTGTCGAGGTCGACGACGAGCTTCCGCCGGTGCTGGTCGTAGCGATCGGCCGTCTCGCCCGTCCACGACTCCGAGCCGATCACCTGGTTGGCCGCGCCGCTGATCGTCTCCGCCGCCCAGGAAAGCTGCTTGACCTGAGATTTCCAGGCGTTCTCGAGGGCGTCCAAGGTGGCCGGATCCGCCTCGAGGTCCCACAGGTTGGCCGTGTCTCCCATGCGCCCACCCTAACGATGACGACGGCGACCTTGAATCCCTCGCAGATTCGCGGAGGGACGCGGCCGGTCGGCGAGGTGAGCCGATGCCCGTCGGGTAGCACCATCACTGCATGATGAACCGTTCGTGGTTCTCGGAGACACCGCCGCACGTCGACACCGACGGCGGCGGATCGGTCAGCAGTCCAGCAGGGAGGCGTTTGCCAGTGACGGATTCGGGGACGGTCAGCGCGGCTTCCGCCGGCACCTGGACGCTCGGCGACATGCCGGTCAACCGGCTCGGATTCGGCGCGATGCGGCTGACCCACAACGCCGACGGCAGCCCGAGCGACCGGGACCGGGCCGTCAGGGTGCTCAGGCTCGCCGTCGAGCACGGGGTGAACCACATCGACACCGCCGCGTTCTACTTCTCTTCCCTGCGGTCCGCCAACGAGCTGATCAACCGGGCACTGGCTCCGTACCCGGACGACCTGGTCATCGCCACCAAGGTCGGGCCGGGCCGCGATCCGTCGGGTGCCTGGCTGCCCCTGGCCAGGCCGGAGCAGTTGCGCGGCCAGGTCGAGGAGAACCTCCGCCAGCTCGGCCGGGACCATCTCGACCTGGTGAACCTGCGGGTCCACGGGCCCGACCCGATCGCCGAGCGGTTCGGGGTGCTGGCGCAGCTGCGTGACGCCGGCCTGATCCGGCATCTGGGCATCTCGAACGTCCGGCCCGGACACCTCGCCGAGGCCCGGGCCATCGCGCCGGTGGTCTGCGTGCAGAACCCGTACGGCGTCAACTACCGGCGCGGCACCGACGACCTCCTGCGGGCCTGCGGCGCCGAGGGGATCGCCTTCGTACCGTTCTTCGCGATCGCCGGGTCCGGGCGGGAGGCGGGGCCGAGCGGGGAGGAGAGCGACGAGATCCGCGCCATCGCCACTGCCCACGGGGCGACCGTCGCGCAGGTCCGACTCGCCTGGACGCTGCGACAGGGCCCGCACGTACTGGCCATCCCGGGGACCGGCAATCCGGACCACCTGATCGCCAACCTGGCCGCCGGCAGGCTGGAGTTGTCTGACGACGACCTCGCCCGCCTCGACCGGGCCGCCGAGAGCAGCGGCTGAGCGTTCCGGGAGACCGGCTGCGTACCCGGGTCAGACTTTCTGGTCGCGGCTGGCCATTCCGGCCGGGGCGGCGGCGAGTGCCGCGTGGATCGCCTCGACCAGCGCGAGCGCCGACTCCTCGGTCAGCTCGACCGCGACCCGGGCCGCCGGCCCGGCGGCCGGGTTCAGAAAGTCGATGTTGAGGGTGTGGGCGTACGGGGCGTGCGTCGGGTGGTCCACGTAGACGGTCGCGTCGCTGACCGGAAACCAGCCGCCGGCGCCCTTTCCGCTCCCCTCGACCTCACGCCGCACGGTGACGTACGTGCACATGTCGACCTCCTCAGGCGCCGAGTTGCCGGTCGAAGAACTCGCGGACCCGCTGCCAGCCCTCGGTCGCGGCGACCGGCCGGTAGCTGGGCCGGTCCACGGCGAAGAACCCGTGTCCGGCGTCGGGGTAGGTGTGGAACTCGTGCGGCTTGCCCAGCCGGGTCAGCTCCTGGGCCAACTCCTCCACCTGGGCGGGCGAGGGGTACTGGTCGTCCGCGCCGAACATGCCGAGCAGCGGGCAGGAGAGCGTGCCCGCCTGGTCGAGCAGCGGCGTCACGGCCAGCGGGGAGCCCTCGGGCGGGTTGCCGACGACGAACGCGCCGTAGCAGTCGACGGCGGCGTCCAGCGGCAGCCGGCAGGCCGCCAGGAACGCCTGCCGCCCACCGGAGCAGTACCCGATCACCCCGACCTTGCCGTTCGAGGCGGGCAGCCCGCGCAGGTGGTCGGCCGCGCCGCCGACGTCGCCGACGAGCCGGTCATCGGGTACGCCGCCGGCGGCCCGCGCCGTGGCCGCCGCGTCGTCGGGGCTGGCGCCCGGCGCCTCCCGGCTGTAGAGGTTGGGACAGATGGCCGCGTACCCGTACCTGGCCAGTCGCCGGGTGATCTCCTTGGTCGCCTCGTCGTAACCGGGCATGTGGTGGATCACCACCACCCCACCGCGCGGCTCCGACCCCAGCGGCTGGGCGAGGTACGCCTCGATCTCGTCCCCGCCCGCCCCGGTGATCCGGACGGTTCCGGCCTGCATCGCGTCCTGCAACGTCGTGCTCCCGTCTGCTGCACCGGCAAGTGATCTCCGAGCGCCGGGATCGGCGCGGTGTCGTCGGCGATCCGGTCCGTGCCAGTGTGATCGTTAGCCTAGGTCAACTACCCTGGCCCGGACGCCGGACCCCGCCGCCTCCCCTTCAGCGGGGAGGCGGCTCCCTCCGGCAGGGGAGGTGTCGTTCCGCCCCGACGGCGAGGGTGACGGGATGACATGGTGGCGGCGCTGGCCGTACTGGATGGGTTATGCGGCGAGCGGTCTCGCGGCCGGGTACGGCGGCCTGCTGCTGGTGGCCGTGCTGACCGGGCGGCGTTCCCTGGTCGGCCTGCCGGACCTTGCCGCGCCGGGTGCGGGGCTCCTGCTCGCCGGATCGGCGATGGCGGCCGCTACGGTACGACCGTGGGGACGGCGGATCCCACCCGGCCTGGTCTCCACCGGGGTCTGGGCGGTGACCGGGCTGGCCCTGGCGGGCAGCGCGATGGTGCTGCTCAACCTGATCGAGCTGTTCCTGACCGGTGCCGTCCAGGACCGCCACGGCAATGCCGACTGGCTGCCGTTCGCCCAGCGGCTGGGGCTGGCCGGCGTCGCGGCGCTCTTCGTCGCCACCGCGATCTCGTGGCGCCGCCGTACGTCCGGCGGGTGCGTCCGATGCGGCCGGAACCATCCACCGGGGCGGCCGGACCGGCGGCATCCGGCGCCGCACCCGGCGCCGCCCGTGGTACGCCGGTTCGCCTACGCCGGTTGTGCCACGCTGCTGCCGTACGCCGTGCTGCACACGCTCGGCGCGTTCGGCGTACCCGGGATCGAACCGGACGGTTACCGGCCACCGTGGTCTGCGGCCGTGGCCTTCTGGGCCGGTCTCGGACTCGCCGTCTTCCTGCTGTCCGGTCTGGTCCAGCCGTGGGGGATGGTCTTCCCACGCTGGACGCTGTGGCTGGCGGGTCGACGGGTGCCCCGCCTCCTGCCGCTCACCCCGGTCTGGCTGGTCGCACCGACCCTCGCCCTGTACGGCACCGGCGCACTGGTCCTGATCGCCGCCGGCGTGCTCGACTGGCGCTGGGACGGCGGTCGGGGGCTGCTCGGCGTGGCGGCCCCGACGGCGTTCGCCGGGTACGGCTGGGCGCTCGCCGTCGCGGCCGTGTCGTACCAGCGCCGGACCGTTCCGTCGTGCGTACCCGCACCCGCACCCGCGTCCGCACCCGCACCCGGTGCCGGTCGGGATATTGGTCACAGCGGGCCGGTGCCCGGGACAGCGGGACGGCCGGGACCGTAGACTGTCCGGACAACTTAATACCTCATCCAGAGGGGCTGAGGGATACGGCCCGATGACGCCCCGGCAACCACTCCACCGCGGAGCAGGTGCCAAATCCGTCCCCGCCGCGCCGTGCGGTCCGGGAAAGATGAGAGGACGGCCATCGCCATGACGTCGATCATCGACGCGAGCCCCACCCAGACGACCGAGGTCATCCCGAGCCCCGCCCGTGCCCTGGTCTGTCGCGGCTGCGGATCCGAGTACCCCCTCGTTGCCCAGCACGCCTGTTTCGAGTGTTTCGGCCCCCTGGAGGTCGGCTACGACACCGAGGCACTGGCCCGGGTCACCCGGGCCGACATCGAGGCCGGTCCACAGAACCTGTGGCGGTACGCCGCCCTGCTGCCGACCGGCCAGGACCCGGCCGCCCGGGTCACACTCAACCCCGGCCTCACCCCGCTGGTCCCGGCCGCCGGCCTCGCCGCCGAGCTGGGCATCCGGGCGCCGCTCTGGGTCAAGGACGACAGCGCCAACCCGACCCACTCGTTCAAGGACCGGGTCGTCTCGGTGGCGCTGACCGCCGCGCGGGGGCTCGGCTTCACCCGGTTCGCCTGCGCCTCGACCGGCAACCTGGCGAACTCGGTCGCCGCACACGCGGCCCGGGCCGGTGTGCCGTCGATCGTCTTCATTCCCGGCGACCTGGAGCCGGGCAAGGTGGTCGCCACCGCCGTTTACGGCGGGGACGTGGTCGCGATCGACGGCTCGTACGACGACGTGAACCGGCTCTGCGGCGAACTGGTGGAGACCGACGAGTTCGAGGACACCGCGTTCGTCAACGTCAACGTCCGGCCGTACTACGCCGAGGGTTCCAAGACCCTCGGGTACGAGGTCGCCGAGCAGTTGGGTTGGCGGATCCCGGAGCAGGTGGTCATCCCGATGGCCAGCGGTGAGCTGCTCACCAAGATCGACAAGGCGTTCAGCGAGCTGGTCGAGATCGGCCTGGTCGAGGCCCCGGCCAACGGCTGGAAGGTCTTCGGCGCCCAGTCGGCGGGCTGCAACCCGATCGCCACGGCGCTGCACGCCGGCACCGACGTGATCACCCCGGTCCGGCCGACCGGTATCGCGAAGTCGCTCAACATCGGTGACCCGGCCGCCGGCCTGTACGCCCTGGAGGCGGTACGCCGGACCGGCGGCTGGATGGAGTACGCCGACGACGAGGAGATCCGGTCGGGGATCCGACAGTTGGCCCGGACCACCGGAGTGTTCGCCGAGACGGCCGGCGGAGTCACCGTGGCCGTGCTGGGCAAGCTGGTGGCGAGCGGTCGGCTGGACCCGGACGCCGAGACGGTCGTCTACAACACCGGCGAGGGACTCAAGACTCTCGATGCGGTGGCGGCCCAGGTGGGCCCGACGTACCGGGTCAAGCCGTCGTTGCGGGCGGTCCGCGACGCCGGACTGCTCGGCTGAGCCGGCCACTTCCGCCGGATTCCCCAACCCTGGAACGTGACGTCCCGGCCACCGTCCGGAGCCGACGGTGACCGGGCACAGCCGCGTGCGCACCCGGCGTGCATGTTGCGGATCAAGGTCCACACCCGTGGTACGAATGCGGCCTGTAGCTGGGGATTTGCCATCGGTGACGAAAACACGCGGAAGGGGACTTGACGACTGCATCTGCAGGACGCAAGATGCTCCGTGCGGGAGGACGCACCGCCGTAGACTTTTTAAGCTCTTACGACCCAGCGCCGGAGGCGTTGTGCGGGCGTCCTCCCGACCAAACTTCCCCGAGCGGCCCGACGCCCGTCGGCCTATGGGCTCAACGACGGTTCGTCCATCGGGGTAACGGCGCTGGCGATAATCGGTCGCGCTCGCCCGGTCTGACCGGCACTCTCGACGGCATGGACATCGCCGTCATCCCGTTCGACACCGCCGACGCGGACGGGGAAGCCGCCGCAGAGCGGGCGTACGAGATCGAGGCCGCCAGCCGGGCGGCCGAGCAGCCGGACATGCCACCGTTGTCGCGGCAGCGCTTCTTCGGCGCCCTGAGGCACCCGTGGCCGGGCGACGAGGAGCGGCACGCGTTGGCCTATCTCGACGGCGTACCGGTCGGCCATCTGGCGGTCACCCTGCCCCAGGTGGAAAACCGGGAGAACGCCCAGGTCGTCCTCATGGTGCATCCCGACCACCGGCGTCGCGGCGTCGGCCGGGCCCTCTACGAGTACGCGGTCCGATTCCTCCGGGAGCGGGGCCGCAAGCGGATGATCGGCGAGACGGCCACCATGGACCCGGCCGCCGGTCGGAGCGCGCCCGGCGACGCCTTCGCCGCCGCGATGGGGGCGCACCCGGCGCTCGCCGACGTACGCCGTCGGCTCGACCTGACCACGCTGGACGAGCCGGAGCTGGACCGGCTGCTGACCGCCGGCCAGGCCCACGCCCAGGGCTACTCGATCGTGCGCTGGCACGGGCGTACCCCGGACGAGTACGCCGCGGACGTCGCCTACCTGGACAGCCGGC
Source organism: Plantactinospora solaniradicis (assembly GCF_042658085.1). Lineage (NCBI taxonomy): Bacteria > Bacillati > Actinomycetota > Actinomycetes > Micromonosporales > Micromonosporaceae > Plantactinospora > Plantactinospora solaniradicis. Next base: position 826,055 of record NZ_JBHSPR010000001.1, on the reverse strand, counting down.
TGATCGAGGACGCGCCGATCGGCGACCTCACCTGGGAGGCGGCCAAACCGGACGTCGACCGGCTGCGCGCCATGGAGGCGGCACTCGCCGCGCGGGGCCTGCACTGGTACAACTGCGGCGCCCGGCACGACGCGACCGGCCGGCTGGTGGCCTGGACGGCGCTCGGGCTGAACGGGGACTGCGACTGGCACGCCTTCCAGCAGATCACCCTGGTCGAGCCACGGCACCGCGGTCACCGCCTCGGCATCATTGTCAAGATCGAGAATCTCCGGTACGCGCGGACGCACGAGCCCGCGTTGCGGGTCATCGACACGTACAACGCGGCGGTGAACGAATACATGATCTCGATCAACGAGGCGCTCGGCTTCCGGGCGGTCGCCGGACTGAACAGCTGGCAGGCGACCATCTGACTCGACCGGGCGGCCACTGGGGCGGGTCCGGCGGGTGCGGCATGATGGCGGGATGACGGAGACCCCGCACCCCTTCTTCGCCCGGCACGCCGACACCCTGGAGCGTGCGCTGACCGCGATCACCGAGCGTGCCTACTGGTCCGCCTATCCCGAGTCGCCCAGCCCTCGGGTGTACGGCGAGACCGCCGCCGCCGAGGGCGAGGCCGCCTTCCGGGCGTACCTCGACGGGAAGTTCCCGCTCGACCAGCCCGGCACCGGCGGCTGGGTGGCCACCGAGGCGAGCCCGTTCGGCATCGACCTCGGGGTGACGTACCCGCACGCCGACCCCGACGTGCTGCTGGCCGCCGCCCGGGCCGCGCTGCCCGACTGGCGCGACGCGGGCCCACAGACCCGGGTCGGCGTCTGCCTGGAGATCCTCGCCCGGCTGCACGCGCACATCTTCGAGCTGGCCAACGCGGTGCACGCGACCAGCGGACAGGCGTTCGTGATGGCCTTCCAGGCCGGCGGCGCGCACGCCCTGGACCGGGCGCTCGAATCGCTCGCCTACGCGTACCGGGAGATGACCCGGCATCCGGCGACCGCCTCCTGGGAGAAGCCGGCCGGCAAGGGTGACCCGCTGCGGATGACCAAGACCTTCCACGTGGTGCCGCGTGGCGTGGCGCTGGCGATCGGCTGCAACACCTTCCCGACCTGGAACACCTACCCCGGCCTGTTCGCCTCACTGGTGACCGGGAACCCGGTCGTGGTCAAACCGCACCCCCGGGCCGTGCTGCCGCTCGCGATCACCGTCCGGTACGCCCGCGAGGTGCTGGCCGAGGCCGGGTTCGACCCGAACCTGATGCTGCTCGCCGCCGAGGCGCCCGGCGAGGGCCTCGCCTCCACCCTGGCGCTGCGCCCCGAGGTCAGGATCGTCGACTTCACCGGCTCCACCGAGTACGGCGACTGGCTCGAAGCCAATGCCCGGCAGGCCGCCGTCTACACCGAGAAGGCCGGGGTCAACACGATCGTGGTCGACTCCACCGACGACTTCACCGGAATGTGCCGCAACATCGGGTTCTCGCTGACCCTCTACAGCGGACAGATGTGCACCACGCCGCAGAACATCCTCGTGCCGGCGACCGGGATCGAAACCGACCAGGGGCACAAGAGCGTCGACGAGGTCGCCGCTGGCATCGCCGGAGTGGTCGGGAAGCTCACGGGCGACCCGGCCCGCGCGGTCGAGCTGACCGGCGCGATCGTCAACGACGGCGTACTGGCCCGGCTCGACGAGGTTGCCGGGGTCGGCGAGCAGGTCCTGCCGTCCCGCCCGGTCGAGCACCCCAACTACCCCGGCGCGGTGGTCCGGACCCCGCTGATCGCGAAGCTCGGCGCGGACGCCGTCGGCACGTACGGCCGGGAGTGGTTCGGTCCGATCTCGTTCGTCATCGCGACCGACTCCACCCCGCACAGCCTCGCCCTGCTGCGCCAGACGGTAGGCGAGCGCGGCGCCCTCACCGCCGCCGTCTACTCCACCGACGACGCCGTCCTCGACGCCGCCGAGACGGCAGCGATCGAGACCGGAGTCCACCTCTCCTGCAACCTCACCGGTGGCGTCTTCGTCAACCAGTCGGCCGCGTTCTCCGACTTCCACGGCAGCGGCGCCAACCCGGCCGCGAACGCGGCCCTCACCGACGGCGCCTACGTCGCCTCCCGCTTCCGCGTAGTCCAAGCCCGCCGCCACAACTGACGGGATGTAAGGAAGGGCCCCTTCTTATCGTTTTCTGTAGAAGAAGGGGCCCTTCTTAACAGGTCAGGTGGCGCGGCGCATCTCCAGTTCGCGGAGCGTGGGCACGATCGGATGTGCCACCCGTACGCCCGTGTCGACGAAACCGAGCCGCTCGTACGCCCGTACGGCGCGGTCGTTGCCGACCACGACCTCCAGCAGCAGTTCTCCGCGTCCGGCCGCGCTGGACCAGGCGGCCACCTCGTCGACCAGGGCCGCCAGCAGTCCACTGCCCCGCCACGCCGGAGTGAGGTACACGGCGAAGACGACGCTGACGCCCGGCTGGCCGTACGCCGCCTGTCCGCCGGCGTGGCCGACGACCCGCCCGTCGACCTCGGCGATGAACGCCGCACTCCGGTGGCCGGACGACATCCCGGCGACCCGGGCGGCGAACTCGGCGTGTGGCCGGGCCGCCGCGTCGGCGAGGGTCTCCAGGAAGGCCAGCGGCGAGTCGGCGAGCATCTCCAGCCGGATGGCCCGGACCCGGGCGGCGTCGGTGGCTCGTACCCGGCGGATCGAGGGGAGGTCGGGAACCGATCCATTCGATCCATTCGATCCGTCGGCTCCGTCGGCTCCGTCGGCTCCGTCGGCCGGATTCGGCGATGTCGGGTCCGGTGCCGTCGGGCTCGGTGGGTTCGCCCGAGACGGGCCGGGGGGCCGACCGAACGCGGGATTGGCGGCGGTCTGCGGGATAGGTGCCGGCACGTTCGCCATGGTCGCACGCCGTACGCCGACCCGTTCCGCCGGGTAACCGGGCCTATTCCGGTTCCGATCGGCCGTCGGTGGGCTGCGCAGCGACGGTCGCCAATAGGAGCCGGCGCGGAATCGGGCGCCCGGTTGTCGGCCTCATGACCGTTTTAGCCTAGTGCGCAGCCGCCCGGCCTTGGTGTACCGTGCGGGTTCGGCCGCTTGATTCGTTCGATCCCTCAATCGCTTGGCGGTGCGGTGAAAACGGGTCGGCGGCCCCGGCAGGCGTACGTCGACGCCGGGGCTCTGTCAGCTCCGGCGCGACCGGAGTAAGGAAGTGCACCGTGGCGCAGGGCACCGTGAAGTGGTTCAACAGCGAAAAGGGCTACGGCTTCATCGCGGTCGATGGTGGACAGGACGTCTTCGTCCACTTCTCCGCGATCGAGATGGACGGCTACAAGGCGCTTGACGACGGTCAGCGCGTCGAGTTCGAGATCGCTCAGGGTCAGAAGGGCCCGCAGGCGGAAAAGGTTCGCCTCATCGCCTGATCGTCGGCGTCTCACCGGCCCGACACGGGCTTGGAGTTCGTTACTCCCGCTCGACCGGGTCCTCTCCTGGTGTGCCGAGAGTGCAGTCCTCGACCGATCGGCGGCTGTCCTCGTCGTCCCACCGGGCTGCAAGATCGGGAGCTGTCCCCTTCCCGCTCCTGCCTGAGGAGAGTTCGTGGTCGAGTCAACGCCACCTGGCCACCCCGGGTCCGATGCCGGTTCAGGGGGTCGCCCCGGCGAGCAACCGGAACCGACCGAGCCGAATCCTCCGGTCCAATCCGGTGACCCGACCGTGCCGGGTGAGCCACCCGTTCCGGACCACCCGGCCCAGCCCGCCTATCAGAGTCTGCCGGTCTACCCAGGGCAGCCCGGGTACCCCGGCCAGCCGGTCTACCCGGGGCAACTCGTCCACCCGGATCAGCCCGCCTATCCGGGCCAGCCCACCTATCCGGGCCAGCCCACCTATCCGGGCCAGCCCGCCTATCCCGGTCAGCCCACCTACCCGGGCCCGGTGGCGGCGGTTGGCCCCGGCTACTGGCCTCCGCCGGGTTACCCGGATCCGGGCGACCCGCTCGTTCCGCCGCCGGGTGCGGGGATCGGCGGATGGTGGGAACGGTGCTGGACGGTGGCACGGCGGAGTTGGCAACAGCTGTTGTCGATCGTGCTGATCACCCAGGTGTTGCCGCTGGCGGTCATGACCCTGCTGATGGTGCCCTTCCAGCCGGAGCCGCCGGTCGTGGGGCCAACCGGCGAGCCGGCGCCGGGAGCGCTCGGAGCGTTCGTGGGAGAGTTCCTCGTCCTCCTCGGGGTCGTCCTCGCCGTCGCCCTGGTCGCCGGCCTGGTGCAGAGCCTGGGCTGGGCGGCCGCCGCGTGGGTGATCATCCGGCACGCCTCCGGCGAGCCGGCGTCCCTCGGCCCCGCCTTCCGGTACGGGCTGCGCCGGGCGCTGGGGCTCTGGGGCTGGTACCTGGTCTCGGGATTGATCATCACGGCCGGCGTCTGTGCCTGCTTCCTGCCCGGTCTCTACCTCGGGCTGGCGCTGAGCCTCGTCGGTCCGATCTACCTCTTCGAGCGGCGTAATCCCATCGGGCGTTCGTTCCAGATGGTCCATGCCCGGTTCGGCATGGTCCTCGGCCGGGTCGCGATCGTCGTGGGTGTGGTGGTCGGCGGCACCCTCGTGGTGGCCGTCCTGGAGAACCTCGGCATGCTCGCGCTCGGGATCGGGGCCACGCCGGGGGAAGCGGTGGGCTTCTCCGTCGGGTACGTCGTGATCACTCTGGTCGGCGCCGTGCTGGGCCTGCCGTTCCAGCTCGCGCAGGTTATCGGGATCCTGCTCACATACACCGAGCAGCGGGGTCAGGAGGCGCCGGTGAACACGGCGCGACTGGCCGCCGAACTCTTCTGACGGCTCCCGAGCGGCTTGCACTCGGCAGGGGAGAGTGCTAAACAAGTGATTGGCACTCGCGCGCTGCGAGTGCCAAAGGTCGGGGCGGTAGGGCCACGGTCGCGGGCTTGGGAGACAGGCCGGCGGCACATGGCCGGTCGTCGCGGGCTGTCCGGCCCGGCCGGCGGACGTCACTGTCGCACAACGCGACGGAGTCGATCAGGCGCCTTCGGGTGCCCGGGAGGCCCCGTCCGCGAGTGCCGTAGTGACGTCCGAAGGTGCGTAATCAGGCGGCAGGTTCGGGGTCGGCAAGGCCCCGGGCGGCCGTGAGTGTCCAGGAGGACAACGCCGTATGGCCAAGATGATCGCGTTCGACGAGGAGGCGCGCCGCGGCCTCGAGCGGGGCATGAACACCCTCGCCGACGCCGTAAAGGTGACGCTGGGCCCGAAGGGCCGCAACGTCGTGCTCGAGAAGAAGTGGGGCGCTCCCACCATCACCAACGATGGTGTGAGCATCGCCAAGGAGATCGAGCTCGAGGACCCGTACGAGAAGATCGGCGCTGAGCTGGTCAAGGAGGTCGCGAAGAAGACCGACGACGTGGCCGGCGACGGCACGACGACGGCGACCGTCCTGGCCCAGGCGCTGGTCCGCGAAGGCCTGCGCAACGTCGCGGCCGGTGCGAACCCGATGGCCCTGAAGCGGGGCATCGAGGCTGCGGTCACGAGCGTTTCTGAGGAGCTGAGCAAGCTCGCGAAGGACGTCGAGACCAAGGAGCAGATCGCCTCCACCGCCTCCATCTCCGCCGGTGACAACACCGTCGGCGAGATCATCGCCGAGGCGATGGACAAGGTCGGCAAGGAAGGCGTCATCACCGTCGAGGAGAGCAACACCTTCGGGCTCGAGCTGGAGCTGACCGAGGGTATGCGCTTCGACAAGGGTTACATCTCGGGGTACTTCATGACCGACCCCGACCGGATGGAGGCCGTCCTCGACGACCCGTACATCCTGATCGTGAACAGCAAGATCGCGTCGGTCAAGGACCTGCTGCCGATCCTCGAGAAGGTCATGCAGTCGGGCAAGCCGCTGGCCATCATCGCCGAGGACGTCGAGGGCGAGGCCCTGGCGACCCTGGTGGTCAACAAGGTCCGTGGCACCTTCAAGTCCGTCGCCGTCAAGGCTCCGGGCTTCGGTGACCGCCGCAAGGCCATGCTGGGCGACATCGCCATCCTCACCGGTGGCCAGCCGATCAGCGAAGAGGTCGGCCTCAAGCTCGACGCCGCCGGCCTCGACCTGCTGGGCCGCGCCCGCAAGGTCGTGGTGACCAAGGACGAGACCACCATCGTCGACGGTGCCGGCGACGCCGACCAGATCAACGGTCGGGTCAACCAGATCCGCGCCGAGATCGAGAAGAGCGACTCCGACTACGACCGCGAGAAGCTGCAGGAGCGCCTGGCCAAGCTGGCCGGCGGTGTTGCGGTGATCAAGGTCGGCGCGGCCACCGAGGTCGAGCTGAAGGAGCGCAAGCACCGCATCGAGGACGCGGTGCGTAACGCGAAGGCCGCCGTCGAGGAGGGCATTGTCCCCGGTGGTGGTGTCGCGCTGGTTCAGGCCGGCAAGACCGCCTTCGACAAGCTGGACCTCACCGGTGACGAGGCGACCGGCGCGCAGATCGTCAAGATCGCGCTGGACGCCCCGCTGCGGCAGATCGCCGTCAACGCCGGCCTCGAGGGCGGCGTCGTGGTCGAGAAGGTCCGCAACCTGGACGCCGGCCACGGCCTCAACGCGGCCAACGGTGAGTACGTCGACCTGCTCAAGGCCGGCATCATCGACCCGGCCAAGGTGACCCGTTCGGCGCTGCAGAACGCGTCGTCGATCGCGGCCCTGTTCCTGACCACCGAAGCTGTGGTGGCGGACAAGCCGGAGAAGAACCCGGCCCCGGCGGCTGCGCCGGGCGGCGGGGACATGGACTTCTGAGTCCAGTCGTCACGTCTGGAAGGGGCGGGCCGCGCGAGCGGTCCGCCCCTTCTTCATGCCGTCACGTCGGCATGCGTCGCTGGTTGCGCCGCTTTTCGGCGGTGGTGAACGGTTCTCGGATCTGTATCGGGGCGTCGACCAACTCGATGGGCTCGTCGCGGGATACGTCCTTGATCTCGTCCATTTCAGCCCGCTGAGCGGCGTCACCGTAGTCGAGCCGCGACACGGGCGCCGGTACCGGCACATCTCCGAGCGGAGCCGAAGTGATCGAGTGGAGATCGTCAACCGGTTCGTCGTCCTTTGCCATGACTTCCTCCTTCTCCGCAAACGGTAGGAGGCTACCGGCCAATGGCACGGGAAAATGGCACGGTATCGATTCGAGCCGCCGGCAGGTGACCGGAGAGCGGAGCAGTAGGCGACGGAACCGGACCAGAGCGCTCCACGTGCCGAACTAGAGCGCTCCAGGTGCCGGAACTAGAGCTGCTTTCGGTAGAGGAAGAACACCCGCTCGATCCAGGCACCCGCGCCCCGGGCGTAGAACGGAATGGGACCCACCCAACCGATCTGCGCGCGTTCGTGGCCCGCCGCCCGCTGGTCGCGCAGGCAGCGGCGGAGCAGCACGCTCCCGATCCCCAGGCCCTGGGCGCTCGGAGCGGTGCCCATCGGCCCGAACCAGCTCGGCCGGGACGAGCCGTACGCGGCGAAGCCGAGCAGTTCCACCGGCCCGCCGCCCTCCGGCGTACGGACGGCGAGGTGGCAGCCGGCGCCCTCACGACCGATCGAGTGCAGCAGTTCGGCGTCCCAACTGCCGCCGAAGGTGGTCCGGGCGAACTCGGTCAGCGCCGGAGCGTCGTCCGGCTCCGCCCGGCGTACCGTGACGCCCTGGTCGGCCAGCCGTCGTTCGGCGGCGTCGGTGGCACGCAGCGCGGGAGAGGACTCGGCGGACAGGTCGGCGGTCATGTTCCAGGCGGTGCCCTCCGGCTCGTAGCCGAGCGCCAGCGCCGCGCAGATCGCCGGGGTGTACCGGACGTCGATGCCGGGCCAGACGTAGTGCGGGGCGTTGCCGGCGAGCCGTACCTGGGTGGCGCCGAGCCCGGCGAACGCGCGCTCGGCCCGCAGCAGCAGCCCGCGCCCGATCCCCTGGCGTCGCTGGTCCGGATGGACCGCCAGCAGGTCGAGGTGGGCGACGGTCGGATCCCGGTACGCCAGCGAGCCGAGCACCACTCCGGCGAGCGCGCCGTCCGAGAGCGCGACGAACCCCACGGTACGGCGTCGAGACGTCGATCCGGGCGGGGGCGTGTCGTCCCGCAGCCGGGCCACGATGGCCACCGCCTCGGCGGCGTCATCGGGCAGGTCCAACGCCTCCCGGCACAACTGCACCACGGTGGGTAGCTGGTCGTCGGTCAGTTCGATGATCGAGAACTCGGCATGCACGAGCGCCGACCCTAGGTCATCTTCGGGCCGATGGCGAGACGGGCGCCCGCCGGTCAGCCCCGTACCGCCTGCTGGGCGGCCCGCACCGCGGCGTACGCGTCGACCAGGCCGGCTCCGGTGATGTTGCGCTCCGACCCGCACCGGTCGGCGCTGTTCCGGGACCGGAAGGTCGGTTCGGCCGGCGTCGCGCTGTCGCGCAGGATCCGGCGGGTGGTCTCCAGGTCACCGATCAGCCCGGGATTCGCCGACCACATCAACGCCACCACTCCGGCCAGGTGCGGTGTCGCCATCGAGGTGCCGCTCTGCGTGCCGTATCCGCCGCCGGGCAGGGCCGACAGCACGGCGACGCCGGGCGCCACCACGTCCGGCTTGCCGGCCCCGCCGGCCGCCGGACCACGGCTGGAGAAGGTGGCGACCCGGCGCTCCCGGTCCACCGCACCCACGGTGAACACCTCCGGGTACGGCGCGGGCGCGGTGTCGATCGATCCGCAGAACGGGCCGGTGTTACCGGCGGCGGCGACGAAGAAGACACCGGCGGCCGCGAGCGCGTCGGCGGCCGGGCGGAGGGTGTCCCGGGCGCAGCCCTCGATCTCCGGACAGCCCCACGAGTTGGTCAGCACCTGGGGCGCCCGCTCCGGCCGTCCGGCGTGGAACGGGTCGGCGCCGGGCGGGAACGGCGCGAGCATGAACTGTAGGCAGTCCAGGTAGTGCGCGGGATTCCCCAGGTTCCGGTCGAGGTTCACGCAGCCGACCCAGCGCGCACCCGGTGCCACGCCGACATTCTGGTCCCCGACGGCGGTGGCCAGGGTGTGCGTACCGTGTCCACCGTTGTCGGTCGGGGAGCGGGAGCCGTTCCACGGGTCGAACCAGGAGTCGTCACCGCCCCGGAAACCGGCGGAGAGCGCGGGATGCGTTCCGTCCACGCCGGAGTCCGAGCCGCCCACGACGATTCCCGAGCCGTCCACCCCGAGTTGGGACCAGACCCGGTCGGCACCGATCAGGCTCAGGTTCCAGCCCGGTGCGGTCGGCGCCGAGGCGGTCCCGCGTGCCGGGGACCCGGCGGCGGGCAGTGCCCGTAACCGCTGGCTGACCAGCACCTGGGCCACGTCGGAACGGCGGGCCAGCCAGGCGCGTACGGCCGTACCGCCGTCCACCTCCACCGCGTTGACCAGGTAGTACGGCGTGTAGTTCAGCCTGCGCCGGTCCAGTTCCCGGCGTAGTCCGGCCTGGGACCGCTCGGCGGTGGCGACGAGCCGGCGGTACACCTCACGTCCTCGGGCCTCCCGGCCGACGGAACCGGTCTGGGCGCTGGTCACCCCGGTCAGGTCGGCCTGCTCCCGGAGCACCACGAACAGCCGCTCGCCCTGCCAGCCGGGGGAGCCGAGGCCGACGTACACCCCGGCGGAGGCGAGCAGCAGTCCGGCGGTCGCGGTCGCGGCCACCATCCGGCGGGGGACGGGTGCGCCGGCCCGGCCGAGGCCGAACCCGTACCCGAGGCCGAGCAGCACCGCGACGGCCAGCGAGCCGGCGGCGGTGACCGCGACCCAGAACGGCACGTCCCGGGTGTTGGTGAGCAGTAGCGTGATCTCCTCGGGATCCACCAGGACCAGTGGTCCGGCGGCGGCGATGCCGACCAGCCAGCCGACCGTGGCGGTCCCGCCGAACCGCAGCCCGGTTGTCGATCCGGCGGTCTGCCCGGCCGTCGATCCGGCGGTCTGCCCGGTGGCCCGGAGCACCGGTCGGGAACCGGGCCGAAGGGCGGCGATCGCGAAGCCGGCCGGCGGGAGTACGAGCAACGCGGCGAGCTGTGCGCCCGGCTGACCGATCCCACCCGCCAGGAGAGCCAGGGTCACCCCGGCGACCAGACCGCCGACCAGGACCAGACGCGCGCCGCCGACCGGTCGGTCCGGCACCGGCCCCGCCGGCCCGGTACCTCCCGGCCACTCGTAGCCGGCCCAGAACGATCCGTCGAGGATGGTGGCGGCCAGCCAGCCGACCGCCGCCGCCGCGAGCAGTCCGAACGTCGTCTCCAGCAGTCCGCCCAGCGCACCCAGCCAGAGCCAGGGCAACAGCAGGGCGAGCCCGCCGGCAACCGCCAGGCCGGTCGCGTTCGGCTCGGTACGGGCCTGGTCCACTCGGGAGCGGCGTCGCCGGACCAGCCGGATGAGTATGGCGGCGAGCGCGGCCGACACCGCCAAGCCGGCCAGGTAGACCTCGGGCAGCGGCATCGGAATCGCCCGGAGCAGGTTGAACACGCCGAGCACGATCGCGCCGAGCAGCCAGGCCCGCCCGGCGGCCCGCACCCCGGGGGATCGCGGCAGGGTGGCCAGCAGCACGGTGGGCACCCCGACCAGCACCGTGTTCACCAGCCCGGTCACCGGCCAGATCCAGGCCGGCTGGTCCAGCCCGGCGACGAGCAGGACCTGTTCGACGAACCACGTGATGGTCTGCGCGCCGACCGTCACCACGACGGCCCAGACCCCGACGAAAGCGGCGGCGACCACGGGCCAGGGGCTGTTCTGCGGCGCCGGTCGCGGCGGCCAGGGCGGCAACGGTGGCACCGCTGGCGGTGGAGCCGGGTACGCCGGGGTCGCGCCGGGTGGAGGTGCGGGTGGCGGTGGCGGTTGCGTCGGACCGGGTGGTGGTGCGGGTGGTGGTGCGCTTGGTGGTGGCGGTTGCGTCGGTCCGGCTGGCGGTGGCGCCACGCCCGGTGGCGGTGGCGCCACGCCCGGTGGCGGTGGTGGTGGCGGTTGTGCCGGGCCGGCGAGCGGCACGGACGGTTCGTCGGGTGGCGGCGGCGGACCATCCTGCATGCCCCGAACAGTACGACGCCGGTCGGTGGACTGTGGATACCCACCGCCGGGCTCTCAGGTGTCGGCCTCGGGTTCGTCGTCGGGAGCGTTGCGGAGCCGCTCGACCAGTTGCTCCAGCGCGGCGACCTCCGCACGCAGGGCGGCCCGGCCCTGCCGGGTCAGCCGCAGCCAGGTGCAGGGACGGCGGCCCTCGTAGCCCTTGATCACCTGTAACAGTTCGGCCTGTTCCAGGATCCGCAGGTGTCGGTTGAGGTTGCCGTCGGTCAGCCCCAGCTCGTCCCGCAGCGTGCCGAACTTGCACTCCCGGGTCTCGCTCAGCACGGTGAGGATGCCCAGTCGGACCCGCTGGTGGACGGTGTCGTCGAGGGCCAGCGCCGGGTGTGCCGGCATCGGCCGCCGGTCAGGCATGGCGGAGCCGCCGGGCCCGCGCACCGCGTACCACGGCGAAGACGACGAGCGGCAGGGCCATCAGCCCAAGATAGTGACCGGGCCGGAGCGCGAGCTGGCCGCCGTACGTGCTCGTTCCGCCGGTGAGGAGTTCGGCGGCCCAGGGCGGGATGTAGCCGAGTGGGAAGGTGCCGCACAGCCAGGCCGTGAGCAGGGTGATCCACAGCCCGGCGGCGGCCAGGCTCGGGCTGCGTTCGGCCCAGGCGAGCGCGAGGACGGCGGCCGCCACCGGCAGTAGCGGAGTGAGCAGCCCCTGCCACCACCACGCGGAGAAGTCGGCGGTCAGGCTGTCGGACTCGATTTCGGTCCTCGGTACGGCGGCGACGACCGCGAGCAGCAGCAGTACGCCGAGTCCGGTGCCGGCGAAGATCGGCCAGGCCACTCGAACGCCCAGTTGGCGTGCCCGCCAGGCGTACCAGGCGGCGGTGGCGACGAACAGCAACGGGGTGGCGACGAACCAGAAGGCGTACGACAGGACCGGATTGCGCTGCTCGTCGGGCAGTCCGGCCCAGTAGGGGTGGTCGATGGTGTACGAGTAGGCCTGCGCGAACGGGACCCGGTAGAGGGTGCTGCTGGCGAGGAGCAGCACGGCGACGAGAGCCGCAGGGAGCCACGCTCCACTGTGCGCCCGTGACCGGGTACGAGCGCGCAGCCGGTCCAGCTCGGCCAGGGTCTCCTCGGGCCGTACGTCGTCACCATTGGCCCGTACGTCTCCACCACTGGCCCGTACGTCTCCACCACTGGCCCGTACGTCGCCACCGGCCCGTACGTCGTCTGTGGAACTCATCGTCGCCTCCTCAACTCTGCGTCAGCGATTAACTCTGCATCAGAACTTTACTCTGCATTGCAAAGTCTATGCGCACTCGTCAAGAAGCGGCCTCCGACGGCACCTGGACGACCGCTCGACGGCACCTGTCGGGAAATTGGCATTGTCAAGAAAAGGCTGGTGTCACGAAGGGCTCGGCCGGAGCCGGCGCCTGCCGGCCGCACCGGAACCACCGGTACAGCTACCGTGGACGGGTGCGTGACCCCAGCGTTTCCCGGAACACCGCCAGCCGGCTCTCGCCGTCCCGCCGTAGCGCCGACCTGCGTCGGCTGCGCGGTGAACGGTTCGACGTGCTCGTGATCGGCGGTGGAGTGACCGGTGCCGGTGCCGCCCTCGACGCGGCCTCCCGTGGCCTCAAGGTTGCTCTCGTCGAGGCCCGCGACTACGCGTCCGGAACCTCCAGCCGATCCAGCAAGCTGATCCACGGCGGCCTGCGCTACCTGGAGCAGTTGGAGTTCGGCCTGGTCCACGAGGCATTGACCGAGCGTGGCCTGCTGGCCACCCGGCTCGCACCCCACCTGGTCCGCCCGGTGCCGATCCTGGTCCCGCTGCCACCCGGTGGCGGCCCCACCGCGCTACCCGGCCGGGCCTGGCGACGGTCCTACTACGGCGCCGGAGTGGCCGCGTACGACGCCTTCGCCGGGGTCTTCGGCGGCGGGCGCGGCATGCCGCTGCACCGCCACCTCACCCGGGAAGGCGCCCGCCGGATGTTCCCGAGCCTGCGTGCCGACGCGATCGCCGGTGCCATCCGGTACTACGACGGCCAGGTCGACGACGCCCGCCTGGTGGTCACCCTCGCCCGCACGGCGGCCAGCCTGGGCGCGGCGATGGTGACCAGCGCCCGGGTCGTCGGCCTGACCCGGCAGGCCCGCGAGGTCACCGGGGTACGGGTCCGGGACATGGAGGCGCCCCCCGGGACCCCCGAGGCCGAGTTCGAGGTACGGGCCCGCACCGTCATCGCCGCCACCGGCGTGTGGAGCGACGACATGTCGGAGCTGCTCGGCGACGTCGGAGTACGCCGGGGACTGCGGGTACGCGCCTCCAAGGGAGTGCACGTGGTGGTGCCCCGCTCGGCGATCACCGGCGAGGCCGGGCTGATCCTGCGTACACCCAGTTCGGTGCTGTTCGTGATTCCGTGGGGCGGGCACTGGATCATCGGCACCACCGACACCGACTGGCGGCTCGACCGGGCCCATCCGGCGGCCTCCGCCCGGGACATCGACTACCTGCTCGACCAGGTCAACACCGTACTGGACCGGCCGCTGAGCACCGACGACATCGAGGGCGTCTACGCCGGGCTGCGCCCGCTGCTCTCCGGCGAGGCGGACTCGACCTCGAAGCTGTCCCGGGAACACGCGGTCTACGAGCCGATGCTCGGACTGCTGCTGGTGGCCGGCGGCAAGTACACCACCTACCGGGTGATGGCCGCCGACGTGGTCGACCGGGCGGCCCGCCGGCTCGGCGGGGTACGCCCCTCGCGTACCGCCGACCTGCCGCTGCTCGGTGCGGACGGCTACGGCGCGCTGTGGCGGGACCGGGCCGACCTGGCCCGCCGGCACGGGATACAGGCCGGCGTGGTCGAACACCTGCTGGAGCGGTACGGCAACCTCACCACCCACCTGCTCGGGATGGTCGACGCCGACCCGCTGCTCGGTTCGCCGCTGGCCGGGGCACCGGAATACCTCGCCGCCGAGGTGGCGTACGCGGCCCGGGCCGAGGGTGCACTGCATCTCGACGACGTGCTGACCCGGCGTACCCGGATCTCCTTCGAGACCCCGCACCGGGGCGTGGAATCGGCGGGACAGGCCGCCGAGATCATGGGCCGGGTGCTCGGGTGGGACGCCACGGTGCGCGCCCGTGAGGTCGAGCACTACCTGGCCCGGGTGGAGGCGGAACGGCAGTCACAGCGGATGCCCGACGACGCCACGGCCGACGCGGCCCGGGTCGGTGCCCCGGACGTACGCGGCTTCGCGGCCGACCGGAGCGCCGACGCCGGAATGGGCGGGGTGGAACTGCCCGGCTGACCCGGATCGGCACGGTCGGCCACCAGCCACCGGCCACCATCGGGGGCCCGGCGTTCGAGAAGGCGCAGGACGACTACAACGACAGCGGGGGCGGTGCCCCGCAACCTCCGTACCCCGGAGCAGACCGCCAGGTTCAGAGGACCTTGCCGGGGTTGAGCAGGCCGGTCGGGTCGAGTGCGTCCTTGATCGCCCGGTGCACCCGCACGCCCACCGGCCCGATCTCCCGGGCCAGCCAGTCCCGTTTCAGCAGCCCGACGCCATGCTCCCCGGTGCAGGTGCCGCCGAGGGACAGGCCCAGCTCCATGATGGCGTCGAAGGCCGACCGGCCGCGTTCGAGGCTGGCCAGGTCGGCCCGGTCGACCACGATGTTCGGGTGCATGTTGCCGTCCCCGGCGTGCCCGACCACGCCGATCGGGATGTCGTACTCGTCGGCGATCCGGGCCACCCCGTCCAGCAGCGCGGCGAGCGCGTTCCGGGGTACCGCCACGTCGTCGATGATCAACCCGCCGTTCCCGCCCGGGTAGGTCTCGGCGGCGAACCGTTCCATTGCCGGATGGGCCAGCCGGCGGGCCTGGAGCAGCGCGGCGGCCTCCTCCGCGTCGGTGGCCGCGAAGACCTCGTCGGCACCGCTCGCCGCACAGACCTCGGCCAGCCTCGCCAGATCGGCGGCGGCCCGGGGGCCGGTGTCGGCGGCGGCCAGCAGCAGCGCCCCGGCGTCGGTACGCAGTCCCATCGGCCGGTACGCCTCGATCGCGCCGAGATGGGTCCGGTCCAGCAGTTCCAGCAGGCTCGGGCTGAGCCCCTGCGCGGAGATCCCGGCCACCGCCTGCCCGGCGGCGGTCGTGGACGGGAAGACCGCGACCAGGGTCAACGACTCCTCGGCGGCCGGACGCAGGGACACGGTCACCTCGGTGATGACGCCGAGGGTTCCCTCCGACCCGACGAAGAGCCGGGTCAGGTCGTACCCGGCGACTCCCTTCGCGGTACGCCGTCCGGTGCGCAGCACCTCGCCGGAGGCCAGCACCACCTCCAGGCCGATCACGTACTCGGTGGTGACGCCGTACTTCACGCAGCACATCCCGCCGGCGTTGGTCGCCACGTTGCCGCCGATGGTGGACGACTCCCAGGAGCCGGGATCGGGCGGATACCGCAGGCCGTGCTTGGCGACCTCGGCGGCGAGGGCGGCGTTGACCACCCCCGGCTGGACCACCGCGATCCGGTTGACCGGATCCACCTCCAGGATCTCGTCCATCGCCACCGTGGAGAGCAGCACGGCTCCGTCGACCGCGTTGGCGGCGCCGGCCAGCCCGGTCCGGGCTCCCTGCGGTACCACCGGGGCGCCGTGCGTGGCCGCGGCCCGGAGCACGGCGACCACCTCGGCGGTGTCGCGCGGCCGCACCACCACCGCGGGCATCCCGGCAGCGCAGAGGTCCGCCTCGTCGCGCTGGTGGCCGCGGAGCAGGTCGGGGTCGGTCAGCACGGCAGCGTCGCCGAGCACGGCCCGCAGGTCGTCGAGAAGATCCGGCATGCCAGGCAGGCTATCCGCCGGGCGACTACGTCGACCAGCGGCGTGTCAGGCGTTAAGAAGGGGCCCTTTATATGCAGAAAGCGATAAGAAGGGGCCCTTCCTTACCGTGGTTCGGGGGGTTCGGAAGAGGGTAGTCCCCGCCATGCGCTCCGTCCGTGACACCGTGGTCAAAACGCCCTTGGAGGTGGATCGGGAGCGTATCGCCAAGCTGGCGAAGGAGGCGAAGAAGCGGTCCCGGGCCACCCTGCGGGACCGCTGGCACGCGGTGCAGTTCAATCTGGTGCTCGCGCTCCAGGCCGCGGTCGCGGCGGCGTTGGCCTGGGTCGGCTCGCACGAACTGCTGGGCAACCCGTCGCCGGTCTTCGCGCCGATCTCCGCGATCGGCACGCTCGCCTCCTCGGTCGGACAGCGGTTCCGCCGGACGATCGAGCTGATCCTCGGGGTCGCGGTCGGCATCGGTCTCGGCGACGCACTGGTCCTGGGCGCCGGCACGGGGCCGTGGCAGCTCGGCCTGATCGTCTTCCTCTCGATCGTGGTCACCATTTTCCTGGGCGGTGGCCCGGCGGTGGTCACCCAGGCGGCGGCGACCGCGGTGCTGATCGTCACCGTCACACCCGCCTCGATGGAGAACATCGAGTCACCCCGGGTCATCGACGCGCTGATCGGCGGCTTCGCCGGACTGGTGGTCATCGGGCTGGTACTGCCGCTCAATCCGCTCCGGGTGGTGGACCGGGCGGCCCGACCGGCGCTCGGCCGGCTCGCCGAGGAGTTGAGTGAGACCGCCGAGGCGCTCAAGAGCCGGAACGCACACCGGGCCCAGGCGGCCCTGGACCGGCTGCGTCAGGTGGAGGATCACATGCAGGGCTTCGTCGAGGCGCTGGAGGGTGGTCGGGAGACCTCCATCCTGGCCCCGGTGCGCTGGCACCGTCGGGGGGCGCTCACCCAGTACGTGGAGAGTGCCGAGTACATCGAGCACGCCGTACACAACAGCGGAACCCTGATCCGGCGGGCGGTCACCGCGCTGGAGGACGAGGAACCGGTGCCGGAGGAGATGTCGGCCGCGGTGGCGCTGCTGGCCGAGTCGGTACGACTGCTGCGCAAGGACCTCGGCCTCGGCGTACGGCCGGAGGCCGCCCGTGAGCAGGCGCTTCAGGCGATCGGCCAGGCCGGTCGGGCGTACGCGGAGGGGGTCGGGTTCTCCGGCAGCGTGGTGATCGCGCAGGTGCGCACCACGGGCAGCGACATACTCCGGGCCACCGGGATCGAACGGACCGAGGCGAACCGCCTGGTACGGCGGGCAGCGGGCGGCCATGCCGGTGAAGCCGCCGACGACGCGCTCAAGGATCCCGGCGAGCGGGCCTCGGACGCGCCGTCGGACACGCCGTCCTCGGAGGCGCGGACCGCACGGTCGTAGCAGCCGCCACCGCCGCGTGGCCGGGGCGGACCGGCCGTCAGCGCCGCGTGGCCAGGGCGGTCAGCAGGCGGTCCACCTGCCGGGTCGTGCTGCCCAGCCCGATGCTCGCGCGCAGCGCGGTCGGCGGCAGGTCGGCCCGACCGCTCCGGATGGCAGCCTCGGTGAGCAGCCGTCGGGCCAGCGGGTGGGCACAGAAGAGGCCGTCCCGCAGCCCGATCTGCCAGCGCCGGGCCAGCTCCGCGGCGACCTCCGCCGAGTCCCGGCCGGCGACCACGAACGAGACGATGCCCACCCGGGGCGCGTCCGCGTCGAAGGTACGCAGTTCGAGCACGTCCGGGTTGGCGGCGAGACCGGTGCGCAGGTGGGCGAGCAGGGCCTGCTCACGGGCGTGCAGCGCGGAGCGGTCCGTGCCCGTCAGCGCCTCGCAGACGGCGGCCAGCGCCACCGCGCCGAGCAGGTTCGGGGTGCCCGCCTCGTGCCGGCCGGGCCCGTCCGCCCAGCCGATGTCGTGAGTGGCCGCCCCGACCGTGCGGGTGGCCCCGCCACCGGCGAGGTACGGCGGCGCGGCGTCCAGCCAGTCCGCCCGCCCGGCCAGTACGCCGACCCCGAACGGCGCGTACAGCTTGTGTCCGGAAATGGCCACATAGTCGACTGCGAGGGCGGTGATGTCCACCTCGGCGTGCGGGGCGAGTTGGGCGGCGTCCAGCGCGATTCGCGCGCCGTGCCGGTGGGCGGCGACGGCCAGGTCGGCGACCGGCCAGCATTCCCCGGTGACGTTGCTGGCCCCGGTCACCGCGACCAGGATCGGCGCGCTGCCGTCGGTGCCCCGGCGCAGTTCGCGCAGTGCGGCGTCGACGGCCCGTACCGCCGCGCCGGCCGAGCCGGGCACCGGCAACCGGACCGTGTCGACGGGCCACGGCAGCAGGTTGGCGTGGTGCTCCGAGGCGAAGGTCACCACCTTGCCGCCCGGCGGCAGGGCCCGGGCCAGCAGGTTGAGCGCGTCGGTGGTGTTCCGGGTGAAGATGACGTGGTCGTCGGGGCGTACCCCGAGGAAGTCGCCGACTTGTTGCCGGGCCCGCTCGTAGGCCAGGGTGCAGCGCCGGGACAACGCCCCGGCGCCCCGGTGCACGCTGCCGTACCAGGGCAGCAGTTCGGCCACCGCGTCCGCCGCGGCCCGCGCGCACGGCGCGGTGGCGGCGTAGTCGAGGTTGACCTGTCCGGGTACGCCGAGCACGTCCAGCGGTCCGCGACCGGCCGCGGCCGGGCCGGCCGGTACGGGCACGGCGACCGGCCGCGCGGGAACGGTACGGGACACGGGTGCGACGGTGGTGCTCACCGGGTTACCTCCGGGATCCAGGGACCCCGGAGTGGGTGGAGACGGGGTCCGCGCTTGCCCGGTGCGGCATGCACCGAGCCCGGTCATCACCCGGGGCACCCCACCGCGAACTCGACGAGGGTTGCCGGCCAGCAAGCCGGGGCTTGGACGCTGGCACTCGTGACCTGCGAGCGAGCATACCCGGACCGGATGTGGTCGGACCAGCCTGTCCGGGGTGACTACGCTGACCACATGGCCGACACCCCGCCCGGTGCGGCGGCGCCCCAGTCGCCGGCACCGACTCCACCGTGGTCGCCGCCCACGCTGTCCCCGGCGCCCCAGCCGCCGCCGCCCGATCTTCCGGCGGTGAAGGTGGCGGGGCAGCGGCAGGGGTTGAGCGTGCAGCGCCTGTCGGTGATGATCGGCGCGATCCTGCTGATCGCCGTCTGCGCCGTGCTGATGCTGCTCGAACTCGGTGAGCCGGCCGGCGTCACGCCGCTGGTGATCGGGCTGGTCGCGGCGGTCCTGCCGGTGCCGGTCCTGGTCGCCTGCTTCCTCTGGCTCGACCGGTACGAGCCGGAGCCGATCAAGTACCTGCTCTTCTGTTTCGGCTGGGGCGCGGCGGTGTCGACCTATTCGGCGCTCCAGGTCAACACGTTCGCGGCCGACGTGGGACTGCCGGTTCCGCTCGTCGGGGTGCTGGTGGCGCCGTTCATCGAGGAGCTGACAAAGGCCCTCGGTCCGGTTCTGCTGCTGATCTACCGGCGCCGGCAGTGGTCCGGCATCACCGACGGCATCGTCTACTGTGGCCTGTCGGCGGTCGGGTTCGCCATGGTGGAGAACATCCTCTACCTCGGCCTGCACGGCTACGCCGACGGCGCCGACCAGTACGGCCCGGCCACCGGCGCGCAGAACGTCTTCGGGATCTTCATCGTGCGGGTCCTGATCACCGGCTTCGCCCACCCGCTGTTCACCTCGATGACCGGCGTCGGGCTCGGAATCGCCGCCCGCGCCGCCGACATCCGGATCCGGATCCTCACCCCGTTCGCCGGACTGCTGCTGGCGATGATCCTGCACGGCACCTGGAACCTGACGGCCACGCTTGTCCAGGAGACCGGCGAGGAGTTGATCCTGCTCTACGGGTACATCAGCCTGATGGTGCCGATCTTCCTCGGCATGGTCGGGCTGGCGATCTGGCTACGAAGTTGGGAGGGTCGCCTCACCGAACGTCGACTTCCCGACTACGTACGGGCAGGCTGGCTCACTCCGCCCGAGTTGGCGGCGTTGACCAACATCGGCAGACGGCACGCGGCTCGCCGCTGGGCCCGCCGGGTTGCCGGCGACGAGGGCTTCAAGGCGATGCGGCGATTCCAGTTCGCCGCCACCCGGCTGGCGCTGCTGCGCGACGGGCTGACCCGTGGCCTGGACGCCAAGCCGATACAGCGGGCGCGGGCCCTGGCCGAGGAACGGGAGCTGCTCGGCGCGATGCACGACGCCCGGCAGGCCTTCGTCGGGCGCGATCCGCAGGCGCCGGCCGGGGTGTGGGACGGGAGCTATTACCACCTGACCTTCCCGGACGGGAGCTTGCGGACTCTGGAGGCCCCGCACGAGCCGGTGGTGCCGATCCCGGTCGTGCTCGCGCCACCCCGTCCGCCGGTACCCGCCGGTGTCGGCTACGGCCCGCCCGGCCCGTACGGCGGGGCGCCCACCTTCGGGGCACCTCCGGGAGCGTCCTGGCCCGGTCCGCAGCAGCACCGCTGAGGCAGCCCCGCCCAGCGGTCGCCCGCCCGCAGGTCCGGAGGGTGTCGCTCGGCTACAGGTAGAGCCCCGTGGAG
Source organism: Plantactinospora solaniradicis (assembly GCF_042658085.1). NCBI lineage: Bacteria > Bacillati > Actinomycetota > Actinomycetes > Micromonosporales > Micromonosporaceae > Plantactinospora > Plantactinospora solaniradicis. Next base: position 805,653 of record NZ_JBHSPR010000001.1, on the reverse strand, counting down.
TCGGTCTCCACCCGTTGCGCGGCCACCGCGTGCACGTCACGCTCCCGGAGCAGGACGTACTCCCGGCCGTGCAGTTCGACCTCGGACCGGTCGTCCGGGTCGAACAGCACCCGGTCGCCGGAGACGATGGATCGCACGTTCGGACCGACGCCCACCGCGGTCGCCCAGGCCAGTCGCCGCCCCATCGAAGCGGTCGCCGGGATGACGATGCCGGCGGTCGAGCGCCGCTCCCCCTCGCTGCCCTCCGTACGGACCAGCACCCGGTCGTGTAGCAGTCGGATGGGCAGGCCGTTGTCGTTGTTTGAGTCGGCGGTCACGACCGGAACGGTACCCCTCCTGGTCGTCGGGCCGGCTGCTGGCATCGGCCTGCGTAGCGTGCCGGGCCAGCCTCTGCGTGTCCGGCTACGGTAGGAGGGCCGATTCCTCAGTGGGAGGTGCGCTTGAGCCGCTTCGAGCAGTTGCGGGCGAGGATCCGTCGTGCCTACGAGGCCGGGCGGCCCCGGTCCGGCTCGACCGGTAACCCGGGCGGGGACCAGGGGGCCGGACCGGTGGACTCGCCGTCGGCGGCGAATCCATTCGCGCCGGTCGAGGGCGACTCCTCGACCGACGTCCACCCCTCGACGTCGAGCCGGGACGACGCGGACGTACCGCACGGGCTGCGCATCGCGGCGGCCTGGTCCTGGCGGCTGATCGTGATCGGTGTCGTCGCCTGGACGCTGATCCGGGTGGTCGGCACGATCCGGATCGTCATCATCCCGCTGATCATCGCCCTGCTGCTCTCCGCCCTGCTGGCCCCGGCGGTCGGGCTGCTGCTCCGGGCCCGGTTCCCCCGCTCGCTGGCCACCGCGGTGGTACTGGTGACCGGGCTCGCCGCCGTGGTCGGCACCCTGACCCTGGTGGTCAACGAGTTCATCCGGGGCGTACCGGACCTGAGCCGCAACGCCACCGGCGGCATCCGGCAGATCCAGGAGTGGTTGAAGACCGGCCCGCTGCACCTGTCGGACAACCAGCTCAACTCGTACATCGAGCAGGGCGAGCAGTGGATCAACGAGAACACCCAGTCCCTGACCAGCGGGGCGGTCTCCACCGCGACAACCGTCTTCGAGGTGCTCACCGGCGCCCTGTTGGTGCTCTTCGCCACCTTCTTCTTCCTGCGCGACGGCGGGAAGATCTGGCGCTTCATCGTCCGGCTGCTGCCGGTGGCCGCCCGCTGGCGGGTCGACGACGCCGGTAGGGCCTCCTGGGCGACCCTGGTCGCGTACGTCCGGGCGACCGTGCTGGTCGCGTTCATCGACGCGGTCGGGATCGGCATCTTCCTGGTCATCTTCGACGTCCCGTTCGCGTTTCCGCTCGCCGCGCTGGTCTTCCTCGGCGCGTTCATCCCGATCGTCGGCGCGACCCTCTCCGGTGCGGTGGCGATCCTGGTCGCCCTGGTCGACAGCGGCTGGGTGACCGCGGTGATCATTCTCGGCGTGGTGATCGGGGTGCAGCAGATCGAGGGGCACATCCTGCAACCGCTGATCATGGGGCGTGCGGTGGCCATCCATCCGCTCGCGGTGATCGTCGCGATCGCCGCCGGTGTCGTCCTGGCCGGAATCGTCGGCGCCCTGGTCTCGGTACCGCTGATCGCGGTGCTCAACACGGCGGTCCGCCGGCTGGCCCACCGCCGGCCGCCCGAGGTGCCGTCGCACGCCGTCGTGGTCGCCAGCCAGGCGCCGTGAGCGGCGGCCCCGGCCGTCAGCGGCCGGGGCTCAGGTCCGGGCCAGTCGCTCCAGGGCGCCCCGGGCGATGTCGGGCCGGGTCGTGTACCAGAACGGCGGCAGCGACCGGCGCAGGAAGGCGCCGTACCCCCGGGCCGTCTCCAGCCGAGAGTCGAGCACCGCGACCACACCCTTGTCGCCGGTGGACCGGATCAGCCGACCGACGCCCTGCGCCAGCCGTACGGCCGCGATCGGCACGCTCACCGAGGCGAACCCTGAGCCGCCGGCCGAGTCCACCGCGGCCGCCCGAGCCGCCGCCAACGGCTCGTCCGGGCGCGGGAACGGCAGCCGGTCGATCACCACGAGTTGGCACGAGTCGCCCGGCACGTCCACGCCCTGCCAGAGCGACATGACGCCGAACAGGCAACTCGCCCGCTCCTCCCGGAACCGGCGGACCAGCAGCGGCAGCGCCTCCTCGCCCTGGAGCAGCACGGGCAGATCGGTCCGCGCCCGCAGCAACTCGGCGGCCTGGAGCGCGGCCCGCCGGGACGAGAACAGCCCGAGAGTACGACCGCCGAGCGCGCCGACCAGCCCGAGCAGTTCCTCGCCGGCGGCGGCCGGCAGGCCCGAGGCGGCAGGGCGGGGAAGATGCGCGGCGACGTACAGGATCCCCTGGCGGGGATAGTCGAACGGCGAACCGACGTCGAGCGAGCGCCACCCGCTGGCCGCCTCGGCCGGGCTCTCCCGGGCCGGTGTCGTGGGCCCGGTCGCCGGTGCGTCGGCCGTGATCGTGGATCGGGCCGGTGCGCTGGACCGGGCCGGTGCGGCGGATCGGGCCGTACCGGCGGCCAGTGCTCCGGCGGCTGGCGAGGGTGGGGCGGCCGGAGTCGGGGCCGGACCGAGCCCGAGGGCCCTGGCCACGGTGTCGAACCGGCCGCCGAGGGCGAGCGTGGCCGAGGTGGCGACGACGGTGCGGTCCTCGTACAGGTGGGTGGCGAGCGTGCCGGCCACGGAGAGCGGCGCCACGACCAGGGCCCGACGGCCGGCCGCCGCGCCCTCCGGCTTCTCCACCCAGGCCACGTCGTGGTCGGCCTCCTCCAGCAACCGCTGGGAGGTCTTCGACAGCTCGTCCAGCATCGCCTTGGACTGCTGCTTGCGGACCGGGTCGGGGTCGTCGGCCTTCACGTCGCCGATCTTCTCCAGCGCCGCCCTGGTCGCCGCGTCGAGCAGGGTGCACGCCTCACGGAGCGGCCCCGGCAGGCCGCCGGTGATCCGTCCGGCCGGCGCCTCGGCCAGCCCGACCGTCAGGGCGTCGCCGGCCGCGACCAGCGCCTCGGCCACGTCCGGGGTGATCAGTGGCCGGGTACGCCGGGCCGTCCGGTCGATCAGCTCCGGGATCAGCTCGGCCTGTGCCGCCGAGGAGACCCGGTCGGCGAGTTCGTGTGCCTCGTCGACCACCAGCAGCTTGTGCGGCGGCACGATGTGCCGGCCGGCGAGCATGTCGACGGCCAGCAGGCTGTGGTTGGTCACCACCACGTCCGCCTCCCGGGCCCGGGCGCGGGAGGCCTCCGCGAAACACTCCGCGCCGTACGGGCAGCGTCCCGCCCCGACGCACTCCCGGGCCGGCATCGACACCAGCCGCCACGCCTGGTCGTCCACGCCCGGGTCGAGTTCGTCACGGTCACCGGTGTCGGTCTCCATGGCCCAGTCGCGGATCCGCTCGATCTGCTTGCCCAGCCGGCCCGCCTCACCGAGCCACTTGGTGCCGCCGCCCCGGCCCGGGGTGTCGAAGAGCGTGTCCTCCGGCTCGTCCTCTGTGGAGTTCTCCAGCCGGGCCAGGCACAGGTAGTGGTGCCGGCCCTTCAGCACCGCGAAGGTCGGCCGCTGGCCGAGCACCGGGGCGACCGCGTCGGCGAGCCGGGGCAGGTCGTGCTCGACCAGCTGGGACTGGAGCGCGAGGGTCGCCGTGGAGACCACCACCGGTCCGTCCACGGTCAACGCCGGGGCGAGGTAGGCCAGGGACTTGCCGGTGCCGGTCCCGGCCTGCACCAGCAGGTGCTCGCCCGAGGAGATGCACTCCTCGATCGCGGCGGCCATCTGCTGCTGGCCCTCCCGGGTGGAACCGCCGGGCACGGCGCCGACGGCCGCGGCCAGCAGCTCGGTGCCGCTGGGCCGACCGGCGCGGCGGCGTTTCCTGGGCCTGGCGACCGGAGCGGCACCGGCCTCCGCCGCCGCGGGCCCGGTCAGGTTGGGGAAGCTGGCGTCGGTGGCGGGCGCGGTCACTGTGCGACCGTACCCGCCCGTCCCGACAGGGCGACGCCCACTCGACCGGCGGGTCTCCGACACCGACGGTTCGGCGGAGTGATGTTGCCGATTCCGACGCCTGGCGGATGCTTCGTGCACGGCGAGTATTGGGCCAGATCCGCTAGGGTGCGGGCATGCCGAGCGAGATGGTCCGGGTCGTCTACCGCAAGTACGACGGCACCGCGCACCGGGACTACCCCGCCCGCAGGCTGACCGAGGACGACCTCGGTGTCTGGCTCGGCGTGACCGCCGGCACCCAATCGGTCTACCACGGTCGCCCGTCGGTGGAGCAGATCCCGTTCGTACTGCTCGTGCCGCACGACGCGTGGTGGAGCACGATGTTCAACCCGCCGCCCCGGACCAGCGAGGTCTACTGCGACATCGCGAGTCCGGCTCGCTGGGAGGGTGACACCGTCCACCTGATCGACCTCGACCTGGACGTCGTACGGCGACGGGGCACCGGAGCGGTGGAGCTGCGGGACGAGGACGAGTTCGCCGAGCACCGGGCCCGGTTCGGATATCCCGAGGACGTGGTGACGAACGCCCGGGCCGCCGCCGAGTGGCTGTACGGCGCGCTCGGCGACGGCACCGAACCGTTCGCGTCCGCGTACCGGAAGTGGCTGGCCCTGGTGGTCTGAGCCGGCGGCAGCGGGGCCGGGGAAATCGGTCGCGGGCTGCTGCCGCGTGGCCCGTGCGCGGACTGCTGCCGCGTGGTCCGGGCGCGGACTGCTGCCGCGTGGCCCGGGCCGGCTAGCCGGCCTGCTGACGCCGGATCGGCCAGGGGTGCTCGCCGGGGGCGATCCGGGGTACCCGGGCCAGTTTCGCCGGGTTGACCTGGTGGTAGATGCCGGTCAGTCGGCCCTGCTCGGTGACGAACCACATGACGCCGCGCAGCGGCAGGTCGGGCCGGTACTCCGCCTCGACCTGGATGCCCAGGCTGCCGTTGACCAGTACCGGCATCATCCGGAGGTCTCTGGTCTCCCACGCGGCCCGCCGGAACAGTCCGAGCGTGAACCGGGCGACCTTGAGGGCGCCGACCACCGGGTGCCGGGAGGTCGGGAAGAGACCGCCGCCGTCGCCGACGAAGACCACGTCGGGGGCGAGCAGTTCCAGCAGCCGGTCCAACTCGCCGGACTCGGCGGCTTCCAGGAAGGCGGTGAGCAGGCGTTGGTGCTCCGCCGGATCGGCGGGTTGGCCGGGACTGCCGTCCGTCACCGCGCGCCGGGCCCGGGAGGCGAGCTGCCGGGCCGCGGTCGGGGTGGTGCCGAGCGCCGTCGCGATCTCCGCGAACGGCACCGCGAAAACGTCGTGCAGGACGAACGCGACCCGTTGTTCGGGGGAGAGCCGTTCCAGCACGGTCAGCAGGGCGATGCCGACCTGGTCGGTGTGGGCGGCCCGTTCGGCCGGGTCCGGCGCGAAGCTGTTGGGGCCGCCGGTAAGGGCGCCGGCCGGGCCGGGCAGCCGGCTCACGACCGGCTCCGGCAGCCACTGCCCGTGGTACGCCTCCCGGCGCACCCGGGCCGAACGCAGCACGTCGAGACTGATCCGGGCGGTGGCGGTGGTCAACCAGGCCCGCAGGTCGCGTACCTCGGCGCGGGCTTCCGGTGTGGTCAGGGCGGTGGCGTAGCGCAGCCAGGTCTCCTGGACGGCGTCCTCGGCCTCCGCCCGGCTACCCAGCATCCGGTAGGCGACCGCCATCAGGTGGTCACGTTCGGCCTCGAACTCGGTCGCCAGGTCCCGCATGGCCGTCTCCCCGTCCGCTTCGCGTCTCTCCCCGTCCGCTTCGCGCGTCTCTGCGAGGTTAGCGCCGGGCCCGTTCGTGCTGTCGGCCATCGGGCAGTGACAGGTGTCTCAGCAGCGGCCGACCGCCTGGGGGCGGATCGACCGAAGGGTGTGCTCTTGTGGCGTTCCGGGTACTGCTGCGGGTTGACCGGTTTCGGCCGTCCAGGGCGCGCGTCGCGGTTTGTCCCGGCCGGGTGACGGTCCGGGCGACGATACGAGGGGGTGGCGTGGCACCGTCAAGATGAACGAAAGGTAAATGGCAAGTGAACCGCCCCTGACCAGGGGTGGGCCGGGCAAATCTTCGATCCGAGGTTTCCTAGCATCTCCCAGGGGCAGCCTCCTGCGGCCCGCCACCCGTCCGCCGACGCAACGAGGTTGTGCCGTGAAGTTTTCCCTCCGCCCATCCGAGGGCGCCTTCTACGAGTTGTTCACCAGAGCCGCTCAGAACCTTGTGCGCGGCACCGAACTGCTCAACGAACTTGCGCTGCCCGGGGTCGACGTGCAGTCGGTCAGTGAGCGACTCACCGAGGTCGAGCACGACAGCGACCAGATCACTCATGATCTCTACAAGAAGATCAACTCGACGTTCGTCACGCCCTTCGACCGGGAGGACATCTACCGGCTGGGCTCGCTGCTCGACGACGTGATGGACCACCTGGAGGCGGTCGGCAACCTGCTCTACCTGTACGGGTTGACCAAGCTGCCGTCGCTGCCCCGGGAGATGCACGAGCTGGTGAACGTCCTGGACCAGCAGGCGAAGCTCACCGCGGACGCGATGCCCCGACTCAAGTCGATGAAGGACCTCGAGGACTACTGGATCGAGTGCAACCGGCTGGAGAACGACGGCGACCAGGCGTACCGGATGTTGCTGGTCCGCCTCTTCTCCGGCGAGTACGACGCGCTGACCGTACTGAAGATGAAGGAGGTCGCCGACGAACTGGAGGCGGCCTGTGACGCCTTCGAGCACGTGGCGAACACCGTCGAGACCATCGCGGTCAAGGAAAGCTGACCGGTGGATCCTCAACTCATCGCCGTACTGGCGGTGATCGCCGTCGCGCTCGTCTTCGACTACACCAACGGGTTCCACGACGCCGCGAACGCGATCGCCACCAGCATCTCCACCCGGGCGCTCACCCCGCGGGTCGCGCTCGGAATGGCGGCCATCGGCAACTTCATCGGCGCGCACTTCGGCGCCGACGTCGCGAAGACGGTCGGCAGCGGGCTGGTCGCGCTACCCGACGGCACCTCTGGTCTGGGGATCGTCTTCGCCGGTGTGATCGGCGCGATCGCCTGGAACCTGATCACCTGGTACTTCGGCCTGCCGTCGTCGTCCACGCACGCGCTGATCGGCGGACTCGTCGGGTCGACGCTCGCCGCCTCCGGCACGGTGCTCTGGGGCGGCATCGCGGAGAGCGTCGTGCTGCCGATGGTGCTCTCCCCGGTGGTCGGCTTCCTGCTCGGTTACATCGTCATGATCTCGGTTCAGTGGATCTTCCGGAACGGTCAGCCCGGCAAGCTGAACCGGGGTTTCCGGTGGGCCCAGACCGCCTCGGCGGCGGCGATGTCGATCGGGCACGGCATGCAGGACGCCGCGAAGACGATCGGCATCGTGGTGCTCGCCCTCTTCGTGGGCGGCTACCAGAACAGCGCCGAGACGATCCCGGAGTGGGCGTTCTGGACCTCGGCGACGGTGCTGGCCCTGGGCACGTACGCGGGTGGCTGGCGGATCATCCGTACCCTCGGCCGCAAGATCATCGACCTGCGTCCGCCGGAGGGCTTCGCGGCCGAGACGGTGGCCAGCGGGGTGCTCTACTTCAACGCCCTGGTGCTGGGCGCGCCGATCTCCACCACCCACACCATCACCTCGGCCATCATGGGCGTCGGCGCCACCAAGCGGCTCTCCGCCGTCCGGTGGGGCGTGGCCGGGAACATCGTCGGCGCCTGGGTGCTGACCTTCCCCGCCGCCGGCTCCATCGGCGCCCTGATGTTCTTCCTGGTTCGCCCACTGTTCTGAGGTGTTAGGAAGGGCCCCTTCTACAACAGAAAACGATAAGAAGGGGCCCTTCCTTACAGGTAGCTCACGCCGATCTGCTGGCGGATGTCGTCGAGCAGGCCCATTACTTCGAGGGTGGTGGAGTGGGGGACGAGCGGGCTTTCGAGGAGGTTGGCGCGTAGGCAGCGTTGTACCTCGGCCGCCTCGTGCTGGTAGCCGGAGCCGGTGAGGTCGATGGGGAGGAGTTCCGGGGTGGGGGCGCCCGCGCGGTGCAGGGTGGCCTGGGTCGGGCGGTAGAACGGCGGCGCCAGGTCGATTCGGCCGGTGCGGCCGGTGATCGTCGCCGCTACCGGGGTCGCGCCGATCATGCCGCAGGTCAGGGTGGCGACGGCGCCGGAGTCGTAGCCGAGGACCATTCCGGTGTTCTCGTCGACGCCCTCGGGGCTGATCTTCGCCCAGGCGCGGACCTGGTCCGGCAGGCCGAGCAGCAGGTGCGCCAGACTGATCGGGTAGACCCCGAGGTCCAGCAGGGCGCCACCGCCGAGCGCGCGGGCCCGCATCCGGTGCTCGGGCGGGAACGGCCCGCCGACTCCGAAGTCCGCCTGCACGCTGGTCACCTCGCCGATCGCGCCGTCGGCGATCAGCTCCAGAATCCGGAGTACGACGGGATTGCACCGCATCCACATCGCCTCCATCAGGAAGAGGCGGTTGGCGCGGGCGGTGTCGACGAGCCGCTGGGCGTCGGCCCGGTCCAGGGTGATCGGCTTCTCGCAGAGCACCGCCTTGCCGGCCGACAGACAGGTCATCGTCGCGTCGAAGTGCGCGGCGTGCGGAGTGGCGACGTACACCACGTCGATGTCGTCGTCGGCGGCGAACTCCTGCCACGACCCGTACGCCCGGGGCACGCCGTGCCGGTCGGCGAAGGCGCGGGCGGTCTCCAGAGTGCGTGAGCCGACCGCGACGACCTCGGCGTCCGGCAGCAGCCGGAGGTCTTCGACGAAGGTGGCGGCGATGTAACCGGTGGCGAGGATGCCCCAACGTGTCATTCCGGCACCGTAGCCGAGCGGATCCGCTCGCCTGTCGGCTCCCCCGAGCGGCAAGATCGCGGCTGGCCGGGCGCTGGGCGCGGCCGTCCCGGTGGCCTGACTACCCTCGCAGCATGCCGTCCTTTGCCGCCCCGGAGTCGATCATCGAACACGCCCGCCGGTTCTATGCCCAGGGCGGGGTTCCCGTCCCGGCCCGGCCGGCGGCGACCGTACTGCTGCTCCGACCGGACCGGTCCGGCCGCGAGGGCTTCGAGGTGTACGTCATCCGCCGCGCCGCCACCATGACCTTCGGCGGCATGTACGCCTTCCCCGGCGGCAGTGTCGACCCGGAGGACTCGGAGATCCGGCTGGACTGGTCGGGGCCGGAGCCGGCGCAGTGGGGTGAGCGGCTCGGTCTGCCGGCCGGTCAGGCCCAGGCGATGGTGTGCGCGGCCGCCCGGGAGGTCTTCGAGGAGGCTGGCGTGCTGCTCGCCGGGCCGCATCCGGAGGCCGTGGTCGGCGACGTCAGCGGCGACGAGTGGGAGGTGGCTCGGCAGGCGCTGGTGAACCGGCGTACCGGCTTCGCCGACCTGCTCCGGGACTGTCGGCTGGCTCTCCGGTCCGACCTGCTGCTGCCGTGGAGCCGCTGGGTCACGCCGGAGTTCGAGCCGCGTCGGTTCGACACGTACTTCTTCGTCGCGCTGCTGCCGGAGGGGCAGCGGCCTCGGGACGTCTCCGGGGAGGCCGATCACACGATGTGGATCCGCCCGGCGGACGCGCTGGCCCGGGCGGAGGCGGGCGAGATCGCCATGCTGCCGCCCACCATGATCACGCTGGCCGAGGTCGGCGAATGCCCGGACCTGGCCGCGCTGCCGGCCGCCGCCGCGCTGCGTGACCCGGCCAGGCTGATCATGCCCCGCGTCGAGCTGTCCCCCGACGGCGCCGCCCGCTTCCTCCTCGACTGAGCCGTACCACGTTAAGAAGGGGCCCTTCTTCTACAGAAAGCGATAAGAAGGGGCCCTTCCTTACACCCTCAGCCGAAGCGGCCGGTGATGTAGTCCTCGGTCTTCTTCACGCTCGGGTTGCTGAAGATCTTCTGGGTGTCGTCGTACTCGATGAGCCGGCCCGGGTCGCCGGTCCGCTCGATCGAGAAGAAGGCCGTACGGTCGGAGACCCGGGCCGCCTGCTGCATGTTGTGCGTCACGATGATGATCGTGTAGCGGTCCTTGAGCTTGAACATCAGGTCTTCGATGGCGAGCGTGGAGATCGGGTCCAGCGCCGAGCACGGCTCGTCCATCAGCACCACCTGCGGCTCGACCGCGATGGTCCGGGCGATGCAGAGCCGCTGCTGCTGGCCGCCGGAGAGCCCCGCACCGGGCTTGCCGAGCCGGTCCTTGACCTCGTCCCAGAGGTTGGCCGACTTCAGCGCCCGCTCGGCGGCGTCCTCCAGCACCGACTTCCGGCGTACGCCGTTCAGCCGCAGCCCGGCGACCACGTTGTCGAAGATCGACATGGTGGGGAACGGGTTGGGACGCTGGAAGACCATGCCGATCATCCGGCGGACCGCGGTCACGTCCACGTCCCGGTCGTAGATGTCCTCGTCGTCGATGGTCAGCTTGCCGTCGACCCGGGCACCCGGCAGCACCTCGTGCATCCGGTTGACGGAGCGGAGGAATGTCGACTTGCCGCAACCGGACGGGCCGATGAGGGCGGTGACGGTCTTCGGCTCGACGGTGAGGTTGATGTCCTCGATCGCTTTGAACGATCCGTAGTACGCGGTGACGTTCATCGCTTCGATGCGCTTGGCCATGGTGGTCATTCCTTTGTTAGCGGCCGAACCGGTTGCGACGGGCGAGCAGTTTCGCCGCGATCGTCAGGATCAGGACGAGGGCGACCAGGGTGAGCGCCGCCGCCCAGGCCCGCGCCGGCGCGTACCGGGAGGCGTCCCCGGCCTGCTGGTAGACGTAGAGCGCCAACGATGACTGGTTGTTCTCGAACGGGTTGAAGTTGATCGCCGCACCGCCGCCCGCCACCAGCAGCACCGGTGCCGTCTCACCGGCGGCCCGGGCGACCGCCAGCATGACGCCGGTGACGATGCCGGGCAGGGCAGTGGGAAGGACGATCCGCAGGATCGTCTTCCACTTCGGGATGCCGAGGGCGTACGACCCCTCGCGCAACGGCGCCGGCACCAGCCGGAGCATCTCCTCGGTGGACCGGACGATGGTGGGCAGCATCAGCACGCTCAGCGCGAGCGAGGCGGCGAAGCCCGAGTAGCCGGGTCGGCCGTCGTTGAAGATCGGGGAGACGATCAGGATCCAGAAGGCCAGTACGAACAGGCCGGCGACGATGGACGGGATACCGGTCATCACGTCGACGAAGAACCGGATCGTGAAGGCGAAGCGCCCCCGGCCGTACTCGACGATGTAGATGGCGCAGAGCACGCCGAGCGGCACGGTGATCAGGGTGGCGACGCCGACCTGCTCCAGGGTGCCGATGATCGCGTGGTAGGCGCCACCGTTCGGGTCCCGGGCCCCGATGTTGTTCATCGAGGTGCCGAAGAAGTTGCCGTCCAGCCGCTCCAGGCCCTTGCTGACCAGGGTCCAGGTGACCGAGACCAGCGGAAGCAGCGCCAGGACGAAGGCGGAGTGGATCAGTGCGCTCCAGGTGCGGTTGCGCGCCTGGCGGCGGCCCTCCACGGCGTTGCTGGCCAGGAAGAGCCCGGCCAGGTAGAAGACCACGGCGAGGGCCACCACCAGGGCGGTGCCGCCGATACCGGTGCCGTACACGAGGGCGGCGGAGACCACGACGGCCGCCACCGCGATGCCGAGGGCGGCCAGCGTCGGCAGCCGGCGGGTCCGCAGTTGCGGACGCTGACCGGGTGCGGCCGCCGGAGGTGCGGTGGTCAGTGTGCTCATGCCGACACCTCGCTTCGCTCGTTGCCGGCCCGGCTACCGAACTGGCTGATTCGCTCGCTACGCGCGCTCATGCGGCAGACTCCGTGAACTCCCGGCGCCGGTAGATGATCGCCCGCGCGGTGATGTTGACGATCAGCGTGATGGAGAAGAGGACCAGGCCGGAGGCGATGAGTGCGCCCCGGCCGACGTCGTTGGCCTCGCCGAACGCGTTCGCGATGTTGGCGGCGACGGTGTTCCCGCCGTTCTCGATGATGTTGAACGAGATGTTGGAGACGATGCCGAGGGTCATCGCCAGGGCGATGGTCTCGCCGAGCGCGCGGCCGAGGCCGAGCATCGTGGCACCGATGACGCCGGGGCGTCCGTACGGCAGGACCGCCGTGCGGATCATCTCCCACTTGGTGGCGCCGAGGGCCAGTGCGGCCTCCTCGTTGGCGGTCGGGGTCTGCCGGAACACCTCGCGGGACAGCGAGGTGATGATCGGCAGCACCATGATCGCCAGCACCAGCGAGCCGAGCAGGATCGACTTACCGAACGGACCGTCGCCACCGAAGATCGGGATCCAGCTGAAGTACTTGTTCAGCCAGACCGACAGGTCCCGGACCGGGCCGTAGAAGAAGTCACGGCCCCAGAGTCCGAACACCACGCTCGGCACCGCGGCCAGCAGGTCGATCAGGAAGCCGAGGGCGGTACCGACCCGGCGGGGAGCGTAGTGGGACAGGTAGAGGGCGATGCCCAGCGCGACCGGTACGGCCAGCAGCAGCGCCAGGATCGAGGTGAGGACGGTGCCGAAGGCCAGTGCGCCGATGCCGAACCTCGGCGACGACTCGTTCGGGAACCAGCCCTCGAAGGTGAAGAAGTTGGCGGTGTTGGCGTTCAACGCCGGAACGGCCTTGGCGATCAGGAAGATCGCGATCGCCACGATGATGACCAGCACCATCGTGCCGGCGGCCACGGTGAAGCCCTGGAAGATGCGCTCCGCGCCGAAGGCACGTCGCCGGGGCAGCGCGCCGCCGCCCCCCAGTCCATCGCCGATGCCGTTGTCGCCGCCCCGGCCTCCGGCTCCGTTCGGAGCGCGGTCCACGGGTGTCACTGGTACGTCGACCGACAGCGCGGCACCGGCGGACCGGGCGTGACTGGTGGTCACGCGCGGTCCGCCGGTGCCGGCGTTGGCCGAGCGGTCTGGGGTGTCGCCCATCTGCTCGCTCGCTCCGATTGACGAAGTTATGAGGATGATCTAGCGGTGGTTCAGGCGAGCGTCTTGACCGTGCTCTCGACCTTGGTACGGACGCTCTCCGGCAGCGGGGCGTAGCCCAGCTCGGTCAGGTCGGCCTGGCCCTCGGTGCTGGCGGCGTAGCTGAGGAAGCCCTTGACCAGCGCCAGCTTGTCGGCGGCGAGGCCCTTGCTGCAGACGATCTCGTAGGTCACCAGGACGATCGGGTACGCCCCGGCCTCCTTGGTGTTGAAGTCGATCGACATCTTCAGGTCGTCGCCCTGGCCGGTGACCTGGGCGCCGGCGATGGTCTTGGCGGCCGACTCGGCGGTCAGCGCGGCGAACTCGCCGGCGCCGTTGCCGATCTTGGCCGTCTTCAGGCCGCCGTTCTCGGCGTACGACATCTCGACGTAGCTGATGCTGCCGTCAGCCTGCTTGACCGCGCTGGCCACGCCGTCCGACTTGGCCGCGCCGGTGCCGCCCGGGGCCTTCCACGCCTTGCCCTTGCCGAAGGTCCAGTCGGCCTCGGCGGTCTTGCCGAGGAAGTCGGTGAAGTTGTCCGTGGTGCCCGACTCGTCGGAGCGGTGCACGGTCTGGATCGTGGTCGACGGGAGGGTGGTGCCCGGGTTGTCGGCCTTGATCTCGGCGGCGTCCCACTTGGTGACCTTGCCCGCGAAGATCTTGGCGAGGGTGGCCGGCTTGAGCTGAAGGTTGTCCAGGCCGCTGACGTTGTAGACGACCGCGACCGGGCCGATCACCATCGGCAGGTGGATCGCCTTGCCACCGACGCACTTCGCGTCGGCCTGCGGCTGCTCTTCTTCCTTGAGCGCCGAGTCCGAGCCGGCGAAGTCGGCGGTGCCGGCGATGAAGGCCTGGATGCCCGCGCCGGAGCCGCTCGGTTCGTAGTTGATGGTCGAGCCAGCACACTTCTGCTGGTATGCCTTACGCCACTCGTCGATCGCGTTCTTCTGCGCCGACGAACCCTGGGCGTTGATCGTGCCCGTAGCGCAGTCGGCCGCTGCGGAGGACCCGGAGGCCGAAGGCTCGGTGGGCTCGTTATTGTCCGAGCCGCACGCGCTGACTGCCAGTGCCGTGGCCAGAGCGAGGCAGGCAATGGTGCCGTGCCGCTGGAGCTTCACCTGAAAGGTTCCCTTCACCTTGTACGAGAGCTGTCCCGGGGCGCCGCCCCGGGGAGCCGGCTGGTGGCCGGTTACTTAGGGAAAAGTTAGGAGCGCCAGGTAGCCGGTTCGCCGGTCGCGAGTGAACGCAGGGTGAACAGGGATAGCCGGCTGGATGGCCGGATCCTGAGGGTGAGATGTCCGTTCCGTGAACCGTGGGACTGGTGCGGCATGAAGTGCTATTAGGACCGGTTCATGACCGCGTACGAAGCGGTGTTTTCGGCACTGCCGCCCCCCGGAACGGTGCCGAGCGGCTACTCGGCGGCTGCCGCCGGCCGGCGGTACTGCACGTGTCGCAGCCAGTTCGCGAAGCCGAGCCGGGTGTAGAGCGCCATCGCCCGCTCGTTCGACTCGTCGACGTACAGCATCACCCGGGTCAGACCCTGGTTCCGCAGGTGGTGCAGGCCGGCGAGGCTGAGCGCCCGACCCAGTCCGAGCCGGTGGGCGGTGGGATCGACGCCCAGCACGTACACCTCACCGATCGCCGAGGACCGCCCGGCCGCGCCGTGCACCTTCGTCCAGTGGAACCCGACGATCCGTCCGGTCGAATCCTCGACGGCGAGCAGGAACCCGTCCCGGTCGAACCAGGGCTCGGCGAGCCGGAGCCGCAGGTCGGCCAGGGTCCACCGGCCCTGCTCGGGATGGTCGGCAAAGGCCCGCTGGTTGACGGCCAGCCACGCCTGGTCGTCCTCGCCGGGCCGGAACGCCCGCACCGACACCCCGTCGGGCAGTCCGGGCTCGGGCAACGGGTCCCGCAGCGACCGGCGCAGTTGCCACAGCACCCGGGCCCGGTCGAACCCCAGGTCGAGGGCGAGCGCGGCGGCGGACGGGTGATCGCTGTGCGCCCAGACCAGCAGGTCACCGGCGTCCGTCGAGGTGCCGCTGTGCGCGGCGGGCCGGGCGTCGCCGGCCGCCGCGTCGACCATCGCCTCGACCAGGGTCCGGCCCCACCCCTGCCGGCGGTGCATCGGATGTACGACGAGTTCGGCGCCGACCTCGCCACCGTCGTTCCGGAACTCCAACTGGGCGTAGCCGACCAGGGCCCCGTCGGCCTGCCGCAGCGTCAGGTGCGTGACCGTACCGGGCTCGGCGTGCCGGAGCCGCAACGTGGCGTCCTCGGACAGCGACTCCGTTCCGTCGGCGGCGCCCGCCACGGTGGCGAGCGCGAGCACGGCATCGACGTCGTCCGGGGATGGTCGTTCGAGTCGCGTCACCCGGTGGTCGGCCGTCTTCGCCCTGGTCACCTCCCAACCGTAGACCCGAGATCGGGACGACCTCCCGCCGGACCACTCAGAACGGGGTCGGGAGCCGCGACGGGGGTACGGCCGACGGCCCGATCGGTGTGCCGGTGCCCTGCGGCCGGGGGACTCCCGGTGCCGCGTCGGTCGAGGGCGTGCCGGTCCCCGGCATCCCGCCCGAGGGCGGCCCGGTGGGCAGCGCGACGAGCCCGAAGCGGCGGCTCAGGTTGACGAGCACCGGGTACAGCGCGTTCATCGTGCCCTGCCGGTTGCCGCCGGCGTCGTGCAGCAGCACGATCGCCCCGGGGAAGGCGTTGCCGGTCACCGTCGCGACGATGTTTCCGGCGCCGGGCCGGGTCCAGTCCCGGGGATCCACCGTCCAGTGCAGCGAGGTCATGCCCAGGCTCCGGGCCGCCGCGACCACCGACGGGGTCCAGTTGCCACCGGGCTGGCGGAAGTAGGCGATCCGGGCACCGGGAACGGCCGCCCGGATCGCCTCGTTGGTCCGGGTGAGGTCGGTCAGGATGGCGGCGGTGGAGCGGCCGCCGAGTCCGACGTCATGCGCCCAGGAGTGGTTGCACAGGGTGTGTCCCTCGGCGACGATGGCCCGGACCAACTGCGGGTACGCCCGCGCGTTGCCGCCGACCAGGCAGAAGGTGGCCTTGACCCGGTACTCGCGCAGCAGGGCCAGGGCCTGTGGCGTGTAGCGGGGGTCCGGTCCGTCGTCGAAGGTGAGTGCCACGTACCGGGAGCCGGTGGTCACCCGGGCGCCGAATGGCCCGCCCTGTTCCGCCGGTAGCTGGGGCGGCCCGTACTCCGGGGCCAGATCCTCGTTGCCGTGCCCGGGGGAGGCGGTGGCCGGTCCCGGGGCGCCGGGCGGGGCTGTCGGTGACGCGGTCGTGGACCCGGCATCGGGCGGGGTGTGGGAGCCGGGATCGGAGGGGTTCGCCGAACGGCTCTCGACCGCGCCCAGGGGGCCACCGGGGCGGCCCAGAGTGTGGCCGAGGAGGTAGGCGCCGCCCAGGATCGCGGTCGTGACCACCGTCGCGACCACGAGCATGTTGGTCCTCGACGGGGTGGCCATCAGCGGACCGTTCCGGTGCGGGGCGTACGCCGGCCGTCCACGTCCGCCACGAGACTCGCTGCTGCCACGTCTGCCCCTTCCGGATGTTCCCGGTCAAGGCTACGTACCAATTGCCCGAATAGAGACGGTTTCTCCTTTTGTTGCGAAACCCGTTCATGCCGGACGACACGAGGGCCGCCCCGGCAGTGGTTGCGGGGTGGCCCTCATGGATGTCGTCGCCTCAGACGGGCAGCGGCACGCCTTCCGTCTCCGGCAGCGGCCGGGAGGGCGGGGTGACGAACTTGTAGCCCACCTGCCGGACGGTGCCGATCATCGACTCGTACTCCGAGCCGAGCTTCGCCCGCAGTCGCCGTACGTGCACGTCGACGGTGCGGGTGCCGCCGAAGTAGTCGTAGCCCCAGACCTCCCGCAGCAACTGGTCCCGGGTGAAGACCCGACCCGGATGCTGGGCGAGGAACTTGAGCAGCTCGAACTCCTTGTACGTCAGGTCGAGCGGCCGACCCTTCAACTTGGCGGCGTAGGTGTCCGGGTCGATGGTCAGCTCGCCGGCCCGGATCAGACCGCCGGCCGCCGCGGTCGCGTTGGTGAGTCGGCCGACGGCGAGCCGCAGCCGGGCCTCGACCTCGGCCGGACCGGCACTGGCCAGGATGACGTCGTCGACGCCCCAGTCCGCGTTCAGCGCGATCAGACCGGCCTCGGTCACCACCGCCACCAGCGGTACGCCGAGTCCGGTGGCGTGCAACATCCGGCAGGTTGCCCGGGCCTCGCTCAGTTCCGAGCGGGCATCGACCAGTACGGCGTCCGGGCTGGGCCCGGACACGAGGGTGCGGACATCACGTGGCGCGGTACGCACCGAGTGGGGCAGCAGATCGAGGGCAGGCAGCACAACGGACGGTTCGCCTGCACGCGCGGTCACCAGCAGCAGGATCTCCACACATCACCTCCGTCCCGGCGGCTCCGAACGGGCCGCGCGGTGGCCAGCGGCGCTCGGCGGTGGCCGGGGGTACCGCTGAAGACTGGGGTCGTCCCGGCTTCACTGACGGGTAGGTAAGGCCAGAGTTTATCTGAACTTCCGGCTGACGCTCTCACACGTTTGTCTGATCACTTGTGGGATCGGTCATTACGTACAAGTTTCCAAGTCGGGGAAACCGGGATCGGCGCGTCACCCGCTCGGTCTGGCACGATCGAGGCGTGTACCCCTCGACGCCACCGGAGACAGGTCGTGATTCCTGGCCGGACAACCGTCCCGGCCAGGGCGGCCCGCATCGTGCCCCCGACCCTCGTGGCCGCCCCGCCGGTCCCGATCCCCGGGGCGGCCCCTTCGACGGTCCCCGGCCGTCCGAGAGTCCCCGACCGTTCGACGCACCGCGAACCGTCGGTGACCATCGGCCGTCCGACGCCTCCCGGGCGGAAGCCGCGGCACGCGCCGAATCCGCCGCCGAGCTGGAGGACCAGGACGACGAGGAGGAGTTGCCGCCGGTACCGATCCGTCGACTGCTGTCGGTGGCGATCGCGGGATTCGCCGGGCTGGTCGGAGTCGGCCTGATTTTCGGGGCGCAGACCGCCGGCCCGGGTGCCCGGCTGCCATTCGCCATGGTCGTCTTCGGCGTGCAGCTACTGTTCATCCTCGCCTGGACCATGGCCACCCGCCCGCCCGCGCTGCTGCTGGTGGCGGGGGTGTCGGTCGCGGCGGCGGCCGCCGCCGACATGGCCGCCGTACTGCCGAAGATCGCCGCGCTCGGCCCGCTGGGGTACGTGGCCGCGGGTGCCCTGCTGGTCGGGGTGGTCGGGCAGCTCGTCCGGCGGGCCGACCGGGCCCGGGTCACCGAGTCGCTCGGCGCCACCCTGTTCATCGTGATCGGCGTCGTCTCGTTCGCGACCCTCATCGTGCTCAGCCGGATTCCGGTGGGTACCCAGGCGATCATCGTCTGCCTCGCCGCGACCGCGGTCGCGCTGACCGTCGCGCGGCTGACCGACGCGCTGCTCCCGTGGCCGAGACTGGCCCCGCAGGTGCCGCGCGGGGCGGCCGGCGTGGTGCTCGGTGCGATGCTCGGCACCCTCGCCGCCGCCATCCTCGGCAGCTACCTGGTACCGATGACGCCGACCCGTGGCGCGGTGGTCGGGCTGGTCGCGGCGGCCGCCGCGGTGCTGGCCGACCTCGCGGTCGGCTACTCGGAGGCGGGCCGGCAGATGGCCGGCGAGCCGCCGACGATGTGGGTCGCCCGGCACATGCAGGGCCCGCTCGGCGGCTTCGCCCTGGCCGCACCGGCGGCGTACGCGATGAGCGTCTTCTTCCTGTAAGGAAGGGCCCCTTCTTATCGCTTTTTGTATAGGAAGGGCCCCTTCTTAACACCGCGTGGGGGCCACGATTGGAGATGTGGCGCGTCGGGTAGATAGTGGTGCCGGTGACGGCGATCGGCCGGCGTACCCGATTTCGGAAAGAGGCGGCGGCGTGGCAGACAGCTATCCGGCAGACGGCGGGACGTACGGCGAGAAGCCCCGTCGGCGCAGGGGCCGTCGGGCGCTCATCATCCTGATCATCCTGCTGCTCGTGCTCGGTGGCCTGCTCGTGGTCGCCGACCGGGTCTCCGCCGGAATCGCCGAGCGGGTCGTGGCCGACCAGGTCGACCAACAGCTCACCAAGCAGAACGTCCAGGCGTCCGCCCCCGAGGTGACCGTGGGCGGCTTCCCGTTCCTGACCCAGGTACTGGGGGGCCGGTACGACTCGATCAACGTCGTGCTCCGGGATCTGCAGGGTCCGGTCCAGGGCACCACCACCGCGGTACGGGTGCCGGAGCTGACGGCCGACGCCCGGAACGTCACCGCGTCGCTCGACACGCTGCGCACCGGTCAGGGCGAGGTCACCGCCGAGACGGTGCAGGGCACGGCGACGGTCGCGTACGACAGCGTGGTCGCGCTGATCGACCGGCCCGGAGTGGAGCTGCGGGAACAGGACGGCAAGCTGGCCGTCACCGCGCCCGTACGGGTGCCGATCCTGGAGCAGGACCTGACCGTCCGGGGTACCGCCAAGCTGACCGTGCAGGGCACGAACATCGTCATCAACTTCGACCGGCTGACCGCCGACGACCTGCCGGACAACCCGGCGATCCAGTCCTTCATCTCCGCGTTCGCCCAGCAGCTCTCCGTCCGGGTGCCATTGCCGGCCCTGCCGTTCGAGTTGGAACTTCAGGAGGTACGGCCGATGCCGAATGGACTGGCTGTCACGGGCAGCGCCCGCAACGTGTCTCTCAGTGAGGTCAGCTGATCCGGGCCGGGGATGGGCCAGGGATGGGCAGGGGATGGGCGAGGGACGAGCGAGGGTGGGCGAGGGAAGGACGGGGGCGGGTGTGATCCCGGATCGTGGTCGGACCTGGGTGACGGCTTCGTGCCACTGGTAGGCTCCGGTTCCATGGGGACGCTCCTCACCAAACGGCGCGCGGTCGACCTGTGCCGCGTGGCCACCTGCCTGTGTCGCCCCGTCATCTGACGGCGGGGCTGTCTCTGCGTACCCTCTGAGTCCCTTCCACGCCCGGCAGCGGCGCCGTCGCACGTACCCGTGATCCGTCCAATCAATGGGTCCCGCGCGTGACTTGCGACCACAACATCAGTCGACCCACACGCGCAGGCTCACCACAATCCTCACCAAGGAGTGATCTGATGAGTCGCGACACCGCACTCGTCTCGGCCGACTGGGTCGAGAAGAACCTCGACGCCTCCGGCGTGGTCTTCGTCGAGGTCGACGAGGACACCACCGCGTACGACGGTGGGCACATCGCCGGTGCGATCAAGCTGGACTGGAAGACCGACCTGCAGGACCCGGTGCGCCGCGACTTCGTGAACAAGTCGCAGTTCGAGGCGCTGCTCTCCGCACGGGGCATCGGCAACGACGACACCGTCATCCTCTACGGCGGCAACAACAACTGGTTCGCCGCCTACGCGTACTGGTACTTCAAGCTCTACGGGCACGGCGACGTCAAGCTCCTCGACGGTGGCCGCAAGAAGTGGGAGCTCGAGGGTCGTCCGCTGGTCACCGACGCCGTGTCCCGCCCGGCGACGCAGTACGTCGCGCAGGAGCCGGACCTCACCATCCGGGCGTTCCGCGACGAGGCGGTCGCAGCGATCGGCAGCAAGAACCTGGTCGACGTGCGTTCCCCCGACGAGTACGCCGGCCGGCTGCTCGCCCCGGCCCACCTGCCGCAGGAGCAGGCGCAGCGCGCCGGGCACATCCCGACCGCGATCAGCGTGCCGTGGTCGAAGGCCGCCAACGAGGACGGCACCTTCAAGTCCGACGACGACCTTCGCAAGATCTACGCGGAGGCGGGGCTGGACGACGGCAAGGAGACCATCGCGTACTGCCGGATCGGCGAGCGCTCCTCGCACACCTGGTTCGTCCTCAAGGAGCTGCTGGGTCACCAGAACGTGAAGAACTACGACGGTTCCTGGACCGAGTACGGCTCGCTCGTCGGTGTGCCGGTGGCGCTCGGCGATGAGCCGGGGGAGGCGTGAGCACCATGACCGTTCCCGTCACGGCCGGTTGCGCGGCCCCGGACCAGGCGGCTCCGCTGCCCGCGGGTCTGGACCTGGAGAAGGAAACCGTCATCACCGGAGTGGTCAGCTCCGAGAACGGCGAGGCCGTTCCGGGGGCGTACGTCCGGCTGCTCGACTCCACGGGTGAGTTCACCGCCGAGGTGGTCACCTCGCCGGCAGGCCAGTTCCGGTTCTTCGCCGCACCGGGGAGTTGGACGCTGCGGGCGTTGTCCCGGCACGGCAACGGCGACACCGCGATCACCGCCGGCCGGGGCATCAACGAGGTTGCCGTCACCGTCGGCTGACCCGTACCGCGACTGGTTCGACACCAGGATCCCGCCGATCTTGTACTCCGATCGGCGGGATCCTTGGTGTTCAGGGCCTTGCCGCTGGTCAGATCCGGTCCACCAGCATGTCGGTCGACACCCGCCACAACCGGGCGGCCGCCTCCGGGTCGAGCGCGTACTCGGCCACGCCCGACCGTTCCGCGGCGCCCCGGACAGCCTCGTTGCAGTCCTCGAAGTACCGCCCGCCGACTCCGTCGAGCGCCGGCCAGGTCGCGAGCAGTACGGAGGTGGCGGCGCCCTGTTCCGGGGTCTTGAACTCTTCACCGGTGGACGTCGCGGCCTCGAGCTCCTCCTTGCTCATGTACCGGGTCAGGTTCGACGCGACGATCGCGCCGGGGTGCACCGCGTTGACGGTGATTCCCGATGCGGCCCAGCGCTTGTCGGCCTCGACCGCGAACAGGATGTTGGCCGTCTTGGACTGCCCGTACGCCACCCAGGGGTCGTATTCGCGTCGCTCGAAGTTGATGTCGTCGAAGTCGACCCCGGCGCGTAGGTGTCCGCGCGAGCTGACGGACACGACGCGGGATCGGCCGGCTGCCGCAAGCGCGTCGTGCAGGCCGGTGGCCAGGGCGAAGTGCCCGAGGTGATTGGTGCCGAACTGGATCTCCCAGCCCTGCGGGGTCCGGGTGAGCGGCGGGGCCATGATCCCGGCGTTGTTGATCAGAATGTGCAGCGGACCGGTCCAGCCGGCGACGAACGCCGCGATCGACGCCGGGTCGGCGAGGTCGAGCGGGGCGACCCGGAGCCGGCTGTTGCCGGTGCTCGCGGTGATCTCCGCGGCGACCCGCTCGCCGGCCGCGACGTCGCGGACAGCCAGGGTCACCTCGGCGTTGGCGCTGGCGAGCGCACGGGCCGTCTCGACGCCGATCCCGGAGGCGGCGCCGGTGACGATCGCCCGGCGACCGTCGAGGTCGATTCCGGCGATGACGTCGGCGGCGGTCGACTGCGCGCCGAACGGTGTGGTGATGCGGCTGTCGTTCATGGTCTGCCTTTCTTCTGCTCTCTGACGAGATGCCGAGTTCCGGCATTCCCGTTCGGCAGGGAGGTATCCGAACCGGAGCCTCCTCCGTTACTCGCCCAACGTAACCGGAGGTAGCTCCGGTTGGCCACCCGGGGCAGCGTGAGGTGGGACGCGCGACGCACCGCTCATCCCGGGAATGTGGGCCGGCTCACTCGGGTACCCGGACCTGCCAACCCGTCCGGTCGAGCCGGGCCGTCACCGGCTGCCCGGGATGCCTGGCGGCGAGTTCGCGTACCCGTCCGGTGGGGTCGGGGAGGTCGTCCGGTGGGATCGGTTGTTGCGGAACGCCGATCGGATGATCCGGCACGGTGGGCAGGCTGCGGTGCAGATCGGAACCGAGATACCGCAGGCAGTACGCGACCGCCTCGGGCAGGCTCCGGTGCCAGGGCGTACCGGCGCCGTCGGGCGGGGACTGCGTGCCGACGGCATCCACCTGCCAGTGGAGCCCCTGGACGAGCCGGAGGTCGCCCGCGTTGTGCCGATGGTCGGTGACGACGACCCGCAGGACGAGACCGAGCCCGTGGACGACCCGGGCCAGCCGGGTCAGCGGCGGCGCATCCCAGCCGGCGGTGGAGACGAGTAGTCGACCGCCCGGTCGGCCCCGACTGACCGTCGTGAGATGGCTCACCGCCGGGTCGTCGCCCGGACGGACCACCGTGACGATGCCGTCCAGGAGATCGTGGTCGACGGCACGATCAGAGTCGAGGTCGACCAGCTCGTCGGGACGTACCCCGAAAATGGTGGCCCAGGGGCGGAGCCGGTAGCGGTCGGCGAGCTGGACCACCGGCTGGCCGGCGGGCTCCGTGCCGACCAGCATCGCCGGTGCGGCCGAGTCGTCGGCCCGCCAATTCAGGTGTACGACCCGACCGGCCAGATCTGTGACGGTGAGCACCGCGCCCTGGCAGGTGCGCCCGTTGCCGGCGCAGGCGTGGCAGGGCAGCAGCCACTCTCGGGTGCCGGTGCCGTGGCAGTCGCCGCACGGCGTCTGCGGAATCGGGTCGCCGAGCCAACTCGGTGCCGGAGGTTCCCAGGTGCGGGCCAGGATGACGGTGTGCTGGCGGGCGACCTGCCCGGTCTCCAGTTCGGCGAGGGTAGTGGTGGTGTCGGCGGTGTACAGGCTGGTGTGCCGCCACCGGCCGTCGCGCCAGATCGCCTGGGCACCTGGCGCGTCCGCGCAGTCCCGCAGGATCCGGCGTTCGAGCTGGTCGACGTCGACCGGCTCGACCGGCTCGCCCGGCAGGGGGTGCGAATCGGGCAACTGTGGGTCCAGGTAGTGGGCCGGGGCGGTCAGGCAGCGCTCGGCGAGGCCGTAGCAGGCGTCGTCGACGCTGGTCCGTTCGACCGCGGTGGGCAGGTCCGAGTGGACGCCGTGCGGACGCTGCGGCACCCCCGCGCCGAAGGTCTCGAAACGGATGTCCCAGCTCGGCGTGCCGTACCCGGTGGATCTGGCCTCGACGACCAGGTCCAGGCAGAGGCGGTCCGCCAGCCGGCGCAGCCGGTCGAGGTGTCCGGCCAGGTCGGGCCGGTCGGGCGCGGCGGTGCGGCCGAGGAAGACCAGCCACGGCGCGTACGACCGGTTGGCGAGCGCTCGGGCCTCGAGGTCGTGCCGGTCGACGGCGACCAGGTCGGGCCGCCAGCGGCGGTTGAGCAGCACACTGAGCTGGCCGTCCGGCTCTGGCGGCCGGTCCAGGGTGAACACCTCGCGCAGGGTGGCCGGTGCCACGCCGGCCCGGCCGGCCAGCTCCGCCAGCAGCGGGCCGAGCGCGATCCGCCAGCCGTCGGGTCCGAGGGTCGGCTCGACCGATCCGGGTACGACACTCGCCGAGGCGACCGCCCCGGTGTCCAGGTTGGCGACGGTGAGGACGAGCTGGGAGCGGCAACGGCCATGGCCGGAGCACTCCAGACACGGCCG
Source organism: Plantactinospora solaniradicis (assembly GCF_042658085.1). NCBI lineage: Bacteria > Bacillati > Actinomycetota > Actinomycetes > Micromonosporales > Micromonosporaceae > Plantactinospora > Plantactinospora solaniradicis. The sequence continues at coordinate 781,417 of NZ_JBHSPR010000001.1, read as the reverse complement.
GGCAACCGTGCCGTCCCCGGCACACAGCTCGCAGTCCGGCCAGGGACGCCCGTCGTCGTCCGGCCCGCCGACCTGCTGCTCCACCAGGAAGTCGCCGTCGCCGTCCCGGCATCGGCACCGGTCCAGAGTGAACGTCGTACCGGCACAGCGGACACAGGCGACGGTCGGGACGGCGTCATCACTCTTCATCGGGACTGACGTGATCTTCATCGGGATTGATGCGATGGCAGGCGCCGATGTGGCCGGCCTTCAACGGGCAGCGACGACCGCCGTCCAGTAACCGGTCGCAGAACACCCGGTGCCGCACCGCCTGCTCGTCTTCGACGGAGACCGCCGTCTCGCCGGGGAGCAGCTCCGGCAGGAAGTGCAGGGACCGGGCGAGCGTACGAGCCAGCGGTTGCGCAGCCGGGAGATCGGTGCTGGTCACAGTGAGGTGGACGACGTACCGCTGCCGGGGTTCGTCGGTCGATTCCTCGATGTCGTCGGCCGGCGCGCGGACCGTGGTTTCTCTGGTCATAACTGGGCCGCCCGGTGCCGGGACTGCCAGTCGCGCAGCGCGCGTTTGATCCGGCTGTTCTCGGTACGGGTCCGGGACAGCTCGGCCCGGACCTCGGCCAGCTCGTCGGCGACCTGGTAGAGGAAGCTTCGTACCTCGTTCGGGTCGAGGCCCCGGCGGGCGCCGGAGAATTGGTGGGTGCGGATCTGGCCCACCGTCAGCGGTGGGCGGGCCGCCGCCGCGTGGTAGATGCCGGTGGCCGGCGGCCAGATCGTGGTCAGCCGCGATGGGGCTGGCTGAGGGCGAAATCGGAACAGCTTGCGCAGCATGAGCACCTTCCCGATGGATGGGTTGGAAGGGTGGCCCGGGTCGTGGACGGGGGCGTACGCGAGCCGGGCCGCCCGCCCTGCGACCGCGACCTCAATCGGCGGTACGACCGCAGGGCCGCCTGCGAGGGGGCCGGGGCGGGTGATCCCCTTTCGTGCCGCTACCCGCCCCGACCAGGGGGTGAGCGCTCCTTGCTGCCACGCGAGGAGTGCTCTCTTGCCAACTTAGGCATTGAAGCCATTGAAGACAAGAGACACGGCTTCCTCTTGTCAAAAATCCTCGGGCCGTGATCAGATTGGAGGTGCCACGCGAGGAGTGCTATGCCAGCGACCCCGGATTACATCCGGATCTCCGACGAGATCGCCACCGACGCCAGATCCGGAAAGTTGAAGCCAGGCGACAAGCTGCCGTCGATCGCCGAGCTGTGCGCGCAGTACAAGGTCAGTTCGTCCACAATCCAGCTGGTCTTCGTTCGGCTTGAGGCCATCGAGGCGATCAACCGACGCCAAGGCAAGGGCGTCTTCGTGACCGATCCGAAGACCTGGCTACGGAAGCCCTGACCCTGGCACCTGTCGAGCTGTCCCGTTTCCGCGCCAAACCGAGCGGTGACCGGAACACTGGTGCTGATATCGAGGCTGTTCAACGGCGTTGGCGTTCAGCCGTTGGGGATCGTCCGAGGGCTGCGTGAGAGGCGCGGTTTCCGATAGTGTTCGTCCGGTCACGTTCCTGGATAGATCGACGGTCGGTGTGCTCGTCACGCGAGTTCCCGCTCGCCTGGCGCTCGCCCGGGTGTGGGGAGGACGGTATGACCACAGTCGAGGAGTTGAAGGCATCCGTCAGAGACGCCAATCGGATTGCCGAAGAGGGAAACGCGACCTTGCGGAGCGCAGCGTCCGACGCCGCCCAGGCCAGCGGACTGGCCGCTCAGGTGCTGCACGACAGCCAGCATCCAGAAGTGACCGATGCTCTCGCAGCACTCGCGGATGTCGAGCGCGAGACTGAGTTGACCGCCCGCCGGTTCGCTGCGGCGGTGGGACATGCAAACGCCTACCTAGCCCGACTCGGCTGATGGTCAGCATCGGCGCCGTGGTTGCCCAACTGGTCACCGTGGACAGCAAACTCGCCGCCGCTGTTGTCACTGCTAGCCGAGCACAGGCTGATGCCGACCAGGCATTCGCCAGGTATGAAGAAGCCGCCCAGGGCAGCGACCACCCAGAGATCCGACAGGCAATTGCCGACATCCGTACTGCCAGTGAGAAGGCGGCCAAGGTGGCTCGGTTGCTCAACAAGACGCGTAAGCATGTGACGAATTACATCAACGCCATCGCGCCCGGCGCCGCTCCTGCCGAGCCGCTCCTGCCAGGGTCCATGCCAGAAGGCCAGCGTCTTGTCAGTGAAACGGAGCGTCGTGGCCGAAAGGGTGAGGCTTTCCTGCGGCAGGAAGTCAAGAAGGCGGCCGACCATGAAGACGGGCTCAAGCAGGGCGAACAGATAGTAACGGCGGGATCCAAGGGCCTTCTCAAGATGATTAAGGACGAACGGGGTCCGACTCAGACCACGACGGTGACGCCGAAGAGTCCCAGCCAACCTGCCGAACGCCCGCAGGTAGATCATCCCATCACGGCGATCCTGATGTCGATTGGCGCAGGCATCGTAGGCGTCAAGGGGACACTGAACATGATTAGAAACAGGCGAAAGAGGAAGCTAGATGGAAATCAAGCCAGCCATGGTTGAGTACATTCGAACGATGGTGCAGGGCGACTACGAGGCGAACGATCGCATCGAGGCCGAGTTGGACGCAGATGGGTGGGACGATTTTCCCAAGCTGCTTGGCGCGGTGTTCTTTTTGGCTGTCGACCGCCGCTTCGATGAAGATGCGAGTGCGGCCGACATCGTAAGGTTCGTAGCTGAGATGCGAGGGGCTGCTCCGGTTGATCCGGCGGTCATTGATGCGAACGCTGCCGAGGCGTTGATCGGATCAGCACTTGACCCGTCCTCTGATCACGGCGTCGAGTCCGAGATGGTGGGCCGTATCCAAACCCTGACCATCATGCACGTGTTGGGCGCGGAGGATGTAGCTGAGCGCGACCTCAATGCCTTGCTTGACGAAGCTGTTCAGCTTGTGGCGCGTTTGTAGAGCCATGCGGGCCGAACCGGACTATTTCCGGATCTCGAAGGCCATCGTCGCTCAACTCGCGGTACTGCACTTCTGGGTGCACAAGCCCGCCTCGATGCCGTGGACGCAGGCCGGAGCCGCAGGATCAAGCGTCGAGGCAGTAACGGCATGAGCATGGCGCCTCGGGCTGCGCAATGGCTGTTCCTTACAGCTACGACCTGTACGTTCGTGGGTCAGGTTCTATCCTTGGTTTGATCGCCCGGCGAGCGTCGTTGTGGCGTGCGTATCGGGCGTTCTCGCGCTGTGGCTCGTCGTCGCGCTGTTGCAGGGACGGCGGCATCGTTCCGGTCGGTAGGCCAGATTCCCGAAGGACCAGGCCATCGCCGCCCGCGCCACGCTGATCTCGCCGGCCAGCACCCGCTGGGTGGTGGCCAGGTCAAGGCCGAGTTCACGCAGCGTGCGAATGAAATCCAGGCGAGCGACGGCGGTCAGGTCGTAGCGTCGGTGGTTGGCGGAACTGCGGTCGGTGGGCGGCAGAACGCCGACGTCGGAGTAGTACCGGATCGTGCGCACCGGCAAGCCGGTGCGCCGAGCAAGGTCCCCGATCGAGTACAGCGTCCGCTCATCCACACCGGTCACCCTTCAACCTCCAGCAGGTGGAGATGCAAGTACTTGATCGTCTTCCATTCGCCGAACCGAGCGACTGCAGACCGGGTCGTCCCCGATGCCTGCGCGAGCCGTGACTGGCGGCGACTGGATCGACCAGAATGTCGTCGGGCGACAGCAGGCAGCACAGTACGGCCGACAGCGGCCAACCCGGGGGAGGCGTCTTGTCGAGTGCGTGGGATCGGCTCGGTCGGCTGACCGAGGCGGGCCTCAAGGGTGCGAAGGCCCTGGGGGACAAGGCACGAGGGTGGCGCGACGAGGTCACGGCGGGCTTCGGTGACGAGCCCGAGCGGGCCCTGGTCGAGCCACTGCTGCCCGGCCAGACCCTCCACTACGTCGGTTTGGAGTCCATCCGGCTGCCCGAACTGCACAAGGTGGGCCGCCAGTTCGCCGACGAGATGGCCAGGAACGTCGGCGAGGCGCTCGATCCCCGTACCCTTTTCGGCCTGCTCAACATCGTCAACCCGGCTCTCTGGGTGGAGGCGGTGATCTGGCCCGTACGCCGCGCTGCCGAGATCGTGATGCTCCCGATCGACGTCGCCACGGGCGTGACCGCCCAGAAAACCATGCCGGGTACGACGGAGCCCAGCACTCCTCCCCAGGCCCCCGAGGCGGAACAGGAGCGTCGGCAGCCGTTGCCGCTGCCCCCGGAGCAGGAGGCGTTCCGGGCGATGTTCCGGCTCAGCGCGTACCGGCCGCTCGCCGAGCAGTTGGCCGAGATCGCCTACAAGCGGCGGTACACGTTCAGCGGTGAGCTTGCCAGCTCGGCCGGCAGCATGCTGCTGTTCCTGACCCGCTTCACCGGTACGCCGCTCGCGGTCACCGACACCCATCTGCACCTGCTGCGGATGGGGCGCCGCCCGGACGAGGGCAAGCCCGACCGGCGCCAGCCGCGTGTGCTGTGGAGCATGGACCGCCGGCACATCGCCCGGATCGACGCCCAGCACAGCGGAACGCGGGTCCTGTCCTTTCCGATGACGATCACCTTCGACGACGGCTCCTGGATCCGGGTCACCAACCCGTCGGTCCGGGTGGACCAGTGGCGTTTCTACGCCGCCGTCAGCGAAATCCCCGGCGACCGCCCCAGACCCGGCAGTGAGTGACACCGCCGACCGTGCTCATTCCCGGGCTATGGCTGTCGGTGGTGCGGCGACGACAACGGACACCCCGAACGACGCGTCGGCGGGCGACGCGCCGACGGACGATGGTAGACGGAGCACCCGGTTCGTTTCCGGATCGACGCGCAGGATGCGGGTGCCGGCGACATCGCCGTCCAGCAGCCACACACTGTGCCGACCCGCGACAACCGCGAAGGCGGGATCGTCGGGGTCGGCGGCCTCGACCGGCAACCGGGCGAGCACCTCCGTGGTCCGGAGGTCGATCCGGACGACCTCGGAACGAACCTGGTCGGCGACCCAGAACGATCCGGCCGCGACCGCGGCGGGGAAGTCCTGCGACACGTCGGAGACCCGTACCTTGTGGAGTTGTGGCTCGGCCACCTCACCCACCCGTACGACGTTGCCGCAGTTGCCTGTCGCCCACACCTCGCCGCCCACGTCGTACATCCCGCTGACCAGTTCGCTGTCGGAGAGCGGAATCGACGACCTCGGAGCTGCGGTGTCCGGGTCCAGCACCCAGATCTCGGGTTGATTCCATCCGACCGCCAGCAGGCTGTCCCGGGTACCCAGCAACTGCCCGATTCCGGTGTCGCCGGGCAGATCATCCACTATGGATGTCGCCCCGGTCGTCGGGTCCACCCGAACCAGCCGCCGGCCGCCGGCCAGCCACAGCCAGTGTCCGGTCGCCGCGAGCATCGTCGGCTTGAAGTCGGCGGGCAGCGGGATCGCCGAAATCTTCCCGGCCGGACTCACCCGCCACAACCGCCCCGGCTGCGCGATCCACAGCGACCCGTGTCCGTGGTACAGCCGGTTGTCGGCGAGCGGCCGGGCCGGAACGACGACCGCCGACGCGGTCACCCGGGCCCTGACCGGATCGACCAGGTCGATCCGGCCGTCGTTCTGGTACGCCCAGACCAGCCCGCCGCCGACCGCCAGAATCGGCGGGCCGATCGAGCGACCGATGCCGACCCGGGCGGTGACCTGGTTGGTACGTCCGTCGACGGCGCTCAGCGTGCCCGAACCGTCGGCCACCCAGAGCGCCTCCGGCACCGGCACCGGCGCTGGCTGGCCGGCTGGCGGCGATCCGGGCGAGTCCCGTCCGGCCGGCATTTCGATCCGCCCGTCCTCGGAGCAGTCGGACGCCGACGCCGCCCCGAACCGGACGCAGGAGCCGAGTGAACCCGCCACCAGTACCGCCACGACGGCGGACAGAACTGCCGTGCCCCGTACACCAGGTTGGCGAGTCACCCGAACACCCTGACAGAGGGTCGCTGACCCGATCACGACCCGCCGTCGGGGACGACCTCGCCCGTGATGGCACGGGTCCGCTGCGCGACTGCCGCGGTTATCGGCGCGAGCGCCGGGAGTCGCATGCCCTCCGGGCCGAAGATCTGCCAGGCGATCGCGACCGCGTACCACGGGGCCGCCGGGCCGTGCAGCATCAACGGATTGCCCTCCTGGTAGCGGAGCACGAACGACCACTGGGACAGATCGGCGGCGAGTTCCTGTACGCCATTGTGCCAGAAGCTCAGCAGGTTGCCCTGGTAGTCCCCGAGTAGCCGCTGATTGGTCAGGACCATCCGCACCTGCGCCTGGTCTCGCCACTGCGCCGCCGCCATCGCCTGGGCCCGGCTGCGGGCACTGGCGTTGCTGATGGCGTCACTGGCCATGCCGGCGAGCACGAATCCCGTCGAGCCGAACCAGAAGCTGTTGCTCTCCCGGTACTGCGCGGAGGTGCCGTAGAAGCGGGCGTAGCCCAACACCGTGTCGCCGAAGATCGTCTCGTTCTGGCCCAGCCGCAGCCCGGTCGGCGGCAGGGCGACCATCTGGCCACCGCGCGCCAAGTGCTCGTACAGCCGGCATGCGCTGCTCCAGCCGTCGCGCAGGACGGCGTCGAGGGCGGCGGAAGCTTCCTTGCGGCGGCTCACCTGCGGTTCCTCCGGCTCTGCAGTGCGGGCTCGTGGCGGCGGAGCGCGCACCGCACCGCCGCGGTCAGAAGTATGGTCTGGCCGGCGAGGACGGCCATCGCCCAGTTCCAGGCGCCAATGGTGTGGGCCCAGAGCGCGTCTGTCGAGGGTTTCAGCATTATCCCGCGCAGGTCAACCGTGGCAGCCGCGGCGGCGTATCCCCAGCGGGCCGGGGCCAGCCAGGAGAGCTGTTCGATTCCGGGGCGCCCGACCACGGCGAACAGCCCGCCGCAGAGCACGAGTTGCGCCATCACGAGCCCGACCAGTACCGGCATCGTCTGCTCGCTCGTGGACACGTGAACACTGACCAGCAGGCCCAGCACCGTGGCGGCCAGTGTGGTCAGCCAGATCACCACGATCAGCTCGACCAGCGGTACACCCAGGACGAGCGCTTCGCGTGGCCCCGGCCGGCCGGCGATGCCGAGCAGGACGAACAGCGCCGCCTGGAGCGCGTTCAGTACGGCGAACACGGCCAGCTTCGCGCACAGGTACGCGCCGGGCGCCATGCCCACCGCGCGTTCCCGGCGGTAGATGGCGCCCTCCCCGACGAACTCTCGGATGCCACCGGCCAGCCCGATGAATACCGCACCGATGATCAGGATGACCAGCAGTTCGGCGGCCTCGGTGCTGCGCCCGGACGCTCCCGCGGGCAGCCCGAGACCGTCGGATCCGGGAACCACGTGCAGCAGAGCGGCGAGACCCACCGGCAGACCGAGGGAGAGTGCCGCGTACAACCGGTCGGCGAGAGTGACCGCGACCGTGCGGCGGGTGAGGATGGCCATCTGTCGCCACCAGCCCTGGCGCGGCGGCGGCGCGTCCGTCGCAGGCCGTTCGGTCGGCGGTCCGGCCTTGGCTGGCGTACGGGTGGCAGCGAACTGGGCCGCCCAGACGTCCGGCTCGGCGGCGACCGCAGTGAACACGTCGGCGTAGTCGGCCGCCCCGAAGAATTCGAGGAGCCTGTCCGGCGGACCGAAGTAGGCGACCTTGCCGCCGGCGGCGAGTACCAGCACCCGGTCGCACACGCTCAGGTGCAGCGGGCTGTGCGTCACCACCACGACGGTGCGACCGCGGTCGGCCAGCTCGCGCAGGCCCTGCATCACGTCCCGGTCCAGCGCAGGATCGAGCCCGGAGGTCGGCTCGTCGAGGAAGAGCAGCGAGGGCTCGGTGAGCAGTTCCAGCGCCACCGAGGTGCGCTTGCGCTGTCCACCGGAGAGCGTGTCGATGCGCTGGTCGGCGTGCGCGGTGAGGGCGAGCTGGCCGAGCACCTCGTCGATGCGCTGATCCCGCTCCGCCGGGGTCACATCGGAGCCGAAGCGCAGCCCGGCCGCGTAGCGCAGGGCGCGGCGGACGGTGAGCTGGCGGTGCAGGATGTCGTCCTGCGGCACCAGACCGATGCGGTGCCGCAGGTCGGCGTACTCGGCGTAGAGGTCGCGGTCCTGGTAGTGCACCGTGCCGGCCTGGGCCGGGCGGTTGCCGGTCAGCGCCCCCAGCAGCGTCGACTTGCCGGCGCCGCTCGGGCCGACCACCGCGAGCAGACTGCACTCGTCCAGGTCGAACGAGACCCCCGAGAGCAGGTTCCGGGCGCCGACCATGACCCAGAGCCCTTCGGCGCGCAGCGACACCCGGCCGGCGTCGACGTAGTCGTGCAACGTGGCGCCGTCGAACACCATCTGGTGGTGTCCGAACGAGAGGAGGTCATCGGCGTACAGCACTGCCTGCTCGACCTGCCGCCCGTTGACGTACGTGCCGTTGCGGGTACCCAGGTCGATGACGCGGTATCCGGCACCGTCCCGGACGAGGTCGGCGTGATAGCGGGAGACCAGCAGGTCGTCGAGGACGATATCGTTGTCCGGCGCCCGCCCGATCCGGATCCGGTCCGTGGCCCGGTAGCTGGCCGACGGCGTACGGCCCAGCGCGAACCGTGCCCCGGATGGCGGCTCGGCACCGGCCTCGTACCTGCTCGGCCGTACCTCGGTCAACAGGCCCGGCTGCGCCGAGTCGGTCACCGTCGGCGGGGGAGCGGGCTGCCCGGCCGGCCGGAATGTGAGCACCGGACCGTCGACGGCGTTGCCGAGCCGTACCGCGTAGGCGTCCGTTATCTCGAGTTCGTGCACCTGTTGGCCGTTGACGAACGTCCCGTTTCGGCTGGCGAGATCCCGTAGGTGCCACCGTCCGGCCCGATAGCTGAGTTCCAGGTGCTCCCGGGAGGCTCGCGAGTCCTCCAGAACGATCGCACAGAGCGGATCACGCCCGATTCGCAGCGGCCCGCCGTCCGCCGTGATCCGGCGTTCCCCGTCCTCGTCGGGCACGCCGACCAGCAAAATGGCGCTCACGCCGCCACCGACCCCGACCTGGTCACCGGCCAGCCTTGGGTTTCGGCAGCCGCTTGGCCATCGATGTCGCCATCTTGATCAGGTCGCTCTGGTAGCTGCCACCCTGGTAGTCGTTCTGGATCGCGACCTGGAAGAGCACCTGCCCCGAGCGGACGAAGATCATGGCATAGATGCCGCTGGAGCCGCTGACAGTGATCCCGAACGCCTCCTGACCCAACTTCGGCACCGTGAAGGGTCGCCACCCGCACCGCTCGGCCGCCTTGCGCACGGCGTCGAGGAACGGGTCGGCCGCGTTGCCGTAGAAACCGGCCACCGCCGAGCCGAGGTAGGGGTACTGACCGGTGGTCACCCAGTAACCGTTGCTGCTGTGCGCCCCGATCGCATCACCGCGAACGTTGCCGTCCGAACAGAGCGATAGCTTGGCCAGACCATTGTGCAGCGCGTCATTGGTGGAGCTGCGCTTGGCGGTGTCGCGGTCTGGGAGCCTCATCGCGGAGACGACGTCGGCCACCGACAGCAGTACGGGCTCCAGCGCGGTGACCTCCGGCGGTGGGGAGGCACGGTCGATGCTGGGGGTCGGACTCGCACCGATGCTGTTGGGCAGACCGTCCTGGACGGCCCTCCAGACCGGCGGGACGCAGCAGGCGGCGAAGAGGACCGCCGCCACGATTCCGATGACCAACGGGACCTTGGACTTCTTCCGTGGCTGCCCCGGAAAGCCCGACGGTCCCGGGCCGGGCGGCAGCGGGTAGCCGGACGGTCCAGCGTTGGGCGGCGGCGGGTAGCCCGGCGCCGCCGGGCTGCCTGGTGGCAGGGAGCCGGGCGGCATTGGGTAGCCCGGGGGCCCGGAGGTGGGCGGCGGCGGGTTGCCTGACGGTGCCGGGCTGCCTGGTGGCAGGGAGCCCGGCGGCATTGGGTAGCCCGGGGGCCCGGAGGTGGGCGGGAGCGGGTAGCCGGGGGGCCCGGAGGTGGGCGGCGGCGGGTTGCCTGACGGTGCCGGGCTGCCCGGTGGCAGGGAGCCGGGCGGAAGTGGGTAGTCCGAGGGTGCGGAGGTGGGCGGCGGCAACGGCCTCGGTGCCTCGCCGACCGAGGTCTCCAGCGGTGTACCGCGCAGCGCGGTGACCCAGGCCGCTGCGGCGGCCGGCCGGCGCTCGGCGGTCACCGCGACCATCGACACGATTCCCCGGATGATCCGGTCCTGCCCCGGGCCGAGCGCCCGGGTGAGCCGCTGGGTCATGCCGTCGATGTCGCCTGGCACCGGCATCTCGCCAGTCACGGCGTAGTAGACGGTCGCACCGAGGGCGTAGCGGTCCGTGGCCGGGGTGTACTCGCCCCGGGCCAGGGACTCCGGTGCCATGAACGGCGCCGTGCCGTACAGCCGGGCGGTGCCGCTGGTGCTGTGCAGCCGGACCAGGCCGAAGTCCACGAGGTACGCCCGTCCGGCGCTGGAGACCAGGACGTTGGCTGGTTTGATGTCCCGGTGCAGGACGGGTATGCCGTCAGTGTCCCGGCCGCTGTGCAGGTAGTCGATGGCCTCGGCGATCGGCTCCAGCGGCGTGAGGATGTCCAACCCGCGTACCTCACCACCCTCCAGCATCTCCTGGAGGCTGCGGCCTTCGATCCACTTCATCACGAAGTAGAGCCGTGGTGCGGCGTCCGCTGTGGACCTGCCGGCCTCGTGCGGCGGTGGGCCGACGAAGACCTCTTTGACCTTTACCAGCGCCGGATGCTCCAGTTGGGTCGCCAGCGCTGCCTGTAGGCGGAGGCCCTCCAGGCCGCGGTCGGTCTGGTCCTCGCCGGGAACCCGCAGGATCTTCACCGCGTACGCGAACGCCACGTTCCCGTGGTGCTCGCGAGCTCGCCAGACCTCGCCCTCGCCGCCAGCGGCGCGCCTTTCGATCAGCTCGTACCGGTCCGGTGCATCCGGCGGCCCCACGTAACTGTACTGCGCATCCGACACGGCGATCATCCTGCCAGCGTCGTGCTGACGAATCCAAAACTGTTTTCATATCGCAAACCTCCACTTCCGACCAGGCGTCGCGGTGGTTCGCAGGCAGGAACGGCCGGAGCCGGATCGGCGTGCTCGGCGCCAGGACCTATCCGGTTGCTGAGGGAGTACCTGCCGGAGGCGGCGGCCTTCGACGACACCCGGGCCGTACCGGTCGACCGGCTCGCCGCGCTGCTCGGCGACGCGCGGGTGGAACCGGTGCCCGTGCCGCACGACTGCACCGACGGGTTCGGTGCGGCGTACTGGCGCCGGCCCGACGCGTATCTCGATCCGGCCGTCCGGGCGGGGATGTCCTCCAGACCGGTGTTCTGGATGAAGTCGTTCTTGGCCGTCGTCGCCCAGACGTGTTTCGTGGGATCGCCGCCGGTGATGTTCAGGTCCTTGGCGCCGCCGACCTCCGCGCCGGGGCTGGCCACCAGCACCAGATCGTCGGCGTTCAGTCCCGCCTGCTCCGAGGCGGTCTGCCCGATCACCGTCGTGCCGTAGCTGTGCCCCAGCACCACGTTGTGCGACGAGTCGCCCTCGTGGGTGACCCGAAGCCCGGACTGGAAGTGCCGCAGGTCGCCGGCACCCTCCTCGGCGGTCGACCCGCTCCAGGTCGCCGCGGATCCAGCGCGTCGGCCCGGTCGTCGATCGCCTGGGCCAGGTCCCCCAGCCGGTCGCGGCCGTACGGAAGGACTTCGCGTCGACGTTCAGCAGCGCCTCGGAGGTCAGACCCGGCATCAGATTGCCGCCCTGCCGGACCGGTTCGCGGCCCGGTCGTCGGACGACTGGTAGTTGTTGGCGGCGTCGATCATCGCCTGCCCCGCCTTCTCCAGCCGGCCGACGAGTCCGTTCAGGTAGTCGTGCCAGCCCTGCGACGCGGTGGCGGCGGCCGTGGAGGTGGCCCATCCGGCGGAACCCGCACCCTTGGCGGGGGCGAGTTTGCCCTCGGCCGAAGAATTGTTGTTCTTCAGATCGCTCCCGACGGAAATGACCTTGCCGCCCAGGCTCCGTAACTCCGGCGTGTTCACCCGCACCGTCATGCCAGGCCCCCGCGTTGATCGCAGTCGATCCAGCGGTGGCAAAGTATCAGTCACCCGATGATCGGCGCCAACAATTGATCAATGCCGATTCCAGTGGCAATCGCCGATGTGCGGTCGTCGGCCGGTCGGCGGTCAGCGGCCGAGGTCAACCGCTCAGAGGCCGAGGTCACTCAGCCCTGGATGATCGTCGGGGCGCGGCCCGAGCGGCCAGTGGTACTTCCGGTCCGCGTCCTGGATCGGTACGTCGTTGATGCTCGCCAGTCGTACCCGCATCAGGCCGTTGTCGTCGAATTCCCAGTTCTCGTTCCCGTACGAGCGGAACCAGTTTCCGGAGTCGTCGTGCGACTCGTAGGCGAAGCGTACGGCGATACGGTTGCCGTCGACGGACCAGAGTTCCTTGATAAGGCGATACTCCAGTTCCTTCGCCCATTTACGGTGAAGGAACTGGATTATCTCGTCCCGCCCGTTGATGAACTCGGCCCGGTTCCGCCACCGGCAGTCCGGAGTGTACGACTGGGCCACCTTCTCCGGGTTCCGGGAGTTCCAGGCGTTCTCGGCCAGTCGGATCTTCTGGATGGCGGTGTCCCGGGTGAACGGAGGCACCGGAGAAGGTGCGGCCATCTGCTCTCCTCGGCATCGGTACGGATGCTGCCGGCGTACTCGGTACGGATACTGCCGGCGTACATGGCCAACGGTGCTGCCGGCGTGCGTGGTCAACGGTGCTGCCGGCGTACGTCGTCGGCGGTGCTGGTCCCAGCCTAGGAAGGCGGGACCCGGTCCCCGGGCCGATCGGCAGAAATCGCCGAAGCGGCCCGACCGGGGCAAACGGGCGGTGCCCGCCGCCCCTGCCGGGACGACGGGCACCGCCGGTCGTGGCCTACCTCCGGGTCAACACCCGGCCGGTCCGCCGGTCAGATCCCGCCGAGCCGGGCGGGACACGGGTTCACCGGATCGAGTACGTAGTCGAGCGTGGTGACCAGGCTGGGCTGGATCTGCTGCCGCTTCACCTGGGGCACCCAGCCGTCCTTCGCGACGATGACGTCGTACCGGCCCTTCGCCAGCCACCAGGAGTACTTCCCCTGGTTGTTCGCCGACAACGTGTAGCCGGTGCTCGGGTCGCCGACCAGGTTGGCGCGGACCGTCGCCAGCAGCGGAACCTCGGCGCCGCCGCAGGTCCGGCCGATGACCGTGCCCTGGATCTTGCCCCAGGTCCCCGGCGGGGAGACGTTCATCTCCACCCCGATCACCGGGACCGGGTACGGGGTGTCGGTGACCAGGCCCAGATCCACCGTGTAGGTGCCGGGCTGGGCGACGCCGGCCGCGGCCGTGGCGGTCAGGCTGACCGTGACGACCTTGGACGCCCCGGCGGCCAGGGTGAAGGTGCTCGGCTCGGTGGTCAGCCAGGACGCCTGGTCGGCCTCCAGGCAGGCCTCCAGGCCACCCAGCCGCTCGGTCTCCGCCGACCCGACGAACGAACTCGGCGAGCCACCGACCTTGTACGCGCCGCAGACGCCGGCACCCCGGTACCGGGCGAACTGCGCGTTCGGCAGGTTCACCCAGGCCCCGGCCACCGGGTCGTACGCCACCGTCCGGTTGGTGAGCACCGTCGAGTTGGCGGTCGCCCCGCCGGCCAGTACGAGCATGCCGCCGGCCGCGGCGTACTGAGAGCCCCAGAGGTCGAGCGGCATGTCCGGCAGCGGCGACCAGGTGTTGCCGGCCGGGTCGTAGACGTACCCGTTCTTGAACTCCGCCGCGCCGACCCCGCCGGCACAGTAGACCTTGCCGCCGATACCGCCGCAGGACATCCAGGAGGCGCCCTGCGGATAGTCGGCGACGCTGCTGAACTGGGTGGTCAGCGGGTCGAACACCGTCGCGTCGGCGGAGTCCGCGGAGCACTCGTTGTCGGCACAGCCACCGACGACGTAGAGCTTGCCGCCGGCGACCGCGAAGGCGGCTGCCGCCCGTGGCTCCGGGTTGGTCACCCCGGGCAACGTGCTCCAGCTGCCGGTGGCCGGGTTGAACATGTCGACCGTGGCCACCGGCGTGGAGCCGGCGCCCCAGCCGCCGACGGCGTAGATCCGGCCGTTGAGCGCGGCGACCGCCGGCTTTGATCGGGCCGTCGGCATGTCCGGCAACGCGGCCCAGGTGTTGGCCGCCGGGTCGTACACCCAGGTCTTCCGCTCGTTGCCGGTGCCGCTACCGCCGCCGATCGAGTAGACCTTGCCGCCCAGCGTCACCGCCGAGTTGTCGAAGACCGAGGCCGGCGTGTTGGCGACCCGGGTCCAGGCCTCGTCGACCAGCGGTGCCGCCGCGGCGGTGTCCGTTCCGGCGCCGTACGCGATGCCGGTGCGGCTCTTGCTGATCCCCTTCATCCGGTGCTCGACCAGCTCGGCGCCCTTGGCGGAGAGCATGCTGAACTGTCCGCCCCGTTCCAGCAACTGCACGCTGGCGGGCGCGTTTCCGGTGTTGGTGACCGTCACCTTGACGTTGCGGGTGCTGCCGTACGGCTGATGCAGTTCCAGGTTGGTCGGGGTGACCGTCAGCCGGGCGGCCCGGAGTGCGAAGTTGGCCTGCCGGGTGCTGTCGGCGACCACCGTCACCGACTTGCTCAGTGGCTGGTACGGCGCGAGGCTGGCGGTGAACGGCTGCGCGCCGGTCAGGCTGGAGAAGAGCCAGTAGAAGCCGTCCGCGATGTTCGGGTCGTCCGGCGTCGCCGCCGAAACGCCCCGGTCCGCCGGCTGGCCGTTGCTGGCCACGGTGACCCCGTTCAACGCCGCGCCGGTGTTGGCGTCGGTGGTGAAGCCGGCGACCAGGCCACCCGGCTTCGGCGTGCAGAGCCGGTTGACCACCTGGACGTTGTCGACCTCCCACCACCAGGCGAAGGTGCCCCGGAAGCGGAACCGGACCCGGACGTCCGCCGCACCGGCCGCGGCGTCCAGCGGGACCTCCTCGACCCGTGGGCCGCGCCGGCTGGCCGTCTGCTTCCAGACGTTGGTCCAGGTGGTGCCGCCGTCGGTCGAGATGTCGACGTCGGCGGTGTCGCCGGTGCCCACGGCCCGCCAGTCGCTGTTGAACCGCAGCAGCGGCGCGTTGACCGCCGAGAAGTCCAGTGCCGGCGGGATCAGGTCGGTGTCCTGGGTGTTGCCGCTGCCCAGCTTGTCACTGTCGATGATGGCGAAGTTGCCGGTACCACCGGTCAGGTTGGTCCGGGTTCCCGGGTCGTTGAACGCCCAGCCGCCCTTGTCGGTGCGGTTGACCACCGACCAGCCGGCCGGAGCCGTGGTGCCGTCGAAGCTCTCCGAGAGCAGCGGTTCGCTCATCCCGGCGAGGTAGCCGGCGGCGGTGCAGCCCGGCGATACCGGAGCGGTGATGTTGAGGGTCCGGGTTCCGGTGCCGAGTGCGACGTCCGTGGTCACCGGCCGGTATCCGGGGTAGTTGACCGTGGTGGTCAGCTGGTACCCGGCGTTGCCGGGCACCGTGAACGAGTAGGCGCCGGTCACCGGGTTGGTGTAGACCGGGCCGTCGGGGCGACCGGAGACCTCGATCTTGGCGTACAGCGGCCAGCCGTGACCGGAGCCGTCGGTGACCTTGCCGGAGACGGTGACCATCGGCGCCGCCGCCAGCCCGAAGTTCTGGGTGAGGACGTCACCCCGGGCAACGGTCACCGTCGCCGTGCCGGCGGTGTAGCCGTACGCGGTGGCGGTCAGCTCGTGCACTCCGACTGGTAGGACCAGTGCGTACTTCCCGTCCGCTCCGGTGACCGCGCTGAAGGTTCCGGTGACCACCCGGGCACCGGCGACCGGGTCTCCGGTGCCGGCCTTGGTGACGGTGCCGGTGACCCGGCCGGCGTCGCCGCGCGGTGCGGCGTTGACCGCCTGGTACGCGTTGAGCCGGCCCTCGCCGAAGGTGTTGTTGTCGTCGACGGTGCCGCCGCAGGTGAGCG
Organism: Plantactinospora solaniradicis; assembly: GCF_042658085.1. Taxonomy (NCBI): domain Bacteria; kingdom Bacillati; phylum Actinomycetota; class Actinomycetes; order Micromonosporales; family Micromonosporaceae; genus Plantactinospora; species Plantactinospora solaniradicis. Next base: position 765,418 of record NZ_JBHSPR010000001.1, on the reverse strand, counting down.
CGTCGACGTCGGTGGCGGTGTCGTCGAGCAGTTGTTCGGTGGCCGGAACGTTGCCCTTCAGCGCCGGGGCGGCCGACCAGATCAGCGCGACGGTGGCGGAGACGTGCGGGGCCGCCATCGACGTACCGTTGCCCGTCCCGTAGGCGTTGCCGGGGATGCTCGACCGGACGTTGCTGCCCGGTGCCGAGATGTTCGGCTTGATTCCGCCGTCGATGCTGGACGAGCCCCGGCCGGAGAAGCTGGAGATGGTGTTGTTGATGTCGTACGACCCCACCCCGTAGGTGTTGGGGTAGTCGCCCGGGTTCTCGGTGGTGTTGCAGCCCGGGCCGTCGTTGCCGGCGGAGAAGCTGGGGAAGATGCCGGCGGAGCGCCAGGACTCGACGGTCTGCTTGTACCACTCGTCGTCGCGGCCACCGCCCCAGGAGTTGTTGACGATGTCGGCGTGCAGATCGGGCCGGGCGTTGTCGCCGTTCAGGTCGGTCGGCGCGAGCACCCACTCACCGGCGGCGAGCAGCGAGCCGTCGGAGCAGGTGTTGGTCTCGCAGCCCTTGGCGGCGATCCAGCGGGCTCCGGGCGCGACGCCGATCTGGTTGCCGGCACCGTCGTCACCGACCATGGTTCCCATGGTGTGCGTGCCGTGGCCGTTGTTGTCGCACGGTGCCGGGCTGGCGCAGACGTCGGCCGCGTCGAACCAGTTGTAGTTGTGGTCGAAGGTGCCGCCGCCGGTGTTGCCCCGGTAGGCACCGACCAGCGCCGGGTGGTCGAACTGGACGCCACTGTCGATGTTGGCGACGACCAGGTCCTCACCCCGGGTGTCGAACTCGGACCACACCCGGGGGGCCTCGATGTTGCTGAGGTTCCACTCGACCGCATTGGTGCCGGCGTCGGTGGTTGCCCGGATCGGTTCAGGTTTGATCAGTTCGTAGGTGCGACTCGGTTCGATGCTTTCCACTTCGGCGCGTGCCGCGATGGTGTCGACCAGGTCCCGACCGCCCTGCACCCGGAGCACGTTGGCGATCCAGAAGGACCGGTACTTCACGCCGAGTTTGTCCAGCTCCGCGCGGAGTCCGCGCTGGCTGCGGTCTGCCGTGCCGGTGAGTTGCCGGTAGACCGTGGTGGCCCGGTCGTCCGAGTCGGCCAGCTTCGCCGCGCCGCTCAGGTCGGCCCGTTCCCGCAGGTAGACGGTGAAGGTGGCGGTGCCCTCGGCGGCCAGTTCGGCGAGCAGTTCGGCGCTCACCGAGGCCTCCGGCCCGGCCTCCGGTCCGGCCGCCGTTGCCACTGCGGGCTGCGCGGTGAGGCCGAGGATCACGGCGAGCCCGATGGCGGTCATCCGCCAGAGTCTTGGCCGGCCAGCCTTGCTGCGCCCGGGTCGATGCGGCATGGGTCCTCCCCGAATGTTCGGCATCCCGATCCGTTCGGGTGCCGGCCCACCCAGCTCCGGGACGTCCGGCGCTGTCGGCACGCGTGGGTCCGACGTTTGCTCACGGACAGCGCCCCCCACATCGGCTTGGAGTAATGCTCTTGCGCCCAGGGGTAGTGATCAATGCCCGGTGTCGGCCAGTATTTGGGCAGTAACCAGGCGTGTCTCGGTCAGGGGCCTGCTATCTGACGGACATCGGTTAGCGTCGCTGTTGACTCGCCCGGCCAAACGGGTTTGTCTTGTCGGAGCCGACGGGGGAGGAGTGGAGTGGGGTGGCAAACGGAGAAGTCCCGCTAGTGGTGTGCGTGTCTACGGACGTCGCGGTGCGGGAACGAGTGGTTCGACGCCTGGACGACTTCGGCACCGTCGTGATCTGCGCGGATCTGTCCGAATTGAGGGCAATGCTGTTTCCGCTGACCGGCAACGGCGCGGACCCGGAGTCCGGCCCGGTGAGTCTCGGCGACCTGTCCGTCGACCCGGGTGGACACCTGGTGACCTGGCGCGGTGAGCCCCTGGCGCTGACCAGGCTGGAGCGGGAACTGCTCGCCCGGCTGGCCAGTGCGCCACTGGGAGTGTGGACCTACGAACGGCTGTTCGGGTCGGTCTGGGGTGGCGCCTACCTGGGCGACACCGCGATCCTGCACTCGGCCGTGAAGCGGCTGCGCCGCAAGTTGCGCGCCGTCGAAGGTGGACCGCAGGTGCAGACCGTGCGGGGCGTCGGCTACCGCCTCGCACCGGGACACTGATCGGCGTGCGGACCGGCGAAGGACACGACCGACACCACCGACGTGGCCTCGCTGGTGGCCACGGACGCTGATCGAGCGCGGTTCCGCGGAGCCACCCCGGGACGCTGATCAGCGGCGGTCCGGGGAAGCCGCTCCGGTCCGCCGACGGGAGCCGCTCCGGTCCGCCGACGGCGGTCCCGCCGGCCCGGAGCCGCCGTGCCACCATGGCGGGCGTGACCACAGACGCCCCGTGGCCGGCACCGCCCGGCCAGCCGGACCCCCCGGGCACCCAGCGGCGGCGGCGCTGGCTGGCCGCCGGTCTCGCGGGCTGGATCGTGGTGTTGCTGGTGGCGACCTACGTCTCGGTGCGCCACGACGATCCGACCGTACGGGAGCAGCGCAGCATCGAGCAGGCGGGGCCGGTCGTGGACCGGGCACTCGGCGACCTCGTCGCGGCGGCCGGACCGGACGTCGTCGTCGAACTCGCCGAGCGACGGCTGCGGACCGGTTGTGAGATCACGCTGTTCCGCAGCGGTGCCGCCATCGACGCGGCGATCACCATCCGCGCCCCCGAGGCGGAGGCGCCCGAGGTACTCGACCGGATCGCCAGTCGGCTGCCGGCGACGTACCAGGCGGGTGTCCGACACCGGTCCGACGGTGCCGCCGACGCGCTGCGGGCCGATGCCGGCGAGTTCGTCGCGGTCGAGGGCGAGTTGGTCGAACCTGGCGTGGTGAGCCTGACCGTGCAGACCGGCTGCCGGCCGACCTCCGGCGAATCCGACGACCGGATGACGCCGCCGCCGTCGTCGACCGACGAGGATCCGGTCCGGGTGCTCACCGCGCTCGGCGCGACCGATCTCGACCCGGTGGACCTGATCGCGGTCGACTGCCCGGGCCAGGGCACGGTCCGGACCGCCCGCTCCGCCGGCCGAGGGACCTCCACCGGTCCGCCCGGTGCGGTGCTGCCGCGGCCCGTCGGCACCGTCGTGGTCACCGACACCCCCGAGGTGTACGCCTACCGGGCCGGCGCGGTCAGCGTGGTGGTCGAGAGCGGCGACGGCCGGATCCGGGTCGCCACCACCACCGGCTGCCCCGCCTGATCCCACCGGTGCCCGGAGGCTGTCCCGGGCCACGGCGCCCCTCCGCGACCTCGGACCCCGGTCGCACCAGCCCGGTCGGAGCGGCCCGGTCGGAGCGGCCCGGTCGCAGCGGGCCGGTCGCAGCGGGCCGGAATCGATGATCCTGCGCTGATACCGTCCCCCGCATGACACCGGTGGGGAAGTGGCCGCGCAACGGACCGGACGGTGACGTCCAGTCCGGACGGACGGCCGAGGTGCTGAAAATCGTCGCGGAACGCCTCGACGCCTTCGGCCCGGACTGGACGGCGACCGTCGACGGCAGCCGGTTGACCGGGGCGGGAAGCTGGGCGGTCGCCCTACGGGACAACCACACCGACCATGACGAGCACCTCGATCTCGACTTCGTCCTCAACGTGGACCGACCGGCGGAGACCACGATCAGCGACTGCGTGACCGGGTACGGCGCGACTGCCCGGGATGCCTGGCAGCAGGGTGTCGGGATCTGGGCAACCCTGACCGCCGCCGTCGTCGTCGAGTTGATGCGGCCGGCCAACGAGTTCGCCGACCACTACCACGGCAACGATCCCGGCGGCTTCCTCGGCTGGCACACGATCTCCGCCGGTTTCATCGGGTTCGGCCGGGGTGAGCCCGGGGCACTCGCCGGGTGGGCCACCGACAACTCGCTGATCCCGCAACTGTCGTCGGTCATCTCGGGCGGCCTGGACCGGGGGCACCTGAACGGAGTCAAGATCCTGTTCGGCGGGGTCGCGGGCGCCGAGGTGGCCGAGGTACGGATCAACGGGCGCGAGCACCCCGAATCCGGGAAGGCACTGCTCGCCCTGCCGTGGCCCCGACCATCGGAGCCGGTGTTCGCCAAGACCTTCGCGTTGCTCGTCCACCCGGAGACCGACGCCTGCGGGCAGAGCTGACCCGAAGACCCCCCGGTGTCGGGGGCTGTCCCCGCGGGTCCTTCTCAGTACACCAGCGCCTGGGCGCCGTCGGCCACCGACTCCTCGACGAACACCGCCGCCCCGGCGATCCGTACCCCGGGCAGCACGTCCGACTCGGTGATCTCCCGCCGGGCGGCGCACTGGGTGCAGAGGGTGACCCGGCCGCCGCTCAGGATCACGTGCAGCAGTTCGGCCAGCGGTGCCGAGTGCGGAAGGTCGAACTCCTCGGCCCGGCCGGGCAGCGCGAACCAACTCGATTCGCCGGTGAGCCAGAGCGACACGTCGACGCCGGAGGCGACCGCGGTGGCGGCCACGGTGAACGCCTGGGCACAGCGTTCCGGCGAGTCCGAACCGGCGGTGGCCTTGACGACCAGGGTGCGAGCCATGCCGCCAGCATAGGATCAACCCGTCATGGTTACCGAGATTGGGTTCGTCAGCCTGCTGGTGGCGGGATTCGGCGCGCTCGCAGGTTGCCTGGTGTATCTGGCCGTACGAATTTCGAGAGGACGTTGGTGAGTGCGAGGAGTGAGCCGGTGAGCGACAGCGACAGCGACAACCCGATTCAGCCGCCGCCCTGGCTGAACGCGCCACCGGTCGACCCGTATCCCTACGAGGAGACGTACGACCTGCGCAAGGGTCCGGACCTGCATCCGGCCCTGCTCGGCCTGCTGCCGTACGTCGGGTTGTGGCGGGGCCGTGGCCGGGGCGGATTCCCCACGATCGAGGACTTCGACTACGCGCAGGAGATTCGGATCAGCCACGACGGCCGGCCGTTCCTGCACTACGAGTCCCGTTCCTGGCTGCTCGACGAGCAGAGTCAACCGATTCGCCCGGCCGGTCGGGAGGTCGGCTGGTGGCGACCGGTCCTGAACGACGACGGCAGCGCGACCGACGAGCTGGAGGTCATGCTGGCGGTTCCGACCGGGATCATGGAACTCCACCTCGGCAAGGTCACCGGCACCCGGGTCGAGATCGTCACCGACGCGGTGCTGCGTACGTCGACCGCCAAGGAGGTCACCGCCGGGCACCGCCTCTACGGCATCGTCGAGGGCGCCCTGCTCTACGCCCAGGACATGGCCGCGGTCGGGCACCCGCTCTCCCCACACCTCTCCGCCCGCCTGCTCCGCGTCGGCGGCTGAGGTGTAAGGAAGGGCCCCTTCTTATCGTTTTCTGTATAAGAAGGGCCCCCTCCTAACGCCTTTCCTCACACCTCGAAGCCGAGTAGGGCTCGGATGGCGGGCGTGTGCGGGGAGGCGGGCAGCGGGGTGCCGTCCAGCGTGCGGACCTCGGCGAGGCCGCGTACCGACGAGGTGAACCAGACCCCGTCGGTCGTCCGCAACTCCGCCGGGGTGACGTGTCGGCGGACCGCCGTGAAGCCCAGGTCCCCGGCGTGCCCGAGCAACCAGTCGGCCGTCACGCCGGGCAGGATCCCGGTCTCCTCGGCCGGTACGGTGCACAGCTCGTCCCCGGCCAGCCAGACCAGGTTGGCGCTCGGCCCCTCCAGGGCGTACCCCTCGGTGGAGGTCCAGAGGACGTCGTCGACCCCGTTGGCCGCCGCCCAGCGCCGGGTGGCCTGGTTCGGCCCGTACGAGATGCTCTTGACCCCGGCGAGCAGCCACGGCCGGTGGCTGCGGGCGTCGGCGGCGACGCCGAGCGGCAGGGTGGCCACGGTGATGCCGTCCCGCCGGGCGCGGCGGGAGGCGGGCGGCACCTCGGCGAGGGTGGCGTAGATCGTGCCCGGCCCGCCGCCCTCCGGCCCCCGGGTGCAGACCAGCCGCAGCGCCCCCTCGGTCCCGACCGGCCAGCCGGCGCAGGCGGCGTCGAGCAGTTCGCGGAGTGCGGCGGTGTCGGGCAGCGGCAGGTCGAGGGCCACCGCCGCCCGGGTGAGCCGGGCCAGGTGCTCCCCGGCGAGCCATGCACGTCCGGCCCGGACGTGCATGGTCTCGAAGAGCCCGTCGCCGTGCAGTACGCCCCGGTCGTCGGCGCGGATCACCGGTTCGTCGACCGGCACCACGCCCCGACCCAGCACCGCGACGACCATCTGCCGGCTCGACACCTCATCGAGGCTAGTCGTCGTGGGGCTCCGGACGCTGTTCGGCGTTCCGCACTATGCTTTGTCGGTGTCGGAATCGTCGCTGGCGGAGATGCTGCGTTCGCGCGGACTGCGGCTGACCGCGCAGCGGCAGTTGGTCCTCGAAGCCGTGCTCGACCTCGGCCACGCCACGCCGGAGCAGGTGCACTCGGCGGTGCGTGAGGTCGCCGCCGGAGTGAACATCACCACTATCTACCGCACTCTGGAACTACTCGAACGCCTCGGACTGGTTACCCATACGCATCTGTCCCACGGGTCACCGACGTACCACGCCGCGGGTGAGGACACCCACGTACACCTGGTCTGTCGGCTCTGCGGGTCGGTGGACGAGGTCGACCCGGAGGTTTTCGGGCCACTGGCCGACAAGTTGGCGGCCGAACGGGGCTTCCAGGTCGACATCGGGCACGTGGCGCTCTTCGGCGTCTGCGGCAGGACCGAGTGCGAGGAGCGGCGGGAATGATCGACATCGCGGGCGCGGTGACGGTGGAGGCCATCGACGAGCAGACCCGGGACCAGCCGGACCCGGAACACGCGGCGGCGGGCGTACGCCCGGTGGCCGCCCACTACGGCGACCCGATGCGCGAGCAGCGGCTGCTCGCCACCGAGGTCGGCCTGGTCGACCGGTCGCACCGGGGAGTGATCGCCGTACCCGGGGTGGAGCGGGCAAGTTGGCTGCACACCCTGACCAGCCAGCACCTGGCCCAGCTCGGCGCCGGGCAGGGCAGTGAACTGCTGGTCCTCTCTCCGCACGGACACGTCGAGCAGCACGCCATGGTCGCCGAGGACGGCGAGACCACCTGGCTGGACACCGAGCCGGGAGACACGGCCGGGCTGCTGACGTATCTGGAGAAGATGCGCTTCTTCACCCCGGTCGACCCCCGGGACGCGACCGCCGACTGGGCGCTGCTGTCGCTGGTCGGCCCGCGCGCGGCCGAGGCGGTCGCCGTGCTCGGGGTCTCCGGGCTGGCCGAACCGGACGCGCTGGGGGTGCCGGGTCCGAAGTTCGCCGCCGGCTCCGTGCCACCCCGCCCGAGCATCGTGTACGACGTGAAGTCGCTGCCGGCCGGGGGCTGGGCCCGTCGGGTCCGGCTCGGAATCGACCTGCTGGTGCCGCGCGCCGCCATGGCGGAGGTCGCCGACACGCTGACCGCCGCCGGAACGCCGGTCGCCGGACTGTGGGCGTACGAGGCGCTGCGGGTGGCGGACCGGCTGCCCCGGGTCGGCTTCGAGACCGACCACCGGACCATTCCGGCCGAGGTCGGGCTGGTCGGTCCCGCCGTACACCTGGACAAGGGCTGTTACCGGGGTCAGGAGACGGTTGCCCGGGTGCACAACATGGGGCGCCCGCCGCGCCGGCTGGTACTCCTGCACTTCGACGGGGTGACCACCGACGAACTGCCCACCGTCGGCGCTCCGGTGACCGTCGAGGGCCGTACGGTCGGGTTCGTCGGCACGGCGGTCCGGCATTACGAGTTGGGTCCGGTCGCGCTCGCGGTGCTCAAGCGGTCGGTCCCCGACGACGCGGCACTGAGGGTCGGCGACTCCGCCGCCGCAGTCGACCCGGAGTAGCCGCAGTAGTGGCGGGCGCCGACCCGGAGTAGCGGCGTTCGCCGGCCGGGCTGCCCGGATCGGCCGGGGCTAGGATCGCCGGCATGACGACTGGGACGCTGATCACGGTCGCGCCGACCGGCGCGGAGTCGGCGAAGCTGGAGGTCCCGGCCCTGCCGGTGACCCTCGACGAGCTGCTGCTCACCGCGAAGGAGTGCGAGGCGCTCGGCGCTGCCGTGATCCACGTGCACATCCGGGACGACCAGGCCCGGCCCACCCTCGACCCGGGCCGGCTCCGGGACACCGTCGCGGCGCTGCGGGACGGCACCGACCTGATCGTCCAGCTCTCCACCGGCGGCGCGGTGACCGACCCGGAGGCGAACCGGCTGGCCGTGCTGGACGCCGGCCCGGAGATGGCCTCCTGCACGATGGGCACGGTCAACTTCGGCGACGACGTCTTCCTCAACCGCTGGGAGTTCATCGTCGACCTGCACACCCGGATGCAGGACCGGGGCATCGTGCCCGAGTACGAGATCTTCGACCTCGGGCACCTGACCGCGCTGCACCGGCTGCTCGACCGGTACGGCCTGCCGGCCGGCGGGCACGTGCACGTCGACCTCGTGATGGGGGTGCCGGGCGGCATGCCGGGCAGCACCGAGGCGCTGGTCGCCTGCCGGCAGGCGCTGCGGGACCTGCCCGAGGGGACGACCTTCTCGGCGACCGGCATCGGTCGGAGCACCATCCCGGTGATGCTCGCCTCGGTCTCGGCCGGTGGGCACCTGCGGGTCGGCATGGAGGACACCGTCACCTACGCCAAGGGGCGGCCGGTCGAGTCCAACATGCAGCTCGTGGCCCGGGCGGTCGGGCTCGCGCAGTTGGCCCAGCGCCCGCCGCTGGGCACCAGGCAGGCACGTGAACTGCTGGGACTCGCACCACAGCGCTAGGGCCTTCGGGCCGTCGAGCCGGGCCGGTCGGTAAGGTGCCCGACCATGGGCGAGACTTACAACGGCGGCGTTCCGCTGGTGGAGGCGGTCCGGTCGGGCTTCGTGGAGTCCGTACACCGGGGTTCCGTGGTGGTGCTGGACGCCGACGGGGCGGTGCTGGCCTCGGCCGGCGACGTCCGGGCGCCGGTGTTTCCCCGTTCGTCGAACAAGCCGATGCAGGCGATCGGCATGATCCGCTCCGGGCTGCGCCTGGCTGACCCGGCCGATCTGGCCGTGGTCTGCGCCAGCCACTACGGCGAAGACCACCACCTGGCCCGGATCGAGGCGCTGCTGCGTACCACGGGGCTGGACGAGTCGGCGTTGCGCTGCCCGCCGGACCTGCCGCTGTCGGACGACGCCCGCGATGCGGTGCTCCGGGCCGGTGGTGCCGCGTCCCGGCTCCGGATGAACTGTTCCGGCAAGCATGTCGGGATGCTGCTGACCTGCCAGGCCGCCGGCTGGCCGGTGGCGGGATACTGGCAGCCCGACCATCCGTTGCAGCAGCGGATCACCGCGACCGTCGAGGAGTTCACCGGCGAGTCGGCGGCGGCCGTCGGGGTGGACGGCTGCGGCGCTCCGGTACTGGCCGTTTCGCTGGCCGGGCTGGCCGGGGCGTACCTGCGGCTGGTGTCGGCGGAGGAGGGCTCGGCGGAGCGCGCCGTCGCCGACGCGATGCGGGCCCATCCGCTGATGGTGGCCGGCACCGGTGGGGACGACACCCGGCTGATGACCGGAATTCCCGGACTGCTCGCCAAGAGCGGTGCGGAGGGTGTGGTCGCGGTGGCGCTGCCCGGGGTCGGGGCGGTGGCAATCAAGATCGACGACGGAGCGGCGCGGGCTCGGATGCCGGTGTTGGTCTCGGCGCTGCGCCGGCTGTCGGTGCACGGGTCGGCGCTGGATGCTCCGGTGCTCGACCTCCTGGCCGAGTCGGCGCTGTCCGGCGGGGGCGAGCCGGTCGGCTCCGTACGCGCCCGCTGGTGATCCTCGGGCGTGGCGCTCGCCTGAGACGTCGCTAACTATCGCAAGCGTTTTGCTTGCAGGAGCAAGCGCGGGTCGCTACCGTCGAAGTCATGGCCAATCCGAAGGACCTTCCCCGCGACATCGGTGGGTTCATCCGTGACCTGCGCCGTAACGCGAAGATCTCGTTGCGGCAGCTGGCCGAGCAGGCCGGGGTCAGCAACCCGTACCTGAGCCAGATCGAGCGCGGGCTGCGCAAGCCGAGCGCGGAGGTGCTCCAGCAGTTGGCCAGCGCCCTGCGCGTCTCCACCCCGGTGATGTACCTGCGGGCCGGGCTGCTCGACGACCGGGAGGGACAGGGAGTGCTCGCGGCCATCGCGGCCGATCCCGATCTCACCATGCCGCAGAAGCAGTCGCTGGCCCAGATCTACGAGACGTTCCGCCGGGAGAACCTCCGGCACGCCGAGCCGGACGACTTCGACGATTCCGGGCTCACCGAACCAATCGACACCCCCACCGGACCGACCACGCCGGCCGGTACCACCACACCGGCGGGTACCAGCGCTTCGACCGGTGGCGGTGCCGGGGCGCCGGTTGACGCCGTACTCGAATCCGTGGCGGTGACCGAGGCGGGCGCCGCCGCCGCGCCGCCGACCAGCCCGCCGCCCGGCGCGGGCGCCGCGTCCACGCCGAAGGCCGCACCCGCACCCGCACCCGCACCCGTGAAGAAGATCGCCAAGAAGGCGGTCAAGAAGGCCGCGCCGCCGGCCCCGCCGGCCACCCCGGCCACTGACGAGGAGAAGTAGTCATGAGCCAGCCCCGAACGACCCGTATCCCCGCTCCGCTCTACGCCGTGGCCGGCGCCGGAGACATCGCCTACCAGCAGCTCCGCCGGCTGCCCGCCGTGGTGACCGGGCTCGGCGACGAGGCCAGCCGGACCGAACTGCGGGACAAGGCCGCGGCGACCACCGCCGAGTTGCGTGAGAAGGCCGTGGCGACCACCGCCGAACTGCGCGAGAAGGCCGTGCTGACGCTGCGCAACGCCAACTCCGGCGCGGCGACCCTGCGCAACCGCGCGGCCAACGGCGAGCTTGACCTCGACCGACTGCGCGAGGCGACCATCCGGAACGCGGCAGTGGTGGTGGCCGGCGCCCAGGCAGCCCAGGAGCGGGCCCTCGCCGTCTACGGCGAACTCGTCGCCCGGGGCGAGCGGGTGGTCGGTTCCGGCGTCGTACAGGCCGCCGACACCGTGAACGCCGACATGGAGGCGACCGAGACCCCGGCGGTGACCGCCACCCCGGCCAGCAGCACCCCGGCCGAGGTCGTCGAGCAGGTCAAGGCGCCCGCCGCCGCGAGCACCGCCGATGCGGTCGGCACCGGTGACGAGCCGGCGAAGGCCCCGGCCGCGAAGCGTCGGTCCGCGGCCAAGTCGACCCGCCCGGCCGTCAAGCGCACCCGCCCGGCAACCGACAAGTAAGCGCCTGGCCACCTCGGGTGGGTGCGGCAAGTGGCACGCACCCGGGGTGGCCGACATAAGCTTCACGCCATGGGCACTGCCGCGCCGCTCTTCTTCGACGACGTTGTTTCCATCATCAACCTGGTGCTGATCGTCTTCGCCCTCGTGATCCAGGGCGTCGCGCTCGTGCACTGCATAACCCAGCGCTCGGACGCGTTCCCGGCGATCGGCACGATCCCCAAGGGAGCCTGGATCGCCATCCTGGCCGTATGCCTGGTGCTGACCCTGCTGCTGCGTGGGCCGATCAGCCTGTTCGCCCTGATCGGAATCGCCGCCGCGCTGATCTATCTGCTCGACGTCCGGGTCGGCCTGCGCGACCTCACCGACGGCAAAGGCTTCTGGTGAGAGATTTCCGCTGGCCGCCGCCGCCTGACGGCGGGCCACGGACGTACGGTCCCGGACCTACCGCGCCACGGAGCGGTCGGCCGGCTCTGCCCGACCCGGAGACCGAACTGGTCACCACCCCGCACGGCGTCCGGTTGGAGCGGTTGGTGACCGGCGACGGCGACGCGACCACGGTGTTCGCGCACGGACTCGGTACCGGGATCTCCACCACCCGGCCGCTGGGCAGCGCGGTTGCCGGTCGGAAGATCTTCTTCCAGTTCCGTGGTCATGGCCGCTCCGACGCGCCGGACGGCGAATGGAGCTACGCCGACCTGGCCCGGGATTTGCGGGCCATCGCCGACCTGGGCGGCGCCACCCGGGCGCTCGGGGTGAGTCTCGGCGCGGGGGCGCTCTGCCGGGTGCTGTGGGAGAGTCCCGAGCGCTTCGAGCGGGTGGTGTTCGTGCTGCCCGCCGTACTCGACGAGCCCCGGCCGGACGTGGCGCGACGGCGGCTCACCGAACTCCTCGCCGCGATCCGCAGCGGCGACGCCGCCACGGTGGCCGAGGCGGTCGCCGTCGAGGTGCCGCCGGCGGTCCGGAACACCCCGGCGGGTTGGGCGTACCTGCGGCAGCGGGTCGACCAGTTGACCCGGGACGGCCTCGGCGCCGGGCTGGCCAGCCTGGCCACCCAGGTCGCGATCCGGCAGCGGGCGGACCTCGCCGCCGTCACCGCCCCCGCGCTGGTCATCGGGTGCGCCGGTGACGACCTGCATCCGGTCCCGGTCGCCGAGCAACTCGCCGCCGCGCTGCCGGCGGCGACCCTGCACGTGTACGACAAGCCGGGCCTGCTCTGGTCGAACCGCGCCGACGTGCGCGAGCGGATCTCCAACTTCCTCAACTGATCCCGCCCGGACACTGATCCCGCCCGGACACTGATCCCGCCCTGACAGTGATCCCCGCCCGGACACTGACCCCGCCCCACCAGGGGCCTGCGCCGGGAACTTCGGCCTCCCGCCGTAACGCCGCGCGCCGGAGTAACCTGGCGCTCCATGGGTGTCTCTCAGCACGGCCGGACCAGCCGGCTCGACCTCGCCGACCCGACGCTGCGGCAGTGGGAGTGCACGGTGCTCGCCGCCGATCCGGAGCAGGGGATCGTGCTGGACCGCTCGGCCTTCTATCCCGGTGGCGGCGGCCAGCCACCGGACCACGGCGTGCTGCTCTGGCAGGGCGTGCAGACCAGGATCGTCGGCACCCGCAAGGGCGACGACCTCTACCTGATTCCGGCCGACGGGGATCCGCTGCCGCCGGTCGGTACGGCGGTCACCGGCGCGGTCGAGGACGATCGCCGCAGCCTGCTGATGCGTACCCACTCCGGCCTGCACGTGCTGTGCGGCGTGGTGTTCCGGGACTTCGGTGCCCTGGTCACTGGCGGCAACATGGAACCGGGCGAGGCCCGGATGGATTTCAACCTGCCGGAGGTCCCGTCCGACTTCAAGGCCCGCCTCGAGGAACTGGTCAACACCGAGGTGGCCGCCGACCGGGCGGTCGCGGTCAAGGTGCTGGCCCGGGACGAGGCGCTGGCGCTGCCGGACATCATCCGTACCCAGTCCAACCTGATCCCGGCCGACGAGCAGGAGATCCGGATCGTCGACATCGTGGGGCTCGACGTGCAGGCCGACGGCGGCACCCACGTCGCCTCGACCGCCCAGATCGGCAAGGTCCAGGTGGTCAAAGTGGAGAGCAAGGGCCGGGCGAACCGCCGGGTACGCGTCCGGCTCGTCAGCTGACCGCGAACCGCCGGAGCGCGGAGGTCGCGTCGCGGACCAGCGCCGCCACGATGTCGGCTGCCGGGGCCACCTCGTGGATCCCGCCGACGGACTGGCCGGCGTAGTGGGCGAGTTCGTCGAGTCGGCCCGTCATCCCGGGTACCGGAATCATGTCCCCGTACCGGAGATGGTCGCGCCCGTCCGCGTCGGTGGCGAGCACGTCGCCCTCGCCCGGCCGGTGCGGGCTCGCCGGCGACCCGGCCGCCGCCCAGCGGTCCAGGGTGGTGTTGCGCAGCGCCCGGTGCGGGGCGTCCGGCCAGCCGCCGTCGAAGCACCTGGTGTAGACGGCGTCCTCGGCCTCGGCCGCCAGCACGCTGCGCCGGTACTCGGCATGGCTCCCGGCCTCCACGGCGGCGACGAACCGGGTGCCGAGCCAGCCGGCCTGGGCGCCGAGGGTGAGGGCCGCGGCCAGACCACGGCCGTCGGCGATGCCGCCCGCGGCGACCACCGGTAGCGGATCAACCTCGTCCACCACCCGAGGCACCAGGGCCATCGTGCCGACCTGACCGCGTACGTGGCCGCCGGCCTCCCAACCCTGCACGACCAGTACGTCGACGCCGGCCTCGGCCGCTCGACGGGCCTCCGACACCGCACCGACGGTGTGGAAGTGCACCGCACCCGTGGCCCGGATCGCCCCGTGCACCTCGGCCGGGTCGCCCCAGAACGTGGAGACGACGGGTACGCCCTCGTCGAGGCAGACCGCGAGGTTCTCCGCGACGGGAAAGTCCAGCACGAGGTTGACCCCGAACGGTCGGTCGGTCAGTCCCCTGAGCCGCCGGATCCGATCCCGGGCCTGGTCTGCGGTGGCCCAGGTCAGGGCCAGCATGCCGAGCCCACCCGCGCCCGAGACCGCAGCCGCGAGTTCCGGGCTGGCGGCCGAGCCGATCGGCGCCTGGACGACCGGCGCCGTGATTCCCAGCCGTCGACACAATGGTGTGACCAGTTCATCCATGACCTGCCCCACGATGCGGATGGGTGATTCGGAATCAGAAGCACTTGCGGTGACGATAGTGTGTCGATAATCGAAGCGCCAGAGGCCGTCTCGCCAGCGACGCCGCCACCGGCGGCGACGTCGGCAGCGATATCTGCGCCGGCAGCGATGTCTGCGCCGGCGGCAGCGGCAAGCCGTTGACGGGAGCCGGAAACCCTCGGCGGAAAGGTGTGGCGCAAATGGGCGGAACGACCGGAGCCACGCCGAAGCCGGGCCGGGGGGTCCGGGGCTCGACCACCGGTCGTCCCCTGATGGCCGCGCTGGACCTGTTCGGCCGGCGGTGGAGCCTGCGGATCGTCTGGGAACTCCACGGCGGGCCGCTCGGCTTCCGGGCCCTGCAACAGCACTGCGACCAGATGTCCTCCAGCGTCCTGCGACAACGGCTCGGGGAACTGCTCGACGCCCGGCTCGTGGCGCAGCGTCCCGACAGTACGTACGCCCTCACCGAGTTGGGCCGGGGGGCGTACGAGGCGCTGCGCCCGCTCGTCCGCTGGTCCGACCGCTGGGCAACCGAGTTGACCGCCTCAGACGCCGCCGACCCCGCCGACTGAGCCGGGGCTCACGTACACCGGCCGGATCGGCCGCTAAATCCGGACGGCGGTTGTCAGAATTCGTTGACAGGGTCGACAGTATGACGACAGGACCACTGACTGGAAAGATCGCACTCGTCGCCGGGGCGACCCGGGGCGCCGGCCGGCAGATCGCCGTCCAACTCGGCGCTGCCGGCGCGACCGTGTACGCCACCGGACGCAGCACCCGAAAACAACGCTCGGAGATGAACCGGCCGGAGACGATCGAGGAGACCGCCGAACTGGTCACCGCGGCCGGCGGGACCGGGATCGCGGTGCAGGTCGACCACCTGGCGCCGGAGCAGGTCCGCGCACTCGTCGAACGGATCGACCGGGAACAGGGCCGGCTCGACGTACTGGTCAACGACGTGTGGGGAGCGGACCCGTTCATCGGGTGGAACAAACCGGTGTGGGAACAGTCGCTGGACGACGGCTTCCGTACGCTCCGACTCGCCGTCGACACCCACATCATCACCAGCCACTTCGCGATGCCGCTGCTGATCCGCAACCCGGGCGGCCTGGTCGTCGAGATCGGCGACGGCACCCGGGAGTACAACGAAACCAACTACCGGCTCTCGGCCTTCTACGACCTGGCCAAGACGGCGGTGAACCGGCTCGGGTTCGTCTGGGCGCACGAACTGCGCGAGCACGGCGGTACGGCGGTGGTCCTCACCCCGGGCTGGCTGCGCTCCGAGTTCATGCTCGAAGAGTTCGGCGTCACCGAGGAGAACTGGCAGGACGCGACGGAGAAGCAGCCGCACTTCGTCGTCTCGGAGAGTCCCGCGTACGTCGGCCGGGCGGTCGCGGCGCTGGCCGCCGACCCGGACAAGGCTCGCTGGTCCGGCCAGTCACTCTCCAGCGGTCAACTCGCCCAGGTGTACGGCTTCACCGATCTCGACGGCAGCCAGCCGGACGCCTGGCGGTACATGGTGGAGGTGGAGGCTACCGGCAAGCCCGCCGACGCCACCGGCTACCGGTAAGCATGTAAGGAAGGGCCCCTCGTTATCGTTTTCTGTTGTAGAAGGGCCCCTTCCTAACACCTCAGCCTCAGGGGGCGTACAGCTCGGCGAGGCGGTGAGCTGCCGCCGCGAGGCGGGCCCGCAACTGCGGTGGTTCGAGCACCTCCGCCTCCGGGCCGAGGCTGAGCAGTTGGCCGTACGCGACGTCGGGCGACTCGACGGGCAGCCGGATGACCACCCAGCCCCGCTCGTCGGGTTCCCCGGCGTTGGCCTCCGCCTCCCGGACGGCGGGCGCCTCGGCGACGTACCGCAGGGCGCGCCGGCCGGCCGGGCTGAGCCGTACCGTGATCTCGTCGGCCAGGATCTCCCGAACGAACCGCTCGGCCTGGTCGGCCCAGTAACCGGCCAGGTCGAACGATTCGTCGCGGCTGAACGTGGTGTCCGCCTCCTCGACCCCGACGATCCGGTCGACCCGGTAGGTGCGGTGGTTCGCGCCGACCCGGGCCACCAGGTACCACCCGCCACCCTTGAGCACCAGCCCGTACGGCTCGACGGTCCGGCTCACCTCCCGGTCCCGTCGGAGGTAGCGCAGTTGCACGGTCCGGTCCTGCCACACCGCCTGGGCCAGTTCGGTCAGCCAGACCGGTGGATCCGCCTCCCGGAACCAGCCCGGTACGTCGAGATGGAACCGCCGTTCGACCCGGGTCGACGCGTCCCGTAGCCCGCTCGGCAGTGCGGCGAGCACCTTCAACCGGGCGGTCGCCGCCACCTCGGCCAGTCCCATCTCGCCGGCCGGTCCGGGCAGCCCGGACAGGAAGAGCGCGTCGGCCTCGTCCCGGCTCAGCCCGGTCAGCCGGGTCCGGTACCCGCCGAGCAGCCGGTAGCCGCCGGCCCGTCCCCGGTCGGCGTACACCGGGATGCCGGCGGCACCGAGCGCCAGCACGTCCCGGTAGATCGTCCGCTCCGAGACCTCCAACTCGCGGGCCAGTTCGGCGCCGGTCATCGACTCCCGGTTCTGTAACAGCAGGACCAGGGAGATCAGCCGGGCGGCGCGCATTCCCCCATCCTGCCCGCCGGGTGTCGCGCCGCTGCCATGCCGGGTGCCGTACTCCCCGATAGGCTTCCCGGTCGTGTACACCCCCACGGTCAACGCGCCGGCCGGCGGCCGGGTCGGTACGTTCCTGTCCGGGTTCGGCTCCGGCGTCGGGCTGCTGTTCAGGGGACTCGGGATCTACGCCCGCAATCCCCGCCTGGTGCTGCTCGGCATCATTCCCGGCCTGCTCTCCGGCGCGCTCTACCTCGCCGCCTTCGGCACCCTGATCTACTTCGTCTCCGACCTCGCCGAGCTGATCACCCCGTTCGCCGACGACTGGGCCGGCTGGGCCCGCGACGTCGTACGGCTGATCGCCGCGCTCGCCTTCCTCGGCCTGGGCGGCCTGCTCGGGGTGCTCACCTTCACCGCGATCACGTTGTTCATCGGTGACCCGTTCTACGAGCGGATCTCCGAACGCGTGGAGGCGCGGTACGGCGGGGTACCGGACGAGATCGAGGCGCCCTGGTGGCGCTCGCTGCGACGCAGCCTCGTCGACTCGGCACGGCTGCTCGTCCGATCGGTGCTGATCGGCATTCCGCTGTTCGTCGCCGGGTTCATCCCGATCGTCGGTCAGTTCGTCGTACCGGTCGTCGCCGCGCTGGTCGCCGGCTGGTTTCTCGCGGTGGAGCTGGTCGGGGTCCCGTTCTACCGGCGCGGCCTGCGGCTGCCGGACCGTCGCCGGGTGCTCCGGGCGAACCGCCCGCTCGCGCTGGGCTTCGGCGTCGCCGTCTTCCTCTGCTTCCTGATCCCGCTCGGCGCGGTGCTGCTCATGCCGGCGGCGGTCGCCGGGGCCGCACTGCTGGCCCGCCGCACGCTCGGCCAGTCCATCGCCGCAGATTCCTCCAACACTGCCGAGTCCAACACTGCCGAGTCCAACACTGCCGAGTCCAACACCGCCGAGTCCACCGGCGCCGGGACCACCGGTGCCCAGCCCACCGTCGAGGGATGATGGAGATCGAGTTGGTCCAGGGCGACATCACCGCGCAGCGGGTGGACGCCATCGTCAACGCCGCCAACTCGTCACTGCTCGGCGGGGGCGGGGTGGACGGCGCGATCCACCGACGGGGCGGGCCGGCCATTCTCGCCGAGTGCCGGGCGCTGCGCGCGTCCCGGTACGGGCGGGGGCTGCCGACCGGGCAGGCGGTGGCGACCACGGCCGGGAACCTGCCGGCGAGTTGGGTGGTGCACACCGTCGGACCGGTCTGGTCGGCGTCCGAGGACCGGGCGCCGCTGCTGCGCGACTGCTACGCAAACAGTCTGCGGATCGCCGACGAACTGGGAGCCAGCTCGGTGGCCTTTCCACTGATCTCGGCCGGCATCTACGGTTGGCCGGTCGAGGACGCGGTGCGGCAGGCGTTGACCGTGCTCGCGGCCGCGCGCCCGGCCACGGTCTCCAGCGCGCGGCTGGTGCTCTTCGACGCCGTCACCCACGCGACCGCGACCCAGGTACGCCAGCGGCTGCTGACCGGGCCTCCGCCCGTCGGCGACCCCGGCCCCGGCGACGCCGGCCCTGGCCCCGGTGACGCCGGCCCCCGGCCCTGGTGACGCCGACCCCGGCCCCGGTGGCTCAGGCCGACCGGCGTAGCACGAGCTCGGTGGGGAGTACGACCACCGGTTCGATCCGCTCCCCGGCGGCCAGCCGGAGCAGTTGGCGGGTCATCGTCCGGCCGAGGTCCTGGATCGGCTGCCGGACGGTGCTCAGCGGCGGATCGGTGTAACCGGCCAGCTCGATGTCGTCGAAGCCGATCACGGCCACGTCGTCCGGCACCCGGCGGCCGGCCTCGCGCAGCGTACGCAGCGCGCCGTGGGCCATCAGGTCGGAGGCGACGAAGACGGCGTCCAGGTTCGGGTCCTTGTCGAGGAGTTCCCGCATGGCGACCGCGCCCGACTCCCGGGTGAAGTCGCCCAGCGCGACGATCTGCCGGCGTCCCGCCTCCCGCAGTTCGGCCCGGTAGCCGGTCAGCCGCTCGATCCCGGCCACCATGTCCGGCGGCCCGGCGATGGTGGCGATCCGTTGCCGGCCGGAGTCGAGCAGGTGCCGGACCGCTCCGCGTACTCCGCCGATGTGGTCGACGTCGACGTACGCCACCGGGACGGGTGACTCGCCGAGTGGGCGACCGCCACAGACCACCGGCAGCCCGGTCCGGGCGAGTGCGCCGGGCAGCGGGTCCACCCCGTGCAACGAGGCGAAGAGTACGCCGTCGACGTGCCCGCCCATCGCGTAGCGCTCGACCCGTTCGTGGCTGGCCGCCGACTCGGCCAGGGTCAGCACGAGTTGCTTGCCGGCGGCCTCCAGCTCCCGGCTGACGCCGAGGATGATGCCGGGGAAGACCTGGTCGTCGGAGAAGACCCGGGTGGACGCCTCGGGCAGGATCAGCGCGATCGAGTCGGTCTGCTGGGTGACCAGACTGCGTGCGGCAAGGTTGGGTACGTACCCCAGCTCCTGGACCGCTCGACGGACCGCCTGCTGGATCGGCTCGGCGACTGTCGTCGAGCCGTTCACCACCCGGGACACGGTGGCCCGGGACACTCCGGCCCGTTGGGCTACCGCCTCCAGCGTGGGCCGCGCGCGGGCCACCGCCATTTCCGCTCCTCAGCTCCTTCGCCGAGAAATCGTTTCACGTGGTCGTGAAGGTCAACAACCCCGTCGTACGGGTTCGGGTGGGTCGGCTCATTTGCCGGCGCGCAGCCCTTCCAGCAACTGGGCTTCGCCGGCCACGTCGAGGGCGTCGAAGCCGAGTCGGCCCCAGAGCGCCAACAGCAGGTCGCTGGCGGTACCCGAGATGTGGGCGCGGGCGTGGTGGTCGTCGCTGTCCAGGATGGTGTCGGTGTCCAGCAGTGCGACGCCTTCGCCGCGCAGCCGCAGGAACCACTCCTGGCCGGCGTCCACCGCGACGAGTTGGACCACGCCGTGCCACGGCTGGTCGGAGGCCCGCCGGCCGGCTGGCAGCCAGGTGTCCAGCACCTCGCTTATGCCGTCGGCCGCGAGCTTGGCCTCGACCGGCTCACCGGCGGCGATCGCCATCTGGGCGTCCCAGCGGTGCACCGCCGTCTCGTGCGCCATCCGGCGGTGCCAGAACCCGGCCTTCTTCGGCTGGGGCGCCCAGTTCCATGCCGGGGCCTCCGGGTCGAGCCGGTCCAGCACGGCCATCAGCTGGTCGAACTCCCACCGCCACCATTCGATCACGGCCGGACCGGTCGGCAGGTCGTCGGGTACGACCCGGGGGGCCGGCGTCTGGACGGCCCCCAGACTGGCCACGCCCCGGACCCACTGGTAGATCGAGCCGAGGTGATGCACCAGATCGGTCATGTTCCACTCGGGACAGGACGGCACCCGCATGTCGAGCGGGGCTTCGGCGATCGCGGCGCCGAAGGTCGGACCCTCGGCACGCAGTGCCCCGATCCAGAAGTCCTTGGTGCCGTGCAATCTGCTCATGACGATCCTCCCGTGCGACCGGGCCGCCACCGGCCGGGCTGCCTTCCAGCCTAGGGCGAATGCCGGGCCAGACGTTAATGGTGCCTGAGGAGGCCACCGACTCCACCGATCCGGGGGTGGCTGGTCGGCTGATCGACACCTCGGGCCGGTGCGTGCTCAGGGGTCGACGGACGTCATCATCCATGCTAGAACAGGTACCATGCTTAGCAAGGAACCGCCCAGCCCCGTCCACGGACACCACTAGTCGTGGAGCCGAGACGACCAGCCACACTCCCCGGCCAACTGCGCCGGGGAACGCTGGAGTACTGCGTGCTCGCCCTGCTCCGACCCGGCGAGCGTTACGCCCTCGACCTCGTCCGCGAACTCGGCGCGATCGACGGCATGGTGACCAGCGAGGGCACCATCTACCCCCTGTTGTCCCGGCTACGCCGGGACGGACTGGTGGAGACCGCCTGGCACGAATCGCCGAGCGGACCGCCCCGCCGCTACTACCGGCTGACCGAGGCGGGCCGGGAAAGACTCGACGAGTTCGTCGGTGAGTGGATCCGGTTCCGTGACGCGGTGGATTCCCTCGTCATTCCGAAGGAGAGCGCATGAAGCCGACCACCCCAGACGAACTCGTCCGGCGGTACCTGCGGAGACTCCGCGACGAACTGCGCGATCTGCCGCAGGACCGCCGACGTGAGGTGCTCGACCAGATCGGCGAGCACATCGCCGTACGCCGGTCGGAGCCGGACGTGCGGAGCGAGGCGGAGGTGCGGGCGATGCTGGACCGGCTGGGTGATCCGGCGGCGCTCGGGGCGGACGCGCGGGAGCGGTTCGGCATCCCGCCGCCCCGCAGGGGTCCCCTGGAGACGCTGGTGCTGCTGCTGAACTGCTTCGGCCCGCTGCTGGTGCTCGTCCCGAGCGTCTTCATCCCGTTCGGGCCGGTCCGGCCCTGGCAGGCCGTACCGGTGGTCATCGCGGGGCTGCTGTGGCTGTCCCGGGTCTGGCGGCTCCGCGACAAGGTCATCGGAACAGCCCTGCTGCTCAGCTGCGTCGGGCTCTTCGTGATGCTGAAAGTGCTGGGCTTCCAGGACGTGAGCCTGGGCTCGCTGGTCGCCCTACTGCTGATGCTCGTCGTGCCCTTCGCCGCAGCCGGACTCTACCTGCAGATTCGCATCCGGCGACTCACCGCCGTCACACCCGCCGAACTCGCGCCCCGGTAGCCGCCGCCCACTCGGCCGATCAGCAGCCTGCCGTGCCGGAACCTGCTCAGGACGACGACGGGGCGGCCGTACCGGGCGGGGCGACGGCCGCCCAGGCGACGGTGACCTCGCCGAGCCGCCACCGCGCCGGCCGGTCCAGGACGGGCCAGCCGGCCGCCCGGACGGATTCCACCGTACGCAGCCAGCGTTGCCGGGGACCGAAGGTGGCGTACGGGGCGGCGTCGCGCCAGCCGTCCTCCAGCGCCCGGATCAGCGCGTGTACCCCGGCACCGGGAACGTTGTGGTGGATCAGCGCCTTCGGCAGCCGTTCGGCCAGCGAGCCCGGACTATCGAGTGTGGACAGCCGGGCGGCCAGGGTCAGCGAGCGCGGGCCGACCGGGTCGACGAGCAACCACGCGGCCAACCGGCCCAGCTCGTCACAGGTCCCCTCGACCAGTACGCCGCCCGGTTGCAGCGCACCGGTCATGGTCCGCCACGCCGGTACGACCTCGGGTTCGGCGTACTGGCGGAGGACGTTGAACGCCCGGACCAGGATCGGGCGGAGCCCGGCCAGCTCGAACCCGCCCCGGCCGAAGGTCAGCCCCGGGGGGTCGGCGGCGGGTGCGGCGGCGTCGACGCGTACCGGATCGATTTCCAGCCCGACCACCCGGACGTCCGGCCGGACGGCGGCGGCCAACCGGGCGCGCAGCTCGACCACGGTGACCGGGCTGGCCCCGTAGCCGAGGTCGACCACCAGCGGGTCCGGGGTGTCGCGGATCAGGTCCGCGCAGGTGGCCGCGATCCAGTTGTCCACCCGGCGCAGCCGGTTGGGGTTCGTGGTCCCCCGGGTCACCGCGCCGACGGGGCGCGAGCGCGCGGCCGGCACGGCGGGCTTCAGCTTCCGGTGTCGGGTTGGACCCGGTGCACCTTGTGCTGGGCCGCCTGGGCCAGTGGGCGCACCACCAGCCGGTCGACGTTGACGTGCTGCGGCCGGGTGGCGCACCAGGCGATGCAGTCGGCGACGTCGTCGGCGACCAGCGGTTCGGCCACCCCGGCGTAGACCGCCGCCGCGCGATCGGCGTCGCCGCCGAACCGGACCAGTCCGAACTCGTCGGTCCGGACCATCCCCGGGTCGATCTCGATCACCCGGATCGGCCGTCCACAGAGTTCCAGCCGCAGGGTCTCGGCCAACGCCGTCTGCGCGTGCTTGGCCGCCGCGTAGCCACCGCCGCCCTCGTACACGATCAGGCCGGCGGTGGAGCTGAGCACCACGACGGTGCCGGCGCCGGACGATTCCAGCGCGGGAAGCAGCGCCTGGGTGACCCGGAGGGTGCCGAGCACGTTCACGTCGTACATCCACTGCCAGTCGGCGACCGAGCCCAACTCGACCGGATCCAGCCCCCGGGCGCCGCCGGCGTTGTTGACCAGCAGGGTGGCCGGGCCGGGCAGGTCCCGTACGGCTGCGGCCAGCTCCGCCACCGACTCGTCGGAGGTGACGTCGCAGACCTGTGCGGTGGCCGTCCCACCGGCGGAACGGATCTCCTCGACGAGCGCGTCGAGCCGGTCGGCGCGCCGGGCGGTGGCCAGGACGTGGAAGCCCTCGGCGGCGAGCCGGCGGGCGGTGGCGGCGCCGATTCCGCTGGACGCGCCGGTGACGATCGCGACAGAGGTCATCGGGACATTCTGGCCCAACCTGACCCGACACCGTGATCTGGGCCCGAATGAGGTCGGTCACCTCCACGGACGCCCGGACGATTGGCCGTCGCCCGATCGGGAAGATGACACTCATCGAGGTGGTTGCTCTTTGCGGTACCCCGGTCGTGCGGGATGGCGTAACAACCGTGACAGAAGGAGCGGACGTGGCGGAACTGCACACCGGCGTTGCCCGGCAGCGAGGTACCCAACCGTGGCCGACGCCACGACGGATCGCCACTTTGTCCGTACACACTTCACCGCTGCACCAACCCGGCACGGGCGACGCGGGCGGCATGAACGTCTACATCGTGGAGGTTTCCCGACGGCTGGCCGAAGCCGGCGTCGAGGTCGAGATCTTCACCCGGGCCACCTCCAGTGACCTGCCCCCGACGGTCGAGATGGCGCCCGGGGTGATGGTCCGGCACATCACGTCGGGGCCGTTCGAAGGGCTGGCCAAGGAGGAACTGCCGAGCCAGCTCTGTGCCTTCACCGCCGGGGTGCTGCGGGCCGAGGCCGCCCGACCGCCCGGCTTCTACCACCTGATCCACTCGCACTACTGGCTCTCCGGGCAGGTCGGCTGGCTGGCCAAGGAGCGCTGGGGGGTTCCGCTGGTGCACACGGCGCACACCCTGGCCAAGGTGAAGAACGCCCGGCTCGCGGAGGGGGACCGGCCCGAGCCGAAGGCCCGGGTGATCGGCGAGGAGCAGGTGGTGGCCGAGGCCAACCGGCTGGTCGCGAACACCGAGGTCGAGGCCCGCGACCTGATCGCCCGGTACGGCGCGGACCCGGCCCAGGTCGAGGTGGTGGAGCCCGGGGTCGACCTGGACCGCTTCACACCAGCCCCGGTCGGCCGGGAGGCGGACGTCCGGCTCGCCGCGCGACGCCGGCTCGGGCTGCCCGAACGGGGCACGATCGTGGCGTTCGTCGGCCGGATCCAGCCGCTCAAGGCGCCGGACGTGCTGCTGCACGCGTTTGCCGAGCTGCGCGGCCGGGAGCCCCGGCTGGCCGAGACGGTCACCGTGGTGGTCGCGGGCGGGCCGAGCGGAACCGGCCTGGACCGGCCGACCGCGCTGATCGAGCTGGCCGCCAAGCTGGGCATCGACGACGCGGTGCGGTTCCTGCCGCCGCAGACCGGTGACGACCTGCCGGCCCTCTACCGGGCGGCCGACCTGGTGGCGGTGCCCTCGCACAACGAGTCGTTCGGCCTGGTCGCCCTGGAGGCGCAGGCCTGCGGTACGCCGGTACTGGCTGCCGCCGTTGGTGGCCTGGTCACCGCCGTTCGGGACGGGGTGAGCGGGGTGCTCGTCGACGGGCACGACCCGCTGGACTGGGCCCGGACGCTCACCGGACTGCTGGCCGCGCCCGGGTGGCGTGCCGAGTTGTCCCGGGGCGCGGTCGAGCACGCCCGCGCCTTCTCCTGGGCACGTACGGCCGCCGGACTGCTGGCGGTCTACCGTGAGGCGGTGGCGGAGCAGCGCAACCAGATCGTCTCCGAGATGGCGGACGGGGCGGCGGCGCTGCCACTGGCAACCTGCTGAGGCAGGGCCGGGAAGGTGGCGGATATGAGGTCCCGGGCCGAAATCGGGCGCCTGATCGAGTCGGTGTGCGCCGAGCGGCAGTTGAGTTGCGAGTCGACGGGTGAGTTCTCGTACGCCGTCACCCTGCCGGGTACGCACAAACTCAAGACGGTCTGCAACCTGATCGTCGGTGAGCACGCGCTCCGGGTCGAGGCGTTCGTCATGCGGCAGCCGGACGAACGGCGCGAGGAACTCTGGACCTGGCTGTTGCAGCGCAACGCCCGGATGTACGGAGTGGCGTTCTCCGTCGACGCCGTCGGCGACATCTACCTCACCGGCCGGGTGGGGCTGTCCGGGGTGCACGAGGACGAGTTGGACCGGTTGTTCGGCTCGGTGCTGACGTACGCGGACGAGTCGTTCGACACCATGCTCGAGATCGGGTTCGGTTCGGCGATCCGCCGTGAGTGGGAGTGGCGGGTGAAGCGGGGGGAATCCCTGGCGAACCTGCGGGCGTTCGCGCACCTCTTCGAGCGGTCGGCGGTGGAAAACTCGGATTTGGACCGCCCCTGACGGGTATGCCCCCGCGGCGGCACCCGCACGCAGCGATGACCGTGCCGCCTGCCGAGGACAGACTGGGTAGGGAGCGTGAGGATCTCATGGTCCAACGGAACAGTTCCGGTCGCGGCGCAACCGCGACCGCCACGAGGCGCCGAGCCAGCACTACGGCCGAGATCAACGAGAGCAAAATCGGCTCCATGAAGGCCGACGACATCCGGGGGCAGCTCAGGAAGCGTGGCATTTCGGGCATATCCGCGCTTCGCAAGATGGACCTGGTGAAGAGCCTGGTCCGGACCCTGCGGGCGGAGAGCCGAGGCGGCACCGCAGTGAAGAGGGCCGGCGCGTCGCCAACCAAGCGGGTGAGCGCGGCGGCATCGAAGCGGGCGAGCACATCGGCATCCAAGCGGGTGAGCGCGGCGGCATCGAAGCGGGTGAGCGCGAAGAAGGCGCCGGCGAAGAAGGCCACCGCGAAGAAGGCGCCGGCCAGGAAGGCCACCGCGAAGAAGGCGCCGGCCAGAACGGCTGCCGCGAAGAAGGCGCCGGCCCGCAAGACCGTGTCGGCCGCGCGCAAGACGACCGGGGCGCGCAGGACGACCACGGCGCCGGCCCGGAAGGCGACCGGAGCCCGTAAGACCACCACGGCCGCGCGCAAGACCACCGGGGCGCGCAAGAGCACCACCGCCCCGGCCCGGAAGGCGACCGGGGCGCGCAAGAGCACCACGACCGCCCGCAAGACGACCGGGGCGCGGAAGAGCACCACGACCGCCCGCAAGACGACCGGGGCGCGGAAGACCACCGCCGCGGCCAGGAAGACCACCGGGGCGAGCCGGACGACCACCGCCACGGTCCGGAAGGCGACGGCGGCGGGCGGTGGCACGACCAGTCCATCCGCACGGAAGGCCACCGGAGCGCGGAAGAGCGCGACGGCACCCGCGCGGAAGAGCGCGACGGCATCCACGCGCAAGACCGCGACGGCACCCGCGCGGAAGAGCAGCGCCGCCCGGGGCGCCACCAAGACGGCGAAGGCCACCGGCGGGGCCCGGGCCCCGGGCGGGGCGCGGAAGGCCGCGTCGGCCGGGGGCGGGCAGGGGAGCGGGCAGTCCAAGTCCCTGAAGTACGCCCAGCCGATCTCCTCGCCGCAGGATCAGCCCGAGCGGCCGGGGCGGAGCCTGGTGACCCGGGAGCACGATGTCATCCGGCGCTGGGCCGAGGGCCGAAACGCCCAACCGGCGACAATCGAGGGCACCGAGCGCGAAGGTCGACTCGGCGTACTGACGTTTGACTTCCCCGGTTGGCGGGAAGGCGGACGACTGAAGCCGGTTAGCTGGGACGAGTGGTTCCACACGTTCGACCTGCGAGGATTGAACTTCATTTACCAGGAGCAGCTTTCCGACGGTCGGCAGAGCAACTTCTTCCGTACCGAATCGCCGGATCGCGAGGACGGGTGAGAGCGTCGGCGGGGTGAGCGGGAATGTCTCCGCACCTCAGAGTGGTTGTGCTCTACGAGGCGCTGAGATCGACCGCTCTCACCCGGTGTGATCGGCGAGACAGAGATACCGGGTTGTGTGGCTGATCCGGCGACAACTAACGTTATTGCACGCGCCACGCTCGGAAAAGTTCGGGGGAACCGCGGATCGATCAGATTCGTGCACCGAGTGACGGCGCAGGGGGACGGGTGGCGCATGAGCCGTTGGGGGACGGCGCGGCCACCTGTAACCGGCGGTGTGTGCGGGCGACGTTTACGGGGGTGAACGTCGCCCGCCGCCGCCGGTCCATTCTTTTACCGGGTCACTTCTGCCTGTTCCGCCGGCTGAGCGCGCTCCGTCGAGCGTGTCGGGCCCGCAGGTTGCGCCGGGCCGGCTTGTGCCGGGCCCGCACCTTGTGCCGGGTCGACCGAGAAAACCTCACCGTTGGCCGGTACGCCGAGGCCGCGCCAGGTGAACGGAATTCCCCGGGCCACGTCAAGATCCGGATTGTCCATCAGTTGGAAGTGCACGTGCGGCTCGGTGGAGTTGCCGGAGTTTCCGCACTGTGCCACCGGTTGCCCGGCCCGGACCCGATCGCCCTTACCGACGAGTAGTGAGCCCCGACGTAGATGGGCGTACGCGGCGTAGGTCCCATTGCCAAGATCCAGAATCAGATGGTTGCCGAGGATCTGGCCGGAGCCGGCGATTTCCCGGAACAGTCCCTCGACGACGAGGTACAGCAGGGCCGGGAACGAGTTGCGGCTCAGATGGTCGCGGTTGCGGTCGACGGCGCGGACCACGGTGCCGTCGGCGACCGCCAGCAGCGGCGCCCCGAACGCCGGGAAGTCCCGGTTGCGCCGGGCCACCGGCCACCAACCGAAGCTTGGGCGGACCCGGTCCTCCGGCTCCGCGAGCACGTCGATCGCGTACGCCTGACCGTAGGCCCGGGTGCCGTGACTCGGCACCTTGCTCCCCGGGCTGTTCAGTGCCGACCAGCGGCCGGTGACCGGTGCCAGTACCTCGACCGGTCGCGGGGGATCGGCGGCTTCCTCGGTGGACGGCTTGAGCAGTCGGCCCATCACGAATCGTGCGGCGATGGCGGCCGCGATCACCAGCCATCCCCAGAGCGAGGAGAAGTCGAGGAAGAACCCTGCCACGAGGATTACCAGGAACGACGCCCAGCAACAGCGGTGCAGGATCATCAGTGTCTTGAGCATCAGGTTCTCCTTTCGAGGGCGGTGCCCGGTTCAGGGGCGGGCGGCGGCCAACGCCACCAGCAGCGGGACGACCCGGCCCGGCGGCACCTCGTAGCGCGCCCGGCCCGGGTTGTGCAGCCAGCCCGCGGCGGTCAGTTGCCGCAGATGGTGGTACGCCTGTCCGGTGGTGCCGATGCCGTCGAGCGCGGTCAGCTCGGCGACGGTGCGGCGGCCGCCCAGAATTTCGCGGAGCAGTCGCATCCGGACCGGATGGCCGAGCGCGGCGAAGGATTCCGCCGCCTCCGTCCAGCGCTCCTCGGCGTCGAGGAGCGCCTCCGTCGGCAGGGCGTACTGCCAGTCGTACCGGTCGTGGGTCGGTAGCCGGACCGAGCCGGTGAACAGGACGCCGCCCTGCTCGGCGCCGTGCTCCGCCAGTTGCGCCTTCAGACCCTGCAGGGCCCAGAAGTCGCCGTCGGTCGGCCGCCGGTGCGGTTGGGGCCCGTCTCCGCCGGTCCGTTGCTCCAGGGTGTCGAGCCGGCGTTCCAGCTCCGCTACCCGCTCCTCCAGCGTCATGTTTTCGAGTTTACGTAATTACGTAAGATCCGGCCAGTCGACTTCGCCTGACCTGATGCCTGACCCGGCAACGACAGGTCCGGATAGGCCGGTCGGTGCGGGGGTCAGACGCCGGTGCCGGTACCCGTGCCGGTGCCGGCCAGCGCGGTGCCCTGTCCGGCGGGACCGGTCGGCGTGGTGCTCCGTGGAGCGGGACTGGTCGGCGGCGTACGCAGCTCGGCGGCCCGGCGCTCCCTGGCCGGACCGGAGAGCAGGTGGGCCACCGCCACCACGCCGCCGATGGCCGCGCAGCCGATCCAGAGCGCCGAGTCGCCGAGCCGATCCCGGACGAAGCCGCCGGCGACCGGGGCCGCGAACGTCGCCAACGACCAGGAGAGCGAGAAGACCCCCTGGTACCGGCCGCGCAGCGCCGACGGCGACAGCTCGGCGATCAGGGTCGAGTTGGACGGCGAGTTCAACATCTCGCCGAGCGTCCAGATCAGGACCGTCAGCACGTAGAACCAGGCCGCGTCCGCGAACGCGGTCAGGCCGAAGCCGACCCCGACGACCAGCGCGGCCAGGGCCAGTACGTGGGACCGACTGCGCCCCCGGATCAGCCGGGGTACGAAGAGCTGCCCGGCCACGATCAGCACCCCGTTGACCGCGATCACCGCCCCGAAGGTCGACGGCGACAGCCCGTCCTGGCTCATCGCGATCGGCAGCATCGAGACGTGCTGCATGAAGACCAGCGCGAGTAGGACGTTCAGGGCCACGAAGCCGACGAACACCCGATCGGACAGGGCCGTACGCAGACCGCCGCGATGCGGAGCCGCCAGCGGGGCGGTCGGTTGGCCGTGGGCCTGGGGCTGCCGGCCGTGGGCCTGGGACTGCTGGCCGTGGGCCTGGGACTGCTGGCCGTGGGCCTGGGCCTGCGGCTGCTGGCCGCCGCGCGCCGACCGCGTCTCGCCCACCTTCAGGAAGATGACCGCTGCGGTGGTCAGGGTGGTCGCCGCGTCGACGACGAAGAGCAGCAGGTAACCGGCCTCGGCGGCCAGCCCGGCGAGGGTCGCCGCGCAGGCGAAGCCCAGGTTGATCGCCCAATAGTTGAGCGTGAAGGCGCGCAGCCGGTCCCGCTCCGGCACGACGTCGATCATCATCGCGGAGAAGGCCGGGCGGGCCGCCTCGGCGAACATCCCGAGCAGCAGGGCCCCGAGTGCGACCATCCACAGTTCCCGGGCGAACCCGAGGGCCAGCATCATCGTGGCCGCGCCCAGGTGGGCGGTGAGCAGGGTGGGGCGGCGTCCCCAGCGGTCGGCCAGGACACCGCCGGTGAGCGTGCCGGCCGCGCCGCCGGCTCCCCAGAGGCCGAGCACCAGCCCGGCCTGGAACTCGTCGAACCCGCGTACCTCGGTCAGGTAGATCGCCAAAAAGATGATCACGAAGGAGCCGAGGCGGTTGATCAGGGTGCCGGTCCAGAGGTACCAGAACGTCCTGGGTAGTCCACCAGTGGTGTCCTGGAACCAATCTCGAACCGTCCGCACCCGGCCGCCCCCCGTCCGGTAATGACCATTTGTTCTTGTATTCCTTACGAAGCTAGTCGGACAGGTCCTGACCGGTCATCCGTTTTTCCACGTGTCGGTCGTCACCCTGGGTCGCCGCGTGCCTGCTCGACGGTTCCGGCAGGATGATGCGCATGACTGCGAGCACGAGGACTGAGCCGGGAGGATCCACGGTGGCGGGCGAGGGAGCCGCGGTGGGCACGTTGGTGCTGCTCCGGCATGGCGAAAGCGACTGGAACGCCAAGAATCTCTTCACCGGCTGGGTCGACGTGGACCTCACCGCCAAGGGCGAGAGCGAGGCCCGACGCGGCGGTGAACTGCTGCGCGAGCACAACCTGCTGCCGGACGTGCTGCACACCAGCGTGCTGCGCCGGGCGATCCGCACCGCCGAACTGGCCCTGAACGCCGCCGACCGGCACTGGATCGCGGTACGCCGGTCCTGGCGGCTGAACGAGCGGCACTACGGCGCACTACAGGGCAAGGACAAGAAGCAGACCCTGGCCGAGTACGGCGAGGAGCAGTTCATGCTCTGGCGCCGCTCGTACGACACTCCGCCGCCGCCGATCGCCGACGGCGACGAGTGGTCCCAGGCCGGCGACCCGCGCTACGCCCTGCTCCCGCCCGAGCTGATGCCGAAGACGGAGTGCCTGAAGGACGTCGTCGACCGGATGCTGCCGTACTGGTTCGACTCGATCGTCCCGGACGTCCTGGCTGGCCGGACCGTGCTGGTCGCCGCGCACGGCAACTCGCTGCGGGCCCTGGTCAAGCACCTCGACGGCATCTCCGACGAGGCGATCGCCAAGCTCAACATCCCGACCGGCATTCCGCTGCGCTACGACCTCGACCGGTCGATGCGTCCGCTGGTGGCCGGCGGCGCCTACCTCGACCCCGAGGCCGCGAAGGAGGCCGCCGCCGCCGTCGCCAACCAGGGCCGCTAGAGCATAGGTGTTAAGAAGGGCCCCTTCTTATGCAAAAAGCGATAAGAAGGGGCCCTTCCTTGCACTTCAGTCGGTGATGGTTTCGCCGGTGACGAGGTAGACGACGCGGCGGCCGGCGTTGACGGCGTGGTCGGCGTAGCGCTCGTAGAAGCGGCCGAGCAGGGTGCCGTCGATGGCGGTTTCGACGCCGTACGGCCAGTCGTCGGCGAGGAGGAGCGCGAAGAGTTCGCGGTGGAGGTCGTCCATCGCGTCGTCGTCCTGCTCCAGTTCGGCCGCGAGGGTGGCGTCGGGCTTGGAGAGCACCGTGGCGATCTTGTTGGCGATCCGGTCCGCGACGGCGGCCATCTCGGTGAAGACCTTGCGCAGCTCCGCCGGTACGGCCGGCGACGGGTGCCGGCGTACGGCGGTCTTCGCCACGTGGTCGGCGAGATCGCCCATCCGTTCCAGGTCGGCGGCGACGTGCAGGGCCGTGACCAGGGCCCGCAGGTCGGAGGCGACCGGGGCCTGCCGGGCCAGCAGGTCGCAGACCCGCTCCTCGATCTGCCGGTAGAGGGAGTCGATCTCCGCGTCCCGGGCGATCACGTCCTCGGCGGCTTTCCGGTCGGCGGTGAGCAGTGCCCGGGTGGCCTGGCGCATGGCGGCACGGACCGCTTCCGCCATGTCCACCAGCAACTGGCTCACGATGTTCAGGTCGATCCGGAATTCCTCGCGCATGATCACGTCCCACTGGGTTCGCCGTGGTCGGGGGGATTGCCGTACGGATGCCGCACCGGCGGACCGACTGCGGCGGTACGGATGGTTGGGTGCCGCCCACGGTAGGGCGATCCGGCGGCGCCGGGGTGAACATCGGTGAACGGCACTGGACCGGTGGGTGAACATTCCTGGTTGCGAGCGTGATTCGCCCAATTTTGCCTGGTCGATAGGTTAACGATGACCCTACGATCGCCGCGTGGAGTGGGGGGTGGTCGTGGGTGTGCTCGCAGGGCTTGGCCTCGGCCTGGCCCTCAATCCGCTCCGTCACCGGATCGTGGGCCGGTTCAGGTCGGGTGGCGTCGCCTCCAGCAGGGGTGGCGCACTAGGCAACAGGAGGCCGGCGATCGCCAACGACGAAATGGCCGCCGGCCTGCCCGGACTCGGCCGGAAGAGTCTTGATTCGCTCCGGGTCGGGGTGGTTGTCCTCGATGCCCATGATGTCCCAGTATTGGTCAACCCCGCCGCTCGGGCGATGGGTCTGCTCCGGGTCGGCACCGCCCCCGGCACGGTCGCCGCGCATCCGATCATCCGCACCCTCGCCGGACAGGTACGGCGGACCGGCGTACGCCGGGAGGTGGAACTGGACCTGCCGCGCGGACGCGAGGGCGGGATGTCCGACCCGCTCGGCGTACACCTCCGGGCGATGGGCCTGGGCTCCGGGTACATCGCCGTCGAGGCGGCCGACGTCACCGAGTCGCACCGGGTCGCCCGGGTACGCCGGGACTTCGTCGCCAACGTCAGCCACGAGCTGAAGACCCCGATCGGCGCGCTGCAACTGCTCGCCGAGGCGCTGCTGGACGCCACCGACCAGACCCCCGGAAACGGCGTGTTCGACCCGTCCGAGGACGTGGCGGCCGCCCGCCGATTCGCCGTACGGATCCAGCACGAGTCGACCCGGCTCGGCAAACTCGTCAACGAACTGCTCGAACTCACCCGGTTGCAGGGTGCCGAGCCGCTCCCCGCCCCGGACCCGGTCTCGCTGGACTGGGTCACCGCCGAGGTGCTGGACCGGACCCGTACCGCCGCCTCCGCCCGGGAGGTCACCGTCGTCGTCGAGGGCGAACGCGACCTGACGGTGTACGGCAGCGACAGCCAGATGGCCACCGCCGTCAGCAACCTGGTGGAGAACGCGATCGCCTACTCCGGCGAACGGACCCAGGTGACGGTGACCGTCCGGAGCAGCGCCGAGCACATCGAGATCTCCGTCGCCGACCAGGGCATCGGCATCGCCCCGGACGACGTGGACCGGATCTTCGAGCGGTTCTACCGGGCCGACCAGGCCCGGTCGCGGCAGACCGGCGGGACCGGCCTCGGGTTGGCGATCGTCAAACACATCGCCACCAACCATGGCGGTCGGGTGGAGGTCTCCAGCACTCTTGGGGGTGGCTCGACGTTCACCCTCCGGCTCCCCGCACGTCCACCAGACGCCTTCCTACCGCCAGCCCCGTCAGTTGAGATCGAAACCGGTTCGTTCGGATAGTTCCGGCCGTACCGACAGAGAAAGGAAAGTCCGTGGCCCGCGTACTCGTGGTCGAGGATGAGGAGTCGTTCTCGGACGCCCTCTCCTACCTGCTGCGTAAGGAAGGATTCGAGGTCTCGGCGGCGGCGACCGGCACCGCCGCGCTGACCGAGTTCGACCGCACCGGCGCGGACATCGTGCTGCTCGACCTGATGCTGCCGGAGATGTCCGGCACCGAGGTGTGCCGTCAGCTCCGCCAGCGTTCCCAGGTGCCGATCATCATGGTCACCGCCCGGGACAGCGAGATCGACAAGGTGGTCGGGCTGGAGATCGGCGCCGACGACTACGTCACCAAGCCGTACTCGCCGCGCGAGCTGGTCGCCCGGGTTCGGGCCGTACTCCGGCGGCGTGGCAACGAGACCGTCGAGCCGGGCACCCCGACCCTGGCCGCCGGGCCGGTGCGGATGGACATCGAACGGCACGTGGTGACCGTGGACGGCTCGGCGGTGCAGCTTCCGCTGAAGGAGTTCGAACTGCTGGAGCTGCTGCTCCGCAACGCGGGGCGGGTGCTGACCCGGGGACAGTTGATCGACCGGGTCTGGGGCGCGGACTACGTCGGCGACACCAAGACGCTGGACGTACACGTGAAGCGGTTGCGCTCGAAGGTCGAGCCGGAGCCGTCGACGCCCCGGTTCATCGTCACCGTCCGGGGCCTAGGCTACAAGTTCGAGCCGTAGGCCGGACCGGCGGGCCGACTCGGCGGAGGTCGGAGCCCGCCGTCGGAGGTCAGAGGGTGGCGCCGGAGGTCAGAGGGTGGCGCCGGAGGTCAGAGGGTGGCGCCGCGGTTGCGTTGTGGCGCGGGGCGGCGGCCAGCGGCGGCGGCCTTCGGGCTGGCCGGTTCCCGGCCGCCCTCCTGGGGACCGGTGGTGAGCACCGGATCGGCTCCGGCGGTCGCCGGGTGCATCGCCACCAGGCCACGCCGTTCCCGCTCGGCGCACAACTCGGCCAGTTTGGCGTACGCGGCCTTGCCGATCAGCGCCGTCAGCTCCGGGGAGTACGACACGTACATCGGCTCGGTGCCGACGTGCGCCTCCGGCGACGAGGTGCACCACCAGTCGAGGTCGTGCCCGCCCGCGCCCCAGCCGCGCCGGTCGAACTCGCCCAGCGTCGAGACCAGCACCTTCGTGTCGTCCGGCCGCTTCACCCAGTCCTGGTCCCGGCGTACCGGGAGCTGCCAGCAGACGTCCGGCTTGTATTCCAGCGGATGTACGCCGTCGCGCAACGCCTGGGCGTGCAGCGCACACCCGCCCCCACCGGCGAAGTCCGCGTCGTTGAGGAAGACACAGGGCGCCTCGTCGGACTGCGTGGCCGTACGCCGGGCCGGCGTCTCGCCGTCGACCGAGTCCATCTCGGTGTAGTTCTTGAAGCCGCGCCGGTAGTGCTGCCACGTCTGCGGGGTGAGCAGCTTGACCGCCGCCCGGACCCGCTTCTCGTCGTCGGCGTCGGTGAAGAAGGCGCCGTGCGAACAGCAGCCGTCGGCGGCGCGGCCGGCGATGATGCCGTGGCAGGCCTGGCCGAAGACGCAGGTCCAGCGGGACAGCAGCCAGGTCAGGTCGGCGCGGATCAGATGCTCGGGGTCGGCCGGGTCGGCGAACTCGATCCATTCCCGAGGAAAGTCGAGTGGGACCTCCCGGTTGCGGGGGTCGCCGGGGTCGTCCACCAGGATCCGGAGCTGGTTGCGTGCTGCCACCCGGCCAGCCTACGCCCGCTATCGTCCCGCGACCTGCGTCTAGTGTCTTTCCCATGCGACTCGGCGTGCTTGATGTCGGCTCCAACACGGTGCACCTTCTGGTGGTGGATGCGCACCACGGCGCCCACCCGTGGCCGGCCCACTCGGAAAAGGCCGTACTCCGGCTGGCCGAGCAGATCGGCCGGGACGGTGCGTTGACCACGGCGGGAGCGGACGCGCTGGTCGCGGCGGTGACCGAGGCGAAGATGGCGGCGGCCCGGCTGACCGCCGACGACGTGCTGGCGTTCGCCACCTCCGCCGTCCGGGACGCCACCAACGCGCCGCAGGTGCTGGCCCGGGTCCGGGCCGAGACAGGGGTACGACTCCAGGTGCTCTCCGGCGCCGACGAGGCCAGGATGACCTTCCTCGCCGTACGCCGGTGGTTCGGTTGGTCCGCCGGTCGGCTGCTGGTGCTGGACATCGGCGGCGGCTCGCTGGAGATGGCGGCCGGGATCGACGAGGAGCCCGAGTTCGCCCAGTCGCTGCCGCTCGGCGCCGGCCGGCTGACCAGGGACTGGCTGGATGTGGGTCCGGACAGCAACCACACCCCGTCGGCGGCGGCGGTGGCAAAACTGGAGGAGTACGTCGAGGAGATGCTCGACGCGGTGGTGGACGAGATGACCGAGATCGGGTGGGACCGGGTCGCCGCCACCAGCAAGACGTTCCGGACCCTGGCCCGGTTGGCCGGGGCGGCGCCGTCGTCCGACGGGCTCTGGGCCCGGCGCAGCCTGACCCAGACCGGGCTGCGGCAGGTGATCGGGTTCATCCGGCACATTCCGCCGAGCAAGGTCGCGGAACTGGAAGGGGTCAGCGCCCGCCGGGCCCACCAGTTGCTCGCCGGGGCGATCGTGGCCGAGGCGGTGATGCGCCGGTTCGGGGTGGAGGTGCTGGACATCTGCCCGTGGGCGCTCCGGGAGGGCGTCATCCTGCGCCGGCTGGACCTGCTGGAGCCGGCACAGGACCCGAGAGAGACGGTCTGACTTTGCCGGCGCAGCCGTGCTGAGCTGGGGATTCATCGACCTGATGGGCGCGGCCGGCCGGCTTGTCCCCGGTGGGGTTTTCCCGGTGGGGCTACCCTGAGGACGTGACCACCCGCGTACTGCTGTCCAGCTCCTCGGTCTTTCCCGAGCCGACGGCGGCCGCCTTCGAGATGGCGGCGGCGCTCGGCTACGACGGCGTCGAGGTGATGGTCTGGACCGACGCGGTGAGCCAGGACGCGGGGGCGTTGCGCGGGCTGGCGGCGCACTACGGCGTACCGGTGCTCTCGGTGCACTCGCCCTGCCTGCTGGTCACCCAGCGGGTCTGGAGTTCCGACCCGTGGGAGCGGCTGCGCCGGTCGGCGGTGCTGGCCGAGTCCCTGGAGGCGCCGACGGTGGTGGTGCACCCGCCGTTCACCTGGCAACGCGACTACGCCCGGACGTTCGCGGACGGAATCGGCAAACTGAGCGCCGAGCACCCCGGAGTCCAGTTCGCGGTGGAAAACATGTACCCGGTCCGGATGGCGGGGCGGGAGTTCGTCCCGTACATGCCGGGCTGGAATCCGACCGACACCGGGTACGACGCCTACACCCTGGACCTGTCGCACTGCGCCGCCTCGCACAGCGACTCGCTGGAGATGGCCGACCAGATGGGGGCCGGGCTGGCCCACGTACACCTCGGGGACGGCACCGGCGAGGGCCGGGACGAGCACCTGGTGCCCGGCCGGGGCACCCAGCCCTGCGGTGAACTGCTGGCCTCGCTGTCCGGTCGGGGCTTCACCGGGTCGGTGGCGGTGGAGGTCTCCACCCGCCGGGCGAAGAGCCGGGCCGACCGGGAGGGTGACCTGCGGGAGGCGCTGGAGTTCGCCCGTCAGCACCTGGCCGCGCCGACCCCGGTCGACGCGCACTCCCCACGCTGACCGTCTGAGGGCTCGGCCACGCTGCGGTAGCTGAGCCGGGGCAGGAAGAACTGCGTGACCGGTCCGACCGTGAGCGCGTACAGCACAGTGCCGACGCCCACGGTCCCGCCGAGCAGCCAGCCCACGGCGAGCACGGTGATCTCGATCAGGGTGCGGACGAGCCGGATGGAGTGCCCGGTCGCGGCGGACGCGCCGGTCATCAGGCCGTCCCGGGGCCCGGGGCCGAGACGCGCGCCGACGTAGACGGCGACGGCCAGTCCGTTGAGGAGGATCCCGCCGACGAGCAGGCCGACCCGGGCGGGGAACCCGAGGTACGGCGGGACGAGCAGGAGACCGAGGTCGGCCGAGCACGCCAGGACGACGATGTTGGCGAAGGTGCCGAACCTCGGCCTCTGCCGGAGGGGGATCCACAGCAGCAGGACGAGCACACCGACGACGGCGCTGATCGTGCCGAAGCTCAGCGGGGTGTGCCGGGCCAGGCCCTCGTACAGCACGCTCCACGGGTTGACGCCCAGGGCGGCCCGGACCATGACGGAGAGGCTGAATCCGTACAGGGCGAGTCCGACGAAGAGCTGGGGAAGGCGTCGCAACGGACGCTCACCGAGGCGGACATAGGTGAGCGGCGGAAGGAGCTTCCGCCCGTGGTGGTCCGTGATCTGCTGCGCCATGCCGGTCGCCTCCAGGTGGTGCGGGGATGCCATCAGGCCAATGGGAGCGAGTCTGTAGGGTGATTGGCTGAGAAACCCCGGCCAATTTCGGGAGAATGGCATGGCGGACGCCGATGCGGTCCGGTCAGTGGAGCGGGCGGACCACGCCGACCGGACCCTGGGCAGCCGGCAACTGGCCGGCATGCTGCCCGACCCGGCCGGAGCGCGGCCCGCCTACCGGCACCTGGCCCAGGCGATCAGCACCCTGATCCTGGACGGACGCATCGCGTTGCACGTCAGACTCCCCGCCGAGCGGGAACTGGCCACCGCCCTGCGAACCAGCCGGGCCACCATCACCGCCGTGTACGACCTGCTGCGGGAGAGTGGCTACGCGCACAGCCGGCAGGGCTCCGGTACCTGGACTGACCTGCCGGCAGGCCGTACGCCCAAGGGCGTCACCCGGCTCCTCGGGTCCGGAGACACCGCGATCGACCTCGCCAGAGCCGCCCCGGCAATGCCGGTGCGGACGCTCACCGAGGCTCTCGTCCAGGTCACGCCGCTGTTGGCCGAGCACGCACACACGCCCGGCTACCACCCGTACGGCCTTCCGGAACTGCGCGCCGCCGTGGCCGAGCGATTCACCGCGCGGGGCCTGGCCACGGTGCCCGAACAGATCCTGGTGACCTCGGGCGCCCAGCACGCGTTCACACTGGTCCTGGCGCTGCTGTGCCGGCCCGGCGACCGGATCATGGTTGAGAACCCGTCGTACCCGAATGCCCTGGACGCCATGCGCCGCGCCCGGCTGCGTACCGTGCCGGTCCCGGTGACCGACACCGGCTGGGACATCGAGATCATCGAGTCGACCCTGCGTCAGGCGGTTCCCCCGCTGGCCTATCTGATCCCCGACTTCCAGAACCCGACCGGTTGCCTCCTGCCCGATCAGGAGCGCGTCCGCCTGTTGCGGGCGGCGGCACGCTCCGGCACCTGGCTGGTCGTCGACGAAACCCTGGCCGACCTCGCCCTCGACGTTCCGGCTCCGCCGCCGCTCGCCTCCCACGGCACTCCCGGCGAGACCAGTCAGGTCATCACCATCGGCTCGATGAGCAAGACCCACTGGGCCGGGCTGCGGATCGGCTGGCTGCGCGCCCCGGCGCGGCTGGTCACCGAACTCGCCGGCCAGCGGGTCGCCACCGACATGGGCGGACCGGTCGTGGACCAACTGCTGGCCCTCGCCCTGCTGGCCCGGTCGGCCGAACTGTTGCCGCCCCGCCTCGAACGGATCCGCGAACAGCGTGCCGCGCTGGCCGCCGCCCTGGCCGAGCAGATCCCACAGTGGAGTTGGCAGACGCCGGCCGGCGGTCTGTCGCTCTGGGTCGACCTGGGCGAGCCCATCGCCTCGGTGCTGGCCGAGCGGGCGCTGGACTACGGGGTGCGGATCGAGGCCGGTAGCTACTTCGCCACCGATCCGGGCATCTTCGAACAGCGCCTCCGCATCCCGTACACCACGTCTCCGAACACCCTGCGCGAGGCCGTACGCCGGATGGCGACCGCACTCGCCGTCGGATCCGCAACGTCGTCGTCCGGCACCCGGCGACCGCACTGGATCGCCTGAGCGCCGTCCGGCGTCCGGCGCCCGCCGTGGGGCCAACCGGATTACGCGGGCAGCGAACCACGGTCGG
Organism: Plantactinospora solaniradicis; assembly: GCF_042658085.1. Lineage (NCBI taxonomy): Bacteria > Bacillati > Actinomycetota > Actinomycetes > Micromonosporales > Micromonosporaceae > Plantactinospora > Plantactinospora solaniradicis. Next base: position 726,058 of record NZ_JBHSPR010000001.1, on the reverse strand, counting down.
CGCGTCAGGTGCCGGCCGGCGGGCGCGGCTAGCTTTACGGCCATGCAGAAGGTGATCGGTAACGATGGTCGGGTGCTGGCGGTCGAGGAGTGGGGCGAGCCGGACGGCACGCCGGTCCTCTACGTCTGTGGCAGTCCGATGAGCCGGCTCGCCCGGTACCCCGACCCGGGACTCTTCGCGCGGCTCGGGATCCGGCTGATCACGTACGACCGGCCGGGCTTCGGCTACTCCACCCCGAAACCCGGCCGCCGGGTCGTCGACGCCGCCGAGGACATCGCCGCCATCGCCGACGCGCTGGGGATGGCCCGGTTCCCGATCTTCGGTGTCTCCGGCGGCGGGCCCCACGCGCTCGCCTTCACGGCCCGCTTCCCGCACCGGGTGGTCAGGGCCGCCGCGCTGGCCAGCCTCGCGCCCCGGGACGCCGACGGGCTGGACTGGACGGACGGGATGGGGGCGGGCAACCGGGCCAGCGCCGCCGAGGCGATGCGCGGGGTCGAGGCGCTCACGGCGCACCTCGGCGCGCACGCGTCCGCGAGCGCGCCGTCGCTGCTCCCCGCCAACGACCAGGCGATCCTGGCCCGACCGGAGATCGGCGCGATGGTCCGTACGGCGTTCGCCGAGGCGCTACGGCCGGGAATCGCCGGTTGGGTCGACGAGACCCTCGCCCTGTTCGGCCTGCCGTGGGGCTTCGACCCCGCGACCATCAGCCGGCAGGTGCGGCTGTGGCACGGCGAGTTGGACGAGGCCGTACCGGTCGGCCACGGCAGGTGGCTGGCGGCGCGCATTCCGGGCGCCACACTGGCCACCCGGGCCGACGTCGGACACGCCGGCCACTTCGATGCCACCCCTGCGATGCTGGAGTGGCTGGTCCGGGCCGACTGATCGGACTACTACCTCAGGCTCCTCGGTCCGTCCCCCAGAATCGGGTCGGGGGTCGCCACATTTGGGGGGAGCGGTGCCGGCCGCCCGCCGGGAGTCTGGGCAGATGAATCAGTTACGTACGCTGGTGGCGGTCGTGGCGGCGACGCTCGCCCTGGCCGGCTGCACCGGTGGCGACCCCGATGGTCAGGTGGCCCCTTCACTCACCGCTGACGCCCCCTCGGCCCCCGACGTCGCGAACTGTATGCGGGCCAACGGCCACCCCGACTTTCCGGACCCCGTCCGGGACGACGAGGGCAACTGGACCTACCCGGACAGCATCTCCGACTACTCCGTGCCGGAGGCGTGTGCGGACTTGGTGCGGGGCCAGAAGGCCAATGACAAGGAGCAGGACGGGCCGACGGCCGAGGAGATGCAACAACGGCGCCGGTATTCCGCGTGCATGCGGGAGAAGGGCGTACCGGACTTCCCCGATCCCGACGCCGATGGCAACTTCCCGATGTCGGACCAGTTGCGGGCGACGGAGAACGGTCCGGTGATGCGCGGCGCCCGACAGGCGTGCCGGCAGTACGAGCCGCCGAGGGCCGACAAACCGTTGCGGACCCCGGGTACGGGCTCCTGAGGTCGTACCGGGCGTCAGTCCTCGGTGCAGCGGGCGCCGTTCAGGGTGACGCCGCTAAGCGGGACGGCCGGAGTGCCGGGTGCGAGTTCCAGCGCCAGGTCCTCCGTCTCGCCCACGCCGAATTCGTCGGCCCAACCGGACCACCAGAGCACCACGTCCCGCCCGTGCTGGGCCCAGGCGTGCGAGGCGTACCAGATCTGCTGGTCGCCGGGGAAGCTGAACCGGACCGACCAGCCGGACAGCGGTGTGGGCCCGGTGTTGGTCACCAGCACGGCCGCCGGGCTGCCGGCGGTGGCCGGTCGGTAGCCGGCCCGGCACGACGCGGTGGGATCGGCGGCGGTGCGCTGCCCGGCGGTCGGCGAGGGAGCGGAGACGTTGCCCGAGAGGTCGCGGGCGACCAGGTGGAACCGGTAGTGCAGGTCGGGGATGAGCCGGTTCAGTCGGGTCGAGGTCTCGGGTAGGCCGCCGACCATCGGGGTGCTGCCGGTGCCCTCGATGTCCGCGTGCAGTTGGTAGGTCGGCGCGGAGGCGTTGTCGGTGGACGGGGCCCAGTCCAGCGTCAGCGTGGTGGCGGTGACGTCCGAGATCACCGGTGCGTCGGGCGGGCTCGGCGGCTCCGTGTCCTGCGGCGCCGGGTCGGTCCGGAAGGTCACCGGTGCGGAGAAGCCGCTCTGGTCGCGGCCGTCGGAGGCCCGCACCATCCAGGTGTACGAGGTGTCGGGCGTCAACCCCGTGAACCGGTACGACGGCGAGCGGGTGTTGGTGGAAGCCGTTCCCGCCGTTGCGCAGTTTGTCGCACGCCGTGCTACCCCTTGGCGGCTCGGGCGGAGTTCCAGAGCACGCCGGGGTTGACCCGGTCGGGATGCTGGGCGAGCACCTGTTCGTACAGTTCGAGGGCGGTGCCGGTGTCCCGGGCCGCCGAGGCGAAGTCGTGGATGTAGCGGCGGGTCTCCGTGATGTTGTGCGGGCCGTCGTCGGCGCCGTGGCGCTTGTGCCCGGCGATCACAGTGTGCGGATCCAGCGCCTCGATGACCTCCAGGGCGACCAACCAGGCGTCCATCCCGCCGTCCGCCGACTCCGCGAGGTAGGGGTGTACGTCGTTGTAGACCGCGTCTCCGGCGATCACGACCCCGATGGACGGGATGTGCAGGGCGGTCGTGTTGTCCGTGTCGCTGTGGCCCAGCTCGACGGGGATCAGTGGCTCGCCCTCCAACTCGAAGGAGGGCTCCGTCAGCGGTTCGGCGACGACCGGGCGGTCGGCGATCTGGTCCGGGAAGAGGGGGCGCCAGAAGCCGTCCAGTACCTTTGGCCCCACCTGCTCGTGCATGGCCTTCACCACCCGTGGCGTCGCCACGACCCGCGCGTCCGGGAAGCGTTCCAGTACGGTCGACACGCCGAAGAAGTGGTCGCCGTGGCCGTGCGTGATGTAGATGGTGGTCAAATTCTTGCCGGTGGCGACTATCCAGTCGGTCAGCTTCCGCGCCTCGGCCACGGTCATCAGCGCGTCCACCAGCACCGCGTCGCGGTCCCCGGATATCAGGGTGGCGGTGGTCGGCGACCAGGTCTGCTGCTTCTCGCCCGGCGCCGGGTCGCCGGTAGCCGTCGGCTTGGGCGGCGCGACGTGGAGGGAGTAGCAGAGCGACAAGACGACTCCTCAGGTCTCCGGCGGTGGCACGGGTGCCCCACGGGGGACGTTCCGCCCACCGATCATCTCGACTGCCCGCTTACCCGCCGGAGCCAGCATCATGTGGGTACGGAGTGAGTTATCCGGCGTCGCCCGGTTCTGTGGGGATCAGCGCCGGTGTCACAGGCGCGTCGTGGCAACGGCCACGCTGAGGAGTTGTTCCAGGATGGCTCGCGTCGGCAGGTGCGACAGCAGATGTCGCACGCTGCGGTCGGCGTACCGTCGGTCTTCCCTCTCGTGGGTGTCGAGGGCGGTCCGCACCTGCCCGAACACGTAGTTGGCGAGGCTGTTGACGGCGCCGCGGAACATGGTCAGGTCCAGCGGCGGAAGCGCACCGGCCCTCGCGCGGTAGCCGTCGACCAGGGCGCGGGCGCCGGCCCTGTTCACCCCGCCGCCGGGTTGACGGTCCAGTCCAGCAACGCGTTGGCCAGTTCCCAGCTCGGCGGTTGGCCGCCCGCGTGTTCCCAACCGACGACGACGAGGCGGCCACTCGCCGTCAGCCGGGTGCTCGCCGGGCCGAGAACGTTGTGGGTCAGCACTGGTTCCGGTGCGGGCGTGTCCGGGGCGGCGATCGCGTCGAGATCCAGCAAGGTGGGTACGGCCTCGCCCAGTGCGGCGGCCCAACCGGCGCGCGCGGCGGTCGCGGTGGCCGCCAGTTCCGGCCATCCCACGGTGGAGAGGCGGGAGTGGTGCCATGGGCTGATCCGGTCCACCGGCAGGGCGAGTCCGTGGATGGTGGCGAGGATCCGGCCGACCTCGCGGGTGACCGACGAGCTGGCCGGGGCCGACAGCGGCGGTCCGGAGTGCAGCCACTCGTAGACGCGCCAGCTGTGCCCGCCGATCGATTCGACTATGCCGCCCGCCCGGCTCCGTACCGGGGCGGGCAGCAGAACGCCGGCGGCATCGGCGGCCTGTTGCAGGGCGACGTCCGTCTCGGCGTCGACGATGGGCCACCAGGTGTCCATGGTGCGTACGGCCCACCGGCCCCGGTCCGTGGCAAGCGACCATCGGCGGCCCGTGTCGTCGGCCCTGGCGATCGGTCGCATCTCGCCGACGACCTCACCCAGGCCGTAATGCTCGGCAATCGCCCGTGCGAGAGCCCGGTCGGCGACTTCGGCCTGTCCGCGCAGACGGTCGACCTCGGCCTTGAGGTCGGTCCAACCGCGGAAGCCGTACTGCTCCGCCAGTGCCGCCTGCGCCTGGGTCAGGGTCGACGTCGGATCCGCGTCCCGCAGCCCGGCGAGGAGGTCCTTGGCCTGTTGGCGCAGGTGGTCGAGGTTCGGGTTGTCGGGGAGCGTCTTCACGAAACACCTCGCTCGTCGCCCGGACTCGCACGGGCGGAACAGAGCTTCGGTGTCCGTCGCTCGTACCGACAAAAAATGAGGGTGGCTTCGAGCCTTCCGGCGAGTCTCGGCGCGATCCCCGACGCGCTCCGTCCGAGGGTAGTCGAGCGCAACCGACTGCTGTCAAGGGATCGTGCCGGCATCGGTCCGGGTGTCGTGTTATAAGTATTATCTGAGGGAGCCGCATAATGCTTATATCGACGAACTCCTGGCGGGCGCTGATCGAAGCGGGGATCGGCGCGGTACCACTGGACCCGCAACGCGTCGTACTGCGGCGCGACGGCCAGCAGGCCACCGTCCGGGTCCACGTCTTCCCGACACCGGTCACCCCCAGCAATGTCGCCGCTCTGGTGAGTCGACAAGCCGAGCCGGGTCTGGTCATCGTGCCGGCGGCCACGCCCGCCGTACGGGCGGCGATCGAGGCTGCCGGCTGGTCCTGGCTCGTCGACGACGGTCAGCAAGTGATCGGCGCGTTGCGGATCGCGGGGCAGCGGATCGAGCTCGACCGGCCGGACCGGCGGGTCGGACGTGCCTCCCGGCAGCGCCGTCCCGGCCGGGTGCCGTGGGGTGCGCTCACGCTGGTACGGCGGCTGATCGAACGGCCGTACGCGACCCAACGGGAGATGGCGGACCTAGTCCGCGTGTCGCAGCCCCGGGTGTCCCAGGCGCTCCAGGTCCTAGTGAGCGGGCGACTTGTCGAGCGTGGTGAAGCCGGCTGGCGGGTACGGGATTTCGGTCAGACGGTCCGATGGTGGCTGGACGCGTACCCGGGGCCGGGCGGGTTCAGCACGTACTGGTACGGGCTGAGTCCCCTCCTCGAACAGCTGAACTCGGTTGTGACGGTGCTCGACAGTGCGGCGTTTCCGGTTCAGCGATCGGCTGACCGACCTCGTGCCGTGCTCTCCGGCGATGTCGCCGCCGATCTCATCGCACCCTGGCGCAATCCCGAGCGTCTGGTCGTCTACGCGCGTGCGGGAGTTGACCTGACCGCGGTCGGGTTGGTTCCGGCGGCAGCGGAGGACGCGACCCTGGAGTTCGTCGTACCCGAGGATCCCGGGGTGTGGCCGGTGCTGTCGGCGGACCTGACCCGGGACGGGGTGCCGCTGCCGCTGGCGGATCCGTTGCAGATCCTCTGGGACGTTCGGCGCGCGTCCGGGCCGGACACCGACGAAGCGGTGGCACGGCTTGAGCAGGAGCTACTTCGCCGTAGCCAGCGTGGCCACGGGGGGAGTGCGGCATGACCGAGCCAGTGCCGACCCAGGACGGTGTTCGGGAGCCTCTGCCGGTCTCCGTCACGTCCACCAGCCGCGCGTCGGACGCCGGTTACCTGACGCTCGCCGACCTGTCCGCGATCGCGGCCGAGTTGGAGATTGACTACCGGATCGTCGGTGGACACATGGTGACCCTGCTCGTCGCCGCGTACGGGGTGACGGATCAGGTGCCGATGCGGGAGACGGCGGATGCCGACTTTGCCGCGCTGCCGGCGGTCATCGCCGACCCTCGGCTACCGGCGGCGCTGACCAATCATGGGTACCTGCCGCAGGGCGCGGCCAACCGGTTCGTCCGTGGACATGCGGACGCGTACGGGCCACTGGAACTGGTGGTCGACATCCTGGCACCGTCCTACCTGGGCACCCTCGTACCGAACCAGCGATACGGCGATCTGGTCGTGGACGAGGTGCCGGGACTGCTTCTCGCACTGAGTCGTCCAGGCACGGCGGTGGATCTCCGGGTACGCCTTGCCAGCGGTGGCGACCTGGCCATGCGGCTGGCGCTGCCGGACCTGTCGTCGGCGCTCTGTCTGAAGGCGCTCGCCTATCGGGGACGGTTCGCCGCCAAGGACGCGACGGACCTGTGGCGGCTGCTCAACGCCGGGTATGCCGCTGGTCTGTCCGAATCGGCATGGCCCGGAGGCATCACCGGACGTCAGGCGGCGCAGGTGCTGCACCGATTCTTCGGCACGCCGGGTGCTGCCGGACTCAAGCAGATGTCGGCCTCGTCCAGGGACCGTACTCGAATGCAGGCGCTCGTACGGCAGCTCGTCGCACGCCACTAATGGATGGTGATTGCTGGAGAATACTGGAACTTGTACCATTCCTTCCCGTGGCCGAGTCCATGGAAATGCTCGAGCGTCGGATTGACGCCCTGCGGGCGGAGGTCCGGCGTTCCGTGGTGGCTCGGGACAGTGCGCGGACCCGTGCGTTGCGGGCCGAGCTGCGTACCGCGGAGCGGACGTGGGAGCAGGCCATCGCCGACCTCGCCGACGAATCCGATGCCGTTGCCAGCCTTGACGGCGGCGACAGTGGACCGGCTGCTGTTGGCGGTGCCGCGGAGGGCGGCGATTCCGGTTCCGACTCGGAGAGGTCGGTTGCCGGGTCGCTGGTGCCGGTACGCGAACAGGTGCACCACGCGCTCACCCTGCTCTCGGTACCGGCCGCGCCGAGACTGGTCGCCGAGGTGCACGCCGCGTTCTTCGGCGGGGCGGCGACGAGCCTGGCCGCCAACAAGCTCACCCACCTGCGCCGGGACGAGAAGCGCTCGTTCGAGACGGCGCCGTACGCGCGGCCGTACTATCTCTGTTCCGCGCTGACGGCCGAGCACCTGGCGCCGGCGCGCGGCCTGGTCGCGGTCTCCACCTGGCCGTTGGAACGGCGGATCGTCGGTCCGCTCAGTCCACGGGTCGACTTCCTGACCGCGGCGGCCCGGCTCGCCGAGCGGGCGACCGGCTCGGTGCCGGACGGGAGCGCCGCGACCGTGAGCCGGCTGCTGTGGCGGTTCGCCACGAACATTCCCGGTGCCACCAGCTCCCGGTCAGGGCTTGCCGGACATGACACAGTGGATCCCCAGGTGGTGATCAGGGCCGCCGAGGCCGAACGCGAGGTGCACGCCGACGCCGACCAGGCGCAGCGGGCATCGGCCGCCGATCGGGCCCGCCGGCAGCTCGACAACGTGCAGCAGCTCTTCGGCAGCCCGCTGCGGACGCTCGAGGGGAAGACGGCATGACGAGCACGAGCATCATCGGTACGAGCAACAGCACCGCCGAGCGGCTGGCCGCGATCCGGGGCGGGGTCCGGCCGACCCGGCACAACGCCCGGACCATTGCCGCGCTGACCCGTAATCCGGGGTGTGCCCGGCGGGCCGTGCTGGACGGTGCCGGCGTGGACAAGCAGCGACTGGCGGCGTACATCGACTTTCCGTCGCGGTTCGGGCAGTCGCAGTTCGCGCTCGCTCGGGGTAACGCGTTCGAGGCACAGGTGAAGGCGAACGGCTGCGCTGATCTGCTGAGTTTGTTGCGGGAGCGGCTGGGGCTGCCGATCCCGGAGGTGGCGTACGACGACCTGGAGTCGGTGACCGGCCGGGACAAGGAGAGCCCCGAGGTCCGGTACGCCCGCTCGCGCGCCCTGCTCACCCGGGCCGCCTCCGGAGACGAGGGCGCCGGCACGCTCTTCGACCATCCGCTGCTCGGGCTGGAGGTGGCGGGGCAGCGGGTCTACCTCGAACCGGATCTGATCGCGTTCCAGCACGAGGGCCGGTTCCACGTCGTCGAGATCAAGTCGTTCGCGGTGGTGGACGGGCAGGCCGATCCGAGCAAGGTGTCGGCGGCGGCGATCCAGGCCGCCGTCTACGTGCTGGCGATGCGCGAGATGCTGGCAGATGCTGGGTACGACCCGACGATCGTGTCGCATGACGTGGTGCTGGTCTGCCCGCGCGACTTCTCCAACCAGCCGACGGCGGTGCTGGTCGACGTACGCAAGCAGTTGTCGGTGTTGCGGCGGCAGCTCAGCCGGATGACGAAGGTCGACCAGATGCTGGCCGCGCTGCCGGCGAACCTGAGCTTCGACCTGGCGCCGGACGCGGCCGGGGTGCCGACCCGGGCCCCGGGTGCGCTCGTCGAGGCGCTGCACGCGGTCGACGCCCGGTACGCGCCGGACTGCCTGGCGGTCTGCGAGCTGGCATATTTCTGCCGGAACGAGGCGAAGGGGTGCACCGCTGCCCTCGGTACCTCGGCCCGGGAGGAACTGGGCGGGATCGAGCGGGTCGAGACGGCGTTGGCGCTGGCCCACGACAAGCTGGCGCCGGCCGAGGACCAGGCGGAGGCGGCGGCGCTGCTCCGGTCCGCCGCGCGGCTGCGGGCGGAGTTGATGGCCGGGGTCGGGTCGTGAGGTCTCGTGCGGGCTGGGCTTCCGGTGGGGTCGGGCGTCGCGGGGCGGTGGCGTGAGCACACTGACCACGCTGGCTCGGGCCGAGGCGGTGGTGGCCGGGGTCGCACAGCGGATCACGACGGTACGACACCTGCACCTCGCCGACCGGCCGCTGGTGTTCATCCCGCTGAGCATGGCCGGCGAGGCGAACGCGCCGCTGGCGGCGATGGTCGGCACCGATCCCGGTGACCCGAAACTGCTGGTCGTGCCGCAGCCGCGTAACCGGGACCAGCGGTTCGGGTTCGCGGCCGAGCTGGCCGAGGTGCTGCTGCCGTACCTGGGAAGCTGCCGGGGCGTGACGGAGGCGGTGTCGGCGAACCGGGGCAAGGAGGTCCGCTACCGGTACGTCGACGCGCCGCAGGTGTTGGTGCCGAACTCGGCCGGGGTCGGGTTCGTGCGGCTGTTCGGCCGGTCGACCCGGTTCCGGCGTACCGACGGGGACTATCCGGTGCACCATTCGGTGCCGCTGCTGGGGCAGTGGTTGACGTTCCTGGCGGATCGGGCCGAACATCCCGGGTCGTCGATGCTGCTGTCGATGACCGAGGCGCTGGGCATGCACTGGGCGACCGGACAGAGTGGACTGGAGGACGCGCAGCTCGCGGCGCTGCTGGGCTGGATCGACCCGCCGGACGGGATGACGGGGGCGCAGGCGGCGGCTGTTGCGGAGGACCCGGTGAGCTGGCCGCCGGCCGGGCCGGCGACCGATCCGACGTTCGACAACGAGATCCTGGGCGCGGCCATCAAGGGGTACGAGGAGGCGGCCGGTGATGCTTCCCGGCAGGCTCGGGCCCGAGGTGTGGTGGAGGAGGCGCTGCGGGCCCAGGTCGAGCCGACATGGCGGCTGATGTGGCGGGCGATTTCACTGTTGCGGGCGTTGCCGGCCGGGGCGCGGGTGGAGGGGCGCTGGGCCGAGGACCGGGACGCGTTCAGCAACTTCGTGCTGTACGTGGACGGGGGCGGGCATCCGCAGCCACGCCGGGACGGGGCGGTGAACGCGGCGCAACGGCTGCACCGGCTGGAGCGGGCCTTGCAGTCGTACGCGGTGCAGCGGGCCTACGACGATCCGCTGGTGATGGCCGACCATCGGCTGACTGGGGAAGCCTTCGTGGGTGAGGTGACATTGGCCCAGCCGAACCGGATCGACGACAGCGGGAAGCGGCGGGTGCTGCGGCCTCGGATCCAGGTGACGACGGCTGATCCGGTGCTGGTTACGCCGGGGGCGGTGATGTTCTGTCCGGCGCGGCCGGGGCAGAAGGCTCGGGTGGTGTTCGTGACGCCGGACGAATCCTCCGGCCAGACGGATGTGGTGCTGGAGCTGTCGGGTGGGTTGGGACGATCGTTGAGTCCGGCGCCGGGAAGTGTGCCGGAGGTGGGGGAGCGGCTCTGCTACACGACGCTTTCCGACTCGTACATGCCGCCGGGGGAGTTCCCGGGGCGGGACGAGACGCCGTGGACGCATGGCGGGCCGCCGACGGCGTACGAGGATGCCGTCGAGCCGACGGTCGAGGACGCCGGGGAGGAGTGGTCGTGAGCGGTTCCTCGGGGTTGTTGGTGCCTGGTGGCGGGGTGGGGAGGTTGGCGCTGCCACCGGGGGAGGCGGCGGGGCGGGTGATCGCCGAGGTGCTGGCGGACCTGCATTCTGGGGAGCATCGGGGGGTTGTCGTCGACTCACCGCCGGGAGCGGGGAAGTCGACGCTGGTGGTGCGGGCGGCGGGAGAGCTGGCCGAGGCCGGCGAGCCGCTGATCGTGATCGCGCAGACGAATGAGCAGGTCGACGACCTGATCGGGCGGCTGGCCCAGGCGAAGCCGGAGCTGCCGATCGGGCGGCTGTCCGCCAACGAGTACACCGCGACAGAGCGGATCAAGAACTACTCGACGGTCCGGGTCGCGGCGAAGGTCGCGGATCTCGGCGGGTCGTCCGTGATCATCGGTACGGCCGCCAAATGGGCGCTGGTGCCGGAGGGGCGCTGGCCGTGGGCGATCGTGGACGAGGCGTACCAGATGCGGTCCGATGCGCTGTTGAGGGTGGCGGGGCGGTTCGACCGGGCGTTGTTCGTGGGTGATCCGGGGCAGCTCGATCCGTTCTCGACTGTGGAGACCGAGCGGTGGACCGGGCTGACCTGGGATCCGATGCAGTCTGCGGTGGCGGCGTTGTTGCGGCACAACCCGGAGCTGCCGGTACACCGGTTACCGGTGTCGTGGCGGCTGCCGGCGTCGGCGGCACCGGTGGTGGCCGAGGCGTTCTATCCGTTCACCGGGTTCTCGGCGGGGACTACCGCTGAGCAGCGGTCGTTGGCGTTCAGTGCTGCTGGGTTCGGGGGTGGGGCGGTGGACGAGGCGTTGGAGTTGGCGGCGGCTACGGGGTGGGCGCTGTATGAGTTGCCGGCTCGGCACACGTTGCGTACGGATGGGGAGGCGGCGGCGGCCTGTGCGCGGTTGGCGTTGCGGCTGCTGGAGCGGGGCGCGGTGGCGGTGTCGGAGCGGGCGCCGGGGGGTGTCGCGGTGACGGCTGACCGGATCGCGATCGGGGCGGCGCATCGGGACCAGGTCGCGGCCATCCGGGCGCGGCTCGGGGCGGCCGGTGCGGGGATCACTGTCGACACGGCGAACCGGCTCCAGGGGCGGGAGTACGACGTGACGATCGTGCTGCATCCGTTGTCGGGGCGGCGGGATGCTACGGCGTTTCACCTGGAGGCGGGGCGGTTGTGCGTGTTGACGTCACGGCATCGACACGCTTGTGTGGTGGTGGCGCGGGCGGGGATCGCCGGGCTGCTCGACGCGCATCCGTCGACCGAGCCGGTTCACCTGAACGTACCGGTGAGGTTCCCTGACGGGTGGGAGGCGAACCAGGCGGTGATGGCCCATCTTCCAACTCGCCGCGTGAAGGTCTGAAACCGCGAGCTCCGGAGAGGGTGGAGGCCATGGCACACGAAACGCTGCTTACGGTTGACGGCGCTCTGGCCGTGCCGGCTGAGCCGATCTCGATGGAGGAGGCAAAGTTCTGGGAAACCAAGCACCTACAGCAGTGGATGGTGGAGCATCCCAAAGCGATCGCTGAAGGGGCTAGGGTCGTTGCGGTCGAGTTTAATAAATGGACGACGAGTGCGGGCAAATCGATTGCTGATCGGCTGGACATATTAGCGATTGATCAGACCGGCCGGCTGATCGTGGTGGAGTTGAAGCGGGACAAGGCAGCCGGTGCGGTGACGATGCAAGCAATCAACTACGCCGCGATGGTCAGACGGATGAGTTTAGATGATCTGGCGGAGATATATGCCGCGCACCTGGGTGAGGGAACCAGCCCCGAGTCGGCGCTCGACACGCTACGGGAGTGGGCACCGGAGCTCTCCGACGAAACCCTGTCCCCGCCACGGATTGTTCTTATGGCGGGCGACTTCGGGCCGACAATAACGAACACCGCCCTGTTCCTAGTCGAGCAGGGCATCGACCTCCGGCTGGTGCGCTACCAGCTATACAGGCTAGCTAACCAGCAGTTGGTGCTTTCGGTGTCGCAGCTGATACCGGTGCCCGAGGCAGAGGAGTTTATGGTCCGTCCCAAGTCCAGCCCGGCGACCCAGGCGATGGCGACACAGGCCCGGACAAAAAATGCGTCGATTCCGGAGCGGCTTGTAGCCAACGAGCTCATAGCAGAGGGCGACAAACTCAAAATTGTGGTGCCAGGAGGGGTCGCTGAGGACCGAGAGACAATTCGGATATGGTTGTCGGAGCAGGTAGAGCGTTCAGTCGTTACCTGGCGGCCGGATGCAAAGTCCCCGGTAATTTGGGCTGTAGACAATAAGTCGTACAACCTGACGGGCCTGATCCGGCGAATCATCGAGCAGGCCACCGGTGAAGACCCTCGCACGCAGGTATGGGGACCAAACTGGTACCAGGTCAATGGTGTGGTGCTCCATCAGTTCGTCGAACAGGCAGATAAGACAGCTACAGAGGGCACAGTGTGATCGGCGCACCCAATCGGCGGCTTCCTGAACCCACGAGGCGGAATCTAGACTGAGGCTGAGTGCCTCGATGAACGCTCATGTCCTGGGCGATTTCGTCATTTGCTCATTGAGTGGGCATTGCCTCAGGCGGGGATGGCTCGGGCAGCAGCATAGACGTCGGGAGGGAGCGATTGATCGAGTTGCCAAATGATACGCATTGGGCGATCGCCGGTGTAAGACGTGTAGGTCATGGGGCCGGCATAGAGGTAGGGTGGGGCACCTAGATCCCCGTCGCGGGCTTTGGTCTCTCGGACAAACAGGTGGACTGAGGAGCCGAGTTCGACATGATGTACGTAGCGCTGCCCAGTAGGTGACCCTGCTGAAGTGGTGCTCTGGGAGTCCCATTGGAAGACGTCGTCGGTTAATGCGCGGTCGGCGTACATAGTGGTGGGCGAGTAGTGGTGCTCGGACTTGATGAGGGTGACAAAGAAGAGGTCGGCCTGCTCATTTGGAACCCACTTCACCCCTTCTCGGAGCTGCGTGGGGTTGGGTACGCCGAATCCGGTGCATGCCTCGTCGCGGCTGTAGCGAGCGTGTACCCGTAGCGGCACTGTCGCCGAGACCGGTCCGATCGTGACGCGATGGATGCGATCCCGTAGTACCTCGGCAAGCTGGGCCAGCTCGTCACATCGGTCTGGATGCTCCCAGAGCCGGCGCAGTCCTTCATCTCTCCGGTCGAGCGGGATCTTGTTGCCCCAGAGCGCGATGTGCAGGAGGTCAGCAAGTCGCCCGGGTCCGGGACGTTCACCGGCGGCGACCTGGCGTAGCAGGTCGAGACGGCCGGGATCGTCTAGGTGAAGCATGCGACCAATGGCCGCGCCGAGGGAGATGTCATCGGGACCAGGTGGCGTACGGCTTAGACCGGCGCGACGGCGCAGCCCGGACCAGCCGCCGAGAGACTTACGGCGGTAGAGATCTTCCAACTCCAGGCCGGTCTGCTGGAGGAAGTCGGCGAGGCCGACGTCGCCGAGCTCGCGTAGTTCGGCGGTGAGACTGGCCTTCGAGCTGGGCAGGGCTGCCCTGAGGTTCGCTAGGACGATGTCCTTTGCCACTCGGTCGAGCTCGATGTGACAGCCGCTTGGCAGGTTAGGAAAGTCGTACTCGACAGCCTGGGTCAGCGCTCGTCGGCTCACGCCGGTCAGCGCCCGCCACCGGAAGTCGAAGCGGAATTTGGCGCTCTGGCCGCCGATGAAGTCAAGTACGGTAAGGCAGGGCTTTCCTTCGTCGAGTCGCAGACCTCGGCCAAGCTGTTGAAGGAAGACCGTTGCGCTCTCGGTAGGGCGCAGTAGCAGGATCGTGTCGACCATCGGCAGGTCGATGCCTTCGTTGAACAGGTCGACGGTGAAGAGCACTTGCAACTCACCGCGCCGGAACTGGTCAATCAGCTGTTGGCGATTGCCGGAGCCGGGCCCCGACGTGACGGCTGAGGAAGGCACCCCCGACCGGTTGAACGACTCCGTCATGTGCTCCGCGTGGGCGATGCTGACGCAGAACCCCAGCGCCCGCATCTGCCCCACGTCTACCTTGTCGCGCACCGCCTGAAGGATTTTCGAGACGCGGGAGTTGTTGTTGACGTAGAGCGCGCTCAGCTCGGTCGGGTCGTAGCCCTGCCCACGACGCCAGCGGAGAGTCGACAGGTCCACGTCATCGTGCAGGCCGAAGTACTGGAACGGCGCGAGGAGTTGCCGTTCGAGGGCCTCCCAAAGGTGGAGCTCGACGGCCGTACGCCCGTCGAACCAGTGGCGAACATCGCCGCCGTCGGCGCGGTCGGGAGTCGCGGTTAGCCCGAGGAGCTCACGCGGCTGTAGCCGCTTCAAGAGCCGGGCGTACATCGGTGCTTTGGCATGGTGGAACTCATCAACGATCACCATGTCGAACCGCTCGGGAGGCAGGTCCTCGTCGCTGAGGCGATGTAGGGATTGGACTGAGGCGAAGACGTGCCGCCAGTCGCGTGGTTTCTCCCCTCCGACCAGCACCTCGCCGAAGCTGCCGTCGCGAAGGACATGTCGGAAGACGGAGCGGCTCTGGCGCAGGATCTGCTCTCGATGCGCCACGAAGAGCAACGAGTTGACCTGGAGCCTTTTCCGCAGGTTTCGGTAGTCGAGAGCGGCGACGACTGTCTTGCCGGTGCCGGTGGCCATCACCACCAGGTTGCGATGCCGGCCGTGGACCAGGCGCTCAGCTTCGAGGTCCGAGAGGATGCTGCTCTGGTAGCCGTACGGGTGGACGTCGATGTTCGTGATTTCGATGTCGGCTTCGGCAGTATCCAGCAGCCGATCGCCTCGTGGGAGGCGCTGTCGACGCTCGTTGCTTAGCGCCTGCCGGAGACGATCGCTGTCCTTGGCTGGATCGTATGCCTCGAAGGCTGGGTCGCTCCAGTAGTCGCTGAACGTCGCCTCGAACGTGTTGATGACATGTTGCTGCTCAAGGCTGGACACCCGGACGTTCCACTCCAAGCCGTCGACCAGCGCGGCCCGGGACAGGTTCGATGAGCCGACGTACGCAGTCGTCAGACCGCTCTTGCGCTGGAAGAGCCATGCTTTGGCGTGTAGGCGGGTGGTCTTCGTCTCGTATGAGATCTTGACTTCGGCGCCTAGCTCGGCGAGCCGGTCCACCGCGCGCTGATTGGTCGCCCCGATGTAGGTCGTGGTGATGACCCGGAGCCGACCCCCACGGGCAATCAACTCTTCGATTGCCCCTTCCAGGATGCGTACGCCGGTCCAAGTGATGAAGGCGCAGAGCAGGTCGACCTGATCCGCCGAGGCCATCTCGGCATTGACCTCGTGGCCGATGCGTGGCTGATGCCGGCCGTTGACCAGCAGAGCACCGGTGGACAGCGGGGTCGTAGGACGACTCGGAAAGTGCGGTTTGGCTGGTGGTGTCGGCGGATGAGCGATGGCGGCCAGCACATGCTTGTGTGTCTCGGTCACTTGGTCGTCAGGGCTGGCTGCCCGTGGCTCGATGGACGCGATGCTCTCCGCGATCCGGTTTGCCATATCGATCTGCCCAGCGAGCCGCTCGTTGTTACTGCCACCAACGGAACGCAGCGCGAGGTCAGCCAGGCCAGCGATGTGCCGGGTGAGCAGGGTGTGTGCGTCAGCTGGGTCGAGGCTGACTCGTTCGACGAGTTCAGGGTTTAGATGTTTGAGCTGGCCTGCGATCTTGTTGGTGATGAGATCCTCGTAGATGCCGTGCGCCAGCTCCGTCACCCCGGAGAGGTTAGACCCTCGCGCTGTGGTTCGGATCAAGACTGCGCCCGAGAGCCAGTCGTTCGTTCAGTCAAGTTGTAGATCGATAACGTAGCTCCGAGACCTCATCGGCTAGTCGGAGCCATTGGAGTCGGTCCTCTGGCGCCGCCGGGCGCAGAGCTTCGGTTCGAGTGAACTCGACCCCGGAGTCCTTGAGTATTTGCACGTGAGACTCGTATGCGGGGTGCGAGGTCAGCACGTTCTTGGCGTACGGGGTGACGAGGATGGGCAGGCCGAGGCCGAGTACCTCGTTGAGGATGCCGAGGGCGAGGGTGTCGTTGATGCCGAGTGCCCATTTGTTGATGGTGTTGAAGGTGGCCGGGGCGACCAGTACGGCATCCGCCTTCGGCAGCAGGTCCGGCTCGCCCGGCTTTCGCCTTTCCGATCGGACTGGGTTGCCGGTCTGCTGACCCAGGGCCTCCCGGCTGATCCAGCTGGCCGCCGTGGGTGTTGCGATCACCCATACCGCCCACCCGTTCTCCATCAGCAACTCGATGAGCTCACCGATCTCTAGCGCTGGAGGAGCGGCGCAGACGACGAGGTACAGGACCGGCCGATCCGTCATGCCAGCAACCCCGCTCGCTGGGCAAGGGGACGAAGCCCGGGAGTGGCAGCCCGGCGTTCCTTCGACAGCAGGTCAAGCAGCAGCGCTCGCGCCTGGACGTTGACACGTACGGACTCGGGGGCGACCCGTTCTGCCTCTAGGAGGTGCAGGACCGCGAGCGAACCGCCATCGGATGTCATGGCGGTGGCCGCCGCCAGGTCCAGATAAACCTGCGCTCGTCGGCCGATGAGTGCGGCCGGCAGGCGTGACGTGTCGAGCATCGCGCCGATCTCGATGGCCCGGTCGCGGTTGCCGGCCTTGACTGCTGCCGAGACGGTATGGATTACGACATTGGTAGGGCCGAAGCCCGTCCATAGCCGGTTCTGGTCCGTCTTCAGTTTCGTGGCTAGGCCCTGCGCCTCTGTCAGACGCAGGTTGGCGTCCGGCGTCTGCCGCTGACGAGCGGCGATGAGGGCGGCTAGGAGCAGTAGGGCACCATGCGCGGAAAGCAGGTTCGGATCATCGCTTGGCCTGCCGAGCGCCAGTTGCTCAATGCTTGCCTGCGTAACCCGTTCGGCTTCGCTGATTCGGCCCGGCAGTCGGAGCAGCGCGCATGCGGCCTGGTATGCAGCCACAGATGCCAGCCCCACGTCGTCGGCGAGCCGAGCGGCGGTCGCCGCCCGGTCGGCGGTCAGCAAAGCGGTATCGCCGTCGCCGATCTTCACGGCAACCTTGGACGCCGCCAGGTACGAGGCGGTCAGCAATTTGAACGCGCTGTTGCGGTGTGGCCACGGGCCCCTGCCGGACAACTCGGTGGTCTGACGGAGCAACTCGGGCAGCAGCCGTACGACGGTGCTGTAGCTCGCCCGGTGGTACAGGGCGTGTATCCGGGTGACGTCTCGTCGAACCTCGATCAGGCTGCGGGCGGCCGGCGCTGGCTGCGACCCGGGAAGGTAATCGGTGAGGAAGGCACGTAGACCGGTCAGCAGTTCGGTCCGGACCGCCGCCGCTGAGGATTGATGCGAGTCGTCTCCCATGGCCTGTCCCCGTCGGATCGGTGCAACCACATCGCACAGCATGTCGTCGAGTTGGTCGAGCGTGACTTGTAACGCGTCCGCTATCCGTGTCCGGTGCCAGGGCTGCGGGTCGGTTTCGGCACTTTCCCACCGTACGACGGTCGACCGCTCCACCCCGAGCAGCTCAGCCAGACGTTCCTGGCTGTACCCGAGTGCCTTTCGTCGCTGGCAGAGCCGGTGTCGCTTCAAGGCCACGGCAACCCCCTCCGTATGCCGGTCACTGTAGTAACACTCCGTCGATCGGTCAGGCACCCAGACGCCTCAGTTTTGCTCCAGTCCGGCTCCCGAAACGCTGTAGTCCCTGTTCACGTCCATCGAAAGGGTGGAATGCGTGGCCCGGGGTGGGTGCTGGGCTCCGGTCGGTACGGACGCGCGGTCGTACCGCTCGACCCCGCCCGCCTCGGTGCTGCTCCATCCCAAGCGGACGGCAGGGGAGGGTCATGGATCGGATCGACGAGGTGTTGGGTGAGGTGCCGTTGCCGCCGTACGTGACGGCAGAGGATGTGGACTTCGCGGTACGGGCGATCGCGGTCCACGCTCCCGAGCAGGGGCCGGACGGGCTGCGGTGCCGCAACGACCAGGCGGCGCATCCGTGTCGGCTGCACCGCTGGGGTCAGCGGGTGCTGGCCGAGCGCGGCCTGTCTGAGGCAGAGATCGGTGCACTGGTCGCGCACTACGAGGCGTCGGCGGTACGGCGATGATCTACCGAGCCGGTGAGCATCTCGGCGCGCATCTCGTCCGCGCGGCGACCTTCGTCAGGCGGCGTTGGCGTGGCGGCCTCGACCCCGATGAGGTGTACGCCTACGTGCGCCTGGTCGCCGACGAGATGGACCGGCTCCAACGCGAGGCGACCACCGCCAGGACCGAGGCGGAACGGATCCGCGAAGGGCTACGGCAGTGGCAGTCCCGGCACGTCGGCTGCAAGTTCGTCGACCCGCCCGGTTGGGCCACCCCGCCGCACCCGCAACCCCGCCACGGCCACCAGCCCGCCGACGCCTCCGAGCCGGATCAGTGACACCCCAACGGCGGCCACTGGTGACCGAGCCACGCTGGGTCATCCACCTGCCGACCACGCTGACCTCGCGGGACGCCGCCATCGACCTGGTCGACGCGCTCCGGACGTCTCTGACGCACGTGCCCGTACTCGACTTCGGGGAGGCGACTCTTTCCGAGGAGGACGAGCAGTCGACGCGTACTCGAATCTGGTGTGACGCCCCGATCGGCGAGCCTCGCGCCGGCCCCGGCGGCCGGCGGTGTCAGCGGTTCGCCGGCCACCCGGGCGGCTGCGCCGACCGGTGATTGGACTGTCTCGGCTGAAGAGCCGCAGCTCGTGAGTACCGTGGTTGACGACACCGTGTTCGTAGCACCGATGTGGGCGGAGCCGATCCTCATCCCGCATAGACCCGACAGCTTGCTTCGACGCCTCCGCCTAACAGCATCCGACCACCTCCGAACACCGTAGATCATGGTGTTCGGGTTGAGGCGAAGCGCCATAAGTTAGAAGAGCGATGGCCGCGCGATCATCGGGAGCAGGGCGAAAGTTGGATGCTCCATCGGCACCTTAGGCAAACATCTAAGATCTTATTCATCAGGATTGCTCATTGTCTGTTAGCCTCTGGTCTCGTTACGCCCGTGGGAGGCGTGATCAAGTTGCTAGGAGGCTGTCATCAGCATTAGCGTCGATCTGTTGCGTCTGTCCAAGCCGCAGGACTCGAGCACCTACCTGGCCATCAAGACCGTCCAGGGAGGACGGACGGTCTACACGACTCGCGTCCCCCTCGCCGACCTCTCGACGATCCTCCCCGTTCCCGACCCAAACAATGTCGACAAGGACAATCGCAAGGTCGATCGGCTTCACGCGAAGCACTTTGGCGAATACCTTGACAGCAAGCAGGACTGGGTTGCCCCGGCGCTCCTAGCTCGCGACAGTGGTGGTTGCCTCTTCGAGAAGGTTGATGAGCACGGCGCCGTCGGCTACCTCACCGTCCCATGGGCGATCGGTGGCATCTCCTCTCTGCGCACCATCGATGGTCAGCACCGCGTGCTCGGAGTCTCCATCGAGAAGCAGCGCATAACCGATGCGATCGCTGGTGTTGACCGTGAGGCTGCGCGGAAGGTCAGCGCGGAGAAGCACGCAAAGCTGCAGGTCGAGCGCGAGAAGCTTATCGACCAGATGAACCGGTTGAAGTCAGAGTTCGTCGGCCTGGACATCTACGTAGAGCCGGACCCGATCAAAGCCCAGCAGATGTTCGTGGACGTGGCCGACAACGCCAAAGGCATCAGTAGCGCCGTCCGCGCACGTTTTGACAGTTACAAGGTCGCCAACCGCACACTGTCTGATGTTATCGACCATCCTCTCTTGAAGGGGCGGGTCGACGCGGAGCAGGACCGTATGACCATGAAGAACCCGCATCTCATGGGCGCCAAGCACGTCGCGGACATCACCCGTTCTGTCATGGCAGGCGTCGGTGGCCGGATCAGCAAGAGGGCCGAGCAAACCCTCACGGACGGCGAGGTAATCGAGCAGGTAAAGGATTTCCTCGACGTCATGTCCAACGCCTTCGCCGCCCTCGCCGCTATCACGGATGAGGACCCCGAGGTAGAGCGCCGGGCCGGCGAGCTGACTATGTCCCAGGAGCTACGCCGATCGTCTTTGCTGGGCTCGGTGGGTATGCTCCGCGTCCTGGGTGGGGTGTTTCACGAACTCCGCACAGGTGACAACCCCGTGGACCTCGGCGACATCACCGAGTTCTTCAAGCGGCTTGACTCACACATGGCCGCGCCGATCACCGAGACGAGCATCTGGCGTACGAGCAGCGCAGGGGTCGATTTCGAGCAGAATGCTTCGGCGCCCATCATGCGGACCCAGAACCTCGTCCACCTCGTGGGAATCATCGCCGGCTGGTACAAGAGGGCTCCTGCCGCCCTGTAGCAAACGGCGTGCGTACGCGAGGGGTGTCGTCCCATTCGGGCCGGCGCCCTTCGTGGTGTCTCGCGCCATCGGGCCGACAAGGTTGGCTTCTGGGGACCAGTAGTACGTCGCTTGAGAATCGCAAGGCAAGCGAGCCTCGACCGCGACGCTGTGTCGCCACCGCCCGCCGACGACTCCGAGCCGGATCAGTCACACCGCAACGGCGGCCACTGGTGACCGAACCCCGCTGGGTCATCCATCTGCCGACCACGCTCACCTCGCGGGACGCCGCCATCGACCTGGTCAACGCGCTGCGGACATCCCTCGCGCACGTGCCCGTACTCGACTTCGGGGAGGCGACTCTTTCCGAGGAGGATCAGCAGTCGACGCGTACCCGGATCTGGTGTGACGCCCCGATCGGCGAGCCTCGCGCCGGCCCCGGGAGCCGGCGGTGTCAGCGGTTCGTCGGCCACCCCGGCGGCTGCGAATCCGGACGGGGATGAGCCAGCGGCGCTGTTCTTCACGATCGTCCTCGGCTACCGTGCCGGGATGGTCGACCCGACGCCCGAGGGTCTGCTCGCCGAGTTCTCCGAGCCGCGCCCCTTCACCCTCGACGTCGTGTTCCTCGCCCCCGATGCCGGCGGCGTGCACGTCGTCATCGAAGACGACGAGGTCATCTACGTCGGCGAGACCGGGCACCTGCGGCAGCGTCTCCAGCAGCACCTACGAGGGAACCGCGGTTCGTCGGTGCTGCACAAGCAGGTCGGCGCGGAACTGGATGCCACCGAGGGAAGGGTCGCCACCGCCGACGAGATCGCCGGGTGGCTGGGCGGGCGGACGGTCCGTTGGCATCCGACCGACCGGCGACTGGAGCTGAAGGCGGCGCTGGTAAGGCAGCTCAGCCCGCGCTTCAACCACCTGATCCCGGGCGGCGGTGGGAAAAGGGTGCCGACGCAATCCGAGACTCTGCTTGCCGACGAGCCGGCAATGCGGGCCGACCCCGGCAAGCAGAGCCAGTTTGACCGGCTCCGGGCCAGCGCATTCTTCCCAGCCGTGGTGGCCGCGAACCGGGCCTACCTGGAGGTTGCCGTACCCGACGCCGCCGAGACGGAACGGGAGTACTGGGCGCTCTCCTGCCTGCCCGGCACCCGACCGGGCCGGCTGTCGGCGGTCTCGATGAGGCGGATGGAGACCTTCGTCCTGGGCGAGCCGGCCGACCCGAGCGGCGCCGAGCCGGCAGTCGGCTTCGTGATCGTCCGGCGGTCGACGCTCACCCGTCGCTGGCCTACGCCCGAGGCGCTGGGGGAAACCTTCCCCGGGCTCACCGTCGAGGACTCCGACTATGTGGACGCGGGGCCGGACCAGGCCAGAATCCGGGGCCGGCACGACGAGCTGACGGCGGCCCTGGCGGACGGCGACTTCGCCGCTGCCGTACGCGACCTCGCCGAATCGTTGCTGACCGGCCGGACGAGCCACAAGCCGGGCCACAACTACCAGCTCGCCGACGAGGTGCTCGGCCGCCCCCGCCCGACCGGCGAGTGGCTCTACCCGGTCGACGAGCAGACCGACGGTTGGGGTCACGACCGGGACGCCCTCGAACACTTCCAGCACATCACCAGCGGCGACATCGCCGACTGGCCCCTGACCTCCTGCTACCAGCAGGTCAGCGCGGGCGACCGGATCTGGGTCTATGCCAGCGAACCACACCAGCGACTCGTGGCGGCCGGCATCGCCTGGTCCGACCCGGAGGAGCGGACCTCCGATGACGGCACGGTTCGCCGGTGGCGGTTAGCGATCCACTGGGGCGCCCAGCTGACCGAGTTTCTGCTCTCGACCGAGGTGACCGGGTCCGACGTGCTGGACGCCGAGGTCCGGACCGTCCGGGCGATGCGGTCGAGCGAGTACGCCCGCCTGACCGAGCTGCTGACCGAGCACCAGGCGCCGAAGCCCGAGGACCTTCCGCGCGGCCGACGGCGCCGGCTCGCCGAGGTCACCGCCCGGCAGGGCCAGGCGGACTTCCGCCGCCGGCTCATCGAGGCGTACGGCGGGCGGTGCGCGATCACCGGCTGCGACGTCGAAGCCGTGCTCCACGCGGCACACATCTCCCCGTACGACGGACCGGCGACGAACCTGGTCAGCAATGGTCTGCTGCTCCGTGCCGACCTGCACAACCTCTTCGACCGTGGCCTGCTCTGGATCGACGACTCCTACCGGGTACGCCTCGCCGACAACGTAGCCCACTACGCCGAGTACGACGGTCAGCCTCTTCACCTCCCGAGCCGCCTGAGTGACCGGCCGGATCCGGAAGCACTGCGACTGCACCGGACCACCCTGGCCGGGATCCCGGCCGCTTCCTGAGCCGGGCCGAGGCCCCGTACCCCTTGCTGGCCATCGATTGCCGTCAGACTGATGGCCTTACCGTCGTGTGTACCTGATCCGATTCGAAATGGTGACACCGCTGGAGTGGCCGATTCACGTTTTCGGGGCCGACCCCGCTGGGTACCAATTGATCAACCGCGGCTAACCGCAGCGCGTTGCCGAACGAAGGGGTCAGCGAACATGGTCATGGACAGCTCGTGCCGCGTCACCGGATCCGTACGCGTCCAGGGCGAGGCGCGGCGGTGAGCGGCGCTCGGGGCAACCCGGCCACGGTGGCGGACTGTCTGCGGGTCGGTGCGGGTTTCTCGCAGGGCGACCGAAACTGGATCGCCGAGCAGTTCACCACCCTGGACGCGCGGCTGGCCGCCTTTCCGGCGGACGGGACCGAGCTCGAGGTGTCGGTGAAGGATCGGGAGGCCAGGGGACAGAAGGTCACCCTGGAGTGCTGGATCGCCGGCCGCCCGAAGATCGTCACCACCTCGTCCGAGGAGGACCTCAGGGCCGGTCTGCACGACGTCCGGGACGACCTCCGGCGTCGGCTCAACGATGCGAAAACCCGACAGGAACCTCGGCACAACCGGCATCTGCGCGACACCGGGCTGCCCGAGCCGATCCCGGTCGACGAGGCCGCCCCGTCGGCCGGTGACAAGCCGGCGGGCGGGACCGAACCCACCGCCTGAGTACGTGCCGTCCCGCCGGTCATGCCGCGGCCGGCGGGACCGGCGGGACCGGCGGCAGGTGCGGACACGTCGCCGCCTGCCGCAGCTCATACCGTCACAGCCGGCTTGCGGACCGGCACGTTCCCAGCCCGCACCGCCCGACCCGCACCGCCGCCTGATGAGTCAGCGGACCAGGCGAGCGAACTTCCGCAGCTCCTCGGTGGGGATTTCTGGTTGCTCGAACGCGGCGAAACCACCGTACCCAGCCGGCTCACCCCGCCGCCAGCCTGGGCATTCGTGGACGCCGAACGTCCCGTCTCGACCCTCGATGTCAGACCGACACGGAGCCCATGAGCCCTCCGGTCCGGTGGCCAGACTCCGGAGCCGTCAGACCCGTCGGCGGCGCTTGCTCGTACACATGTGCTATGTGCGGCCTTCTTGAATCCGACCTACTCTCCCTGGTGACCGCCGCCGCGCCATTGGCCGTGGCTTCGCGACGGCGGTCTATCGCCCCATCCAGGGATTTCAAGAGGGAGCAACGTGACGATTCTAGTGACCGGCGCGACCGGCAATGTGGGTCGCCAGGTGGTGGACCGGCTGGTGGCGGCCGGGCAGACGGTACGGGCGATGACCCGCGAGCCCGGGGCCGCGCGCCTCCCGGACGGTGTCGAGGTGGTCCAGGGAGATTTTCTTCGGCCGGAGACCTGGTCGGCGGCGCTCGACGGGGTCGAGCGCGTCCACCTGTTCCCGTTCGCCTACTACACACCCGACTCCGGCGACGGATTTCCCGGCTTCGTCGGGGAGGCGGTGCGGGCGGGCGTCCGCAGGATCGTCGTCCACTCCGCCGCCGCAGCCGGACTCCCGCCCGACGCCGGGAGCGGCAGCGACGCGCTGCGGCGGCATCTGACCGAGGAACGGGAGGCGCACCGAGGGCTGGAACTCGCGGTGGAGGCTTCCGGCGCCGAGTGGACCCATGTGCGGCCAGGGCTGCTCGCGGTCAACGCCCTGCGCTGGGCCGCGCCGATCCGCGCCGAGCGGGCCGTGCGCGGGCCGTACGCCACGGCCGGCTATCCGTTGGTGCACGAGGCCGATGTCGCCGACGTGGCGGTCGCGGCGCTGCTCACGGACGATCACGTCGGCGCCGCGTACACCCTCACCGGTCCGGCGAAGGTCTCCCAGGTGGAGCAGGTGGCGGCGATCGGTGCCGCGATCGGCGTGGAGGTCCGGTTCGAGGAGTTGGATCCAGCCGAGGCGCGTCTCCAGTGGCTCCGGGCCGGCTGTCCCGAGGAGAGCGTCGACTGGATGATCGCGCTGCTCGCCGATGCGGTCGAGGGGACCGGGGTGCTCCCACCGACGGCCACCCTCCAGCGGGTGACCGGCCGACCGCCGCGTACGTTCGCGCAGTGGGCCGTCGACCACGCGGCCGACTTCCGGGTCGACCACCCGGCCGACTTCCGCACTGCGTCCCGGACGGAGGTCGCGGCATGACGATCCTGGTCACCGGCGCGACCGGCACGGTGGGACGGCTCGTCGTCGCCGAACTACTGAACGCCGGACAGCACGTCCGCGCGCTCACCCGTACGCCGGCGGCGGCGAACCTGCCCTACGGGGTCGAGGTGGTCGGCGGTGATCTCGAGGATCCGGCCTCGCTGGAGGGGGTCTTCGACGGCGTCGACCGGATGTACCTGTTTCCGATCGGGAGTACGGCCCGGGAGGTCGTCGCCGCAGCCAAGCAGACCGGGGTACGCCGGATAGTGGTGCTCTCCGGGGCGATGGCCGACAGCGACGACGGCCCGGGCGGCTACCTGCCCGTCGAGCGCGCCGTCGAGGATTCCGGTCTGGAATGGACACACGTCCGGCCGGGCGAGTTCGCGCTGAACTGGCTGGGCTGGGCGGCGGCCATCAAGGCGGAGCGGGTAGTCCGCCGCCCGTACGGCGGTGCGGTGACCCAACCCACCCACGAGGCCGACGTCGCGGCGGTGGCCGCGACAGTCCTCGTCGAGGACGGTCATGCCGGCCGGAAGTACACCCTCGCCGGGCCCGAGGCGCTGACGACGGTCGCCCAGGCGCACGCGATCGGCGCCGCGATCGGCGAGGAGGTCCGGTTCGAGGAGCTGGATCCCGTCGAGGCCCGTGGGCAGTGGATCCGGGACGGCTATCCGGAGGCGTTCGTGGACTGGATCTTCATGGTCTGGGCGGAGTCCGTGCGGAACCCGGAGCCGGTGAACGAGGAGTGGGCCAGTGTCGTCCCGCGGCTGACCGGCCGGCCCGCCCGTACGTTCGCGGAATGGGCCACGGACCACGCGGCGGATTTCCGGTAGGCCGAGGGTGGGGGCGGCAGTCGCCGAAAGCGCCGCACCGCCGCCTCCACCGCCTGATGCGTGTTGCTGATCGGCTACGCCTGCAGATCGGATCAACGTCTACTGCGGTCTGCTGCTCGGCGCTACCGTCGTTCCCGAAACACCGGCGGGAAAGGCTGAGCTGAGTTGCAGACCGAGGTGGTGTTGTCCGTCACGCGCTCTCCATGCCCCGACCAGCGGACGGCCCGGACGAACTTTCGCGCCCGCTCGCCGCCGACGGTCTTCGGCAGGCGCTCGCCCTGGCTGACCCGCCCATCGTGCCGCGTCCGGCGGCGGTGTGGTCGAGCCCGTACCTCCGCGTGATCCAGACCGTCGCGCCAGCGGCGCACGCACTCGGGCTTGAGGTGCAGACCGGGTGGGAGTTGCGGGTACGCCGGCAAGCGGGTGCTGCTCGGTAGCCGTGGCACCTTCGTCACGCGGGCGCTTCGCGGGTTCGGCGCAACCGTGGACCGGCTCTTCTGGCAGCACATGCCGATGCCGGCGGTCTACTGTCTACGCTTCGACGCCATCTCTCAGCAGCCCGAGGTGACCGGGCCGGGCCTGGGTGGCGTCCCGCTTCGGTGACGTCGAGATGCGAAGCCATACTCGTATGGGTGAACGTCATCGAGCGCAGCGTCGTGCGAGTCGTGGTCCTCGACGCGCTCAGTCACGTGCTGCTGTTCCACACCAAGGACCCGACCTACCCCGAACTCGGCACCTGGTGGGAACTGCCCGGCGGCGGGATCGAGCCGGGCGAGACGTATCGCGAGGCGGCGGTCCGGGAACTGGCCGAGGAGACCGGCATCGCGATCACCCCTGAGCAGGTGGGCGCGCCGACCTGGCGGCGACGGGCGACGTTCCGCTATCGCGGCGAGCGGCTGATAAACAACGAGGTGGTCGTGGTGGTCCGGCTGTCGACACCCGAGCCACCGGTGGACGGCGCGGCCCGGGTGGAGTTCGAGGACGAGGACTACTTCGACTACCGGTGGTACCCGATGGCCGAGATTGTCGGCAGCACCGGCCGGTTCTACCCGGGCCGCCTGCCGGAACTACTCGGGCCGTTCCTCGACGGCGAGGAAATCGACGAACCGTTCGAACAGTGGTCCTGAACGGCCATCGGCCAGGAAGACGACCACCGTCGAGGGTCAGTTCATCTCGGGCAGGACCAGGGTCAGCGCGAACACCCACATCAGGACGGCCGAGACGACGATGAACAGGATGATGTACGTCTCGTACCAGCGGACGAGGTTCCTGTGCCGGGGCGGCTTCCGGAACCCCGGCCGTACCGCCTCGTCGGTCAGCTCGCACTCCTCCCGGCGGTAGTCCAGCCAGTTGAGGATGCCGACGAAGATGAGCAGCGTGGTGAAGGCGGCGACGAGGGTGATCAGGCACAGCAATCCGATGACTCCGGCACGGGCCGTCTCGGCGCTGATCTCCCACTTGCGGTAGCCCACGAAGACCGCCAGCGCCCCCCCGGCGAGAGTCGTCGCGAGCGCCTGGTAGATGGCGAGGAACCGGTAGACGTTCTCGTTGCTGGCGTGGAGCTGCTGGAGGATGTACTTGTAGCGCTCTAGGTGGAAGTCGGCGACGGCGGTGCTCTGCGGCTCAGTCGTCATCGCGGGCACCCTTGGGTCGACGTATCCGGATCATGTTCACCCGCAGCGTGCCGCCGCCGGTCTTCGTCAGTTCCATGCGCCGGTCGCCGTCGTCCTCGAAGTGCAGCGGCTCCATCAGGTCGAGCAGCTCCGGGATCTCCAACCCCCAAACCTCGGCGATCCGATGCATGACCAGGCTGATCGACCCGAAGTTGCCGGTGTCGTACCACCAGGACTGCGCGTGCCAGGAGCCCGACTCCGGTGCGATCGCGTCGGCGAACCGTTCGTCACGGGGTCGTGGCAGTACCTCGTCGGGAAACAGCCACATGCTGTAGAGACTCGCGACGAGGCAGTTCTCGCGCATCCCCACCTCCTCGCCGGAGAACGTGAAGAACCGGGGCTGGCGGGCGTCGATGTGGAAGATGTGGAACCGAGGGCTGACCAGTAGCACCTCGTCCCGACCCGCGAGCCAGTCCCCCAACGCGGCCTGGTCGAGGTAGCCGGCACTCGTCTCGGCGCAGGGCAGTTTCAGGGCCTGGGCGCCCAGGCCACGGGCGAGTATGGCGGTGAAGATGAGATTCGAGACGACGGCTCCCGGGCTGTGCCGGGCGATCTCGGCCTGGGATTCGACCCATTCTCGCAGGATCTCCGGACTGGCCACCGGGAAGGCCTTGAGCCGGTCGGCGGTCAGCGGCATCCCGACGAAGGCTCCCATGCAGTACTCGATCTCGCCCGCCTGAAGGCCGCCCACATAGATCGGTGCCTCCGGAAGCTCCCAGAGCTGGACGTCGGAATCGAGAGGCTCCCAGCCCGACGCGATCATTGCTCGCCCGATGACCTGCTCCGAATCGTCACGCAGCTCCCGAGCCCGCTCCACGAAGATTTTCTCGTACGAGTCGTAGTACAGCCGGTTATGGTAGTCCGCCTCCTCCCGGGGATAGATCCGACGGAACAACTCCGCAGGCGAGATCTCCAGCCAGTCGTTCGCGGTGACGAGTCGTACCGGGGCCGCGTCGTCCGGGCCCTGGCTCTCGATGTTGACGTCGATCAGCGCGCACATCCGGGTGAGCAGCCCGTGCAGGAGCTTCGTGTGCGACAGTCGCCGCTGGTCGGTCCGGAACAGCCCGTCGATGGTCCGGGGGTCGTCACGGAGTCGGGCCCGCACCGTGGTGCCGTGCCACCGGAGCCGCTCGGGCGGATCGGCCTCCCGCAGCAGCGGCCGGCCCGCCAGGCCGTGCCGGAATTCGAGTACGTGGGTGGAGCGCGGCCCGTCCTCGTAGGCGAGACTGCGTACCTGCACCTCGTCGGCGACCATGAACACCGCGAAGAAGCCGATGCCGAACCGGCCGGTCGGCTGGAAGCCCTTTGCCATGATGCCCGGGTACTGCCGCAGGGCCTCTTCCGAGCGCCACCGCGAGTATCCGAAGTCGGTGAGCGCCCGCACCATGGTCCGGGGATCCATCCCAATTCCCCGGTCCTCGACCGTGAGCCACCAGTCGTCGTTCTCCCGGGACAGTCGCACGGTCACCGTGCCCGGCGCCCCGGTCTCGTACGCCGACCTGGCCCGGACCGCGTCGGCGGCGTTGGCGACCAGTTCGCGCAGCGCGACGTCCGGCCGGTTGCCGTAGAGGTCGTGACCGCCGAGGGTGGCGATGACCCGCTTGACGTCCTTCACGGTGAGGCTGGCGTCGACCGGCCGCCACCGGTCGGTACGGATGTAGACCGCGAGCCGTTCCGGCGAGTCGGCTCCGGCCACCGACCGTACGGTGAACCGGGGGCGGTTCAGGTCCGCGCAGAGGGCGTCGACCTGGCGCAGCTCGCGGTCGATGATCCGAACCGTGTCGTACGCCAGCCACCACGCCTCGGCCTCGTCCCGGCCGAACGGGCGGGTGGCGGTGTATTCGAGTCGATCACCGACGACCCGCGGCCGGGTCAACCGCTCCTGGAAATGCCAATGGTCCCGGGACAGTCCGGTGACCTTCCGGAAGGCGTGCAGGTACGTCGGCGCGCGCCGGTGGTCGACCTGGGCCGCGTCCGCGAGCCGCAGAATGCAGGCGATCTTCAGCGGGTCGATGTCCCACCCCGCCGGATGGTCGGCGCAGGACCCCTGCCGTTGCTCCAGGCAGCGCAGGTCGTCGACGTCCCACCAGTGGCTGGCGGCGATCCGGCCGATCAGCGAGCCGAAGTGGTGTCGCAGTGCGCCGTCCTGGAGGAGGTACAGGTCTTCGCCGTTCGAGGTGCGGAACGGGGAGGCGATCAGCCGCTCTGCCTGTCCGGCGTGCCGGAGCCGGAGCAGGTCGATCACGCTCTGGTCGTGCGCCGCGCGGCTCAATTCCTCCGCTGCGATCGACGCGTCCGTGTCGCGCAGTCGGGCCTCGTTCCCGGCGAGCAGATCGGCGAATTCGGGATCGCTTGTCACCTCGGCCTGCCCCAACGGGTAGGCGGCGAGGCCCATACCGAGATCGTGCATCAGGAATGCGCCACCGAGAACGAATGCCTCCGCCGGGTTCAGCGGGAGGTCATCGCCACACACCAGGGAAGCCGTATCCCACAAGGCGTCGATATGCACGATCGAGTGATCCGTGAACATCGGCATCGACAGTGCGATCTCCGCCGCCAGCGGCGTCACCGTGGTCCTGAACTGGAGGTATGCCGCCCGTAGCGTCTCGCGTGGGCCCGCGTACGGGTCTGCGGGCTGTGGAGCCAGCGTGCGTCGCCACAAAGGTGTCTGTTCGAAGACCTGGGACATAGGACGGAGGCTCCACGAGTCGCCGGCATGGTCGTTCGACCATAGTGGCAACTGTGTCATAACGGTAGCGAGCCGGCAGGTCGCCCCGAGTGGCCGTACGCCTCCAGAAACTGCCTTTTGGTGGGTGCCACACAAGATCGGTTGAGCTGGTCCGAATCGAACCGATGACATCGCCGGATTCGCCGCGTCAGTCGGACGGCTAGACAAGATCACATTGACGCCGCCGACCGTCAATCTCCATGCCGGACGGCGTCGCGGCTGTGCTCCAAGGTCGTGATGAGGTCGGACAGCCGGCACGCGATCGTCGCGTTGGTGATGGGCGCGAAGTCTTCGGGTGTGGCAGCTTCGGTGAAGGTCGAGGGCATGATGCTGTACCCCTCCAGCGAGCTCCAGCCTGCCTGGACCACGGCTCGGTCGACGTCCGGGCATTCGACTCGTAGCCAGGCGGTGCACTGGTCGGAAAAGTCGAAAGGCAGGAACACCACCCCTGCTGGGGTGAGTTGCCGTAGCTGCTGAACCCACTGGTCCAGCAAGCGGGCCAGGTCCTCTTCGATGGTGGCACCGGCGGCGGGTGAGTCGTCGATGGCCAGGTAGTACGAATCGCAGGTGTGGCGGTAGGTGCCCAGGCGTAGGAGAAGGTCGCCGTGGACCTCACGATCGGTGGTGCGTACCAGGCCGATGGCAACGAGCGGGATCATGTCCGAGCCGTCCACGGTCGCGTCCTCGCTTCCTCGACCTGCCGCAGATCCTGTGCGGCGACATCACCCACGAAGATGGCCCGCTGACACGCCTGCCTGGCCCGTTCGATCCGATCCTCGGTGCTCATCGTCTCCCCGTCCGCCGTACGGGCCGGACAGCCCCGCCAGCCCGTACCGCCGCCTCGGTCGGACCTGCCGCCGTGGGGCGACCCGACGGCGGGCTGATATCACAGGTCACGGCGCATCCCAGCTCACAGTGTGAATCGGCCGCCCCGATAACCCGTGGCGACAGCGGCGGCGGTCTGCTCGACGGTCTGCTCGGTGGAGTCGACGACGTGACGTTCCAACGGGCCGAGGTCGGCGAACGCGGTGTACAGGCCGGTGATCGGTTCCACCGCTGTCAGTTGGCGGCCCTCTCGGGCGGCGGCGCGGGCGAGGGCGACGTCGAGGCTGGGGCGCAGGACCGCGTACGAGACGTCGGCGCAGGCCAGCCGGAACCCGTCGAGCATCCACGGGCCGAGGATGCCGTCGAGGACGACGTCGTAGCCACCCCGCTCGTAGGCGAGCGCCGCAGCGATCATCACCTCGGTGACGGTCTCGTTCTGTCGCGCGGCCTCCGGCAGGTACGGCAGCACGAACCCCGAGCGGATCCAGACGTGGAAGCTGTCGGTGTGCAGGTGCACCGCCGGCCCCTCGGCCGAGGAGGCGAGAAGTTCGGCGACGGTGGACTTGCCCGCACCCGGCGGGCCGGCGAGCAACAGCATGGGGGACTCCATTCACCCAAGGGGGCTCGGTTCGGGGTGAAGGCTAGCCACGAAAACGGTGCGAATCTGGGCGGATGACGCCGCGAATTTAGTCAAGGCCCGCTGCGAAAGTCGGCCAGGTTTAGCGGGCCCCCCGGGCCCGGCCCCACCGCCGCCGGGCCCCCGCCGCGCCCGGTCCCTCCACTAAGGTGCCGTCTCGGAGGACCCGGTCGGGGCGGACACCGTCGACGACGGGCATGCCGCCGACCACCACGAGGTCGACGTCACCGAGCGGACGGGCAAGAGGAGCACGATGTCGTACGTGCCTGGTGGTACCTGGCAGCAGTCGCCGGCCCAGCCGACACCGATCACCCCGAACCCACAAGCGAGCGTGTGGTGGCGGATCGGGCACAGCTCGTGGCTGCTCCTGCCCATCCTCGGCTTCAACTGTTTGGCCGGACTCGGTTTCCTCTACATCGGACTGCGGGCCCGTCGACCGGCCTGGTGGGTTCCCGGCGTCGTCTACCTCGCGTTCGCCTGGCCGTCGTTCCTGATCGTCGGCAGCACCCCTGCGGACAGCGTCGCATCCGACCTCGGCGCCGGCCTGTTCCTGCTGGGCTGGCTGGTCAGCATCGTGCACGCCTGCGTCATCAACTCGTCCTGGCTGCGCTGGCGGGCCGAGCACCAGCCGTGGTACGCCCACCAGACGCAGGCGCAGACGCAGGCGCAGGCGCAGGCGTGGCCGGGAATGCCACAGTCGGTGCCCCAGGCGGCCGGCCACTTCCCGCCGCCGTCCACGCCGCCCGGCTACGGCCCGACGTACGGGCCGGGTAGCCCCGTCGGAGCCGTGTCGGGGGCCGGGGCGTACCAGTCGAACCCCACCTCGCCGGCCGGGTCGTACCCGAACCCGTCGACGGACCCGGGTATGCCCCCGCCCGCGGACCCGTACGCCAGCCCGCCGCTCGATCCGGACCTGCCGCCGCCGGTCGACCCGTACTTCGGACCGTTGCCCGGTCAGGAGATGCCGGCATCACCGCCGAGGTACTACGGCTAGCAGCGCTGCCGGACGCATCGCCCGCGCGCGAAACCTCAGGTCGGCTCGGCGACCTTGCGTGCCAGCACGAACCCCTGCGGGGTCTTGTCCACGCCGTCGATCTCCCGCACCACCGTCGCCCACAGCGCGAAGCCGGCGTCGTGGAGCAGCTTGGAGATGTCGTCCGGTTGCTGCCGGTACCAGTCGCAGTTGATCGGCTTGCCGAAGACCTCGTCGCGGTGCATGCAATCGTCGCCGACCTGGAAGGCGAGCATCAGCTGTCCGCCCGGCGCCAGCACCCGGTGGAACTCGGCGAATACCTCGGGTCGGCGCTCCCACGGAACGTGGATGACCGAGTAGTACGCGAGCAGGCCGCCGAGCGACGCGTCGGGCAGGTCGAGGGCCAGCATCGAGCCGACCTCGAACCGCAGACCCGGATAGGTACGGCGGGCGTGGGCGATCATCCCGGGCGACAGGTCGATGCCGAACGCGTCCAGCCCCAGCTCGTGCAACACGATCGTCACCCGGCCGGGTCCGCAGCCGACGTCGGCGACCGGGCCGTTCCCGCCAGCGCGTACCAGCTCCGCGAACGTGGCCAGCAATGCCCGGTCGAGGGGTCTGCCGTCGAGGTCCGAGCCGAACATGTCGACGTACTCGTTGACCGTGGCGTCGTAGGAGTCCCGGGTGTCGGCGAGAAACTGTGCGTCGGACATGGCGGTGGATCCTAATGGTGCCGGCTCGACCGGCTCTTCGTACCGACCGCCGATCGGAGGTACGTCACCGTGTCGAGGATTGCGTCGACCCCGTCCCGCCACCCGCTGCTCCGGGCCGCAGTCGCCCGCGCATACCAGCGGCATCGTGCCGGTCGGGTCTGGCTCGACGTGAAACCGGGCCTCTGGCACGTCCCTCGACCCCGCCGGTAGCGTCGTGACGCGGCTGGATTGACGTCGGCAGACCATCGGACGATGGTTGCTGCGGACCGGCTCCGGACCGGTTGCGGACCGGTTGCGGACCGGCTCCGGACGGTTGCGGACCGGCTGCGAGCCTTGCGACATCCGAGGAGCGCGATCATGGGAGAGACCCCGAGCCGGCGTAGCTTCCTCCAGGGTGCCGGACTGGTCGGGGCCGGGCTGGTCGGCGGCGGCACGGCGGCCGGGGCGCTTCTTCCGGTCCTGGACCTGCCCGGGCGGAGCGGCGACCGCACCGGCGACGGTCGTGACCCGGCGTCGCCCCGATTCACCCTTGCCGTCATCCCGGACACCCAGTATCTCTTCGACGGCGATCGGGGCGATCCGGCACCGCTGGCGGCGACGCTGAG
Source organism: Plantactinospora solaniradicis (assembly GCF_042658085.1). Taxonomy (NCBI): domain Bacteria; kingdom Bacillati; phylum Actinomycetota; class Actinomycetes; order Micromonosporales; family Micromonosporaceae; genus Plantactinospora; species Plantactinospora solaniradicis. The sequence continues at coordinate 692,035 of NZ_JBHSPR010000001.1, read as the reverse complement.
CTGGATTCTGGACCACCAGGCGGAGCAGAACATCGTCTTCACCGCCCACCTCGGGGACATCGTCGAGAACGCGGGCGCCGCCGAACTGGCCGAGGCGGGCCAGGTCTTCGAGGTCTTCGACCAGCACCGGGTGCCGTACAGCGTGTTGGCGGGCAACCACGACATCGACGCGTCCGCCACGGACCAGCGTGGACCGAGCCCGTACCTGGAAGTCTTCGGGCCGCACCGGGCAGGCCGGTTGCCAAGCTACGGCGGCGGTACGCCGGACGGCTACAACACGTACCACCGGTTCACCGCCGCCGGACGCGAGTGGCTGCTGCTCGCGCTCGACTGGCGTCCGTCGGACGGCACCCTCCACTGGGCCCGGTCGGTGCTCGCCGCGCACCCGCGTACCCCGGCGATCTTGACCACCCACGACCTCGCGGATTCCGACGAGACCGGTGTCGCCTGGCTCTCCGACCATGGCCGGCGGCTCTGGGACGGCCTGATCGCGGAGAGCGACCAGATCTTCCTCACCCTGAACGGGCACTACTGGCCGCCGGGACGCCTCGTGCGGCGCAATGCCGCCGGCCGGGACGTGCACGTGCACATCACCAACTACCAGGATCGCTACTACGGCGGTGGGGCGATGCTCCGGCTCTACCACTTCGACCTGGCCCGCAACACGATCGACGTCGAGACGATCTCGCCGTGGATCCTCGGTCAGCGGCCGGAGCAGCGGAACGCGCTCGCACGACGGGAGGTCGAGCTGACCGACCCGGCCAACCGGTTCTCCCTCGGCATCGACTTCGCCGACCGGTTCGCCGGCTTCGCCCCGGTCGCCCGACGTCCGCCGCGTGACGCGTCCGCCGTACTGGTCGACGGCACCGTGGCCTACTGGCGGTTCGACCAGGGCCGGGCCGAGGGCACCGCCGTGCCGGACGACGTCCGGATCGACGACCTCTCCGGCCGGGGTAACCACCTGACCCGGGTGACCCTTTCCGGCAGTGGCCCGGCCGCGCTGCGCTGGTCGACCGGGCACCACGCCGACCAGCCGGCCCACGCGAGCCTCTTCTTCGACGGCAGCAGGCAAGTCGACGGCAGCCGGCAAGCCGACGCCGGCAGGCAAGCCGACGCCGGCAGGCGAGCCGACGGAGGCAGGCGACCGGCGCGCGGCGCCTATCTGCGTACGGTCGACGGGGCACCGCTGAACGCGGCGACGTTCGACCAGGGGTACACGATCGAGGCGTTCGTGAAGCTGCCGGCGGACGTCCGATCCACCGACGACCACGCCGATATGAGCATCCTGAGCCGGTTCGGTGCCGGCCGGGACGCCGGAAAGCTCGGCGGCGACCCGGCGGCACCGATTGCGGCGCTCAGCATGTCCGACGGGATGGCGGTGCGGTGGGCGGTCTTCCCGGCCGAGCAGCACGGCCACATCGCCAACTGGGGCCACGAGATGCGCGCCGACGAGTGGTTCCACGTCGCGGTGGTCAACGACGGCCGGCACAGCACGCTCTTCATCGACGGCATCAAACTGCTCCGGAACCCGTCGGCCAAGGCGACCGGGCTGGCCACCACCCGGGAGCCGTGGCTCGTCGGCGCCCACCATCACGACCGGATCGTCCAGCAGGGCTTCTACGGCTGGATCGGCGACATCCGCATCGTCGACCGGCCGTTGCCGGCCAGCAGCTTCCTCCGCGCCTGACCTCGTCGTGCTACGAGACCTCTAGAACGTGTAGCTGGTGAGGTACTCCGGAACGACGACCCTGGTCTTCGGGGCGGCCTTCCGAACGGCCTGGACCATGGCGTCGAGCCGCTGGCGGTCGGCCGGCAGGGTCTGTGGCGGATTCCGCAGCGCCGTCTCGAAGTTGTCCCAGTGCACCGGCACCACGATCTCCGGCCGGTCCAGCGCGTCGATCAGCCGGGGGATGTACTCGTGGGTGGCGTCGCTGGACGCCATCGCGATCATGGCGACGTCCGGTGCCAGGCCGGAGACGTTCCGCTCCACGAAGTCACTGCCGCCCATGAAGAACACCGCCGGCCCGTTCTTGACGGTCAACTGGTAGGCGAGCGTGTCGCCTTCGGGCAGGTCGGCGACGGTGCGAGGCTTCGCCGGCTGGCTCAGCCGCACCCCAGGGATACCCATCGAGTACGCCGCGTTCCGGCTGTGCAGCGAGGCGACCACCTCCACGGTGTAGTCGCCGAATTCGAGGAACTCCCCACCCTTGACCGGGCTCAACTGCGCCGACGGCGTGCCGTACGCCAACCCGAGGTGGTACGCCGTCATCGTGCCGATCACCCGGGCCCCACTGGTCGCCGCGATCCGGGGTACGTCGTTGAAGTGGTCCCAGTGGGTGTGGGTCACCAGTACCGTCTCCGGCCGACCCGCATGCTCGGCGACGGTGTCGACGTCCACGGTCAACTCGGTCGCCTGGTTGAACGCACCCTCGAACAGCCCGGTCTTGAACCGGGTCAGGTAGGGGTCGACGAGTACCGTCCGGGCACCGATGTCGATCCGCCAGCCGGACGTACCGAACCAGCGGAACGTTGCCGCGGCGTTCCCGCCCCGGGCCCCGCTTCCAGCCCTGCTCCGGCTCGCCGCCGCGGAACCAGACGCGGAACCGGACGCTGAGACGGACGCGGACGCGGCCGCCGGCAGCCCGGCCACCGAGGTCAGAGCGGCGGCGCCGACGGCGGCGGTCCGGAGCAGGTCCCGGCGGTCGATTCGAGATTCGGGCATGGCTGTGCCCTCCGATCGTTGTGCGAGATGAGCGGTCGAATGCCGTCGAAACCAAACCACCGGCCGACCGCCCCCGTCCAAGACCATCCGCACGCCCGACCGATATGCGTTCAAATATCAGCCCTGCTCACAGCGGGTGAACGGCCGCCGCTCCGGGCCGGAAATTCGTCTCCGACGGCGTCGCGCCCCGGGTCGCCCCGGGTCGCCCCGGGGTTGCTCCGTCCTACATCGGATCAGCCCTCGGAGCGTGTCGGCGAAATGCCGTCGGCTCTGTCCGCCCGGCCAGGTTGAATGGGCAGGTGGACGACCGACGGGATGGTGGTGGCGTGGCCGTGGAGCGGGAGCGGGAGCGGGTGCGGATCGAGCCGTGGAGCGAGGACGACCTCGACCTGCTGCGCCGGATCAACACTCCGGAGATGAAGCTCCACCTCGGCGGCCCGGAGACGGACGAGCAGGTGCTCGCCCGGCACGAGCGGTACGTCCGGTTCGCCGACTCCGGCCAGGGGTGCATGTTCCGGGTGCTCGCGCTGCCGGAGGCCGTACCGGTCGGAAGTATCGGCTACTGGATCCGCCTCTGGCACGACGAGAAGGTCTTCGAGATGGGCTGGAGCATCCTGCCGACGTACCAGGGGAGGGGGTTGGCGACCGCGGCGCTCGCCGCCGTGGTCGACGTGGCCCGGGCCCGACGGACCCACCGGTACGCCCACGCGTTCCCGTCGGTCGACAACCCCGCCTCGAACGCGGTCTGTCGCAAGGCCGGTTTCCAGCTCCTCGGCGAGACGGAGTTCGAGTTTCCACCGGGGCGGCCGATGCGCTCCAACGACTGGCGTCTCGACCTCACCGCCTCGGCACCCGGCTGATCAGGCCGGCGGGTCGACCAGTTCCATCAGCGGTGAGTTCGGCGGCTCCGTCCGGGCCTGCACCCGGACCCGGTTGCTGTACTCGCCCTCCACCAGGTTGTTCGGCGTGGTGTAGACCGCCCGCCACACCTCACCGGCCCTGAGGAACACCAGCACCTGGCCCTTGATGGCGAAGAACTCCAGCATGTCGACCGGGGCACCGACCCGGCGCTCGACGAACTCCCGGCTCACCGGGTCGGGAAAGACGTGCACCGTGTCCCAGTCACCCTCGACCAGGTCCCGCAGCAGGGCCGAGTCACCCTCCCGCTGCACCTGCCGGATCCGCTCGCTCAGCGCGGCGTCCTCACGCAACTCCACGGCTTCGTCCCCGCCCCTTCCGCCGCAGGCCGTCAACACGAACACGAGCGTGAGCAGCACCGGCAGGCCGGAGCGCCACCCTCGCACCCTAGTTGTCGACCGTGCCATAGCTCTCACCGTCGCCGCCGTAGTTGTAGCCGCCCGACCAGTGCCCGTCCGTCGTCTCCGGGTCCATCCCACCCTTGCCGGGCGGATCGGTGGCCCGGCCGGTCTGGCCCATCTCCACCTCGTTGCTGCGTACGAGTTGGCCGTCCTGGCCGACCACCACCATCTCGCCGTTGTGGACCGCGGCCTCGACCAGCCGGGCCAGCTCGTCCGGGTCGGCGTCCGGGTTCGCCGCCGCGATCCGCCGGCCGACCTCGTTGTTGTGCAGGTCCATCGCCTCGGCGCTGGCGGCGTTGGTACTGACCCGTTCGTGCGAGGTCGTGTACTGCTCGGTCCACTCCACCCCGAACCGGTTGCCGAGCATCGCGTTCCAGTACGCGTGCCGGAACGCGTCCGAGTGCCCGTCGGTCAGGCCCTGCCCGCCGAAGACGTTCTCGCCGCTGTTCAACGCCTTCTTGTAGATGTCGTACGCGTCCTTGGCGCCGAACAGGCCGAGGTCGTCGAGCAGCCTGGCCTCGCTCGCCGTCATGTCCATCTGGCCACGGAGCCAGCCGAGCACCCCGGTCGGCCACTTGACCATGCCGTCCGGGTCGACGGAGACCTGGTACCTGCTCAACAGTTGGTCGTGCAGGCTGCCCTGGGTCTCGCCGTACTGGGCGGCGCCGGCCACGCTGGTCGCCCCGCCGTCGCCGATCTCCCCACGCTGTGCCCTGCCCAGCACCCCGGCGAGCTGCGCGTCGACCTGGTCCGCCCGGCGCAGCACGAGGCTGACCTGCGCGTGCAGGTTCTCCATCGTCTGCCGCTGGCCGGGGTCGTCCGCCGGCTGGCCGTCGGTGGTGGCGACCGCCCCGTCGTCCCGGATCACCAGCCCGTACCGGGCGGCGAGGCCGTCGGCGTCCGCGACCAGTCGCCGGAGTTGGGCGACGTCGTCGGCGGCCTCCTCCACCGCCCGGCGGACCGCCGAGACGGCCGCGACCTGCTGCTCCAACTGGTCGGCCAGCCGGTGGAGATTGTTCTGCGCCTCCGTGGCCGAGCCGCCGATCCAGCCGGTCGGCCGCGCCGATGCGGCGACTTCGTCGCCGGTGCCAATCAGTTCCTCGGCGCAGCGCTTGAGCTGGGTCGCGACGTCCTCCAGCACACCGGCGTCCCACCTGCGGAGGTCGGCGAGAGTCACCACAGCTCGGGCCTCGTCCTGCCCATCCCCGGGCCCGTCCCGGCCACCCGGATATTGGCGGCGGCCTGCACGTCGCTCGCCTCGTAGCTGTCTGCCGCCGCCGAGAGCTTGTCGGCGTACGTCGTCGCGTCCGCCGCCCAGGTGGTCAGCTGTTGTCGCCAGGCGGCGGCGAGCGTCGGTACGACGGAGGCGGAGCGGGAGCTCGGCAGTGCCGACCCGATTTGCTGAACCGATTCTGCGAGCTTCACCTGCCGGACGATGTCCGCCGCGTCCGACGCTGCCTTGGCGGCGCGTCGGATCTCGCCGATGACGACCTCGTAGCCCGACACGTCGACTCCCGAAATCGATAAGCGCCAAACTTTGATCAACTCTAACAGTCGGCGACCTGGAACGTGTCCGGCGAAACGGGCATCACCCGCACTTGCCCGAATACTTCTCGCGTATTCCGGGCATGCGGCAGTAGTCTCGCGCGATGCATCGATCCCGCGCGTACGCCGTCATCATCGACGTACCGGAGAGGGCCACCTCCGCCGCCGCCGATTTCTGGTCGGGGCTGTTCGGTTCGCCCGCGTGGGCAGTGCCGGGCGAACCCCAGTTCAGGTCTCTGAGAAACGCGATTCCGGGACTCGTCACCGCGATCCAGTCCGTCGACGACACGGCTCGCTATCACCTCGACATCGAGACGGACGACGTGCCCGCGGAGGTCGCCCGGCTGATCGCCCTGGGCGCGACCGAGGTCTCGACCTGGCTGGAGTGCCATGTGCTCCGCGCCCCCGGCGGTCACCTGCTCTGCGTGATACCGGTACACAGCGATCCGGAGGTTTTCAGCGCGGGAGCGCGAACCTGGCAGTAGGGCGGGGCGGCGCCCGCGGTCGGGCTAGGACCCGTGCCGATCCGTGTACCAGACGACAACGTGCCCCGGGACACTGCTGTCGGCGGAATTGAGGGTGACGCCGACGACCATTCCGTGGTCGTTGATCCCCGTCGTCTGCCCGGTGTCGTCGGAGCGGGGAACGTCGAGTTGGGTCACCGTGCCTCGCCGCCACACGTAGCCGCGTCCGCCGGACGGGCCGACGAGGCTTCCCGTCACCTCACCGCGTTCGTTGATTGCTCGGGCCGTGGACGAGCGCACGCCCGGAAGGTTGACCAGGTCGGTGAGCACGCCGCGATGCCACAGGTACGCCCGCCCCGGCCCGGTGGCGGGGTAGCCGGTGAAGACGACCTGTCCGCTGTTGTTGAGATCGATCCCCCCGGTCGTCGGCGGGGTTGGCACGCCCAACTCGGTACGCAGGCCCCGGTCCCAGAAGAAGATGGATCCGTTCCCGTCCTGTGGATAGTCGCTGCCGACGATCTGCCCGAGGTCGTTGAAGTCGTTCAGCGAGATGTCGTGGCCGCCGAGAGCGCCCAGGTCGGTCAGCCCGCTGCGGTCGCTCCACAGGAACATCCGTAACGGTGAGATGCCGAACGGTCGTGGCGGCTCGTCGCTGAGGTAGTTGGCGGCCACCTGGCCCCGGTTGTTGATCAGGGCGGGGGTGTACCGGGTGTCGACGGGGCCGGGTGATGGCAGCCTGGTCATCACGCCGCGTCGCCAGACGAAGAAGGCGTCCGATCCGTCCGCGGTGTTGCTGACGCCGACGACCTCGCCGCGTTCGTTGATGTCCAGTGCCCGGCTGTTCGCGCCACCCAGGGTGCCGAGGTCGGTCATCACGCCGCTCTGCCAGATGAACGCGTGCAGGTCGCCGGAGGGTGTGCTGAACTCGCCCACGACCTGGCCACGGTTGTTGATGTCCCGCGTTAGGCCGTCGATGGCGGTCAGCACGCCGCGCTGCCACAGGGCCACGGCGCCCATGACCTGCCCCAGATTGTTCACCTTGCCTGGCGAGTCGAGCGATATCGGCACAGCGGGGATCGACCGATGTGCCAGGGTGGCGGGCACGTCCGCGTACGCCGGGGACCCGGTCGCTCCTGAAACTCCAGCCGTAGCCACCATCGTGGCGGTCATGGCGAATACAAGACCTGCCCGCGTTCGTCCAAACACCGAAAGTCACCTTCCTCGACCACCGTGCCGGCGAGCGTGACGGCCAGCGCAGTCGTACGCTGCGTTTCGGCCACCGACGGCTTCCCGGCACGTCGAAAACGCGACCGGGGTCCAGAGTCACGGGATATCGCTCATGGTGCGCCGACGCCGGAAGCGGCACAAGGGACTGGCCGTGCCAGGTCACGACGGCTACCCGAGCGATTTGTCGCTTCACCGCGTGCGATCGACGGCATCCGGACCCGTTGACTCCATCGGACCTGCGATATCCGCGCCCACTCACTGCGCGTGATCGACGCAACCCCGCCTCGTGTCGGACATCGGATAACGCCGCCAAGCGGATACCTGCTATGTGGGGCGTCCGGCGGAGTCGGCTTCCGTGACCGGGAAACAGCCGGCGAACGGGTCGGGGTAGTGCCGCCAGCCGGCCTCGCCGTCGGCGAGTTCGGCGTCGGTGAGCAGGCAGCCGGCGAGGGTGCGGTGCAGGTCGACCGGGTCGAGGTCGAAGCCGATGAAGACCAGGTAGTTCTCCCGGTCGCCGTAGTACGGGTCCCAGTTCAGCGCGGCGGCGAGCCGGCGTTGGTCGCTGGCCTCTTCCCAACCCTCGTCCGGTACGTCGACCAGCCAGCGGCCGAGCGAGTTCAGGGTCAGTCCGCCGCCGGCGAACTCCCAGCCCACCGCGGTGTCGGGCTGACTGGCGAGCCAGAGTACGCCGCGCGACCGCAGCACCGGCGCGTTCACCGCCTCCAGCAGCCCGTGCAACCGTCCAGGATGGAACGGCCGGCGGGACCGGAAGACGGCGGAGACCACCCCGCTCTCCGGCAGCGGTTCGTGCACCCCGAGCAAGTAGCCCTCGATCCCCCGGGCCAGTACGCCGGGAGTCTCCGGCCGGTGTCGGTCGGTGTGTCGCAGGTGCCGGGCGAGTGCGCCCGCGTCGACGTACGGGTCGTCGACCGGGAGCTGGGTGGCCCACGGGGCGAGCCGGTGCAGCAGCACCGACAGTTGGCTGCTGTCGTGGTCGCCGTCCCGCCCCTCTCCCCACACCACGAGCGTGTCGGCGTACTCGATCTGCCGGACGAGTACGTCGGCCAGGGCCCGGTGGTCGTCTTCGGCGGCCTGGATGCCGAGCCCGGCCAGCTCTTCGGTGCTGGCGAGCCCGTCGAGCAGATGCTCGGCGTCGACCACCGTGACGTACGAGTCGAAGTGCACCCGGTCGGTGATCGGGGCGCCGTCGACCAGGGCGTGGGCGCAGGCCTCGGCGACCGCCTCCGGTTCGACCGTCTCCGGCAGCACCAGCACCAGGTCCTGCCCGGGATGGGTCCGGGCCAGCCGGGCCAGGGTCGGCAGCACGTCCTCGCGCAGCGTGCACGAGAGGCAGCCGTGCACCAGCCCGACCATCTCGTCCTCGACGATCCCGGTGCCGGTACGGACGACCCGGCGGACCACCCCGGCGCGGAGGTCGACCAGTTCGTGCCGGACCAGCAGCAGCGACGGGTCGTCGGCGAGTAGCGCCCGAGCCAGCGCGAAGGTGGCGGACGGCCAGAATCCGGAGAGCACGGTGACCGAGGCGCGGCCGTCGGTGCGTACGTCGGCGGGGGTGTGGTTCGGAGCCAGGGGTGACGACATCGGGGCATCCTCTCGGTGTACTTGAAAACGATTGTCATTATGGCATGACTGCCCCGGGTCCGAGCCGGGCGGAGGGGGCTGTCGAGAATGAAAACGATTGCCGTTATAGTTCCCGGCTTGAAGACCCGGTTTGAGGGGCCCGGCGTGAAGACCCGGCTTGAGAATCCGGCTTGAGAATCCGGCTTGACTGAAGCGGGCCATCGCCGACCCGGAAACCAGGCCGGGAGTACGCGCCGAAGCCGTACGCCGGCTCAGCGCCCTGCCCCGCGACTCCTGCCCGGTACGGCTGCGCTCCCGCGACCAGATCGACGGACGACCCCGGGGCGTGTTCAGCCGGTTCGGGCTGTCCCGGATGCGGTTCCGGGAACTGGCGCTGCGTGGCGAGTTGCCCGGCGTACGCAAGGCGTCCTGGTGACGTCGGGCGACGGCGATAACCGGCAGGGGCTGCTGGTGAAGTGATGGCGGAGTCAGCGATGGTGGCGCTCGGACGCCGAATTGACTCCGCCACCAACCGTTCCATGATCGGGACCGGAAGCGAGTGGTCGGTCAGGGGGCGACGGACGGGCGTCAATGGCGGAGGATTTTTAGCATCAGTGGCATGACGTATCCGTCGCGCCCGTCCCGGCCCTTGCCGGGGCGGAAGTCCGGAACCACGATGCCCGTCCTGCTCAACGTTCTCGTGACACTGTTGGCGGTGTCCTGTGTGGTCGGCGCGGGCGGCGGATTCTGGCTGTTCCGAAGCTTTCAGGAGGCCGCCGGTCCGGCCCGCCGCGCCGGTGACTGGTACCTGAGCGACCTGCGGGCCGGGAACTGGGCGGGCGCGTACGGCCAGATTTGTGCCGCCACCCGACGATCCGTGACCGAGCAGGAGTTCGCCATCGCCCAGCAGGCGGGACCGAAGGTTACCGACTACGAAGTGGTGGGGACGAAGGCCGGCAACGACAACGGACGACGGACCGCGACCCTGACCCTCAGGGTCACCGATGTCAGTGGTGCGGTCCGGACCCAGGAACTTCGGCTGGTCAAGGAGGGCGTCAGATGGCGCCCCTGCCCTTGAGGACGGCGCAGTCGAGGAACGGCGCAGTCGAGGAACGGCGCAGTCGAAGAGCAGCGCGGTCGAGGAACGGCGCTGTTGAAGTGCTGCGAGGAAGCGGCGCCGGTCAGCCGACCGACGCGGGAGCCATCTCCGCGACGGTCACCTCGACCCGAGCCGGCGTCTTCGCCTCGACCGCCGCGCGTTTGCGGGCCCGATGCGCCGCGACGTGCGAGCGGGTGGCGCAGCGCTCCGAGCAGAACCGGCGGCAGCAGTTCGACGAGGTGTCCAGGTAGACGTTGCCGCACCGGTCGTCCGCGCAGAGGCCGAACCGTGCACTGCCGTACTCGCAGAGCCAGACCGACAGACCCCAGACCGCGCCGGCCAGGTACTCGGCACTGACCGAGGCGCCCCGGCTGGTCACGTGCATGTGCCAGTCCTTGGCGTCGTGACCGGAGATGCGCGGCTGAACGGGGTAGTTCTCCAAAAGTGAATTCAGCTCGGTCACCGCGTCGGCGTCCCGGCCGGCGGAGCCAAATTCGAAGACGTCTCGGAGTCGTTTCTGGGCTCGGCGGAAGGCGGCGACATCGCGTTCGGTCACCTCATCGCGCATCCAGCCGTGCTCCTCGGGAAAAACGGCCCGGAGGTCGTCGAGGTCGTCGAGTCGCGCGTTGACGAGATCAACCCCGGTCCGGGCGTACGCGTCGAAGTTCACCCGACAACCGTAGACGACTCACGGCTCTCGTGGCGCGTCCACGTAGTGGGGAAGGAACCGCGCGTAGCCATCGGTGATGAGGCTCTTGCTCTCCCGGATGCCCGCCCCGGCCGACTCTCCGGCGACCACCCAACTGCCCAACACCACGTGGTTATCCGAAAACGACGGTAGTGCACGGAATTCCTGGTAACACCATCCTTCGTCACCGTAAATGCCGGGATTGTTGATCTCTCCGGCGCCGGTGACGATCCGGACCGATCCGCCCTCCCGACCCAACAGCGGCTTGACCACGTATTCGGTCATTCCCCGGGGCGAGTCGAGATACGCCGGCAGCAGGAACGGATGATCGGGATACAGCTCCCAGAGCACCGCGAGCAGCGCCTTGTTGGACAGCAGCAGCTTCCAGGCCGGCTCGATCCAGGTGGTCGGCGTGCCCGGTTCCAGCGCCAGCCGGCCGTACGGCTCGGCGAGCATCCACTCCCAGGGGTAGAGCTTGAAGCAGGTGAGGATCGGTGTGCGAACCCCGTCCGCGCCGCCCGGGGCGGTGAACCGGCGACCGTCCCAGCCGATTTCCAGCATCGGCAGCATCTCGGTCTTCAGCCCGGCCTGGTGGGCGGTCTCGGCGAGGTAGCCGGCGGTCATCTGGTCCTCGCCGGTCTCCTCCTCGTCCGACCAGGCCACGTGCAGCAGCGGGTCGTGCAGCCCGGCGCCGATCTTCCGCCAGGCATCGACCAGCCGCTCGTGCACGCTGTTCCACTGGTCGAGGGTGGGGCGGGTGTCCTCCAGCCAGTACCACTGGATCACCGACGCCTCGACCAGCGCGGTCGGAGTGTCCGCGTTGTACTCCAGCATCTTCGGCGGCCAGGAACCGTCGTACCAGAGATCGAACCGGCCGTAGAGGGTGGGCGGCTGCTCCCGCAGCGACCGGGTGACCGCCTCGGCCGCCCAGGCCGGGATACCGAACTCGGCGAACCGGTTCTTCGCCACCACGTGCTCGGCCGCCGCCACCGACATCCGGTGCAGTTCCTCGGTCGCCTCCTCCAGTCGGAGGACCTCGTCGAGTTCCATGCGGTAGCAGGCGCTCTCGTCCCAGTACGACATGAACCTGCCGTCGGGCAGCTCGGTGTCGGCGTAGACCAGACCCTGGCCACGGACGGTCGCCGACCAGTCCGGGCGGGGCGTGCTGCTCTCCCGCCGCACCGTCAACCGCCGCAGGAGGCGAGGTGGGTGCCGAAGCCGCTCTCGGTAGGTACCGCCGCGACCGGCTCGACGCCTCCACCACCGATCCTGGCCTCGACCACGCCGACCGGGGCCGGGTTGGCGGTGGCGAGGGAGCGGTTCTTCGGCTTGGTCGACCGCGAGTCGCAGTCGTCGTCGTCACCCACCTGGTTACACCCGGTGAGGGTCAGGGCGAGCGCGGTGAGCGCGCCCAGGTGCACGCTGGCGGACCGGAGACGCCGTCGCGAAAGTTTTTCCACGAGATCGTTGTAGCCGATGGGCGCCACCGCCGGATACCCCTGGCGGCCCGGAACCGGTGGACGATGCCTCCCGGGACCCGTCCGCCGCCCCGCCCGAGCTGCGGTTTCCGGAGGTCGCCGGCTCGGCGTCGGCGTCCCCGCGTACCGGGAACCGGCTGGCGTTACGCTCGGCTCATGCTCCGATCGGTCATCCTCGCCGCGTCCCGGTCAACCCGGTTCGAGCGGCTCGTCGAGACGGCCCCGTTCACCCGGGACGTCGTACGCCGGTTCGTCGCCGGCATCTCCACCGACGACGCACTGCGCGCCACCCGTGCGCTGGTCGCCGATGGTCTCGCCGTCTCCATCGACCACCTCGGCGAGGACACCGTCAGCGGGGACCAGGCCACCGCCGTCCGGGACGAGTACGTGCGCCTGCTCTCCGGACTCGCCGAGGCCGGGTTGACCCCGCCGGCCGAGGTCAGCGTCAAACTCTCCGCGCTGGGACAGAAGTTCGACGAGCGGATGGCCCGGGAGAACGCCCAGGCGATCTGCGCCGCCGCGGCGGCGGCCGGCACCACGGTCACCCTCGACATGGAGGACCACACCACCACCGACTCGACCCTCGACATCCTGGCCGAGCTACGCAAGGACTTCCCGGGTACGGGGGCGGTGCTCCAGGCGTACCTGCGGCGGACCGAATCCGACTGTCGGGAGTTGGCCACCCCGGGATCCCGGGTACGGCTCTGCAAGGGGGCGTACAAGGAACCCGAGTCGGTGGCGTACCAGTCGGCCCGCGAGGTGGACAAGTCGTACGTCCGCTGCCTCAACATCCTGCTCTCCGGCCCCGGGTACCCGATGATCGCCACCCACGACCCCCGACTGATCGCCATCGCCGAGGACCGGTCCCGATGGTTCGACCGGGCGCCGTCCGAGTTCGAGTTCCAACTCCTCTACGGCGTACGTCCCGACGAGCAGACCCGGCTCGCCGAGGCCGGGCACACCGTACGGGTCTACCTGCCGTACGGCACCGACTGGTACGGCTATCTGATGCGGCGGCTCGCCGAGCGCCCGGCCAACCTGGCGTTCTTCGCCCGCGCCGTCGCCACCCGGCGATAGGCGCCGCCGGCCGAACTGGGCGGTCGGTCCGGTAGGGGCATTCGGCTTCCGGCCGGCACGACAGGCGCATCCGGCGCCCCAGGGTTCTGGTCCTGCTGACCGTTGCCCCGGGGAACCGGATGCGCCCGCTCCGTCGTCGACGGTGGTGCTCCTACCGTTCACCGATCGTCGACTACCTGTTCCTCGTGTCGAGGATCAGGCGAAGCAGTTGTCGATCTCTTCCGGGCCACCACAGTTGGTGGGCCGGTTCTTGATGATCACCGAATCGTCGTCCACCTTGACCTTGGCGTCCTTTGCGAAGACACCGCCAGCCTTCTTGGTGGCGTCGTTCTCGGTGATCTTGACCCAGGACAGCTTCAGCGAGCCGCCCGTGACGGCGATGCCGCCACCGACCGAGCGGGCACCGACAGCGCTGTTGTAGCTGATCTCGGTCTTCCGCACGATCACTTCCGACTTCTCGCCGAAGATCCCGCCGCCGTCACCACGGGTGGTGTTGCGGGTGATCTTGCTGTCGTCCACCACTAGCAGGCCCTTGATGGTGGCGATGCCACCGCCGTTGGCGGTCCCGAGGTTGTGGCTGACGTTGAGGTGCCGAATCGCGAGGGTGGCGTCCTTGTTGAAGAGGCCGCCGCCCACCTTGGCGGTGTTGCCGTTGACCTCGCCGTCCTCGACCTTGGTCCGGGCCGAGACGCTGGCGATGCCGCCGCCCTCGGCCGCGTTGTTGCGCTCGAAGGCACTCTTGATGATGTCGGCCGCCCCCTTGTAGTTGGCGAGCCCGCCACCGGCCTTGGAGGCGCTGTTGTCGAAGAACTCCGTCTTCTCCACGGTGAGGACACCCCCGTTGAGGATGCCGCCGCCACTGCCGGCCGAGTTGTTCTCGACGATCTTGCTCTCCGCGACCGTCAGGTGACCGTCGTTGAAGATCGCCCCACCGCCACCGTCCTTCGAGAGGGCGGTGCTGTGCTTGATCGTGGTGCGCTTGACTACGGCGCTCGCGCCGTGGTCGATCGAGATCGCACCACCATCCGAGGCCCGACCGTTCTTGAGGATGACGTCGCTCAACTCCAGGTCGCCACCGTCGCGGACGGTGAAGAAGCGGAAGTCCTTGGCGTACGAGTCCCGGGTGATGGTCGCGCCCTCGCCCTTGATCGTGATCGGCGTCTTGATGACCGGCAGGCCCGAGTTGTCACCGTGCTTGCGGCCCTTGCCGTCCTTGCCGTCCTTGCCGTCCTTGCCGTCCTTGCCGTTCACGCCGTCCATGCCGTTGGCACCGGACGTGCTGGTGGCCGACGGCAGGGTACCCGCCTCGCCCGTCGTCTTCTTCCAGTCTTCCTTGCCGCCCTTGCCGTTGTGCTTCTCACCACTGTCGTCGTACGCGGTGAGCACGTACGTGCACTTCGGCGCGAGTTTGAGGCTGGCTCCACCCTCGGCGTTGGCGTGCACCAGCGCCGCGATGAGTTCGTCCGGGTCACAGGGGACGGACGTAACCTTCTCGTCCTTCTCGTCCTTCTCGTCCTTCTTGTCCTTCTCGTCCTTCTTGTCCTTCTCGTCCTTCTTGTCCTTCTCGTCCTTCTTGTCCTTCTCGTTCTTCTTGTCCTTCTCGTCCGAACCGCACTCCCGGCCCGATTCCTGGCTGCCGCCGCTCTGCGACCCGCCCTGCCAGCCGGAGCCACTCTCGCTTCCGCTCCCGCTCTGGGATCCGCCGTGCCAGCGCGAGCCGTCCGAACCGGGGGTCTCCCCGGACGAGCCGTTCTCGCCGCCACCCTGCGACCCGCCCTGCCAGCCGGAGCCGCCCTGCGACCCGCCCTGGGAACCGCCCTGCGAGCCGCCTTGCCAGCCGGAACCGCCCTGCGAGCCGCCCTGCGAGCCACCCTGCGAGCCACCTTGCCAGCCGGAGCCGCCCTGCGAGCCGCCCTGGGAACCGCCCTGCCAGCCGGAGCCGCCCTGCGACCCGCCCTGCGAGCCACCCTGCGAGCCACCTTGCCAGCCCGACCCGCCCTGCGAGCCGCCCTGAGAACCGCCCTGCCAGCCGGAGCCGCCCTGCGAGCCGCCCTGGGAACCGCCCTGCCAGCCGCCCTGCGAGCCACCCTGCCAGCCGGAGCCGTGTGGGTCCTTGGACTCCTCGTGCTTGTCCTTCGGGTCCTTGGTCTCCGTCGGTCCGGCCTTCGGGTCCTTGGTCTCCGTCGGTCCGGCCTTCGGGTCCTTGGTCTCCGTCGGTCCGGCCTTCGGGTCCTTGGTCTCCGTCGGTCCGGCCTTCGGGTCCTTGGTCTCGGCCGGTCCGGCCTTCGGGTCCTTGGATGCCGTGGGTCCGGCCTTCGGGTCCTTGGTCTCGGCCGGTCCGGCCTTCGGGTCCTTGGACTCTTCGTGCTTGTCCTTCGGGTCCTTGGACTCTTCGTGCTTGTCCTTCGGGTCCTTGGACTCCTCGTGCTTGTCCTTCGGGTCCTTGGGCTTGTCGTGCTCACCCTTGCCCTGCCACGAGCCGTTCCAGCCTCCGCTGTTCCCGGTGTCGCAGCCCTTGTCCTTCTCCCCACCCTGCCAGCCGCTGCCGCCAGAGTCCTGACCCTCTTCGCGCTTGTCCTTCGGGTCCTTGGGGTCTTCGTCGTGCTTGCCGGGATCGTTGCCGTTCTCGCCCTTGTCGTTGTCGGGGGCGACGACTGACAGATTTCCCAGGTTCAGATCGGTCAGGCCCTTGTCGCCGGCCATCGTTGCCACGCCGGTGAGGCCAGCCGCTCCGACCACCAGGCTGCCCGCGACGATCCCTCCGGCGGCTAAGAACCACCGGGATCGCCGCCTTGTGGGCCGCGTTGTGGGCTGACCGGGATCCGCATGGCTCCCTTGGAATTCGGACATCAAGCTCCCTGCCTTTCGAATACAAGACACGGCCGCACCAAGTGGGGCGCGGAGGGCTACAAATGGGTTGTAGCCACTGAACGTCACCGTACGGCGCCCTTCTGGGCATCGCGGGCTTACGTGAAGAAAACCCACGATTAAGTGGAATTAGGCTGCTGCACGCTTGAAAAGTGCGATCCGGATCGACGGCGGCCAGATCCCATCAATTCAGTTCGGGCAAGGAAAAGCAGACAGTGAGTCGAGAGGACTTAATATGCGATACGTCGAACAAGACCCGGAAAGGTCGAATCCGTACATCCGACGCGTTGGGGCACGGCCCACGTGAAAGCCGTCGTATCCCGGTCAGGGATCCTCCGGATGGCGGACCCTCCACCCGACCCGCGAGACTGACCCGGTGACGGCCGCTATCGACGACTACGTCTCCGAGGTGGGCTCGGGGCTGCGGGGATCCGCCCGGCTCCGCGCGGACATGTTGACCGAGATCCGTGACGCGCTGGTCGACGCCGCCGAGAGCCACCAACGGGACGGGGCCGGTACGCCGGAGGCGGAGCGGCTCGCCGTACTGGAGTTCGGGTCGGCGCGGCGGATCGCGGCGGGGCTTCAGGACGTGCTGGCCGTTGACCAGGCCCGCCGTACGGCGGGGCTGCTGCTCGCCGCACTCGGCACCCAGTTCGTCACGACCGAGCTGATGGGCCGGGTGGGCGGCTGGCAGCAACTGTGGGGCACCACCGAGCCGGGTGCGGCCTACC
Source organism: Plantactinospora solaniradicis (assembly GCF_042658085.1). Classification (NCBI taxonomy): domain Bacteria; kingdom Bacillati; phylum Actinomycetota; class Actinomycetes; order Micromonosporales; family Micromonosporaceae; genus Plantactinospora; species Plantactinospora solaniradicis. Next base: position 675,236 of record NZ_JBHSPR010000001.1, on the reverse strand, counting down.
TGTGGCTGGCGCGGGCGACCGACGTGTTCTCCGGGTTCGCGATCACTACCGCCGTCGTCACGGTCGTCCTGCTGCGCTGGGGGCTGCGCCACGTCGGAGTACACCTGGTCGTGGCGCGGCTGACCGCCGTACTCGCCTCGGTGGTGATCGGGACGACGCTGCTCTGCGGCGGGCTGCTGACCGTACTGCCGCCTCAGGGCGGGGGTGCCGGGCTGCTGGCGGGCGGGCTGGGCTGGCTGACGTTGTCCGCCCTGGTGCTCGCCTCCGCCTGGCACTGCTGGCACGCGGCGGCCCCGCACCGGGAACGGGAACTCCGATCGCCGCACCAGCTCGTCGGGTCGTAACGGGCGGAGGGGCGGACCGGCGGACCGTGCGTCCACAGAGGACTGTCGTGAGGTCGGGCTGGCGCCCGACGCCCCTGGTCGCGCCCGCCGTGGTCGGTGACGACGGCCGTGTCGATCCGGTCTCGGTTGACCCAGATGGCGAAAGGTGGGTCGCACGACTGGACGGATGGTCGTACTCTCCGGGCCGTGAGCGACGGGGACTACGGGCATCAGCCGCCGGCCGGATACCAGCCACCAGCCGGCCACTCCCCGCCGGCCGGATACCAGCCACCAGCTGGTTATCCGCCGCCGGCCGGATCCGAACCAGCCGGTAGTTACCGAGCGCCCGATGATGACCAACCGCCGGAGAGCTACCCGGCCCCGGAGAGCTACCAGCAGCCCGGCTACCCACCCCCGGGCGGCTACCAGTCGCCCGCCGGCTACCCGCCCCCGGGCAGGTACCAGCCCGCCGGCTATCCGCCGCCCACCGGCTATCCGGCACCGGGTGGCTTCCCGGTACCGGGTGGCTATCCGACACCCGGTGGCTATCCAGCACCGGGTGGCTACCCGACGCCCGCCGGCTATCCGGCCTCCGGTGGCTATCCGCCGCCCGGCGGCTACCCGGGGCCGGGCGGTTATCCCGGTGCCGGCGGCCCGGTGCCGCCCGCGCGGCGCTCGTGGCGGCCGTGGGTGGTGCTCGGGACGGTGCTGGTGCTCCTGCTCTGCGCGACGCCGGTGGTCGCCGGGGCGGTCGTGCTCGCCCGGAACGGCTCGCCGGAACAGGAGGCCGAGGCCGGAGCGGCCGTGGCCAGCCCGGAGCCCGGCGACGCGCCCACCGTCACCCGGGACTGGCTCGGAGACCGGGTCATGGGCCTGCTCGACAAGCAGGCGACCGCGCTGCTCGGCGGCGACGAGAACGGTTACCTCGCACTCGCCGGGCCGGGCACGCCGCTGTCGCGGCAACTCCGGCGGGAGTTCCGGACCCTGCGGGCGATGCAGGTCACCAAGTGGCAGCCGGAGCTGCACGGCAAGCTGGTCCGGCTGGACGAGCCCGGCACCTGGCGCGCGGACCTCATCGTCCAACACTGCTTCGTGACACCGGACTGCGAACCCAACGAGATCACGATCGTCACCCGGTGGCGGGACACGGCCGGCCAGCCGCAGCTGACCGCGATCGACCCGCCCGAAGGCCCCGACCGGCCACGGCCGTGGGAGACCGACGAACTGGTCGCGTCGATCGGTGACCGGACGCTGGTCGCCACGCCCCGGGCCTTCCGGGACCGGCTGCCCGAACTGCTGCGGGAGGCCGAGAAGGCGGCCAAGGTCGCCGACCGGTACGCCGTGGACGACTCGCCGCCGGACCGCTACCTGATCTTCTACGCCGGGCCGAACGAGTGGAAGCTCTGGTACGGCGGCGACCGGCCGGAGTGGACCGCCGGCTACGCGGTGCCGGTCGGTGAGGAGCAGTACGACCTGGTGCTCAACTCGAAGGGGCTGGCCCCCGGCCAGTACGGCGAGCTGATGCGGCACGAGTTGACCCACGCGTCATCGCTGTCCGGTGCCGGCCGGATCGGCAGCGACGCGTGGTGGCTGGTCGAGGGGTTGGCGGAGAACGCCGCGGCCGGTGGTCAGTCGGTGAACCGCTACCAGGGGCTGCGCGACGTCGAGCGCCTGGTCGACTCCGGTTGGGACGGCAAGCTCGAGGACGTGGCGCCGGACGAGGACTCGGCCGACTGGCAGGTCGCCAGCAGCTACGGGGTCGGCTACCTGGCCGTCCGGCACCTCGTCGACCGGTTCGGCGACCAGGACGTGCTCAACTTCTTCGAACTCGTGGTGCACGACGGCAGGCCGGAGGCGGAGGCCTCGCAGGAGGCGTTCGGTGTGGCCTGGACGACGCTGCACGACGACTGCGTGAAGTACGTGAAGAAGACCGCCTCCTGATCGTGGCCCGTCAATACGGCGGTCGGCGGGCGGCCGGCGCGGCTCGGCGACGCAGCGGCGCGGAGGCGGCGCCGACCTGCGCGTCGAGTCGTCCGGGCGCCCGGCACCTCGTACCATGGCGGCGTGCGTCGTGCCTCTCCGCCGCGCCTGTCCGCAGCATCGCGGCCCCGTCGACCGGTCATTTCCGCCACCCTGATCACCGCCAGCGTCCTCTTCGGCCTCTCCGCCGCCTCCTGTGAGGAAGACGGCGACGTCGGCCTGGCCAGTGCCGAACGGGCCAGCGTCGCCGAACTGGTCGACGCGCCGGCCAGCGTGACGGCGCGGGCCGCCGCCACGCTCAGCGCCCCCGCCGACGGCACCCTGGCCGAGCTGCGGGTGAGGCCGGGTGATCGGGTCAGGTCGGGCCAGGTTCTCGCCGTCATCAAATCCCCCTCGGCCCGGGACCGGCTGGCAAAGGCCCGGCAGGCGCGCGACGCGGCCCGGCGTGCGGGGCGGGGGATCGGCGGCGGCGGTGACCTGTCCCGGCTGCGCCGGCGCACCGACCGGGCGGCGGAGCAGGCGTTCGACGCCGCCCGCAGGGCCGCCGACAAGCTCACCGATTCGCAACAGCGGGCGGTGCTGCTCGCCCAGGTCCGGGTCGCGGAGCGGCAGTACGAGGCGGCGTCCGAGGTCGCCGGGGACGCGGTCCGGGCGGTCCAGCGCGGCGTCGCCGGGCTGAACTCCGCGGTACGCGCGATGTCCGAGGCCCAGCGCCTGCAGGCCGAGCAGGCGTACGACCTGGCGAAGGCGACGGTCGACGCGTTGGTGCTGCGGGCGCCGATCGGTGGCGTGGTGCAGCTCGGCGGCCCCGCCTCGACCGGTGGTTCCGGCTCCACGGAGGCGCTGGCAGGTCTGCTCGGGGCGACCGGTGGGCTCGGCTCGACAACCGGCGTCGACCCGGCCGGGCTGCTCGGCTCCGATACCGCCGCCGCACCCGTGGCCGGCGTCGACGGCGCCGTGCCGGTCGGCGGTCGGGTGAGCGCCGGGACGGCCGTGCTCACCGTGGTCGACCTCACCGATCTCGGCCTGGTGGCCGACGTCGACGAGACCGACGTGCTGCTGGTGACCGAGGGTGTGCCGGCGACCGTCGAACTCGACGCCGCCACCGGCGCCACCTACCCGGCCCGGGTCCGCTCGGTCGACGTACTGCCGACCGCGTCGACCCGGGGTGGCGTGTCGTACCGGGTACGGCTGTCGCTCGGTTCGGGACGGTTCGCCGACGGGCGGGCCGCGCCCGCGCCCCGACCCGGGATGAGTGCGGTGGTCCGGCTGCGGGTCCGGGAGGCCACGGACGCGGTGACGGTACCGGCGGCGGCCGTGCACGTCGCCGACGGACGGGACGCGGTGTGGCTGGTCCGGGACGGTATCGCCGAGCGGGTGCCGGTCACGGTCGGCGTACAGGGGCAGGACCTGGTGCAGATCGTCAGCGGCGTGCAGCCGGGCCAGCAGGTGGTGGTCACCGGAGCGGATCAGGTGCGTACCGGAGAGCGGGTGCGGTGAGCCGCCGGGAGGCGGGACCGGCGTCCGACGGGGCCCGGGGCGGACGGCCGGGGGTCGCGGTCGACGCGGTCGACCTGGGTCGGACGTACGACCTGGGCGGGACGTCGGTGGCCGCGTTGCGCGGGGTGTCGCTGACCATCGCCGCCGGTGACTACGTGGCCATCGTCGGGCCGTCCGGCTCGGGGAAGTCGACGCTGATGCACCTGCTCGGCGGGCTGGACCGGCCGACCGGTGGCCGGCTCGCGATCGGTGGCCGGGACGTGGCCACCCTCGACGCCGGGGAGTTGGCGAAGCTGCGCAACGAGACCATCGGCTTCGTGTTCCAGTCGTTCCATCTGCTGCCCCGGACGTCCGCGGTCGACAACGTGGCGCTGCCGCTGGTCTATCGCGGGATCGGCGGCCGGCGCAGGCGGACCATGGCGGCGGCGATGCTGGGGCGGGTCGGACTCGGCCATCGGCTCGACCACCGGCCCAACCAGCTCTCCGGGGGCGAGCAGCAGCGGGTGGCGATCGCCCGTGCCCTGGTCACCGATCCGGTGGTGCTGCTCGCCGACGAGCCGACCGGCAACCTCGACAGTGTGACGGGCGAGTCGGTGCTGAGCCTGCTCGAAGACCTGAATGCCAGCTCAGGGGTGGCACTCGTGCTGGTCACCCACGACCGGGAGGTCGCCGCGCGGGCACGGCGGCAGGTCGTCATGCGGGACGGAGTCGTCGTCGTACCACCAGCCGACGATCCGGGTACGCCGACGGTCGTGCCAGCGGCACGCCGGGGGCCTGAGATAGTAGATCCCGCTCCCAGCGCGGAGCCCCGACGAGCGTCCGGAAGCGACTCGGGGCACCCGTTCGGTGGCTCCGGTGGCGCCACCGGAGCCACCGAACGCCGCGGGGACACCCCGGCCGCCGGTGACCGGTGCGAGCGGTGCGGCGGGTCGACCGGCACCGGCCCGGGAAGTGGGTCGTGAGGATCGCCGAGGCCTGGCGGGTCGCCCTGGACGCCCTGTCGGCCAACCGGCTGCGCAGCATGCTCACCATGCTCGGTGTGATCATCGGGGTGGCCGCGGTGGTGGTGCTGGTCGCCATCGGCACCGGCGCCAAGCGCGAGGTGGAACAGCAGGTCGAGGGGCTCGGGTCGAACCTGCTCATCGTGGTGCCCGGTCGGATCGACTTCGGTGCGGCACCGGCCGTGTCCCGGCTCTCCCTGGCCGACGTCGAGGCGGTGAACCGGGTGGTCGGTGACCCACGGCGGGTCGCGGTCACCGTCACCTCCGGCGAGACGGTACGCGCCGGCAACCGCTCCGCGTTCACCACCGTGCAGGGCGTACTGGAGACCACGCCCCAGGTGTTCGTCCGTGACCTGGACCGGGGCGCCTACCTCACCGCGTCCGACGTGGACACGAGTCGCCGGGTGGCGGTGCTCGGCGCCACGGTGGCGACCACCCTCTTCGGCGACCGGGAGCCGGTCGGCCAGCAGGTCGCGATCGCGGGCGTACGGTTCCGGGTGGTCGGGGTCTTCGCGCCGCTCGGCCAGAGCCTGGGCGTGGACCGGGACGACGAGGTGCACATCCCGGTGACCGCCGCCCACCGGCTGTACGGCACCCAGCGGATCGACGGGATCGCGGTCAAGGCACCGGACCGGGAGAAGATCTCCGAACTCGGTGACCGGATCGTCGCCGAGTTGTCCCGCCGGCATCCCGACACCGAGTTCAGCGCGGTGACCCAGGAGCAGATTCTCGGCGTGCTCGGGGACATCCTCGGGGTGCTGACCGGCGTACTGGCCGCGATCGCCGGCATCTCGCTGCTGGTCGGCGGCGTCGGCGTCTCCAACATCATGCTGGTCTCGGTACGCGAGCGGACCCGGGAGATCGGTCTCCGCAAGGCGGTCGGGGCCAGGCCCCGGGACATCGGGATCCAGTTCCTGTTGGAGGCGGTGCTGCTGACCGTCCTGGGCGGGGTGCTCGGGATGGGGCTGGGCGTCGGCGCCTCGCTGCTGGTGTCGGCCCTCTCCCCGGTGCCGGCCGCGGTCACCTGGTGGTCGTTGGCGCTCTCGTTCGGGGTCTCGGCGGTGGTCGGGATCATCTTCGGGGTGGTGCCGGCGCAGCGGGCCGGGCGGTTGGACCCGGTAATCGCACTGCGCGCGGAATGACCTCGGATGTGTGGTGGTTTCCCGTTCCCACCTGGCGCTGGGATGTCCAGGGATGATCAATTGCCCGAAGGGATCGCGCCGGTCACAGCCGTCCCGTTACCGTACTGGTAACACGCGCGTAGCCCGCCGCGGCGCGGAAGCATCCCACCGGGCGGCACGCGCCGGGGATTGGGATGGGTTGGTGAGCCATGGCAGGATCACCACAGTCCGACGGCCGAATGCCGGAGGTGAGGTTCCTGACCGTCGCCGAGGTGGCGACGCTCATGCGGGTGTCGAAGATGACGGTCTACCGGCTCGTGCACTCCGGCGAGCTGACGGCGGTCCGGGTGGGTCGGTCGTTCCGGGTGCCGGAGCACGCCGTGCACGAGTACCTGCGCGGCGCCTTTCAGGAGACCGCCTGACGGCTGAGCAGGTGTCGGGTCGCTGACCGGGGGCTGGCGGCCCGGCCCGGCGACGCCCTGGACACCGTCGGGGACCCGGTGCGGTGGCGGCCTTCCGTACGTCCCGGGAGGCTTGCCCAGGGGGCGCGTTCGGCGCCCTGATGGCCGAGGGCTAGTCTGGAACGCGGCCGTGGCCACGTGCCGGTGTGTGTGACTGCCCACCGTGCCGGTCCGGTCCGTTGTCCAGCTCGGTTACCGGCTGCACCCGAGGGTGCCTCCGGTCCGTCCAGCACGTCGCACCAGAAGGGCTGTCGTATGGGCTCGGTGGTCAAGAAGCGCCGCAAGCGTATGGCCAAGAAGAAGCACCGCAAGCTGCTGCGCAAGACCCGCGTCCAGCGTCGCCGTCTCGGTAAGTGACCCTGGCCGGGCGCAGGCCCGGCCAGCGGTGACGCCGGTCACCTGTCGACCTTCGGAGGCCCACGTGACGACGTCGCGGCGGTCCGGGCCCGGCCCGGGTCGGTCCGTGCGGAGCGCGAGGTGACCCCCGGTAGCACCCCTGGTGCTCCGGGGGTGGTCGTGGTGACCGGGGTCAGTCGTTTCCTCGGCGCGCACGTCGCGGCCCGGCTCGTCGCCGATGACCGGATAGACCGGGTCATCGGCCTCGACGCGCACGACCCGGCGCCCGAGTTCGCCCCGCTGCTCGACGGCGTGGAACGGGTCCGGGCCGACGCGGGCGCGGCGAGCACCGTGATCGACGAGTTGGGTGCCGACGCCGTCGTACACCTCGCCCTGGTCACCGCGGCAGACCCGCAGCAGGGCGGCCGGGCGGCGATGAAAGAGCAGAACGTCATCGGCACGATGCAGCTGCTCGCCGCCTGCCAACGGGCGCCCCGGCTGCGGAAGCTGGTCGTCCGGTCGTCGACCGCCGCCTACGGGGCGTCGTTCCGCGACCCGGCCGTCTTCACCGAGGACACCGAACCCCAGGCGGTACCGCGCGGGGGATTCGCCCGGGACATCCTTGACATCGAGGGGTACGTCCGCGGGTTCCGGCGCCGTCGCCCCGACGTCACCGCCACGGTGCTGCGGTTCGCGCCGTTCATCGGGTCGATGGCGAACACGACCCTCACCCGCTACTTCGCCCAGCCCTTCGTGCCGACCGTGCTCGGGCGTGATCCACGGTTGCAGTTCGTGCACGTCGACGACGTCCTGGAGGTCCTGCACCGGTCGGTGGTGGAGGAGCATCCGGGGACGTACAACGTGGCGGGTCCCGGGGTGCTCGCCCTCTCCCAGGCGATCCGTCGGGCCGGTCGGGTCGCCGTACCGGTGCTGGAGCCGGGGCTGTCCGGCGCGGCCGGACTCGCCCGGGTGCTGGGCTTCGGAGGCTACGGCCTCGACCAGGTCGACCTGTTCGTGCACGGCAGGGTGGTCGACACCACCAGACTGATCAGCGAGTACGCCTTCACCCCGCGCTCCACCGCCGCCGCGTTCGACGACTTCATCTCCAGCCACGGCGACGGAACGGTGCTCGGTCCGGAGCAGCTACGGCGGGCCGAGCAGGCGATCATGGACGGGATCCGGCACACCCGGGCCAGGGTCCGGGACCGGATCGGTCAACTCGGTGCGATCGAGGATCGCGGCGCCGCGCAGCGGAGCGAGGCGGAACATGACTGACGATGCCACCGGTGGCGGTCGGAACGCGGCGAACGGGGTCGGACGGCTCGGCGTACCGCCGGGGGACGACGGCGCGGACCTGGACCGGCCGGCGCGGCGCAACGGACACGTGCCGGGGCCGGTGGAGCCGGCGGTGGCCGATCGGCCGGGCGACGTCTGGGACCGGCGGGTCGCGGCCGGGCTGGCGTTCCTGCGTCGGCGGCTCTCCGGCCAGTACGAGGTCGACGAGTTCGGGTTCGACCCCGAGCTGACCGAACAGGTCTTCCATCCGGTGCTGCGGCGGCTCTACCGCGACTGGTTCCGGACCGAGGTCTTCGGCGTGGAGAACCTGCCGGTCGACGGCGCCGGACTGGTGGTCGGCAACCACTCCGGAACGGTCGCGATGGACGCGATGGTGCTCTCGGCGGTGCTGCACGACCGGCACCCCCGGCACCGCTTCCTACGCCTGCTCGGTGCGGACCTGGTCTTCCGGATGCCGGTGGTCTCCGAGCTGGTCCGCAAGAGCGGCGGCACGGTCGCCTGCAACCCCGACGCGGAGCGCCTGCTGGGCCGGGGTGAACTGGTCGGCGTCTTCCCCGAGGGGTTCAAGGGCGTCGGCAAGCTCTACGCCGACCGCTACAAGCTGCAACGCTTCGGCCGGGGCGGATTCGTCTCCGCCGCGCTGCGCACCGGTACGCCGATCATCCCGGTGGCGATCGTCGGCGCCGAGGAGACGTACCCGATGCTCGCGGACGTCAAGCCGCTGGCCCGGCTGCTCAAGCTGCCGTACTTCCCGCTGACGCCCACCTTCCCGTGGCTGGGGCCGCTCGGAGCGGTGCCGCTGCCGAGCAAGTGGCTGATCAAGTTCTGCCCGCCGATCCCGACCGACCATCTCGTCGACTCCGCCGACGATCCGCTGGTCGTCTTCAACCTGGCCGACCAGGTGCGGGAGACCATCCAGCAGACCCTGCACCAGTTGCTGGAGCAGCGGCCCGATCCGTTCGGTCCCTGACCCCCGGGACCGCCACCCGCCGCCAGCGCGGGTTCAGCGCAGGCTGCGGAGGTCGACGGCCTGCCAGCCGGTCGTCTCGGTCTCGCCGGTCGACCACCAGAGAACGCCGTCCCGGCACAGCACCATCCCGACGCCCTCGGCGACGACCACGGTCCGGCGCTCGCGCAGGTCGTGCAGCAGCAACCGCTGGGTGCCGGCGGCGGCGCGCTCGGCGTCGGCGAGCGAGAGAACCTCGAAGCGGTCCAGGGCCCCGACGTCGATCACCGAGGCACTGGCCGTTCCATCGGCGACCTGCCGGCGATCGGTGCCGTCGGGGCGCATCAGCTCGATCCGGCTGGGACCGCTGCCGGACATCGCCAGCACCCGGCACCAGGCCGGACTACAAGTGATCAACTCGGACTCGGACGCCCCGACGTCGACAACCGTCCGGGCGTCGAGGTTGCGCAGCTGGACCGGCCCGCTCTCGCCACTGCCGGCGCTGACCAGCCACGGTAGGGCCGACATCGCCCAGGCCCCCGGTTCGGTCCGTACCTCGACCGGCCCACCGCGCAGGGCCACCGAACGGATCTCGGTCGCCGTCTCCTCGCCCGGCGCCACCGAGGCCCAGCGCAGCCGGCCCCTGTCGAGCACCATGTCGTACGCGGAGTTGAAGAAGATCACCTCACCGGTGTCGGTGGTGAGCCGGCGGGCCGGTTGCCCCGAGCGCAGGTTGACGGTCCACATCTCGGTGCGGGCCCGGCCCTGCCGGTCCTCGGTCGACTCGGCCCAGGCGATGTCGTCGCCGGACCGGGTGAGGCCGGAGTACTGGGGTGCGCGGTCGACCGGCAGCCGCCGCAGTTCCCGGACCGCCCCGTCCACGGACCGGAGTACGAGGCGCAGCCGGGTCCCGTCCGGGCTGGGCGCGGTGCCGAGCGATTCCCGCAGGTCGAAGAAGAGCATCGGGGTGTACGCCGACCCGTCGGCCAGGCCGACCGGCAGGTCCGTCCGTTCGGCGTCCGGCCAGGCCTGCGCGATGGTGGTCAGCTCGGACGCGACGGCGGGCTGCCTTCCGGTGGCGGGCGGCAGTGCGATCAGGGCCAGGGCGCCGGTCAGCGCGACGACCAGCCCGACCAGCCGGGACCGCTGGGCGCGGACGAGCCGGGCCTGGATCCGGGGCCGGAGACCGGCGATCGTCACCTGGTCTGCCAGCGTCGCCGCATGGCCAGGCCGGCGGTCACCGCGCCGGCCAGCACACCGGCGGCGACGGTCGACGGTACGGCGATCCTGGCCGCCTTCCGGCCGGTCCGGAAGTCGTACACCGACCAGCCACGGTCCCGGGCGACCCGGCACAGGGCGCTGTCCGGGTTGATCGCGACCGCCCGTCCGACGGCGGACAACATCGGAAGATCGTTGGCCGAGTCGCTGTACGCGGCGCACCGGTCGAGGTCGAGTCCTTCCACCGCGGCGAGCTGCACCACCGCGTCCGCCTTGGCCGGCCCGTGCATCAGGTCGCCGACGAGGCGGCCGGTGTAGGCGCCGTCGCGGATCTCGGCGACCGTGCCGATCGCGCCGGTGAGCCCGAGACGGATCGCGATGACCCGGCCGATCTCGACCGGGGCGGCGGTGACCAGCCACACCCGCTGCCCGGCGTCCAGGTGCTGCTGGGCGAGCGCCCGGGTACCGGCCCAGATCCTCGGGGCCATCAACTCGTCGAAGATCTCCTCGGTGAGTCGTTCGACGTCCTCGACCCGCCAACCGGCCACGAACGCCAGCGCCGCCTCCTTGGCCTGCGACATGTTGCCGGCATGCTCGGTGGCGAGTACCCGGAACCGCAGCTGCTGCCAGGCGAACCGGACCAGGTCGGAGGTGGTGAAGTAGTTCCGGGACGCCAGTCCGCGCGCGAACCAGTAGATGGAGGCGCCCCGCATCACCGTGTTGTCCACGTCGAAGAAGCCGGCGGCGCGGTCGTCGGCGGAACCGACCGGTACGGGCAGCGTGGTGTCCAGCCCCGACGCCGCCCAGCCTGCGGTGTGGCCGTGTTCGTCGGTGCTGACCGTCACCTTGCGGGTGCGGACCACGCGGGGACCCCCTCGCTCATGCGTACTCACAGCGAGGGTAGCTCCAGTGGCGGGGGCGCACCTGGCGTCCGGGCCGACCGGTGGTCCGGACCTGGTGGCGGTCGTACCGCCGGGACGGGTCAGCCGCCGGAGCGGTGCGCCGGGTCCGCGGGCCTGTCCCGGACGGCCGGCTGTTCCTGGGTCGGCGAGGGGACGGGCGTGCGGGTCGGGGTCGCGCGCTCCGTGGTCCGGGGCGGCTCACTCTGGCTACGGTCGCTGGCATCCTCCTCCGGAGGTGCCTGCGGGGAGGGGTCCACCGAGTCCCGACCGAGCGGGCAGGCGCGGGGCAGCGGCCCGATCAGGTCGGCCCGGCCGGTGGCACCGGCGCCGCAGGCCAGGGCGTCGCGGAGCCCGTTCGACCGGCGTTGCACGGAGTCGAGCAGGTTGACCGAGTCGTCGGCCCGCTCGCGGGTGGCCCGGGTGGTGCCCTCGAACAGCCTGGCGACCTGGGGACGCTGCTGGCGGACGAAGGCGTCGACGGCGTCGAGCGCGGCCGGGTCCCGGCGCTGGACCGCCGCGGTGGTGAGCAGCTTGATGCCCTGCTGGGTGTCGGCGTCCATGTCGTCGAGGACGGCGGAGAAGCCGTAGCTCTGGCCGCCGACCGCGACCGCTTCGGCGAGCCGGGTGCGGGCGAAGTCGAGGAAGAGCTGGCCCCGGCTGAGGTCGGAGCTGGCGAGGGCCAGTTGGGCCCGTTCGGTGTGCCGCTTCATGCCGTACAGCGCGTCGCCGGGGACGGCGTTCTCGCTGGCGGCGGACATCCCGGAGACGGCGATCGCGCCGATGGCGACCCCGATCACGATCGCGCCGCGGGCCCTGGCTCGGGTCCGGGTGCCGGGATCACGGAGCGCGGGTCGGCCGACGGCGCGTCCGGTCCGCGCTGCCGCGGGTCGGTCGGTGCCGTCGGCTATCGGATCGGCGGTGGTGGTGGCGGTGGCGGTGGCGCCGATCCCCTCGCGTTCGGCGGTGGCGACCAGCATGGCCCGCAGGCCGGCCCGGAAGTCGGGATCGACCTCGACGGTGGAGCGGACGTCCTGGAGCCGTTGCCCGATCGCCACAGGTTTGGCGAGGTCGGTGTCGACTCGGGTCCGGATGTGGTGGCGACGGGCCCCGTTCGCTTCGTCGAGTAGTTGCGCGAAGCGCTCGGCGCGCTGGCGGTAGAACGTTTTCCAATTCACCGCCGACACCTCCCTTCGCTGGTCGCGACGCCGCGGTCGACGTCGTCGCCGTCGGGGTGCGACGGTGGCTGACGCAGGATCAGGCTGCGGCATCCGCAGCCGGATCAACGATCCGACCAACCGACCGGCCGGAGGGAACCCGGGGCAACTACCGGTCGCACCGGGACAAACGGTCGGCGGGGGCGACCGGTTACGGGCATCGGCGGGTGGATACTACGAAGAGTGAGGAGTGTCACCCGGCCGCTCCGGTGGCCGTGGGAGCGCTTCACGGTTGGAAGCCGTCCGGCAGGAGCCGGGCCAGGGCCCGGACCGCGCGGTACTGCAACGCCTTGATCGCACCTTCGTTCTTGCCCATCGCCCGAGCGGTCTCCGCCACCGAGAAACCCTGTAGAAATCGCAGAACGATGCACTCCTGCTGCTCGGGGTTGAGCTGTTTGACGGCGGTCAGCAAGGCGACATTCGTGATGTGCTCGACGACGGCCGCCTCCGGACTCCCCTCGGGCCCACGATCCTCGCGGTCCGCATCCAGAACGTCACCCGTAGTAACTTCCAGGCGGTAGCGGCCGGACTTGAAGTGGTCCGCGACCAGGTTCCGGGCGATGGTGACCAGCCAGGCGCCCAGATCGCGGCCCTGCCAGGTGAAGCTGCCGATCCGCTTCAGCGCCCGGAGGAAGGTGTCCGAGGTCAGGTCCTCGGCGAGTTGCCGGTTGCCGACCCGGAAGTAGACGAACCGGAAGACGGTGTCCACGTACCGGTCGTAGATCAGCCCGAACGCCTCGGGCTCGCCCGCCTGCGCCCGCTCGACCAGCGCCCAGACCTCCCGGGCCGGATCCGACGGGTCGGGCCGGTCGGGATAGCCGGTCGGAGATCCGCCGCCGGAACCGGTCGACTCTTCGGTGGCCGGTACGACCGGCAGGATCGCCGTCTCGGTGTCCGGACTGTCCGGCCGGGGCCCGGTCTCGGTCGGCGCCGGCCCGGACCCCGACTGGGCCGGCATGGCCGGCCGGGTGGGGCTCGCCACCCGGCCCCCGACCGGTCTGGCGTTGCCGCCCGGGGTGTTCTGCCGGGTCGGCGTCTCGTTCGGATGTGGACGGTTCCGGGTACGCTTCGAGCCGCCGTCGCCCCGCACCGCCAGGCTCAGCATGTCGTCCATGGACGCGCGGACGTCGCCCATGGACGTGCGGAGCTGGTTCAGACCCTCGGTGAGGGCGAAGCGGGCGTTGCGGACCTGGCCACGGGCCGTTCCGTCAACATATCCGTATGTGCTCACTGGACCTCCCCGGCCGGCCGGGGCCGCGGGGCCGGTTGCCGGGGCCCGCCCGCGGTGGTGGCGGTACCCCCGCCGGGATCGGTGCGATCCGATACGACGGTTCCGGGGTGCGCCGTACGACGGCACACGCCCCACAGCTGCTGGTGCAGTGCTCTGACAGGCACGGCGGCCTCCTCGGGCTGAGGGGTGTCGACTCACGTCAAAAGGGGTGAGCCGACCCGAGTGATGATAGGGCCAACGTCACCCTTACGCGGCAAGTCCGTTACACAGAGCCAAAGTATTTCCCGAAAGACACCCGTTAGGGCGCACCGCTTGTGCGTTGTCAGATCCCGGACAGTGCTACGACAGGCGTCCTGAGCAGGGAAAACGTCCAAAAACGCCAGATGGCGGCACGCCTTGGGCGTGCCGCTGTATATGTGCTAATGGAGAGCCACCCGGTCCTGTGGCTGGTATCGCGAAACCCGTTACGGTCTCGTGGACGGTACCCCGGCACCGCCTCGAAGTCGAGAAAATCCCGCGAGGCCGTCCGGTCCGCTGTGGTCCGTGCCGTGAGTCCGGGGTGGTCGGATGTGCGACCGTTGGAACGGCGGGTGGTACGAGCACCCGGCCGTCGCGCCACTGTGTCAGACTCAGCGACCGTGCAGGATGGAGCGAGCACCCCGGCCCAGCCGCCCGCCGTGACCCTCGCCGACCGGGTACGCCTGGCCGCCACCACCAGAGGTGGCCAAACCGCCCTCGTCTGGCCGGACGGCACGATGGACTGGGCCGAACTGGATCGGGCGGTGGACCGGGTCGCCGACGCGCTCCGCCGCCGCGCCCCCGGACCGAGCGCCGGACATCCGGCCCGGATCGCCATCGCGTTGGCCAACTCGCCCGACTTCGCGGTCGCGTTCTTCGGCATCCAACGGGCCGGGCTGGTCGCCGTACCGGTGAATCCGGCGCTGACCGGTCCGGAGCTGCGGCACATCCTGGCGGACTCCGGGGCGGCGATACTGATCTGTACCGAGCAGGTCCGGGCGACGATCGCCGGGATCGCCGCCGAGCTTCCGGCGCTGGTAGAGGTGCACACCACGCTGCCGACCGCCCCGGATCCGGCGAGCGGGTCGACGCGGGTGCCGGCCGAACCGGCCGACCCACCGATCGGGACGGATGCGGAGGCGGTGGCGGTACTGCTCTACACCTCCGGCACCACCGGGGCGCCCAAGGGCGCGATGCTCTCCCACCGGGCGCTGCTGGCCAACCACGAGCAGATCGACCGGATCGAGCCGTCGGTGGTGGGGCCGGACGACCGGGTGCTGCTCGCCCTTCCGCTGTTCCACGCGTACGGGTTGAACGCCGGGCTGGGCGCGGTGGCGTACCACGGGGCGTGTGGTGTGCTCGTCGACCGGTTCGACGCGGACGCCGTACTGGCGGTGGTGGCGGGGCAGCGGGTGAGCGTGCTGGTCGGCGTACCGTCGATGTTCCTCGGTTGGGTTCTGCTGCCCGACGCCCCGGCGGCGGCCGGTGTGCCCGTCGGATCGGCGCTGCGCACGGCCATGGCGTCGGTACGGGTCGCCATCTGCGGCGCCGCCCCGCTGGCCGTCGGCGGCGCGGCCCGGTTCGCCGAGGCGACCGGCCGGCAGATCCAGGTCGGTTACGGGCTGACCGAGACCGCCCCGGTGCTGACGTCCACGTTGGCCGGTCCGGCGGCGAAGCCGGGCTCGATCGGCCGACCGATTCCCGGCGTCGAACTGCGGCTCGTCGGGCGCGACGACGAGGTTCTCTGGCGGGACGGCTCCACCGTTGACCCGGGCGACAATGGGGACAATGAGGACGATGGCGATGAACTCGACCTGGAGTTCTCCTCGCCCGGCACCGACCCGGGCGAAATCGTCGTTCGTGGCGCCAACCTCTTCTCCGGTTACTGGCCGGACGGGCAAGACGGCCCGGACGCCGACGGCTGGTGGCGGACCGGCGACATCGCCTACGCCGACGTCGACTCCGATCTCTTCCTGGTCGACCGGCTCGGCGAGCTGATCCTGGTCAACGGGTTCAACGTGTACCCGCAGGAGGTCGAGCGGGTGCTGGGCGGCCATCCCGAGGTGGCCGAGTCGGCGGTGCTCGGCGTACCGCACCCGCTGGCCGGCGAGGCGGTCGTCGCGTACGTCGTCAGGGCCCCCGGCGGCACGGTCTCGGCCGCCGACCTGTCCCGGCACTGCGCA
This sequence comes from Plantactinospora solaniradicis, assembly GCF_042658085.1. Lineage (NCBI taxonomy): Bacteria > Bacillati > Actinomycetota > Actinomycetes > Micromonosporales > Micromonosporaceae > Plantactinospora > Plantactinospora solaniradicis. Next base: position 659,506 of record NZ_JBHSPR010000001.1, on the reverse strand, counting down.
GCCAGCCTGGCCAGGTTCAAGTGCCCGAGCAGGATAGAGTTCGTCGAGTCCCTGCCGCTCTCCGCGATCGGCCGGGTGCGCAGGTCGATACTTCGGAAGTCGGGGGGCAGTGGTGACGAGTGAGCCGAGGCTGACCCTGATCACCCGGCCCGGCTGCCACCTCTGTGACGTGGCCAAGGAGGCCGTCGACCGGGTGGCGGCGGTCACCGGGGACCGGTGGACCGAGGTCGACGTCACCGGCGACCTCGAACTGGAGCGGGAGTACGGTGACCGGCTGCCGGTCGTGCTGCTCGACGGCCGCGAGCACGGTTACTGGCGGGTCGAGGAGGACCGGCTGCTGCGGGACCTGTCCGCAGCACGCGACTGAGCCGCCGCGTATCGTGCTCGAATGCGCGACCACCTGGTATGGGACTGGAACGGCACCCTGCTCAACGACCTGAGCCTGGTTGTCTCCTCCACCAACGTGGCCCTGGCCGGTGCCGGCGGGCCGGCGGTGACGGCCGAGGAGCACCGGACGCAGTTCCGCCGTCCGATCGCGGACTACTACGCCGAAGTGCTCGGCCGGGTGCTGGACGCCGAGGAGTTCGGCCGGCTCGACAAGCTCTTCCACGACGCGTACCGGGTCGGGCTGGCGAGCTGCGAGCTGGCGGCCGACGCCGTCACCGCGATCCGGTCCTGGACCGGCTCCCAGTCGCTGCTGTCGATGTGGTTCCACGACGAGCTGGTCCCGGCGGTCGACAGGTACGGCCTGACCACCATGTTCCGTCGGGTCGACGGGCTACGGGGCACGGTGGGTGGCGAACGGAAGGCGGAGCACCTGGCCCGGCACCTGACGGCGTTCGGCGTCGAGGGCCCGACGACGGTCCTGATCGGTGACTCGATCGACGACGCCGAGGCCGCCGACTCGGTGGGTGCCCGATGTGTCCTCTACACCGGTGGTTTCACCGATTCGGCCCGGCTGCGCGCCAGCGGCTGGCCGGTGGCCGACTCGCTCACCGAGGCCGTCGAACTGGCCGCGAAACTGGACTGAGCGGTCGGCCGGGTCAGCCGCGCAGCTAGGCGAGCGGGTCAGCCGCGCAGATAGGCGAGCACCGCCAGCACCCGCCGGTGCTGTTCCTCGTCCGGCGGCAGTTGGAGCTTGGTGAAGATGTTCCGGACGTGCTTCTCCACGGCGCCGTCGCTGACCACCAGGGCGCGGGCGATGGCGGTGTTGGACCTGCCCTCGGCCATCAGCGAGAGCACCTCCCGCTCACGTGGGGTCAGCTCGCGCAGCGGGTCGTCGCGGCGCCGCCGGACCAGCAGTTGGCCGACGACCTCGGGATCGAGCACCGTGCCCCCGGTGGCGACCCGGCGTACCGCGTCGAGGAACTCGTCGATCGCCGCCACCCGGTCCTTGAGCAGGTAGCCGATGCCACCCCCACCGGCGCCGCCGGAGGGCTTGACCGTGGCGAGCAGGTCGTCGGCGTACGACACCTCGACGTACTGCGAGAGCACCAGGATCGGGGTGCGGGGCACCCGCTGCCGGGCCTCCACCGCCGCCCGCAGCCCCTCGTCGGTGTGTGACGGCGGCATCCGTACGTCCACGATCGAAACGTCCGGGCGGTGGGTGACGATGGCCTCGACCAGCGACGTACCGTCACCGACCGCCGCCACCACGTCGTGGCCGTGCTCGGTCAGCAGGCGGACCAGGCCCTCCCGGAGGAGGACCGCGTCGTCGGCGATCACTACACGCATGCTGCTGTCTACCATCCCGGGATCGTCCACGGGTCGGGGGTATGCCGTGGGCACCACCTGACCGGGGCCGCCGACTAGCCGGACGGTTCCGGGGGCGGGTGGGGTCGGGCCGGTCCACTCACCCCACGGTATCGGTTCGGCCCTGCCTACCGGCGCGGATCGGTGCCGCTCGGTCCAGGAGACGGGCTCGGTCCAGGAGGCGGGCTCGGTCCACGAGATGGGCTCGGTCCAGGAGATCGGGTGGGTCCGGCCACTGGCGGCGGCGTGCCGGGTCGGCTCGGTCGGGCCGGCCAGCTCGACCCAGCTCGCCAGCTCGGCCCGGTAGGTCAACTCCGCGCGGTAGGTCGGGCTCAGCACGGCAGGTCGGCCCTGATCTCGGTCGGCCCGCCGGGCGGGCTGAGCACGCTGAGGGTGCCGTCGTTGGCTCGTACCCGGTCGGCCAGACCGGCCAGGCCGTGCCCCTTGGACAGGTGCGCGCCGCCCTCGCCGTCGTCGATCACCACGATCCGCAGCGTCCGGTCGGCGCGGGTGACGGTGAGCCAGCACTCGGTGGCCCGGCTGTGCTTGGCGACGTTGGTGAGGGCCTCGGCCACCACGAAGTAGGCAGTGCTCTCCACCGCCGGGTCGGGGCGGCCGTCCCGGGTTCCGAGTTGCGGGTCGACGGTGAGGTCGATCGGGATCAACCCACGGCCGGCGAGGGCCGCGAGGGCGCTGGGCAGCCCCCGGTCGACCAGGATCGGTGGCGCGATGCCCCGGGAGAGAGCGCGCAGCTCGGCGAGGGTGTCCCGGGTCTGGGTGAGGGCCTCGTCGAGGGTCCTCCGGGCCGCGTCCGGATCCGAGGCGAGCTGCTGCTGGGCCCGGCTGAGGTCCATGGCGAGCCGGACCAGCCGCTGCTGCGGCCCGTCGTGGATGTCCCGCTCCAGCCGGCGCAGTGCGGTGGCCTCCGCGGAGACGGCGGCCCGCTTCTGCTCCTCCAGTACGGTGATCCGGTTGCGCATCTCCGCGACCCCGGTGAGCAGCGCCCGGCCGAACGAGGCCTGCATCATGGCGCAGCCCCGCACCACCAGCGGCAGGGTGATCAGGAAGAACAGCCCGAGCGCGGTGTTCAGCCCGATCCGGGCGACCGGGGTGTCGCCGAGCCCGAGCAGCTCGTGCAGCCCCTCGTCGTTCGGGCCGGTCGGCAGGGTCCAGTCGTACGCCCAGTAGAGGGAACCGCCGATGGCGCCGGCCCACCAGACGACGGTGATCACGAACGTGCCGACGGCGATGATCACCTTGAGGACGCCGTGAGCCAGGTCGAGCCAGGACTGGGCGTCGGTGATCGGTACGAAGATCCGCCGCCACGCGCTGGCGCCCGGCTCGACGGTGCGGTAGTTCGGGCGTACCCGGGGCTGCCGGAGCACCGCCGGCATCCGTAGCCGTTCGATGTCGGCGAAGCTGCGGGCCGCGTAGAGGGTCCCGGCGAGGATCGGCAGCCCGGTGACCGTGACCATCATGCCGGCGCTGAGGGAGAACCCGACGATCAGCACGATGAAGCTGGCCAGGGCGAGGGGGAAGCCGAGGAGTATGTAGCCGGAGTCGATGGCGAGTTGGCGCAGGACGCTGCGGCTGGCGCCGACGCCCGGCTCGGCGCCTGCGCCCACGGCGGTGGCGGTGGTGGTCATGTTCTCGACGCTAGGCATCTACGCGGTTGGTCCCCATCCCATCGGCTGGCCTCTTTCGGGTAGGGCTGTCCCCACCAGGGGAGGAGTCCTCGCCCTCGTCGTCGGCGGTCCGCCGGCGGCGGTCCGGGCCGGATGCCGTGCCGGTCCGGCGGCCGGAATCCGGGGCGGGAATTCGGTGGCCGGTTCCGATTGTCGCTGACGAAAGATGACCGGCCCAAACGAAATCCGTGCCGCGCCGAGAATGCTGGCCTGGCGGAAGTGTGCGGCCGAGCGGCGGCGTGTCAGCGGCGAGTTGGCTAGATAAGTCGGACTTGGGCAATAATCGCCGTGACGACTCCGGATGGGTCGCTCACTGATCTTGTAAGTGGAGGCCCAGGTGAGGCGTTATCGCGATCTATCAAGATCGCGATTTGTGCGTGTCTTCACAAGCGCCTACTCTGTTACTCCGACGAGCCCTGCTAGCACAGCCGGTCACAGCGGTCGCGAGCGGGTGTCCCGAAATGACCCGCCGATCCGGTTGGTCGAGGATCGCATGGCACGGAGTCGCATGAGTCAGCACCGCCCCGTAGGCACGCCCGGCCGAGCCGGTGCGGTGCCGGCGCTTCCGGATCTTCCCGAGGCGACGGTCGCCAGGCTCCCGGAATACCTTCGTGCCCTGCACAATCTCGCCGAAACCGGGAACGACACGGTTTCCAGCGAGGAGTTGGCCGCGGCGGCCGGCGTCAACTCGGCCAAGCTGCGCAAGGACCTCTCCCAACTGGGCTCGTACGGCACCCGGGGCGTCGGCTACGACGTCGCGCTGCTGATCGACCAGATCGAGTTCGTGCTCGGGCTCACCCAACGCCGGGCCGTCGCCCTGGTCGGAGTGGGTAATCTCGGTCACGCCCTGGCCGGCTACGCGGGCTTCGTCAGCCGGGGATTCCGGATCGCCGCGCTGTTCGACGCCGATCCCGCCCGGGTGGGCGAGGAGATCAACGGCCTGGTCGTCCAGCACATCGACGAGTTGCCCCGGGTGGCCGCCGAGGAGCGCATCGCGATCGGGGTGATCGCCACTCCGGCGACCGCCGCGCAGAGCGTCGCGGATCAACTCGTCGCCGCCGGGGTCACCAGCATCCTCAACTTCGCGCCGTGCGTACTCGCGGTGCCCGACGGGGTCGACGTGCGCAAGGTCGACCTCGCCATCGAACTGCAGATCCTCTCGTTCCACGAGCATCGCAAGGCGGCGCTGACCGGCCTGCCACCCGCCTCCGGGCCGGGGCTTCCACCCACCGGTGGCGGACTGGCGGCGCCGAACGGCGCGCTCGGCGGCTCGGCGGGAGCGGGTCTGACGGCCCTGCCCGGTGGACTCGCGGCCACCGGCACCACCGAGCCCGCGCCCACCGGATCGCTCCGGTCGACGAATGCGGAGGCGGTCGGATCATGAACCTGCTCGTCGTCGGTGCATCGCATCGCACCGCCCCGGTCGCCACGCTGGAACGGCTGGTCGTCGCCAGCACCGAACTGCCGGAGTTCCTCGAACGCCTGCTCGCCCAGCCGTACGTCGGCGAGGCCGTCGTGGTGTCGTCCTGCAACCGGGTCGAGGTGTACGCCGCCGTCACCGGTTTCCACGGCGGGCTGGGGGACATCTGCGCGGTGCTCGCCAGCCACGCCGGCTGTGCCCCGGCCGAGTTGGCCAACCATCTCTACGTGCACTACGACGGCGCGGCGGTCGAGCACGCCTTCCGGGTCGCCGCCGGGCTCGACTCGATGGTGGTCGGCGAGGCGCAGATCCTCGGCCAGATCCGGGACGCCTACCACGTCGCGGGCGAGGCGGACGCGCCCGGCCGGCTGCTGCACGAGTTGATGCAGCAGGCCCTCCGGGTCGGGAAGCGGGCGCACGCCGAGACCGACATCGACCGGGCGGGCCAGAGCGTCGTCACCGCCGCGCTCGACCTGGCCGCCACGCACCTCGGTGGCGGTATCGAGGGGCGTCCCGTGCTGGTGGTCGGGGCCGGCTCGATGGGCGCGCTGGCCGTGGCCACGCTGTCCCGGCGGGGCGCCGGGCCGGTGGGGGTGAGCAACCGGGGCGCCGATCGTGCCCTGCGGCTGGCCGAGGCGTACGGCGCGACGGCGGTGCCGATCGCCGAACTTCCCAGCGCTCTTTCCACAGTGGACATAGTAGTCGCCGCGACCGCGTCGATCGAGCCGGTACTCACCCGGGAGACGGTCACCCGGGCGCTGCGACAACGCGCGTCCGAGCGGCCGGATCCGCTCGTCCTGCTCGACCTCGCGGTTCCCCGGGACATCGAGCCGAGCATCGCGGAACTGCCCGGCGTGGTGGTGATCGACATGGACGCACTGGCCGCTGCCCAGCCGATCGGCCCGGCCGCCACCGACACCGCCGCCGTCACCCGGATCGTCGGTGCCGAGGTGGAGGCGTTCCTGACCTGGCTGCGCGGTGCGGACGTCGCGCCGACGGTGGCCGCGTTGCGGGCCCGCGCCGACGAGGTGGTCACCGCCGAGCTGCGCCGGCTGTCCCAGCGCCGGCCGGACCTGACCGACGACCAGCGCGCCGAGGTGAGCCACACGGTGCACCGGGTGGTGCAGCGCCTGCTGCACTCGCCGACCGTGCGGGTACGCCAGCTCGCCGCCGAGCCGGGCGGCGACCAGTACGCCGCGCTGCTCCGCGAGCTATTTGATCTTGAGGTGCCGGTCACCTCGCAGGCCGACACCGTGCCGGATCTGGCCGCCGCCGAACTGGCCGCGGTGCCCGGCAACAACCGGATGTCCGGTCTCGCCGGCCTGCCCGGCCTCGGTGAGCTGCCGGGCCTGGGCGGCCAGGGAGACCCTGGCGGCCCCGCGCTGCGCGCCCCGGTGCCCCGACAGCAATCGGGAGGAGAACGGTGAGCGAGCGCAGCGAGCGAATCATCAGGTGGAGCGGGGTGGACTCGTGACCGCACTACGTCTCGGCACTCGGGGGAGTGCCCTGGCGCTCGCGCAGTCCCGGGGAATCGCCGACGCGCTCCGGGCGGCCACCGGCCGCGAGGTCGAGTTGGTGGAGGTGGTGACGGCCGGCGACCGGTCGAGCGCCCCGGTGCACCGGCTGGGCGTCGGAGTGTTCGTCTCGGCGTTGCGGGACGCGCTGGCCGCCAACGAGATCGACTTCGCGGTCCACTCGTACAAGGACCTGCCCACGGCCGGTCAGGCGGGGCTGCACATCGCCGCCGTGCCGCCCCGGGAGGATCCGCGGGACGCGCTGGTCGCCCGGGACGGCCGTACCCTGGCCGAACTGCCGCCCGAGGCCACGGTCGGCACCGGTGCGCTGCGCCGGATCGCCCAGTTGCACGCGCTCGGGCTCCAGCTCACGGTCGTCCCGATCCGGGGCAACGTCGACAGCCGCGTCAAGCGGGTGCTCGGGCCGGAGGCGGATCTCGACGCGGTGGTGCTGGCCCGGGCCGGGCTGGTCCGACTGGGTCGGGCCGACGAGATCACCGAAACCATCGACCCGATGCTGATGCTGCCCGCGCCGGCCCAGGGCGCGCTCGCGGTGGAGTGCCGGGCCGACGATTCTGACCTGGTCGAGCTGCTCTCCGTACTCGATCATGCACCGACCCGGGCCGCGATCACCGCGGAACGGGCGTTCCTCGCCACCCTGGAGGCCGGGTGCAGTGCGCCGGTCGCCGGGTACGCCGAACTCGCCGAGGGCGACGACGGCGATGAGATCTATCTGCGCGGGGCGGTGATCAGCCCGGACGGTTCCCGTGACATCCGGCTGTCCCGCACCGGTACGCCCGCCGAGGCGACGGAGATCGGTAAGGCACTCGCCGCCGAACTCCTCGATCTCGGCGCCGACTCGATCCTCGGCACGCCTACGGAATCCGGCGCGAGGACCCAGCATCTTGGAGCTACAGAATGATCGGCACCCGTAAGCCCGCAGGCCGGATCGCGTTCGTCGGGGCTGGACCCGGCGACCCGGGTCTGCTGACCCGTCGGGCGCATGACGCGCTGGTCGACGCGGACCAGGTCGTGTACGACCGCAGCGTCCCCGAGGCGCTGCTCAACGTCGTCCGCGCCGAGGCGAAGGACGACGCGCAGTTCAGCCCGGCCGAGGGGGCGCCGGGTGACGTGGCCAAGGTGCTGCTCTCGGCGGCCCGGTCCGGCCTGAGCGCCGTGCACCTGGTGGCCGGCGACCCGTTCGGCCACGAGGCCGTCGTCAAGGAGGTGCAGGCGGTGGCGCGTACCGCCGTGCACTTCGAGGTGGTGCCGGGGGTCGGGCAGGCCGAGGGGGTGGCCACCTACGCCGGCGTACCGCTGGCCGGGGTACGGACCGCCGCCGACGTCGACGACGTCACCGCGATGGACTTCGAGGCGCTCGCCGCCGCCGTCAACCGTGGTTCGCTGGCCCTGGCGGTCGACGCCGGTGACCTGGCGGCGGTCCGGGACGGGCTGCTGGCGGTCGGGGTGGACGGCTCGACCGCGGTCGCGGTGACCGGTGACGGCACCGGCGAGACGCAGTACACCACCACCTCGACCGTGGACAGCTTCGTCGCGGCCGCGCTCGGCTTCACCGGCCGGGTGGTGCTCACCCTGGGCACCGGGGTCACCCACCGGGACAAGCTGAGCTGGTGGGAGAACCGCCCGCTGTACGGGTGGAAGGTGCTCGTGCCGCGTACCAAGGAGCAGGCCGGGGTGATGAGCGCCCGACTGCGCGAGTACGGGGCGATCCCGTGCGAGGTGCCGACCATCGCGGTCGAGCCGCCGCGTACCCCGGCCCAGATGGAGCGGGCCGTGAAGGGCCTGGTCGACGGCAGGTACGCCTGGGTGATCTTCACCTCGGTGAACGCCGTCCGCGCGGTCTGGGAGAAGTTCGGCGAGCACGGCCTGGACGCCCGGCACTTCGGTGGCGTCAAGATCGCCTGCATCGGTGAGGCGACCGCCGACGCGGTACGCGCGTTCGGCATCCAGCCGGAGCTGATCCCGGCCGGTGAGCAGTCCTCGGAGGGCCTGCTGGCCGAGTTCTCGCCGCACGACGAGATCCTCGACCCGGTCGGCCGGGTGCTGCTGCCCCGCGCCGACATCGCCACCGAGACGCTGGCCGCCGGGCTGACCGAGCGGGGCTGGGAGGTCGACGACGTGACCGCCTACCGGACCGTCCGGGCGGCGCCGCCGCCGGCCGACATCCGGGACGCGATCAAGTCGGGCGGCTTCGACGCCGTCCTCTTCACCTCCTCCTCGACCGTCCGGAACCTGGTCGGCATCGCCGGCAAGCCGCACGCCCGTACCGTGGTCGCGGTGATCGGCCCGAAGACGGCGGAAACCGCCACCGAGTTCGGTCTGCGGGTGGACGCCCAGCCGGCGCACGCCTCCGTGCCGGACCTGGTGGAGGCGCTGGCGTCGTACGCCGTCGAACTGCGGGAGAAGTTGGCAGCAATGCCGGCCAAGCAGCGCCGGGGCTCGAAGGTGCAGGGCCCGACCGCGCTGCGCTTCCGGTAGTCGGGCGCCGCCGCCGGCCGGCGTGCGGCATGCTTGGACGTGCGGCAATCGGTTGACGGTCGGCATCAGCGGCCCGTCAGAAGGAGTGATCATGTCCTACCCAGACGTCCGTCCGCGTCGACTGCGGCGGTCCCCGGCGGTCCGCCGACTGGTCGAGGAGACCCGGGTCGCCCCGGCGGAGCTGGTACTGCCGATGTTCGTCAAGGAAGGGCTCGCCGAGCCGAGGCCGATCGCCTCGATGCCGGGCGTGGTGCAGCACTCCCGGGAGTCGCTGCGTAAGGCGGCGGCCGAGGCGGTACACGCCGGGATCGGCGGCATCATGCTGTTCGGGGTGCCGACCGCCAAGGACGAGACCGGCTCCGGCGGGACCGACCCGGACGGCATCCTCAACGTCGCGATCCGGGACGTGATCGCCGAGGTGGGCGACGCCACGGTGGTGATGAGCGACCTGTGCCTGGACGAGTTCACCTCGCACGGGCACTGCGGACTGCTCGCCCCGGACGGCACGGTGGACAACGACGCCACCCTGGCCGCGTACGCCCAGATGGGGATCGCTCAGGCCGAGGCCGGGGCACACATGGTCGGCACGTCCGGGATGATGGACGGGCAGGTCGGCGTGGTCCGTCGGGCGCTGGACGCCGCCGGCCACCCCGACACCGCCATCCTGGCGTACGCGGTGAAGTACGCCTCGTCCTTCTACGGGCCGTTCCGGGAGGCGGTGGAGTCGTCGTTGGAGGGCGACCGGCGCACGTACCAGCAGGACCCGGCCAACCTGCGCGAGTCCCTCCGGGAGGTACGCCTCGACGTCGCCGAGGGGGCCGACCTGGTGATGGTCAAGCCGGCCCTGCCCTACCTCGACGTGCTCGCCGCGGTGCGGGCCGAGGTCGACGTACCGGTCGCCGCCTACCAGATCTCCGGCGAATACTCGATGGTCGAGGCGGCCGCGGCCAATGGCTGGATCGACCGCGACCGCGCCGTGCTGGAGACCCTGACCTCGATCCGCCGGGCCGGCGCCCAGATCATCCTCACCTACTGGGCGGTCGAGGCCGCCCGGATGCTCCGCGACCGCTACTGAACGGTCAGGGTGGAGACCTTCAGCGGCAGCAGATCATCGACCCGGTAGAACCGGTCGTCGGGATCCTCCGGGGTCTGGGTCGTATGGCCGATCCGAAGCGTGTGGTTGTCGGCCCACGCCATCACGTCCTCCCATATGTATACCTGAGCCCCTTCGTCACGGGTGACCCGGACGAGGGTCCTGCCGATCTGTTGGCTGACGCGGACCTCGCCGGTCGCCACGTCGAAGACCGTTACCCTCGTCGATGCCTTCCCGTCCGGCCCGTCGGACGATGTCCGGTCGTGGATCACGGCCAACAGGCGGCCATCGGGGGAGGACCGGGCGTCCACCACCAAGCTGCAACTCGGGATGGACCAGTTTTCCTGTTGCCGCTGATCGCCCAGGCCGGCAACGTGGATGCCACACCGGCTCTGGTCGGCCGGTACGGAGGTGCCCGGCGGGGTGCCGTCCGGGCTCTGCCGCTCCCAGGTGCTGAGGAGTCCGGGGCCGGCGGCCACCGCCAGGAAGGCGGCCTGGTCCGGCGGGAGGGGTGGCACCTGCCTGGGCCGACCCGCGAACGTGCCAGCCGGCATTACCGTTCGCTCGCGTCCGGTGGCCAGGTCGTGCGCCACGATCGTGTCGCCGTTCCGCAGCAGGTACGCCTCCCGTGCCGTCACATCCAGCAGCTCGAGCGGGGTGTCGTCGGGTCCCAGATCGCGGCTGTGTTCGATGCTGCCGTCCGGGCGGAGCACCATCAACCTCCACGGCGGTTGGGTCAGGCCTACCAGCCGGCCGTCGGACAACCCGCGAATGCGTACCAGGTGCTCCGAGAGGGGATGTCTGACCACCGAGCCGTCGAGGTTAATCTCGGTGACCACGAGCGGGGTGCCAACAAGACCGACCTTCCGGCCGTTTTCATAAGACACCAAACCACTTGCCGGGCCGAATAGCAGCCGCTCGGCAGGCGTGGAGGGTCGGACCGTGGCCGCCGAGCGGTCGGCTGGGTTGAGTCGGTCGGTCACCAACGGCACGCCGGCCGCGGTGAGCACGACCAGGCAGGCCACCGAACCGGCCGTCACGGCGGCTCGACGGCGACGCCGGGACCGCCAGCGGCGGCGTACCGCGTCGAGATCACCGCCGTGGGCCGGCGCCGTCGTTGCGGCCCGCCGCACCGCCAAGGCCAGATCCTCTGGTACGTCGTGCATGGTTCAGTCCTCCTCGGTAAGGCCGTCCCGCAGCGCGGTCAGGGCTCGGGCCAGTCGACTCTTGACGGTGCCCTCGGCGACGCCGAGCGCGGACGCGGTCTCTGCGGTGGACATGTCCAGCAGGACCCGGCACACCACGACGGCGCGCTGGGCGAGCGGTAGTTGATCGAGCGTGGCCCGGGCGGCCAGGGCCACCGGATCGGGCCCCCGGGCAGAAGGGTGCCGCTCCTCGTCGGCCGGTGGGCGTTCCCGGTGCAGCTTGCGCCACCAGGAGGTCGCCCAGTTCAGGCCGACCCGGTACGCCCAGCCGGCCGGGTTCTCCATCGTGCGGACCCGCTCCCAGCGGGCGTAGGCCCGGGCCATCGCCTCGTCGGCGGCCTCCCGAGCGAGGTCGGGATTGCCCAGGGTCAGCGCCAACGCCCGGTACACCCGGTCACTGTTCGCCCGGTAGAACGCGTCGAACGGCTCGGCCGCGACGGCGTCGGCCGAGCCGGCGAGGGGCTCGGCGGCTACTAGTTCCATACTCGGTACACGCGAGGGCGTGTCGATCCGTTCCCGCCGGCAGTCGGAATTCCGGCCCAGCGGGCGGTGACGCTCCGGCGGAGCGGGTTCAGCCGGAGGCGTCCAGCCGGTGGACCAACTCGGCCACGTCCACGCCGTACTCGTACCACTCCCGGTCGGCCTGGAACCCGAGGTCGGCGTTGACCGCCCGCATCGACTCGTTGGTCTGGGCGTTCCAGGTCTGCACCTCGGAGAGCTTCGGCTCGGCCGAGCGCAGCTCGAAGAGCATCCGCGCCTTCATCGCCCGGTCGATGCCGTAGCCCCGGTGTTCCTGGCCGACGATGGTGTCGTACTGGTCGGCCCGGGTCGGGTGCTGGGCCGGCACGACGACCTCGGTGAGACCGGCGACGACGCCGGTCTTCTCCTCGATCGCCAGCACGATGTACGGCTTCATGCCCCGCCGGTGCAGGCAGCCCAGGCTGTCCCGCAGCCGCTGCGGATCGTACGAACTCGGTCGCAGGTCCAGGTCACCGTCGTCGATGTCGCGTACCTCGGCCTTGGCCATCGCGTACGCCTCGATCAGGTCCTCCGGTGGCCCGCCCGGGCAGAACTCCAGCCGGTATCCCGTGCCGATGCCCTGGGCCATGTCGCCGAGGGCGTCCCAGTCCACCGTGGACAACCGCAGGACGCTGCGCGCCTCGACGTACTCCTGGGCGAAGCCGAGGCTCTCGTAGAAGGCCACCGCCGGAGTGCCGCCGATGACCTCGACGCCCATCAGCCGGAAGCCCTCCTGGTACGTCCGCCGGGCCGCCGTGGCGATCAACTTGCGGCCCAGGCCCCGGCGTCGGGCGGCCGGATGCACCAGCACCTCCAGCACGCCGATGTCACCCAGGAGCAGTACGTGGGTGTGCCCGAGGATGCGGCCCGGCTGCCCGTCGGCCGAGGGGTCCTCCTGGATGACCCACGAGATGCGGCGTTCGCCGGGCATCACCTCGCAGAGGTATTCCCGGAGCAGACCGTTCTCCCACAGCGGATCCTCCGGAAGGTCGGCCGCGAAAACCGCATTGATCGCGTCCAGGAACGACTCGATCTCGGCGGCCGGGGCGGTCCGGGGATCCCACTCGCGCACCATCACCCGTCTAGCTTGCCGTTAACCGCAGCCTGGCGAAAGTGCCCAGTTCTTCAATGTACTGGGGCCATTACGCTAAGTTCTGCTGTCCGTGCCGTACTTGTTGGCCGTGTCGAAGACGGATTGGGCATATGGCCGCACGTCATTGTAGGAAAGGATGGCGTTCCACCAGTCCGAGGCGACCGACAGGTTGCGGCCGCCCTTGCACAGATAGTTACCGGCCGCCAAGGCCGCGTCGTCGATGCTGTGCGGGTTCTTCACGCCGTCGCCGTCGGCGTCGGCCCCGTCCTGGGCCCAGGTGGTCGGGATGAACTGCATCGGACCGACCGCCCGGTCGTACGTGGTGTCCTGGTCCAGATCGCCGTCCTCGGTGTCCATGATCCGCATTCGGCCGCCGTTGCCGTCCAGCGGCAGTCCGATGATCTCCGGAGCCGCCACCCCGTTCGCCCCCAGAACGGCCCCGTTGGCACTTCCGTGACCGGACTCGACCTTCCCGATCGCCGCCAGCGTGGTCCAGCGCAGTACACAACCGGGCATCGACTGGCTGAGGCGCAGCTCGGCGTAGCCGTACGCCTGCATGGCCACCGCCGGAACGCCGACCTTGCTGCCCACCTGACTCGCCCAACCGGCCAGGACGTCGGACGGGCGCCCGCCGACCGCGTTCCAGGGCGGCGCCGGCACGGTCGGGGTGCCCAGCGGCGGCCCGGTCGGCAGGCCCGAGGGCAGGCCATCCGGACCGGTGGGGAAGCCGGGCCCGCCCAGCTCCGGTAGCGGGGTGCTCGACGTGGCTGCCGCATCGACCGGTCGGGGAGCCCGTGCGGTCGCCGGAATCAGGAAGGCGCCCGCGGCGCCGGTCCCGGCGACCAGGGCGAACAGCAGCAGTGCGGGCAGGGTGAGCCGGCCGCTGGGGCGCCGGGACCAGGCCCGTACCGACCGTGTCCCGGCGACCGCGGCCGCGCGGGGTGACGGCCAGCGGCGGACCGCGTGCGCGAACGGCACTCGGATCCGGCGGTTCACCCCGGCCTGCCCGACGGCCCGCACATCGAGGTCGATGACCGTCTCCGCAGGCTTCCCGTCGGCCTTGGTCGCCGGCGTCGTGCCCGGCTCGGTCGCCGGTTTCGTCTCCGGGGCGGTGCTCGGCGTCGCGCCCGCCTCGGTGGTCGACTTCGGTCCCGCCTCGGTTGCCGGGGTCGCGCCCGGCTCGGTCGCCGGCTCCGGCTCGGTGCCCGGCTCGGTTGCCGGCCTGCTCGCCCCGGCCTCGGTCGCGGCGGCGGTGGTCGTGGCCGCCGCCTCGGTCGCGGGAGCGGTGGTCGTGGCCGCTGCCTCGGCGGCGGTGGTGGTCGCCCCGGACCCGGCGGCGGTGGTGGTGGTGGCCGTGCCGGATCCCGAGGTCGAGGGCTCCTTGATCGGGATGTCAGCGGTCGCCGGGGACGACGTCGGCGTGGACTCCGGCCCGGACGTGGCGGTGGGCTCCGGATCGGGCTCGGCGACAGGCTCGGATTCGGCCCGGGGCCGCGGCACGGTGGCGGGCGCCGGATCGGGAGCGGGCTCCGGATCAGGAGCGGCACCCGAACTGGCCAACGGCCCGTCGTAGAAGGGGACGGCAGGCCTCAGGGGTCGCGTCGTCGATGTCTCCTCGCGGTCCGCCACCCGTCGAGTATTACCCATCGGCCGGAGAACGTCAGGTCTGGCCGTACGCTGTTCACATGCCCCGGTACGAGTTCCGTTGCCGCGCCTGCGGCGACACCTTCGAGATCAACCGGCCGATGGCCTCGGCCTCGGCGCCAGCGTCCTGTCCCCAGGGACACGACGACACGGTCAAGCTACTGTCGACGGTCGCCGTGACCGGTCGCGGTGGCTCGGCGGGCGCGGCTCCGAGCGCCCCCACGGGCGGCGGTTGCTGCGGCGGCGGTTGCGGCTGCTGACACCACCGGTCGACCGTCCGGGCCGGGCCCCCTCCCTACCGGACGGTGAGGACGACTCGCGACCGTGATGTCGGTTTCGTGGCACAGTCCCCGGTTAGCACCTTGGTACGGCGTCGCCCGTCCGTTCCTACGATGGGCCAGAGCATGAATATGCGGCAGCATGAACGCGACTTCCAGGGGGCGGGAGGTTCCACGCATGTCAGCACGGATCCACCTGCCGAGCGGGCTGGTGACGTTCATGTTCACCGACATCGAGGGCTCCACGCGGCTGGCCCAGATGCTCGGTTCCGGCTACCGCCCGGTACTCAGCGAACACCGGCGCCTGCTCCGGGCGACCCTGGCCGCCAGTGACGGGACGGAACTCTTCACCGAGGGCGACTCGTTCTTCGTCGCGTTCGCCGACGCGTCGGCCGCGCTCGACGCCTCGCTGGCCGCCCAACGGGCGCTGAACAGCCACGAGTGGCCGACCCCGGAGGCCACCCCACGGGTCCGGATGGGGCTGCACACCGGCCACGCCGAACCGCTCGCCGGGGAGTACGCCAGCGCGGAGGTGCACCGGGCCGCCCGGATCGCCGCCGCCGCGCACGGCGGCCAGGTGCTCTGCTCCGGCGCGACCGCGCGGTACGCCGCACCGTTGCCGCCCGGGGCGTCCCTGCTCGACCTCGGGTTGCACCGGTTGCGCGGGTTCGACGACCGGGAGCGGCTGTTCCAACTGATCGCTCCGGGCCTGGAGCGCCAGTTCCCGCGCCCTCGGACCGCCGACGCGATCCCGCACAACCTGCCGACCCAGGTCACCTCGTTCGTGGGCCGGAAGGTGGAGCGGGCCGAGCTCGACCACCTGATCGACGACCACCGGCTGGTGACCGTGGTCGGTGCGGGCGGGGCCGGCAAGACCCGGCTGGCGGTCGAGCTGGCCGGTGGCGTGGTCGAGTCCTACCCGGACGGAGTCTGGTTCGTCGACATCGCCACGGTGACCGACCCGGGTCTGGTCGCCTTCGCGGTCGCCGCCGTGCTCGGCCTGCGGCCGGAGCCGGGTCGGCCGATGCTGGAGACCCTGGTGGAGTTCGCCGCGTCCCGCCGGATGCTGGTGGTGCTGGACACCTGCGACGCCCAGCCGGCCGCCTGCGCCGACGTGATCTCGCGGTTGCTCGCCGGTGGCAGCGGCGTACGGGTGCTGGCCACCAGCCGGGAATCGCTCGGCCTGCCCGGCGAGGTCATCTGGCGGATCCCGCCACTGTCGGTCGACCCGGCACCCGGCGGTGGCCCGAGCGAGGCGGTCACGCTACTGCTCGACCGTACCGCCGCCGCCCGGGGCGGGCGTCGGGCGGGACCGGCCGAGTCGGCCGACCTGCAACGGGTGGTGACCCGGCTGGACGGGCTGCCGCTGGCGATCGAACTGGCCGCGGCCCGACTCCGGGTGCTCTCCGCCAGCCAACTCGCGGAACGGCTGGACGACGTGCTCGGCGCGCTCGACGCGGGGCGGGACGACGTCGAACCCACCCCGGCGGCGAGCCGGAGTTGGGTCGCCAACCAGCAGGACACGGTCGACCTGGCGGCGGCGGCCCGAGGCGTGGCGCCACCCCCGGCGGCGCGGGCGGTACAGCGGTCGGCAACCCAACGGCACGTGACGATGCAGGCGACGGTCACCTGGTCGTACCGCACCCTCGGGCCCCGGGCGGCCCGGCTGCTGCGTTGGCTGGCGGTCTTCTCCGGCCCGGTGGACCTGGCAACGGTGGAGTGGCTGCTCGACGACGATCCGCTCGATCCGCTGTCGGTGCTGGTCGACAAGTCGATGATCCAGGCCGAGCCGAACGTCTCCGGCAGCACGTACCGGATGCTCGACCCGATCCGGGCGTACGCGGCGCGCCGGCTGGTCGACGCGGGGGAGGAACAGACCGCCCGGGACCGGCACGTCGCCTGGGCCCTGCACGCGTTGCAGCGGGCCTACCTCGGCCCGGACGACCGGCCGGTCACCCTGTCCCTGTACGCGCTGGATCCGCTCGCCGACGAGATGCGCGCCGGACTGCGCTGGACGGTCACCGGAGGCAGCGCCCGGCAGGGACTGCAACTGGCCAGTGGGCTCGACGAGTGGTGGCGGGAGCGGGGGCTCGCCCGCGAGGGGCGATTGTGGCTGTTCCGCCTCTACGGTCGGATCGCCGAGACCGGTGAGCAGATTCCGGAGGCGGAACTCGCGGCGGCGTACCACATGCACTCCCAGCATGCCGGCGCGGACGGCGAGTTCGCCGAGGAGCTGCGCTTCTCGCAGCGGGCCGAGTCGGCCGCCCGGCAGGCCGGCGACATCGGCCTGCTCGTCCGGGTCCTCGCCGGCCGGGCCGCGCCGCTGATCGACATGGGACGGTTCGCCGAGGCCGAGCGGGTGTGCCGGGAGGTGATCGCCCAGGCCGATGCCGAGAGCGTGGCCGGGGAGGCGCTGCTCGCCGTCTACAGCCTGGCCGAGCTGCTGTGGCGCCGGGGGGCGTTGGACGAGGCGGCCGACCTGCTCGGGGCGGCCCGGCCGGTGGAGGCGGCCCGGCCGACCGATCGGGGCAAGCGCTCCGTCGACATGCTTCTCGGCATGGTGGCGCTGGCCCGGGGTGACCTGGTCGCCGCCCATGACCACCTGGTCGTCGCCCTGCGGTCGCGGATGAGCTACGGCTACCTCGCCCGGGCCTGCGACACGGTGAACGCGATCGCGGTGCGCTGCGCGGGCGGTGGAGATCCGAGGGCGGCGGCCCGGCTGTTCGGCGCGGCCCAGTTGACCCGGTCGGCGATGCGCTGCACTCCCGGCACCTTCGGGGCGTACTGGATCCAGGAGCAGTCCACGCTGCGGGCGGTGATGGGGGATACGGCGTTCGACACGGCGTACGCCGCCGGTGCGGAACTGACCCTCGAAGAGGCGGCGGCGGTGGCTCTCGAGGTCGACCATCCCGATCTGGCCGACGGCTCGATCCGGTTCGCCAACGTCGAGACTCCGGCCCCGCGTCCGCGCCCCCGGGAACCTCTCGACGCTCCGCACGAAGGCGGCTGAGGCATTCGTGCGGGAAGGGCTTCCGTCTTTTCATTGTGCTCGGAATCGGGGACCGATATCTGATCTTGATAAGAGCGTCGTCCGGTATGGTGGCGCCCCGCTTCCGTCGCCTCTTCGCGCTGTTCGGGTTAATTTCCGGCTGAAGCACGTCGTAACAACCGAGACATGTGCTATTCGTGCGACCGGTGTCGGAGACGGCGATGCCCCCGTACCCCGGTCGGGTACGGGAGCATCGGGGTAGCGGTAATCAGTGTTGCTTGGCGAGGCCGACGAACGAGCGCCACGCCCGGGTGTCAAACGTGAGGACGGGTCCACCGGGGTCCTTGCTGTCCCGGACCCCGACCACGTCCGACAGGTTGTCCGCCACCTCTACGCAGGCACCGCCGTTACCGCCGGAGCGGGTCGACTTGCGCCAGCTGGCACCGCTTAAGTCCATATCCTTGACACTTCCTTGATCAGCTCGAGCGATTGTTTGACGGGAAGGGCATAATTTCGGACGACCTCCCACATCCGAGCTAGTCTAGCAATTTCGCCCGCCTCGTCCACTATCTGAGCTTTGAGTTGGTTGTCGGCATATCCAACTCGTTTGTCGTCCGGCATTTCCGCGATGATGAACTGCCCAGCCAGCCCGAGATACATGCCTGTCGTCGCCGGGACCACCTGGATCTGGATGTGGTCCAGCGCGGCCAGCTCGATGATCCGCTCGACCTGCTCGCGCATCAGCCCGGCCTGGTCGGGCACCGGTCGGTGCAGCACCGCCTCGTCGACGACCGAGATGAGCTGCGGTGGCACCTCCTGATTGAGGATCGCCTGCCGAGCCAGCCGCGAGGCGACGTGCCGGTCGATCTCCTCGGCGGTGAACCGGCCGCCCGCCAGGGTCGCCCGTGCGTACGCCTCGGTCTGCAGCAGCCCCGGTACGTAGGCCGGCTCGAACCAGCGCAGCAGCACCGCTTCCCGTTCGATCTCAAGCCAGTCGCGCAGCCAGATTGGCGCGGTATCAAAACTGGCGAGCTTAACCAATAGCCGGGTGTACGCCCCGCCCGTCTGGAACGCCTTGTCCACGGCGGCGACGTAATCGCCAGTGGGTGGCCGGTGCCGTGTTTCCACCGAGCTGACGTGCGTCGGAGAGAATCTGACTCGGTGCGCCCACTCCTCTTGGGTCATGGACCGGGATGTTCGTGCCTCGATCAACTCCTCGACCAGAAGGTCCACCGCAGCGCCCATCTACGCGTCCTCCACTCGAAATGTGTCAGCAACTCCTCAGCCCACTCGCGACTACGCACATCAGAGTTTCGAACTGCGCAAACAGGCCGGTTGTCTAGCGACATTAAATCCATCCACACAAGACTGTCATCAGCGGAACCGCTCGGGGTCGAGTGGGACGGGCGGAACCGCCGGGGGGACCGCCCGGGGCGGGCACCATGCGGGCGGTCCCCCGCTTCCCAGATCACGTGGCGAAGAGGGGGTCGCGAAATGAGCTGGCTACGAGATACACCGGATCGGCACCGCCGGGACTGGCGACGACTGTGGCGGTACTGCCGGTGTGGTCTCCGGTGGGGGTGCCCCAACTGGGAGGCTGTGGCGGCGCTGGCTCCGGCTCCGGCTCCGGAGGCACGGCCCGCCGATGCGCAGGTGGCCCCCGCCCGGCCGGCCCGCGTGCGGACCAGAAACCAGCGGTATGCGTGGGACGACTCCACCGGTCATCTTCCGGCCCGGGTCGACCCGGCCACCTCCGTCAGGACGGTCCGGGATCCGAGCGCCGCGCCATGACCCGATGACCGACGCCTGCCCGGGACGCCGGGTGGCGGCGGTCGCCGATCGGGATCGAATCGGCCCGGCGCCGGGAGGGGTCCCGGCGGAGAAGTACGCGCGGTGCCTGGGCCGGGCGGAAACCGCGCCTCGACATTATCCGTAACCAGCTTGGGACCGGCGCCGACGGCAACCGGCGCCGGTCCCAAGCGAATCAGGCGTTCGGTACGGAGGTCAGCGAGCCGAGGCCGCTGCTGCCGCCGCGGCCTGCCGCTCGCCCTCGGCCTTGAGCTTCGCCGCCTTGTCCAGCTCCGACTGGGCGATGATCACGGAGCCGAATACTCGTACGGCCTGGTAGTAGGTCCAGGCGAGGCTGTAGCAGGCTGGCCGGACGAAAGCGTTGTACGTCGCGCAGGACCGCCGCAGATCCTCGTAGAAGGCGCTGTCCAGCCGGGCCTTGTTCGGGTCGAACTGACCCACGGATTTGTAGTTGCGGTATCCGAAGTCGTGCCGGTAGCAGGAGAGCTCGAAGTTGAATCCGAGCGGGTTGTCCGGGCTGGACGAGCAGTAGTCGGTGGTCCAGTTGAACGCGTATTCGGCCCACGCGCCCTGATTGGTCCGGGCCGAGTTCCAGGCGTTGTAGCTGCCGACGCTGGTCTGGGTCCAGTTCGACAGGACGGAGAGCTTCTGCTCCAGGGTGACGGCGGCGGCGGGCGAGGCGAAACCGAGGATCGCCAGTACGGCCAACGTACTGGCCGCCAGGGTGGTGAGCAGGCGACGGGGCATGAGTTACCTCCGGTACGAGGGGCACCCCTCGTGAGGGTGCCCGGAGCGGGGACGGACTGTCACCGATCGGGTGATCTAGATGAATGACAGTCTGGAGGAATCGTTGCCCGCCGATCTCTACGCAAGCTTTATTTTCGTTGACAGGCGCCAGAACAGGCGAATGCTCCGGGTGTCGAACCCCGGAGCATTCGCCTGTCAGGCCCGGTAAGCCCAGGTCAGCGTGTGACGAACCACGGTGGGCTGGGCTGGCTCTCGCCCGCCAGCCGGTCGAGCGCGGTCACGTAGTAGCTGTACCGCCGGCCGGGCTCGGCGGTGTCGTCCAGGTAGGACTGGGTCGATCCACCGGTCGCCCGGACGGTGCCGACAAGGTGGCCGGCGTCGGCGAAACCACACGTACCTGCCAGGCTCAGCCCGTCGAACCGGTAGATCGCGTACGACGTCGCGGTGCCGAACGGCCCGAGCCCGTTGGCCGGCTGCCACCAGCGCAGCCTGACCCCGTCGTCCTGCCGGGCGGCGCCGGTCAGCACCGGGAACATGAGGGGCTTTGCCGGCAGGTGCGACATGGTCGGGATCAGGGCGGGCCGGGAGTAGTGTGCGGCGGCGTAGACGTCGGTGGCGCCGAGCCGGTTGGCCCGGACCTGGACCGCGCTGAAGTGGACGTTCCCCGCCACCTGCGGGTAGTCCCGGTTGAAGGTCAGGTGCCGGGACATCTCGGTGGGGTCCTGCCACGGCGCCGGCTGGGCCGGGTCGGCGATCTTGTAGTCGGCCTGCCCGACGTAGAGCTGCACCCGGGTGCCGGCCACCACCTCCGACCACCAGGGCACCAGCTTGGCGTAGTCGGCCACGGTGAACCCGATGTTCCAGTAGACCTGCGGCACGATGTAGTCGATCCACTCCTCCTTGACCCACTTGCGGGTGTCGGCGAAGTTGGCGTCGTACGACTGGGTGCCGTTGGTCTCCGAGCCGAGCGGGTCGGCCGCCTTGTTACGCCAGATGCCGAACGGACTGACCCCGAACTTCACCCACGGCTTGACCGCCTTGATCCGCTGGCCCATCTCCCGCACCAGCAGGTCGATGTTGTTCCGCCGCCAGTCCGCCTTGCTGGCGAAGCCGGCGCCGTACCGTTCGAAGGTGGCCTGGTCGGCGAAGTCCTGCCCGGCCACCGGGTACGGGTAGAAGTAGTCGTCGAAGTGCACGCCGTCGATGTCGTACCGCTTGACCGCGTCCAGCATGGCGGTCTGGACGAACTGGCGTACCTCGGGGATGCCCGGGTTGTAGTAGAGCCGCGAGCCGGCCGCGTTGACCGGGTAGGCGACGGCCCAGTCCGGGTTGTTCCGGGCCGGGTGTCCCGGTGCCAGCTTGTTGACGTCGGCGCCGGCGCCGTCCGGCATGGAGATCCGGTACGGGTTGAACCAGGCGTGGAATTCGAGGTTGCGCTTGTGCGACTCGGTGACCAGGTACGCCAGCGGGTCCCAACCCGGGTCCTGTCCGCGTACCCCGGTCAGGTACTCCGACCACGGCTCGTGCGGGGACGGCCAGAACGCGTCGGCGGTCGGTCGAACCTGCACGATCACGGCGTTGTGGTTGAGCCGTTCGGCCAGGTCGAGCCACCCGGCGTACTCGGCCTTCTGTGCGGCGATCCGGTCCGGGGCGGTGTAGGACGCCTTGGTGGGCCAGTCGATGTTGACAACGCTGGCGATCCACATGGCCCGGAACTGCCGCTTGGGTGTCGCGGGGTCGGTCGAGCAACCGGCCGTGCCGGTCGTGACGGCTCCGGTGGCGGTGGCGGTGTCAGCTATTGGCGCGGCGGTCGCGGGCGCGGCGACGGCGGCGAGCGAGCCGAGCAGCGCTACGGCCAGCCCGGCGGCTCTGAGCCGATATGGCTTCATGCGGTGCGTCCCTTCGTTGGGCTCCCGGTGACGGGTGGGCACGGCGGCCCCGCCCTCGGCGGTTTGTGCCGATGCGTTTATGCCGCTGGAAGGAAATTTTCACACCGCTCGCGTCGCGCGCAAGCCCTCAATGGACCGTGGACGGACGACGTACGACCATCAATCGCGTCCCCGCAGTGCCGTGACCCGGACCAACGCCTCGATCCGGCCCTGCGCCGCCCCCTCGTGGTCGAGCTGCTCGCCGACGATCCAGACCCACTCGTCCTGGTAGTAGTGCGAGATGTCGTGCAGGACCCGATCGACCCGCAACCGGAGTGGACGACCGCCGTACCGCCAGTCTTCCTTGTCGAGCTGAAGTACTGTCCCGGTGGCCAGGTCGGGAACTGTGGGCAGCGTGGTCACGGCACCTCCAGGCGGCGTGGGAGATGTGGTGGGCGCGGTGGATGGGGCCGGGTATGACCGCATCTGACGTCACAGAGTGCATATCCAGCGGTACCCAGCGCAATCTATCTAACCAAAATTTCACCCGTATGCATGGCAAGCCGGAAAGCCGTGCCACCCCGATGGGACCCGATCCGGGACGAGGGCGATCGCGGTGGAATGATCCGGGCTATGTTGTGGGCGTGCGGGCGGGGGCGGCGATGAGGCAGGGTGCGTCGTGATCCACTTTCCGGCCGTACGCCGGGGGCCACTACGGGCGTTGAGTGTTCGGCTGCTCGCCGCGCTCGGTCTCGTACTGTTGATCGTCGGCGTCGTCTACCTCGACCGGGACGGCTACCGCGACGTCAACGAGGACGGGCTGACCCTGCTCGACTCCTTCTACTATGCGGTGGTCTCCCTCTCGACCACCGGATACGGCGACATCACGCCGGTGACGAGAGGCGCCCGGCTGGTCAACGTGCTGGTTGTCACCCCGGCCCGGGTGCTGTTCCTGATCATCCTGGTCGGCACCACCCTGGAAGTCCTGACCGAGCAGTACCGCACCAGCCTCCGCTTGACGCGGTGGAGGAGGACCGTGAAGGACCACGTCATCATCTGCGGCTACGGCACCAAGGGCCGTAGCGCCATCTCCGCACTGCTCGAAACCGGCTTCGACAAGCAGCGGCTCATCGTCGTCGAGCGCGGTTCCGCGGCGGTCCGACAGGCCACCTCGGCCGGACTGGTGGTGGTGGAGGGGAACGCCACCCGGTCGTCGGTGCTGAACGAGGCACACGTCAAGAACGCG
Source organism: Plantactinospora solaniradicis (assembly GCF_042658085.1). Lineage (NCBI taxonomy): Bacteria > Bacillati > Actinomycetota > Actinomycetes > Micromonosporales > Micromonosporaceae > Plantactinospora > Plantactinospora solaniradicis. The sequence continues at coordinate 636,145 of NZ_JBHSPR010000001.1, read as the reverse complement.
AAATCCGTGATCATCGCGACCGACAGCGACGAGGTCTCGGTGCTGGTCACCCTGACCGTACGCCAGCTCACCGCCGGGCAGGTCAGGATCATCGCCGCCGCCCGGGAGGCGGAGAACGCCCCGCTGCTCCGGCAGAGCGGGGCGCACCACGTCATCGTCTCGTCGGCGACCGCCGGTCGACTGCTCGGCGTCTCCACCTCCGCCCCGCCGCTGATCGACGTGGTGGAGGACCTGCTCACCCCGGGCCAGGGCATGGCGCTGGCCATGCGCTCGGCCAGCCGGGACGAGGTCGGCGTCTCGCCACGGAAGCTGGAGGCACTGGTCATCGCCCTGGTTCGGCGCGGCAAGGTGGTCTCACTGGCGGACCAGGCCGCGACCGCCATCGAGACCGGCGACATGTTGGTGTACGTCCGGGACGACCGGCCCAGTTCCGGCAACGGGCACACCGACCGCGCGGCCGACCGGGGCTCGGACCAGAACCGCTGACCGAGGGGCCCGCTGACCGGAACCGCTGACCGGCGAGTGCGCCGGTCAGCGGGTCGGGGTTCGGTCGGGCCAGCGGGTGCTCTAGAGGATCGTCCAGGTGTCGCCGCTGCTCAGCAGGCCGGCGAGCTGCTCCTCCGGCGTACCGGTGGCCTTGGCCCGGGCCGAGGCGACCTGGGTCTGGACGATGCTGTCGTAGGAGGGACGACGCACGTCCCGGAAGATCCCGATCGGGGTGTTCCGCAGGTCGAAGCCGGGCAGCCGGGAGAGCGCGAAGGCGTACGCCGGCTCGTCCACCGTCGCGTCGTGCACGACGATCTCGTCCGTCGGCACACCGGCCGTCTCCCGTACCTCCAGCCCGAACGCGCCCGGCGGGTGTACGACACAGAACTGGCCGTCCTTGCCGAACGTGATCGGCTGACCGTGCTCCAACCGGATCAGGTAGTCGTCCCGGGTACCCGGGTCCTTCAACTCGTCGAACGCGCCGTCGTTGAAGATGTTGCAGTTCTGGTAGATCTCCACGAACGCCGACCCCTCGTGCTCGGCGGCGGCGCGGAGCACCGACTGAAGGTGCTTGCGGTCCGAGTCGATGGTCCGGGCCACGAAGGTCGCCTCGGCGCCCAGGGCCAGCGACAGCGGGTTGAACGGCGAGTCCGCCGAGCCGACCGGGGTCGACTTGGTGACCTTGCCGACCTCGGACGTCGGGGAGTACTGCCCCTTGGTCAGCCCGTAGATCCGGTTGTTGAAGAGCAGGATCTTGAGGTTGACGTTCCGGCGCAGCGCGTGGATCAGGTGGTTGCCACCGATCGACAGCGCGTCGCCGTCACCGGTCACCACCCAGACCGACAGGTCCGGACGGGACACCGACAGCCCGGTGGCGATCGCCGGTGCCCGGCCGTGGATCGAGTGCATGCCGTAGGTGTTCATGTAGTACGGGAACCGGGACGAGCAGCCGATGCCGGAGACGAAGACCGTCCGCTCCCGGGGAATCTGGAGCTCGGGCATGAACGACTGGACCGCGGCCAGGATCGCGTAGTCCCCGCAGCCGGGGCACCAGCGCACCTCCTGGTCGGACTTGAAGTCCTTCGTGGTGAGCTTGAGGGCGACAGGCTCAGGCATTCTTAACGACCTCCTCCAGCATGCTCTCCAGCTCGGTGGAGGTGAACGGCAGTCCTCGGACCTGGTTGTAGGGAATCGCGTCGACCAGGTAACGGGCCCGGATCACGTGGGCCAGCTGACCGAGGTTCATCTCCGGGATCACCACCCGCTCGTACCGGCCCAGCACCTCGCCGAGGTTGGCCGGCAGCGGGGCCAGGTGTCGCAGATGCGCCTGGGCCACCGGCAGGCCGCGCTGGCGCAGCGCACGGCAGGCCGCGCCAATCGGCCCGTACGTCGATCCCCAGCCGAGCACCAGCACCCGTGCGTCCGAGTCCGGATCCTCCACCTCGACGTCCGGCACCTTGATCGCCTCGATCCGGGCCGCCCGGGTCCGGACCATGAAGTCGTGGTTCGCCGGGTCGTACGAGATGTCGCCGGTCTTGTCGGCCTTCTCCAGGCCGCCGATCCGGTGTTCCAGGCCCGGCGTGCCGGGAATCGCCCACGGCCGGGCCAGCGTCGCCGGGTCGCGCAGGTACGGAAGGAAGGTCTTGCCGTCCTCGCCGTTCGGCTCGGTGGCGAACTCCACCCGCAGGTCCGGCAGCGAGTCCACGTCCGGCAGCAGCCACGGCTCGGAGCCGTTGGCCACGTAGTTGTCGGACAGCAGGATCACCGGGGTCCGGTGGGTCAACGCGATCCGGGCCGCCTCGAGAGCCGCGAAGAAGCAGTCGGACGGCGAGCGCGGGGCGATCACCGCGATCGGCGCCTCGCCGTGCCGGCCGTACAGCGCCATGTTCAGGTCGGCCTGCTCGGTCTTGGTCGGCATGCCGGTGGACGGTCCGGCCCGCTGCACGTCGACGATCACCAGCGGCAGCTCCAGCGCCACGGCGAGGGAGATCGTCTCGCCCTTGAGCGCCACACCGGGGCCGGAGGTGGTGGTGACGCCGAGCGCCCCGCCGTACGACGCGCCGAGCGCCGCCCCGATGGCCGCGATCTCGTCCTCGGCCTGCATCGTGGTGACGCCGAACCGCTTGTGCTTGCTCAGTTCGTGCAGGATGTCCGAGGCCGGGGTGATCGGATAGGCGCCGAGGAACACCGGCAGCCCGGACCGGACACCGGCGGCGACCAGGCCCAGCGAGAGCGCGGCGTTGCCGGTGATGTTCCGGTAGGTGCCCGGGTTCATCTTGGCCGGCTTGACCTCGTACCGGACGCCGAAGTCCTCGGTGGTCTCGCCGAAGTTCCAGCCGGCCTTGAACGCCGCCGTGTTGGCCGCGACCAGCTCCGGCCGGGCCGCGAACTTGCGCTCCAGGAACCGGATCGTCGAGGCGTACGGACGGGAGTACATCCAGGAGAGCAGGCCGAGCGCGAACATGTTCTTAGCCCGCTCGGCGTCCTTCTTCGAGACGTCGTGCTCGGCCAGCGCCCGTACGGTCATCGAGGTGAGCGCGACCGGGTGCAGCGCGTAGCCGTCCAGCGAGCCGTCGTCGAGCGGACTGGCCTGGTAACCCACCTTGGCGAGGTTGCGCTTGGTGAACTCGTCGGTGTTCACGATGATGTCGGCGCCGCGGGGCAGGTCGGCCAGGTTGGCCTTCAGCGCGGCCGGGTTCATCGCGACCAGGACGTTCGGCGCGTCGCCGGGGGTCAGGATGTCGTAGTCCGCGAAGTGCACCTGGAAGCTCGACACCCCGGGCAGCGTGCCGGCGGGGGCGCGGATCTCCGCGGGGAAGTTGGGTAGCGTCGAGATGTCGTTGCCCAGTTGTGCGGTTTCCGAGGTGAATCGGTCGCCCGTGAGCTGCATACCGTCGCCGGAGTCCCCGGCGAACCGGATGACCACCCGATCCAGTTGTTGGACCTGCTTGCTCACAGCTGCACCTCGCTTCGCTCAGCCCGGTGGGACAGGCTGAGCTCAGGGGTGACCTCGCCTTGCTCGGCCACGTGTCCTCCTTGAGCGCCGGTGGCGGGTTGGCGGTGGTGAGGGGCCGGGCCCGCTCCAGTCCTTCATTGCAGAGCCTACGTCGATCGTTAGGTGATCCTTGCCCAAGGTCCGTCGTATGGGACGCTGTGATGGGAGTATTAGCGTGCTTTCGCCCCACCCGGAAACCTGTGTCGTTATCCAGATCACCGAATTTCGGACGCCGAATTCTGCGGGGCGGAAACTGGACCGGGAATCCGCGGGAACCCGACGTGGCCCCAGGGGCCGGTAAGCTGCCGGGCATGACCGGATACCTGGGGTCGTACGCGACGCTGGGGCTGCTGCTGCTCGCCAGCGTACTGGTCTTCGTCGGGGCGTTCTCCGCCAACCGGGTGCTCCGACCGGCCCGCCCCGCCGACCCGGTCGGCAAGCGGACCAGCTACGAGTGCGGACTCGATCCGGTCGGTAGCGACTGGGCGCAGATGCAGATCCGCTACTACGTCTACGCCTACCTGTACGTCCTCTTCGCCGTCGAGGCGGTGTTCCTCTTTCCCTGGGCCGTGGTGTTCGACCGGCCCGGCTTCGGCGTCACCACGGTCGTCGAGATGGCCGTCTTCGTCGGGGTGCTCGCCCTCGGCATCCTCTACGCCTGGCGCAAGAACATCCTCCGCTGGACCCAGTGACGCCGATCTGACCCGGCCGACGGTGCGGCCCGGGCCCGCCGCCGGTCAGGCCAGCCCGCGCCGGGACACGGTCGGCGGTCGGTCGCCCCGGATCGACGCGACCATGTCGAGCAGTCGCCGGGTCGGCCGGACCTGGTGGGCCCGGAACACCCGGGCGCCCAGCCAGGCCGACACCGCGGTCGCCGCCAGGGTGCCCTCCAGCCGCTGGTCGACCGGCAGGTCCAGGGTCTCCCCGATGAAGTCCTTGCTGGACAGGGCCACCAGTACGGGCCAGCCGGTGTCGGACATCTCGGCCAGGCGCCGGGTGATCTCCAGGGAGTGCCGGGTGTTCTTGCCGAAGTCGTGCGCGGGATCGATCAGGATGCCGTCGGGGCGTACCCCGAGCCGGACGGCCCGGTCGGCGAGCCCGGTCACGGTCTGGAGGACGTCGGTCATCACGTCGTCGAACGCCGCCCGGTGCGGGCGGGTACGCGGGCTCAACCCGCCGGCGTGCGAGCAGACCAGACCCACCCCGGTCGCGGCGGCGACCTCGGCGAGCGCCGGGTCGGCGCCGGACCAGGTGTCGTTGAGCAGGTCCGCTCCGGCGGCGACCGCCTCGACCGCGACCTCGGCCCGCCAGGTGTCGATCGAGATCACCAGCTCGGGAAACTCGGCCCGGACCGCGGCGATGGTGCCCACGGTCCGGCGGATCTCCTCCGGTACGTCGACCTCGTTTCCCGGCCCCGCCTTCACCCCACCGATGTCGATGATCTCCGCGCCCTCGGCCACGGCCTGCTCGACGGCGCGCAGCGCACTGTCGGCGGCGAAGGTCATGCCGCGATCGAAGAACGAGTCCGGAGTGCGGTTCACGATCGCCATCACGGCGAGTTCCCCGGGCGCGAACGTGCGCCGCCCCAGCCGAAGCCCGTTCGCCATCCGGTCCTCCTGTCGATTTTCCCGCGCTGCTGACGCTAGTCGGCGACGTACCGTCGTACCGGTCAGGGCGGCCCGGTCGATGTCCCGGGTAGTGGGCCGGGTTCACGTCCGGCGAATATTCAGCGGGGTGGCGGGGTCGCCCCGCCCGCCTCGCCATGCCACCATCGGCGGATGGGTCAGGTTCTGCTCCTCTTGGTCGTGGCGTTGACCGTCGCGGCGGTGGTCTTCGGCGTAACGGTGCTGGTTACCGGCTCTGATCAGGGGCTGGGGACCGCCGAGCCCGATGGTCGGGCGGTGCCACTGCCCGGCAACCGGCCGTTGCTGGAGACCGACGTCGGGCAGGTCCGGTTCGACACGGCCGTCCGGGGTTACCGGATGGGCCAGGTTGACCAGGCGCTGCGCCGGGCGGCGTACGACATCGGCTACAAGGACGAGTTGATCGGGGTTCTTCAGGCGGAGGTCACCGCGCTGCGTGAGGGGCGCCTCCCCGACGCCGAGGCGCTACGCCGGGCCCGTGAGGCAGCCCTGGCGCCGGCCGGGGTGTCCGCCGCCGCGCCGGCCGCCGGCGCCCGGCCCCTCGGAACGGGACCCGGACCGGTGGACGACGAGCCGACCGGTGGCGCCCCGTCGGCCTACGCCGCCACCACCGCCACTGACACGGCCGTCACCGCCGGGCCCGGCCCCGCCGCACCCGGTCCGCTCGAACCGGCCGATCGTGTCGAACCGGCCGATCGCGGCGGGCCGGTGGACCGTACCGGGGCGGCCGACCGTGCCGGGGACGAGCGGCCGGACGAGGACGGCGACGCCGCGGCGGCGACCCGACCGATCCGGTCCGGCGGATCGGTGATCGAGACCGAGGACGGCGAGCTGGCGGCGCCGACCCAGGTGGTGCGACCGGGTGCCGGCGCGGCCGCGGGGTCGGAGACGGCGGCGACCGGGCCGGCCACCGAGGTCGAGGCCGACGACGACACCGCTACGGTGCTGACCCGACCGATGCAGTCGTCCGGGGCACCGGGGCCGGCCGGGGCGACGGCCGAGGACGGGACCGGGGACGAGAACGCCGCGACGAAGCCGGTCCGGCGACCGATGCGGGCGTCCGGGCCAGCGGAGCCGAGCGGACCGGCGGAGCAGTCGGAGCGAAAGTGAGCGCCATGGGCCCCAGCGGGCCAGGCGGGCCAGGCGGCCGAGGCGGGCCAGGCGGGCCAGGCGGGCAGAGCGGTCCGGAGGCGAACGGTTCGGGTCCCGGCGGCGGCTCGGGTCCCGGCGAGGGCTGGGATCCGAACGGTGGAGCGGTTCCGGCGTCCGGCGCGGACCCGGACGGGGCGGAGGGACTGCGGGCGGCGGCCCAGCCCGGTGCCGGCGAGGTCACCGCGACCGTCATCGTCGCCGCCCCGGCGCCCCGGGTGTTCGCCGCCCTGACCGCCTGGGAGCGCCAGGGCGACTGGATTCCGTTCACCCGGGTCCGGTTGGTCGAGGGCGACGGCGGCGAGGGCAGCCTCGTCGAGGCGGTCACGTCGGTCGGGCCGGCCGTGCTCCGCGACGAGATGCGGGTGGTCCGGATGGACCCGCCGTACGAGGTACGGGTGGTGCACTGCGGGCGCCTGTTGCGCGGCCCCGGGGTACTGCGCTGCACCCAGATGGACCGGGACCGGACCCAGGTGGTCTGGCACGAGTGGTTCCACCTGCCCGGCGGTCCGGCCGCCCGGCTGGCCTGGCCGGTGCTCTGGCCCGGCTCCAAGGTCGGTCTCACCCAGGCGCTGAAGCGGTTCGCCCGACTGGTGGAGCAGGGCCGGCTGCCCTGACCGGTTTCCCTACCGCCGTCCCCGGGGTGCCTGGTCGGCGGCAGGTTGTCGGGGCCCTGACCTACCGTTGTTGCCGTGACTGATCTGGTGACCGGCGTCGACGGCCTGGCCCGCTGCGGCTGGGGCGCCAGCACGCCCGACTACGCCGCCTACCACGACGAGGAGTGGGGCAGGCCGCTGCACGGCGACGACGCCCTCTACGAGCGGCTGAGCCTGGAAGCGTTCCAGTCTGGCCTCTCCTGGCTCACCATCCTGCGGAAACGACCGGCCTTCCGGGCCGCCTTCCACGGATTCCAGTTGGCGACCGTCGCCCGGTACGACGACACGGACGTCGCCCGGCTGATGAACGACGTCGGGATCGTACGGAACCGGGCCAAGATCGAAGCGGCGATCGCCAACGCTCGGGCCGCACTGGAGCTTCCGGACGGGCTGGCGACGCTGCTCTGGTCCTTCGCCCCCGCCGCCCGGCCGACCCGGCCACGGTCCTTCGCCTCGGTGCCGGCCATCACCACCGAGTCGACCGCCATGGCGAAGGCGCTCAAGAAGCGGGGTTTCCGTTTTGTCGGACCCACCACCGCCTACGCGCTGATGCAGGCCACCGGAATGGTGGACGACCATCTCGACGGTTGCCACGTGAAGCCGCCGGCCGCCGCCGTGATGGGATAACCGGATGAGGCAGTGGGATGAGCGGACCGACCGGCTCGGCGGGCAGGAGCCGCGGGGCGGGTCGGAGCGCGGCGGAGTGCCGGCATGAGCGAGGCTGGCCCGGCCGGAGCGTGGGCGGTGGTCATCCCCGGTGAGCGGTACGAGGCCGAGCGGCTGTTCCACCACGACACCCTGGAGCTGACCGGCCTGGGCGGCGGAGTCCGGCCCGGTCCGGGCGACCCCGTGCTGGTCGTACGCGACGAGCAGCCGCCCTCCGTGGTGGCGCTCGGCCGGGTGGTGGCGGCCGACGGGATCCAGGAGCGGGATCCGGACGATCCGCAGTCCGGGCCGGAGGAGGGCGCCGCGCTGGCGGTGACGTACACCCGGCAGGTGTTCGAGGCGCCGGTGCCGGCCGACCGGCTCGCCCTCGACGGCCCGGTGACCCGGATCGACCCGGCGGTCTACCACGAACTGGCCGGACGGATCGGACCGGCGCCGGATCGCCGGGGCTGGCTGGTCAGCCTCGACATCCCGATCGAGGCGGCGTCACCGGCCGAGGCGGTCCGGCTGTTCTGGGCGTACGTGCAGGAGTTGGGGCCACGGGAGCTGCCCGCCTTCGTCGCCCCGGTCGACGACGAACTCGCGATGCAGGCGTTCGTGCTCGGCGTCGAGGCCAACCAGGATCCCGAAGAGGAGGACTGAGCGGTCTTCGGCCGGCTCGGACCCGGCTGGCTCGGCTCGGACCCGGCCGGCAGCCCGAGGGCGACCGCCAGGGTCGGCGCCTCGGGCGGCCGCCAGGCCGACTGGTGGGGAGCCCAGTCAGGCCAGTACGTCGGGCAGTCGGCCCGGCCAGCGGCCCAGCACCTGGCCCGGGTCGGTGTCGAGCACCCGTTCCAGCAGCGTCGCGTAGACGTCCCGGAAGTCGGTGGTGAAGCGCAGGTCGCCGTCGTCCAGCTCGGTCAGGTTCGGTGCCTCCCCGTACAGGCCGCCGCGCACTCCGGCACCCATCAGGAAGACGTCCGAGGCGGTGCCGTGGTCGGTACCGTCCGAGGCGTTGGCCCGGACCCGCCGACCGAACTCCGAGTAGACCGCCACCACCACCTTGCGGCCGGCGTCGGTGCGGGCCATCCGGTCGAGGAAGCCGGACAGCGCCCGGTCCACCTGACCGAGCAGTACGGCCTGGAGCTGCTTCTCGTCGGCGTGGGTGTCGAAGCCGCCCAGTGAGACCGAGAAGACCCGGCTCGACACGCCCACCTCGACACACTGCGCGACCAGGTCCAGTTGGGCCTGGAGCGAACTACGCGCACCGCCGGTGGCGGTTGCCGCCGGCTGTTCCTCGGCGTCGGCGTTCTCGGCCTCCTCGGCCGCGGCCTCGCGTACCTCGGTGATCATTTCGTCCACGGCGCGCAGGTCGGCGAAGCAGGCCGCCGCCCGGGCCTGGCCAGCCGGTTCGCCCGGTTCCGCCGCCGCGAGCGAGGCCAGCGTCTTGTCGCCGAACGGGCGGCGGGCCTGCCGCCCGGTGACCGGTACGGCCGCTCCGGCGCTGCGGGCACCGGCCAGCAGCGGGGGCAGGGTCGGCTCGAAGGACACCGCGAGCCGAGGGTCCCCGCCCGCCCCGTCCAGCCAGCGGCCGAGCCAGCCGGTGTGCTCGGGTCGGTCGGGTCGGGCGGTCTGCCAGATGTCCATCGAGCGGAAGTGGCTGCGGTCGGGTGTCGGATAGCCGACACCCCGGACGATCGCGAGCCGGCCGGCGGTGAACAGCCCGTGCAATCCGGTCAGCGCCGGGTTCAGCCCGACCTGGTCGTCCAGCCGCTTCACCTCCTCGGCCGAGTACGCCAGCTCGGGGCGGGCGTCGTGGTAGGCCGGGTCGGCGTACGGGACGACGGTGTTGAGGCCGTCGTTGCCGCCGTACAGGGTGACCAGAACCAGCGTACGGCTGTCCTGGTCGCGGTCACCGGCCGTGTCGAACAGGTCGGACAGGCCGTACGCCGTGGCGCCGGCCGCGAGCGCGCCCGCTCCCGTCACGCCGCTGGCGATCAGGAATTTGCGCCGGGTCAGGATGTCCATTCGTTCGTCGCCTCCCGGTCAGCAGACGGTGTACTCGGGGCTGATCAACCCGGCGGCGAGCAGTCGCTCCGGGTTGTCGGCCAGGGCGGCCAGGGCGGTACGGGTACGGGCGGTCCAGCGGTCCACCACGAGCAGCCGGGCCAGCGCGTCCGGGCGTCCGGCCTGGGGCGCGGCGGAGAGTCCCTGGACGACGGCCGGTGTCGCCGCCCCGGCGAGCAGGGTGGCCAGGCGCATCCGGGCCTGCAACGACGAGGTGGTCAGCCAGGCTTCGCCGGCCGGCCAGCCGCCGACGCTCGGCGGGCGCAGCGGCACCTGGTCCATCCCGGCCAGCCGGTTGGACAGCTCCTTGCGTTCCTTCTCGGCCAGCCTGCTGGGCCGGACCCCGAGCTGACGCATCGCGCCGACGATCCACTCCACCGGCTGTTTGACCAGTTGGCCGCGGGTCTGGGCGAAGGCCGGAGAGGTGAAGATCGCCCGCAGGGTCCCGGTGGTGCCGCCGGTCGCGGCGGCGGCCAACGAGTCCGGCGGTGCGGTGTCCTTGCCGGCGAACCGGAACCAGAGCCGGGCCGCGACGAAGGCACCGGCCTCGGGTCGGGCGGCCAGCAGCCGGGCGTACGAGTCGGCGTCGAACGCGGCGGTCTGCCCGAGGATCGTCTTCTCGCCGGGATCGTGCCGGCGGGGCACGAATCTGGCCTTCGCCGCGCCCCGGTCGACCTGCCAGCCGGTCAGCGCCCGCGCTCCGGCCTTCACGTCCGCCTCGGTGTAGTTGCCGATGCCGAGGGTGAACAGCTCCATCAGCTCCCGGGCCAGGTTCTCGTTCGGGGCGGCCCGGGTGTTCTTCTGACCGTCCAACCACAGGATCAGGGCCGGGTCCCGGACCATCGCCCGGACCAGCGTCTCGAATCCGTCCCGGCCGTGCGCCCGGAACGTGTCGAGCTGACCGAGCATGAGCTGGGCGGACTTGACCTTGCGGACGCTGGTCGCCCAGTGTCCGTGCCAGAAGAAGACCAGCTTCTCGGTCAACTGGTGGTCGGCGGCGACCATCCGGTCCAGCCACCAGTCGGCCAACCGCCGGGCCTGTTCGGCCCGCTCCCGCTGCGCCTGCTGGCGCTGCTCCCGGCTGGGCTTCTTGTCGATGCCGGCGAAGGGGTCGGCGCCCAGCCGGGGTGCCGGGGTGGCCGCCGCACCGGCGTCACGCCCGGTCGGGGAGAGCAGCCTGTCCAGCGTCGCCGCCACCCCGTCCCGTTCGGCCGCGTCCACCTCGGCGGCCGTGGGCCCGAAGGTGGCGCGGCGCAGCAGGTGTGCGACAGCGTCCCGATCGACCATGCCGCGAACCATAGGACACCGATGTACGAGGCTCGTAAAGATCAGGATCGGGCCGGGTCTGCCTCGTCCCCGGCCCTCGGTCCTGCCTCAGGCCCGGCCCGGTCAGCGGCCCTCGAACGCCGCCCGGCGCTTGGCCACGAACGCGGCGGTGGCGGCCCGGTGGTCGGCGGTGGCGCCACAGATCGCCTGCGCCTGCGCCTCGGCGGCCAACGCCTCCGACAGGGTGCCCGCGTCGCCGACCGAGAGCTGCCGCTTGATCGCCCCGTACGCCACCGTCGGCCCCGCCGCGAGCCGGGCGGCCAGCTCCTGCGCGGTGGGGAGCACCAGTTCGTCGTCCACCAACCGGTTGAGCAGGCCGAGTCGGTGCGCCTCGTCGGCACCGACCGGCTCGGCGAGCATCAGCAGCTCGACCGCCTTGGCGTGGCCGACGAGGCGGGGCAGCGACCAGGAGGCGCCCGTGTCGCCGGCCAGGCCGACCTTGGCGAAGGCGAGCAGGAAGCTCGTCCTGGGACCGCCGATCCGGAAGTCGGCGAGGAAGGCCAGCGACGCGCCGGCTCCGGCGGCCATGCCGCGTACCGCCGCGATCACCGGTTTGGGCAGGCTGGCCAGCCGGGCCGCGATCGGGTTGTAGTGGATCCGGACGGTACCCAGCGGATCGGTGTTGCCGGACTCCAGCGTCGCCGCGTGTTCCCGCAGGTCCTGACCGGCGCAGAAGGCCGCTCCGGCACCGGCGAGCACCACCGCCCGGCAGGACCGGTCGTGCTCCAGTTCGGCGAGGGTGTCGCGGAGCGCCTCCTTCAGCGAGACGTCCAGTGCGTTCATCGCGGTTGGACGGTTGAGGGTCAGCGTCACCACCGAATCGGAGCGGTCGATGAGCAACGATTCGGTCACGGTCGTGGACCCTTCTGTCGGGCGATCCGGCTGGAGCTGTCGAGGCACTGCTCGACGAATCGGTCGGCAGCCGGGCGGAGCCGGGCGGCGTGCCGGTCGAAGAACGCCGCCGCGCTGGTCCCCGGCCACCGCTCGGGCAGCAGCGCGGGGGGCAGTTGCGGGTCCCGGAAGAGGAAGGTACGCCATGCGTGCACCAGCCTGAACCGGGCGGCGTACGCGTCCTCGTCGCAGCTGCGTACGGTCACCGAGGCGAGCAGTGGGCGCTGGCCGGAGACGAATTCCTGGTACGCGTTGGCGATCTCGTCGAGGTCCCAGGCCCGTCGGACCACCCCCATCGCACCGGGAGTGCCGGCGGTGTGTGCGGCGGTGAACCGTTCGTACCGCACTCCGGCCTCGGTGAGCAGGCCGTCCACGTCCTCACCGGGGCGGGTGGCGACCCAGTTCTGCTCGTCGAGCATGCCGTAACCCAGGTAACTCAGGTTGGCGGCGAGGCGCTGGCGGTCGCGGCGATTTGTCGCTGTTTCGAGCACGATCATGTCGAACCGCCCGTCCCACCCGATTTTGGTGGTTCGGTAGATTCTGGCAGCGGCCTCGTCCAATCTCCGGGCGGCTCTTGGAGTGAGCAGATAACCCGGTCCAGCGCTGAGTCGGAGCGGGTGCAGCCAACCCTGACGAACCATCCGCGAAACCGCCGTACGGACCGCCGGTGCGGCGATCCCCAGCGGGGAGAGTAGTTTGACCAGCGCGGAAACCGGTGCGCGACCGCCCCGGGAACGGAGGTAGTCGCCATACAGGTCGAAGAGTGCCGACCGTGCCTGCATGACCGCACATTGTGACACCCCTTCTCAAGATATGCTAGATGCTGTTACATCAGTGCTGGTTCGGTTTGGGCTCGGCGGTGTTCATCAGGGAAAATCGTTGGTCGGCACCGCGGCCTTGAGCGCGGTGATGCTGACCAAATGGATGTGGGGCAACCCACCGACCCTGGTGAAGGTCTGAGGGGAGACAACATGGCGGCGATGAAGCCGCGGACGGGCGACGGTCCGCTGGAAGTCACCAAGGAGGGCCGGGGCATCGTCATGCGGGTTCCGCTGGAGGGTGGTGGCCGGCTCGTCGTCGAGATGACTCCCGACGAGGCCAACGCGCTCGGTGACGCGCTGAAGGCCGCCGCCGGCTAAGAGAAACGACGACTCCGCCGGGTGCCGCTTGGCACCCGGCGGAGTCCATCAGCCCTGGGCCACCGGCGCTGCCGGTGGCCCAGGGTCGTGATGCCCGGTCCCGGGGTACGGCCGCGTGGTCGCCGCCCTGTCCTGATCCACGATCGTCTGGAGGTAGCGTCGGCGTGCTGTCGATCCGTCTGGTAGTCGATCCCACCGAGGTCGACACCCTGGTGCTGCCGGTCCGGCCCGCCGAGGGGCCGGCTCAGCCCGCCGACGGGGCGACCGGGCCCACCGAGGCGCCGGGCACGCTCGTACCCACCTGCCTGGACCTGCCCACCGACCTGACCGCCGAGGCGACCGCGCTGCTGCCGTACCTCGATCAGCCCGGCGCGGCGGGCACGGTGCACCGGTCGATCCGGCCGCTGCTCACCCCCGCCCGGCTCCTGCTGGTCGGGGTGGGTGACGGCGACGAGGCCGGCTGGCGTTCCGCCGGCGCGGGCGTCGCCCGAGCCGCCGTACGTGAGAGTTCGATCACTATAGCGATGCCGATCGATGCTCGTCCGGAGGCCGTACGCGGGCTCGCCGAAGGGCTCTGGTTGGCGTCGTACCGGTTCCGGATGGCCGCCTCGGACGATGGTCCCGCCGGCCCGCCCGCGCTCGCCGAGGTGCTGCTCGCGGTCGCCGACCCGGAGCCCTACCGGGCGGCCCTCGACACCGCCCGGGTGGTCGCCGAGTCGACCCGGTTCGCCCGGGACCTGACGAACATGCCGTCTTCGCGCAAGACACCCGCCTGGTTCGCCGACCAGGTGATCGCGGCGGCGGCCGGGCACGCCGGACTGACCGTCGACGTCCGGGAGCCGGACCGGCTCACCGCCGAGGGCTTCGGCGGCATCCTCGCCGTCGGCGGCGGCTCGGCCCAGGAACCCCGACTGGTCGAGTTGAGCTGGCGGCCCGCCGACGCGCGGACCCACGTGGTGCTGGTCGGCAAGGGCATCACCTTCGACACCGGCGGCGTCTCGATCAAGCCGCGCGACGGCATGAAACTGATGCGCAAGGACATGGGCGGGGCGGCCGCGGTGATCGCGGCCACCGTCGGCGCCGCCGCGCTCGGCCTACCGGTCCGGGTGACCGCACTCGCGCCGCTCGCCGAGAACATGCCGAGCGGCTCGGCGTACCGGCCGGGCGACGTGGTGCGGCACTACGGCGGACTGACCAGCGAGAGCACCAACACCGACGCCGAGGGCCGGTTGGTGCTCGCGGACGCGCTCGCGTACGCCGTGGACCGGCTGGAGCCGGATCTGCTGATCGACCTGGCCACCCTCACCGGAGCCAACTCGGTCGCGCTGGGCAAGCGGACCGCCGCGCTCTACAGCGACAGCGACGAACTCGCCGACGCGGTGCTGGCGGCGGCCGGAGCCGCCGGCGAACGGGCCTGGCGGATGCCGTTGCCGGTGGACTACGCGGAGTACCTCGGCAGCGAGATCGCCGATCTGTACAGCGCACCGACCCAGGGCGCCGGATCCGTCGTCGCCGCCATGTACCTGCGCGAGTTCACCGGTGACCTGCGCGACCGCTGGCTGCACCTGGACATGTCCGCGCCATCGTGGGCGGAGGGGAACGACGGCGAACTGGTCAAGGGCGCGACCGGCTGGGGCGTACGCACACTGCTGCGCTGGCTGGCCACCCAGCCCGGGTAGGGCCGGCCGCCCGAGCCGTCGGACGGCGTAGCCGCGCCGCCTGCGCGGTCGCGTAGCCGCGCGGCGCGGAGCCGCCCGGCGTGCGGTCAGCGCTTGACGGCGGCCAGCAGACCTTCGCCGGTGGGCAGCAGCGCCGGGATCCACTCCTCCGACTCGCGGATCGCCTTGGCCACCTCCCGCACGGTCACCGTCTCGACGTCCCGCGCCGCCGGGTCGCCGATCCGGCCGGCGGCCAGTGCGCCGTGCAGCGCGAGGACCCCGCCGGGCCGCAGCAGCCGGGTCGCCGCCTCGACGCAGGCGCTGTACTCGGCGACCTCCGAGTCGACGAAGATCAGGTCGTAGACCCCGTCGGCGAGCCGGGGCAGCACATCCAACGCCCGGCCGGTGATGATCCGGGTACGCCCCGAGGCGAAGCCCGCCTCCTGGAAGATCCGCCGGGCGATCCGCTGGTGCTCGGTCTCCACGTCGATCGTGGTGAGGATGCCGTCGGCGCGCATCCCTCGCAGCAACCAGAGGCCGCTCACCCCGGTCCCGGTACCGATCTCCACCACCGCCCGCGCGCTGCCGGCGGCGGCCAGCAACCGCAGCGTCGCGCCCGTCCCGGGGGTGACTGCGCCGAGACCGACCTCGGTGGCCAGACTGCGAGCGGTGCGCAGGACCAGATCCTCGGCGACGTACGCTTCGGCGAACTGGAGTGCTTGGGCGGTCGTCGTGCTGACTGACCGGGCGACCGTGGCGATGGGGCACCTCCGGGCGGCAGGGATGGCGGGGCGGCGAGGCTGGGCATGGCGCTTGGTGGGGCTGCGGGGGAAGTGGACCGGGCGGGGTTGCGGGTATGAGCCTAAGGGTGGCGGTACGTGATCGGCAGTCGCGTGCCTCCGATGGCGGCGATGCCTCGGACAACCGATGACCGGTATCCAGTCATCCGTGCGATCCTGGATGCGGAACCCGGACGCTGCGGCCGGAAGCGGTCGCCCGCGCCCGCGCGGCGCCCGGCTTCAGGGACGGACTGGGAGGCAGCGAACGTGACGGACGGCTGGAACTGGCGCCAGCCCGATGGGACCGCGACGCCGGGGTACGCCCCGTCGCCCGCGCCCCCGACAGTCGGCGCCCGGGCGGTGCCCGCAGGCGCACCGGACCCGGCATCGTCCCCGTGGTGGTCCGACGCGCTGCACGACCCGTGGCGCAACCCGGGGACTCCGGCGGCAGTCGTGGTGCAGGCGTCACCGGGTTCGGCGGAGGCCGGCTCGCCCGAGCCGGTCACCGACCCGGACGCCGTCGGGCGCCGGGGCCTGGCTCCGGTGTTCCTGGTCTCGCTGATCACCGCGCTGCTGGCCGGTGCGCTCGGCGGGGCACTCGGGTACGCCTTCGCGGTCCGGGGCGGCGTCGGCGGGGTGACGGCGCTCGGTTCGACCGGTGGGGAGCCGCCGGCCTCGGCTCGACGACCGCCCGAGTCGCTGGCCGGCGTCGCGGAGCGGCTGCTGCCCAGCGTCGTCACGGTACGGGTCAGCGGGAACGGCGGCGTCGGGCTCGGCTCGGGATTCGTCGTCACCCAGGACGGCTACGTGATCACCAATGACCACGTGGTCGGTGCCGGTGCGGACACCGCGACGGTCGAGTTCAACGACGGCACCACCGCCCCGGCCGAGGTGGTCGGCAAGGATCCCGAGGCGGACATCGCCGTCATCAAGGTGGCCCGGACGGGTCTGAAGCCGATCGAGTTCGGTGACTCCGACGCCGTGGCGGTCGGCGACCCGGTGCTCGCCTTCGGCACACCCCTGTCCCTGGCCAACACGGTCACCTCGGGCATCGTCAGCGCGCTGGACCGGACGTTCCGCAACGGCGAGCCGGGCGGACAGGTGCGCTACTACGCGGCCATCCAGACCGACGCGGCGGTCAACCGGGGCAACTCCGGCGGCCCGCTGGTCGACGGGGCCGGTCGGGTGATCGGGGTGAACTCGGTGATCCAGACGCCGGCCGTCGACGAGGAGACGGCCGGCAACGTCGGCCTGGCCTTCGCGATTCCGATCAACCAGGCCAAGCGGCTCGCGCAGGAGATCATCGACACCGGAAAGGCGCGCCGGACCGTGATCGGCGCCGGGGTCGGCGGTACCCGGTCGGGCGGGTCGGGCGGAGTGCGACTCTCCTCGGTCGAGCCGGCCGGACCCGCCGACGAAGCCGGGCTCCAGGCCGGTGACGTGGTGCTCAAGCTCGACGGCAAGCCACTGGAGGAGCCGAGCGACCTGATCGCGCTGGTCCGCAAGTACGCACCCGGCTCGGTGGTGAGCCTCGAGTACCGACGCGGCTCAGAACGCCAGTCGGCCTCGGTGACCCTCGCCGCGGATGCCAAGTAGCCAGCGGCTCCCCCTCCCGCCGGCCGTGGTGACGTGCGTACTCTTGCGGGTGCCAGGGGGCGGCATGAGGAGGCACGCGTGTTCGAGAACCTGAACTGGTGGGAGATCGGTGCGCTGTTGCTGGTCGCACTGCTGATTTTCGGTGACCGGCTGCCGCAGGTGATCAGTGACGGGCTCCGGATGCTGCGCAACCTGCGGAACATGGCCAGGAACGCCACCGGCGACCTGAGCCGGGAACTGGGCACCGACATCCAGCTCGAGGACCTGCACCCGAAGGCGTTCATCCGCAAGCACCTGCTGAGCGAGGAAGACGAGCAGGCGATTCGTCAGCCCCTGCAGGGGGCGTACGACAAGCTGCGCTCCGATCTGACCGACGTGCACCGTGAGATCGACGACGTGGCCTCGGCGGCGGACATCCGATCGTCGAGCGGGTCGACGGGTACTGCCGGCGCCGCCTCGACATCGGGTTCCGGCACCGATGTGGTGGCCCCGCAGCGTCGAAGCTTCGACATCGACGCCACCTGAGCGTCAGTCCCGCCCGCCGGCGACCGCCGGAGATCACCGGCCGCCGCGGGTCAGCGGCCGAGGCGTCGTCAGCGGCCGCCGCAGGTCATCGGCCGAGGCGTCCTCAGCGGCCGCCGGGGGTCACCGGCCGAGGCGTCGTCAGCGGCCGACGGGGCGTAGGCCGAGCGACTTACCGAGCAGCGTCTCGCGCCGGACCGCGAGCCGGTCCGCGACCGCGGCCAGCGCCCGGGCGGCGGGTGCCTCCGGGTCGGCCAGGACGATCGGATCACCCGCGTCGCCCGCCTCCCGGACCCGGGGGTCCAGCGGGATCTGCCCCAGCAGCGGCACCTGAGCGCCGATGATCTTGGTCAGCGAGTCGGCGACCATCGCGCCGCCGCCGGACCCGAAGACCTCCATCCGGGAGCCGTCGGGCAGGTCCAGCCACGACATGTTCTCCACCACACCGACCAGGCGCTGGTGGGTCTGCAGGGCGATCCCGCCGGCCCGCTCGGCCACCTCGGCCGCTGCGGTCTGTGGCGTGGTCACCACCAGGATCTCCGCGTTGGGCAGCAGTTGGGCCAGCGAGATGGCCACGTCGCCGGTGCCCGGCGGCAGATCCAGCAGCAGCACGTCCAGGTCGCCCCAGTAGACGTCGGCGAGGAACTGCTGCAACGCCCGGTGCAGCATCGGTCCCCGCCAGACGACCGCCGCGTTGCCGTCGACGAACATGCCGATCGAGATCACCTTCACCCCGTGTGCCTGGGGCGGCATGATCATGTCTTCGACCCGGGTCGGCCGGGCGGTGGTGCCGAGCATCCGGGGAACCGAGTGCCCGTAGATGTCCGCGTCCACGACCCCCACCGACAGCCCCTTGGCGGCCAGCGCCGCGGCCAGGTTGACCGTCACGCTGGACTTGCCGACGCCGCCCTTCCCACTGGCCACCGCATAGACCCGGGTACGCGAACCGGGTTGGGCGAACGGGATCACCGGCTCCTGGGTCGCCCCGCCGCCGCGCAGCCGGGACTGCAGGGACTGCCGTTGCTCCGTGCTCATCACGCCGAACTCGATGGTCACCCCGGTCACCCCGGGCACCGCGCCGACCGCCCGGGTGATGTCGGACCGGAGCTTGTCCTTGAGCGGACAACCGGCGACCGTGAGCAGCAGTTCCACCCGTACGGTGCCGTCGGCGCCGAGCACGGCGGAGCGCACCATGCCGAGGTCGGTGATCGGCCGGCGGATCTCGGGGTCGTCGACGGTGGCCAGCGCGGCGTGGATCGCCTCCTCGGCGGCGGTCATCGGCGGGGCCTCGCGGTCGGCGGCGGATGCGGCAGCCTCATGGCCGGGGACGGCGGGTGCAGACATGTCCGCAATGCTACGTCGCCGGGCGATCCGACTGGCCAGGCATACCTGGGGATCGGGTGTGAGCGAACCGGCGCGGCGTAGCGGGACAAGTCGGTTCTTCGGCGCCGGATGGTGAAATTGCCGATTTGACGGGTAGACGCCGTACCCGTCCGGGTGCGACGATCGTTGAGACTCGCCGCGCGCCTAGCCCCTTGAGGCGCGCGGCGCTTTTTGTCGGGGTGTCGCGTCAACCGGCAGGTTCTGTCCGCTTCGCGGCGTGGCCCCTGTCGTCAGCGGCGGCGTACCCGGTGCAGCCGGAACGGCTTGCGGGTCTGCCGGACGGCGGTGGTTTCCCGGGGCGGGGCGGCGAGGGAGCCGTCGGGCAGCGTCGCACCGGCCGCCGTCGGCCCACCGCTCGGCGTCAGCCGGGTGAGTACGCACGTGGACGCCCAGCGGACGGCCAACTCGGCCGGACCCCCGGAGGCGTTGAGCCGCTTGGCAGCCACCTGGGGCGCCACCGTCGCCCACTCCTCGCTGTCCGGCGCCACCCGGCTGACCTCGGCTGGCCAGCTGACGATCCGTCCGCCGTGGTCGCCGCGCAGCGTCACCACCGCGGTACGGGCCTCGGCGAGGCCGGGCGCGGACTGCTCGCCGGGACCACTCACCACGTACAGGCCGCCGTCGAGCGGTACACACCACAGCGCGACGGCCGGTTGGTCCTCGACGGCCACCCATGCCACGGCGGCCTTCTTCATCGCCTCGGTCACCAACGGCGACACGGCACGGTCGTCCACCTCGTCGGTCACATCCCGCATACTGCCGCACCCGGCACCGACCCGGTACCCGCGCCGGGCCGGCGAGTGTTAGGAAGGGGCCCTTCTTATACAAAAAGCGATAAGAAGGGGCCCTTCCTTACATGGGGGCGTCGAGTAGGGCGGGGAGTTGGGTGAGGGAGGTGAGGGCGGGGCCGGTCCAGTTGGGCTCGCTGTCGAAGGCGAGGTGGCCGTCGAGGTCGGCGGCGGCCAGCCGGACGGCGCTCATCCCGGCCCGGACCGCGCCGGTGAGTTCCTGGCTGCCGCCGTCGCCGACGTACAGGCAGTCGACCGGGGCCACGCCCAGCCCTCGGCAGGCGGCCAGGTAGATCGCCGGGTCGGGTTTGCAGCGGCCCACCTCCACGGAGAACACCCGTACGTCGAGCAGCGGCGCGACCGGTAGTTGTGGCAGGAAGGCGGGCAGTTCGTGGGTACAGTCACTGACCAGTGCGATGCGTGCGCCCCGGTGCCGTAGGGCACGCAGCACCGTCACCGCCTCGGGGCGCAACCGGGTGTCCGCCCGTACCGCCTCGATCCTGGCCGTGACCGCAGCGCGGAGGCCGGCGGCGGACGGTCGGCCGCCGGCCTGCTCGCCGACCCAGCGCAGGGTGTCGGTGGCGTCGCCGAGCGCCCCGCTGGCCCGGAGGTAGAAGGACCGGTCGAGGACGTCGACCAGCGGCTCCACCGCGCAGCCGAGCAGGGCGGCGACGGCGGCGTGCTGCGGGCCACGCCGGACGGCGCAGGTGAGGGTGCCGAAGAAGTCGAAGAGCACGGCCTGGTACGCGGCAGGCCGGGGCTGGGTCACGGGTGCGGGTGCGGGTGCCTGGCCTGCTTGGCCTGCGGTTGCCTGGGACCGGTTTGTGGGGGAAGGGGACTGGTCTGTGGGGGGATGGGACCGGTCTGCGGGGGAGGGGGACCGGTATGTGGGCACGGGAGAGCAGCCTCCAGGACCAGGTGGGGCGAGACGGGGGAGGGCGATGTTAACCGTTTGTCGATCAGGTGGTGGCCAGGAGTGACATGTGAGGATTTTTCCGTGTCTTCCGCCGTTCCGCCACCCCGGAGCTCGATCGACCCACTGAGCATCGGCGCCGTCGTCGTCGCCGTCGCGGCGGTGTCGTCGTCCGCGCCGTTGATCGCGTTCGCTGCCGCGCCAGCCCTGGCGATCGCGTTCTGGCGCAACATCCTCGCGGTCGGGGTGCTCGGGCCGTTCGCGCTGGCCCGCCGCCGGGCCGAGGTCCGGGCGCTGGTCCGGGGCGCCGGGCGCCGGGAGGCCGGATACTGCGCGCTGGCTGGCCTCGCCCTCGCCGTGCACTTCGCGACCTGGATGCCCAGCGCCCAACTGACCTCGGTGGCCGCGGCCACCGCGCTGGTGGTCACCCAACCGGTCTGGCAGGGACTGATCGCCCACGGGCAGGGCCGTCGACTGCCCGTCGCCGCCTGGGTCGGGATCGGGTTGACCGTGCTCGGCGCGATCTGGGCGGTGGGTGCCGACTTCGGGGTGTCCGGCCGGGCCGTGGCCGGTGACCTGCTCGCGGTCGCCGGTGGCATGGCGGCGGCCGTCTACACCGCGCTGGGCGAGCGGGCCAGGACGACGACCAGCACCGTCACCTACACCACCATCTGCTACGGGGTCTGCGCGGGCGCGTTGCTGGTGGTGTGCCTGGTCGGGGGCGTACCGATCACCGGCTTCGACACCGCGACCTGGCTCGCCGTACTCGGGCTGGTGGCGGGCGCCCAACTGCTCGGCCACTCGATGTTCAACTACGCGCTACGCCGGATCTCGGCTACCACGATCAGCGTGCTCTTCCTGCTCGAAGCGCCCGGCGCCGCGTTGATCGCCTGGGCCTGGCTGGACCAGGTGCCCCGGTCGACGGCCCTGCCCGGGTTGGCGCTGCTGCTGGCCGGAGTCGCCGTCGTACTGCACGCGGAGGCCCGCGCCGGCCGGCGTACCCGGGCCGGGCGGAATGCCCGAGCGGATCCGGTACCGGCGCCGCCGGAGGCCGGTCCACTGCCGCAGCCCGGTCCACTGCCGCAGCCCGGTCCGGTGTCGCGGTCCGGCCCGCTGGGTGACGGTACGCACCGGTTCGACTGACCGGTGCGCCCGAGCAGGGTGGTGCCGCGGACATCGGCGGCCGTACCGTTCGGCGACTAGGCTGCCGGCGTGACCACCGTGACCGAGTCGTGGCGACGTATCGACGGCTGGTTGGCGCGATACGCGCCCGACGATGCGGCGCTCCTCGCCCCGCCCGCGGACCCGGCCGAGATCGTCGCCGCCGAGGCGACGCTCGGGTTGTCCTTTCCGCCGGAGCTGGTCGAGTCGCTGCGCCGGCACAACGGTCTCGTCGAGTGGGCCAACATGTTCCCCGAGCGGGTCCCGCTCTCCGTCGCCCGCATCGTCGAACATCGGCAGATGTGCATGGAGATCGACGAATTCGACGACGACGACGAGGCGTTTGCCGAAGCCGGGTTTCCGCCGGAGGAGAGGGACGACGAGCCGTGGTGGCACGAGCTGTGGCTGCCGTTCGCGGAGTCCGACGGTGACTCACAGGTGATCGACCTGCGGCCCGGGCCGGGTTACGGACGGCTCGGCTGGGCGATCCACGACGACCGGGGCACGTTCGACGGCGCGTGGCCGTCGCTCGGGGCCTATCTGGCGGAGACCGCCGAGGTGCTCGCGAGCGGTGGCGAGGTCAGACGCCGGGTTCCGTACCTGACCGTCGACAACCGACTGTGGTGGGGTCTCGCGGGCGAGACCGAACTTCATGGCCGGCCGCTGCGTCCGGCGCCGACAGGGCTGCCGACGGCCAGCTAGCGCGAACGGGTGGCAGGCCCGGCCGGGGTCACGACCGGCCGGGCCGCCTTCCTGGCGTGGCGGGACGTCAGGAGGTGTTCGAATTGGTCGCGAAGATCAGCCCGATCAGGCCGAAGTAGGCGAGCATGGCGACGATGGTCAGCGCGGCCAGCCCGACGGCGATCCAGCCGAGGACCAGGCCGGCGGTGGCGAAGCCGGCACCTTCCTCGCCACTGGCCTGGATCTCCTCGCGGGCGCGCTTGGCGAGATAGACGGCGACCACGCCGATCAGTTGGCAACTGAACAGCGACACGATCCCGGTGATCATCGCGGCTATCGCCATGCTGTTCGTCGGCCGGCGTATCTGGTAGCCGGGGTATCCGGGGTAACCGGGCGCCCAGGCCGGTTGTGGACCACCGACGGGGGGTGCGGACTGCTGACCGGCCTCGGCGTCGTACGGGTTCAGGCCAGTTCCGCCCGGCTCGGATGGGGTGTCAGGAGTAGCTGGGTTCACGACGGCTCCTGGTGTCTGGAACGGCTCAGTATCCGCTGTCGTAGCCGGACGGTTGCTGCGCCGCCCAGATGATGAGCCCGACGATGGCGATGGTGGCGAGCACCGCGATGGCACCGGCGATCCAGCCGACGATGATTCCGGCGGTGGCCATTCCCGCGCCGCCCTCGCCCCGCTCGCGGATCTGCTTGCGCGACACGTGTCCGAGGATCGCGCCGACGATGCCGATGTAACCGCCGAGGCCGTAGCCGCACAGGCCGAGCACGCCGACGATCGAGACCACCAGGGCGGCGATCGACAGTCCGTTGACCGGTGGCGCGGCGACGATGACGGGGTAGCCGGGCGGAGGGTAGCCCGCCGCCGCAGGCGGCTGGCCGTACGGATCCGCGCTCGTCGGGTAGGCCGCGGCCGGGTACGCCTGCTCGGCCGGATAACCCTGCTGTTGCGTCGGATCCGGATAGCCGGCCTGGTAGCCCTGGTCGGAGAGGGTGGGTTGGTAGGTCGGATCCTGGTAGGTCGGCTGTGCCGGTGGTTGCGGCGGCGGCTGCGCCTGCCACGACGGGTCGCTGGAGTAGCCGCTCTGCTGGGGGTCGCTCATCTGGGTCTCTCACTCCATCTGTCCGGGGCGCCCCGCCAGGGTAGTCGGCGCCCGCCAGATTGGGGTCCCTGGTTTCGCCCGGCCCGGCCGCCAGCACAGCCTTCGGCGGCGCGCTACGGCGGTGCGCCGTTGCCCGTATCGTCCGGACGGGGCAGGATCGCGGCATGGTATTCGACGCGCGCGCCGGGGACAGAGCCGGTAACCGGCCCCGCCGGGACGCTACGCGCCCCACATTGGCCCGCCGGACCCGTTCCGGCTCGCAGGGCACCGTCTCGCAGAGCATCGACCCGGCCCGAAGTGGTGCGCCGGGTGGTGACGCCGAGCCGGTGACGATGCGCCTCGACGGAAGGGTGGCGTTGGTCACCGGGGCCGGTAGCCCGGACGGGATCGGGTATGCCACCGCGCGCCGGCTCTGCGGACTGGGCGCCCGGGTGGCGATCGTCTCGACCACCCGGCGGATCCACGAGCGGGCGACCGAACTGGGCGTGACGGGCTTCGTGGCGGACCTGACCGACGAGGCCGAGGTGGGGGCGCTGGCGGACGCCATCGTCGAGCAGCTCGGCGAGGTCGAGGTGCTGGTCAACAACGCGGGGCTGGCGAGTCGGGCGAGTCCCGAGGTGCTTCGCCCGGTGGTGCAGCTCAGCTACGACGAGTGGCACCGGGAGATCGAGCGGAACCTGAGCACCGCCTTCCTGTGTAGCCGGGCGTTCATCGGCGGCATGGCCGAGCGGGGCTGGGGTCGGATCGTCAACCTCTCCGCCACCGCGGGTCCGGTCAACGCACTGCCCACCGAGGCGGCGTACGCCGCGGCGAAGGCCGGCGTGGTCGGGCTGACCCGGGCGCTCGCGATGGAGATGATCGCCGACGGGGTGACCGTCAACGCGGTGGCGCCAGGAACGATCTACACCGCGGCATCGACGATGGCGGAGCTGAAGCAGGGTCTGGGTACCCCGGTCGGTCGGCCCGGTACGCCGGACGAGGTGGCCGCCGCGATCGCCTTCCTCTGCTCTCCGGCCGCGTCGTACATCACCGGGCAGATGCTCGTGGTCGACGGTGGCAACAGCGTGCGCGAGGCGGAGTTCCGCTAGAACCTGGTTTCCACGGTCTTCCGCAGTGGCGGCGGTGGCGCTTTCCTGCCGTCTCAGTAGGCGCCACCGCTGCCCTCCGACCCGGCCCAGCTGACCAGGGCCAGCCAGCCGCAGCAGCCGATCACGTACAGCGCGGTGAAGAGGTAGCTGAGGATCAGCCCCCAGAGAGCCAACTGGCCGCCCTGCTCGCCGGTGCGGCTGATCTGTCGCCGGGCCAGGTGGCCGAGCACGATGCCGGCCGGAGCGAAGACGAAGGCGAAGACGAGCGACAGGATCGCCATCACGTTCAGGCCGCCGGACGGTTGGCCGTACTGGCCGGGTTGGCCGTACTGGCCCGGCCCTGGGTAGCTCATGCTTTCGCCCTCCTCACCCAGAAACGTACCGGTCGGCGCCGCTATCTGAGTGAATGTCGGGATAGTTCGCCTTCGCGGGCGGGAGTGTTGCGCGCTTCCGGCGAGCGGAGGACGACCGGCGGTCAGCCGACGCGCAGTTCCTCGAGGTCGGTGCTGGAACGCAGGAAGAGCAGGCCGATCGCGACGGTGGCGAGTACCGCGGCGAGGCCGACCCCGGCGGCGAGCGCGAGCTCGTCGAACGGCACCGGGATCGAC
The DNA here is from genome assembly GCF_042658085.1 of Plantactinospora solaniradicis. Classification (NCBI taxonomy): domain Bacteria; kingdom Bacillati; phylum Actinomycetota; class Actinomycetes; order Micromonosporales; family Micromonosporaceae; genus Plantactinospora; species Plantactinospora solaniradicis. The sequence continues at coordinate 610,862 of NZ_JBHSPR010000001.1, read as the reverse complement.
CGGACGAGGCCCGGCTCCTCGACGATCCGGGTGTACTGCTCCCGGGTGGCGGGATCGTCGCACAGCGCCTGGCTCGCGTCGCAGACCGCCCAACTGCTGTCGCCCGTGCTCGCCTCCGACTGCAGGCTCCGGGGCAGCAGCACGCCGACGGTCACGGCGAGCAGGATCGCCGGCACCGCCGGAGCCAGGGACTGCCACAGGATGGCCCGGCCGAGCACCGGTCGGGGAACGCCGGTCGCGACGAGGGCCGCGTACGTGCGGCGATTGGTGACGATGCCCTCGACGATCGCGACGACGAGCCCACCGGCGGCGATGACGAGCGCCACGAGGACGGCCAGGTTCACCAGGTCCATCGTCTGGAGGTAGAACGAGTCACCGGAGGGTTCGACGAACGCCCCGGGACCACCCGTCAGCCGGTCCGCCTCGGCCTGTAGCGCGTCCTGCGCCGTGAACCAGGAACGCACTCCCGCCGCGCCGGCGGCGAACAGCACACAGGCCAGCAGGGCGGCCAGGTTGCGACTGCCGGCCCAGGGGTCGGCCATCAGCCGGCTACCGGCGAGCAGGGCCGCCGGCCGGCGCGCGAACCGGCGCAGGAGCCGCCCGGTGGTGTACGAGATCCAGCCCGCGCCGAGCACCACGCCGACCGAGGTGAGGAACGCGCCCCCGAAGAGCGGAATCAGGGCCAGCCAGCTGGGCATCCGGCCGATCCAGTCCGGCAGGTCGATCTCGGCACGTAGCAGTGGTCCGAAGCCGCTGAACAGCAGCACCCCGAGCACGATGAGGATGCCCGGCCAGGGCCATGGCGCGCGGTTACGCCCCTGGCGGCGTACGAGGCCGAACGGGCTGATGGTGACGCGGCGCAGTACGACCGCGGCGGCGAGCGCGGCGAGCAGCGGCAGGCCGATAGCGGCGGCGACGAGGGCCGGCACACTCGGCAGGACGTCGGTCGGCAGCGGTAGCGTGCCGTCGGGTCCCGGCCGGTGCAGGACGTCGTGCGCGACGAAGTAGCCGACGAAGGCGACGGCGGTTCCGGTGACGGCGGCGAGACCGGTCTCGGTGACCGCGATGGCGGCGGTCTGGCGCGGGGTCGCCCCGGCGAGGCGGATCGCGGCGAGACGGCGGTCCCGGGCCGGGGCGCCGAGCCGGGTGCACTGGCCGGCCAACGCCAGCACCGGCACCATGAGCAGGATCAGCGCGAGCGTCAGGCCCGGCCGGAGCCCGGGCTCACGGAGCAGGGCGTTGCCGTACTGCTCGGACCACGACGCGGAGCGGGAGTCGGCGCCGGGCGGCGTGCGGATCGCCAGCACCGTCAGCGCGGCGAGCAGCGCGAACGTCGCCAGCGCCGCACTGCACGCGGTGAGTACGACCCGGACCGCGTCGGCACGGGTCCCGACCAGGGCGAGCCGGATCGCGGTCGTCACCTTCATCGGCCGTGCCTTCCGGACGGGACGGCGATGCCGGCGCCGGTCTCGTCCAGCACGCCGTCGTGCATCGTGAGCTCGCGGTCGGCGTAACCGGCGACGCGTGGCTCGTGGGTCACCAGCACCACCGTGGTCTGCTGTTCGTGCGCCACCCGGACGAGTTGGCCGAGCACCTGCTCTCCGGACAACGTGTCCAGCGCGCCCGTCGGCTCGTCGGCGAACAGCACCCGGGGTTCGGTGACGAGAGCGCGGGCCAGGGCGCACCGCTGCTGCTGGCCGCCGGACATCTGGCCCGGCCGGCTGTCCGCCACGTCGGCGACCCCGACCCGGTCGAGCCAGGTCAGGGCCGCCGTCCGTGCCTCCCGCCGCCCCGTGCCGGCGAGCAGCAATGGCAATGCGACGTTCTCGGCCGCGGTCAGCTCCATGACGAGCTGCCCGAACTGGAAGAGCACGCCGAACTCGGTGCGGCGCAGCTTGGACCGCATGCTCTCCGACCCGGTGTCGATGCGTTGGCCGCGATAGTGGATCTCGCCCTCCTGCGGGCGCATGATGCCGGCGAGGCAGTGCAGCAGCGTCGACTTGCCGCATCCGCTGGGTCCGGTGACGGCGAGGATCTCGCCCTCCTGGACGTCGAGGGTCACCCCTCGCAGCGCGGGTGTCTGACCGTAGAAGCGCACGACCCCTCGTGCCTGGAGGATCGTCATGGCTGCGTCTCCTGGTGCATCTCGGCGACGCGGTCCAGCGTGGTCCGTAGCCAGCGCAGCTCCGCGTCGAGATGGGCGATGGCGAAGTCGGCGGTGATCATGTCGCCGATGTTGGCGGTCGACTCGTGCTTCGACCGGGTCAGTTCGCGTAACCGGGCGGTGTGGGCGGCGCGCTGGTCGGCCAGGTAGCTGCCGGCGCGCTCGGGCTCGGCGGTGAGGAGGGCGACGACCACCTTCGCCAGCAGCACGCTGCTGACGTACGGGGCTGGTGGCTCCACCGTGCCGAGCCACTCGTCGAGGGTCTGCCGGCCGAGCTCGGTCAGCGCGTAGCTGACCCGGTCGGGCCCGCCATCCCGCTCCTGGCCGGCGCGTTCGACGAGGCCGTCGCGTTCGAGCCGGCCGATCGTCGAGTACACCTGCCCGAACGCCAGCGGTTTCGCGCTGGGCAGGCTGTGGTCGTAGGCGCGTTTGAGCTCGTAGCCGTGTTTGGGCCCGGACGACAGGAGGCCGAGCAGCACGAATGAGGCGGACACCACCTCACTATTCACTCAGCGAATAGTCGCGTCAACTATTCACCGAGAAAATAGTCCGGTATTCACCGAGAAACTAGTCCTCCGGATTCAGGAGGGACGGCGGGACAGCCCTCCGACGGCGCGTTCGACCGCGAGGCAGCGGTCCTCGACGTAGTCGATGCCGGCCTCCTGGGCGATCTGCCGAGCCTGCGCGGAGACGATGCCGAGCTGCAACCAGACCGCCGGGGCACCGATCGCCACCGCCTCCCGGACCACCTCGGCGGCGTCCTCGGCCGGTCGGAACACGTCGACGAGGTCGACCGGATGCGGGATCTCGGCCAGCGACCGGTAGACGGGCTCGCCGAAGAGTTCGTCCGCCTGCGGGTTGACCGGGATGATCCGCCAGCCGTACCGCTGCATCTGCAACGGCACGCTGTGCGCCGGCTTCCGGGGGTCACGGGAGGCGCCGACCACGGCGATCACGCCGGCCTCGGCCAGGATCTGCTGAGCACTACGCACCACGCGACTGTAGCTCTGTCGATCCGGCGGCGACGATCACAACAGGGTGAGCTGTTCGACGACGGGCGCCGGAACGTCCGTCGGCGTGACCTGCCGGGCCTCGCCCGACTCGGCGCGATGCAGGCCGTGCCGGCGGGCTGCCATCCGGACCCGGGCCGTCACCTCCCGCTGGTACGCCTGCGGCAGGTAGGAGCCCTTGCCGAAGAGTGCCCGGTAGCGCGGGACGAGCTGCGGAAACTCCCGGCCCAGCCAGGCCGCGTACCACTCCCTGGCGCCGGGACGCAGGTGCAGTGGCAACGGCGTGACGCTGACCGCTCCGGCGGCGGCGATCGCGGCCACCGTCGCCTCGATCGACTCTTCGGTGTCGGTCAGTCCGGGCAGGATCGGCGCCATCAGTACGCCGACCTGGAAGCCGGCGTCGGTCAGCTCCCGTACGGCGTCGAGCCGGCGGCGCGGGCTCGGTGTCCCCGACTCGACGGAGCGCCACATCGGCTCGTCCACGAAGCCGACCGACAGCGAGATGCTGACCCGGGTCACCGTGGCGGCCTGGCGCAGCAGCGGCAGGTCGCGCAGGATCAGCGTGCCCTTGGTCAGGATCGAGAAGGGGTTGGCGAAGTCGCGCAGCGCCGTCAGGATCGGCGGCATCAGCCGGTAACGCCCCTCGGCTCGCTGGTAGCAGTCCACATTGGTGCCCATCGCGATGTGATCGCCACGCCACTTCGGCGCCGCCAGCTCGCGGCGGACCAACTCGCCCGCGTTGACCTTGACGATCACCTTGCTGTCGAAGTCGCGTCCCGCGTCGAGGTCGAGATAGGTGTGGGTGTTCCGGGCGAAACAGTTGTGACTCACCACCCCGTTGGCGATGAAGTCACCGGTCCCGGTCGTGATGTCGTAGAGCCGGAGTTCGCGCTCCAGCGGCTCGATTCCACGGATCCGCACCGCCGCCCGGCTGCCGAGGATCGTCCCGTCGAGCCGGCCACCCGGACCGCCGGGGCGCGAGTCGGGCGTCGACGCCGACCGGCCGGTGCCGACCAGGCTGTCGGTGAGCGCGAGATAGGGCCGGGGCGCGTCGCCGGGTGGCGAGCCGACGACGTGCTTCCAGCCGCGCGGGGTGAGGAACCGGTGGTCGCCGCTCGCGGTCAGCTCGGTGCCGTCCTCCAACGTGATCCGGTACGCCGGCTTGACCGTCGACCAGTGCGCCAGCACCTCGGTACGCACGTAGCGCCGGTGGTTGCCCTGCGCGACGGTCCCGTAGATCTGGTCGCCGATCCGCAACCGCGCCAGCGGTCGGGTGCCGCCGTCGGCGAGCAGGATCTCGGTCTCCCCGGCCAGGCAGTACGCGCAGGCGTGGCTGCATCCCCGGTAGGGGTTGATCGTCCACTCGAACGGCACCCGCGAGGCGCCCGGCACCCGGTTGAGGATCGACTTGGCCTGCACCTCGTAGAACGTCATGCCGGCGAACGCGGGCGTGTCGAAGGTGCGTACGACAGCGCCGGGAAGCGCCAGCGGCAGGGGTGGAGCCGCTGGCGCCGCCCCGGTAGGGGGTCCGGTGTCGGGGGGAGCCGACGACAGGTTTTCCCAGCGCATGGGGCCTATTCGAACATGCGTACGATAGCTCGCGCAACTCGCCACGCCTCAGGCGGTTGGTCGGGACACCCCGATCGTCACGGGCCGGGCGGGGGCGGGCCGCTGCTCTCCCGCCGGACCAGCACGGCGTCGACGTGTTCGATCTGCGGGGTGTTCAGCGGCTCCGGCGGTTGTAGCGCGAGGCTCATGGCCCGGGCGCCCATGTCGGCCAGTGGCAGTCGGATCGTGGTGAGTGCGGGCATGACGTCACCGGCGATCGGCATGTCGTCGAAGCCGACCACGCTGATCTGTCCGGGAACGTCGATGCCGCGTTCGCGGAGCAGGGCGAGCGCACCGATCGCCATCGAGTCGTTCAGCGCGGCGATGGCGGTGAGCTGCGGATGGGCGTCGAGCAGTGCCGCGGTGGCGGCGGCACCGCCGGCCCGCTCGAAGTCGGCGTAGACGATCTGCCGGGCGGAGAACTTCTGCCCGTGTTCGCGGGCGGCCCGGCGGAGCCCGGCGAGCCGGTCCGTGGTGGTGGTGAGGTGCCGTGGACCGGCGACGACGCCGACCCTGGTGTGCCCGAGGCCGAACAGTTCGGCGCCGACCAGGTGGCCGCCCGCCTCGTTCGCCGGGATCACGGCGTGCCCGGTGTGTTCGTGCCGGCCGATGACCGCCACGTGCCCGCCGGTGGCCTGGTACACCCGCAGTTTGGCGTCCAGGGTGTGGGTGAACTGCTCGTCGTGGTAGCCGGAGCCGGCGAGGATGATCGCGGCGGCCTGGTTGGCCCGGAGCAGTTCGACGTACTCGAGTTCCTTGTCCGGATCCCGGTACGTGTTGCAGATGATGACGAGCCGGCCGTGCTCGGTCGCGACCCGTTGCAGCCCTCGGGTGATCTCCGCGAAGTACGGGTCGGAGACGTCGTGCACGATGACGCCGACCGCGCTGCGATGGTTGCGGGCGAGCTGCTGGGCGTGCGCGTTGGGTACGTACTGGAGTTCCTCGACGGCGGCCAGGACCCGCTCCCGGAGCGCGTCCGTGACGGGTTTGGGGCTGCCGTTGATGATCCGGGACGCGGTGGCGGGTGACACACCGGCCCGTCGCGCGACGTCCGCCAGAGTGGCCATTCCCTCAAGTCCTTCCCCGACCGCCCGGTGGTCGGTTGCAGGTGAGGATATCGCGGTGCCGTACCGCGCTTCATCGGCCGTCGTCGCGGCGCGGTACTCCAGGGCCGAGACCGGCATGGATCGCTGGTGGCGACCGTCGGGAGGGGGTGAGGGCCTTGCCGGAATCGGAACCGAGTCGGTAGCGTAATCGGGAAAGCGCTTACCGGCGTGCGGCGTGTTCCACCTCCACCATCGCGCCTCATGACCACCCCAACGCACGATCGGCGTACCGCCTCGACGAGCGGCATCCGCGGATCAGCCAGCCTGAGGAGGCGACGTATGGCCCGTACCACGATCGGCATCGTGCTCAATGGCGTGACCGGCCGGATGGGCTACCGGCAGCATCTGGTCCGGTCCCTGCTCGCCATCCGTGAACAGGGCGGACTGCCGCTGCCCGACGGGCGCCGGCTCTGGCCCGAGCCGGTGCTGGTCGGCCGGAGCGAGACCAAGCTACGGGAGATCGCGCAGCGGCACGGGCTGACCGAGTGGACCACCGACCTGCCCGCCGCGCTGGCCCGGCCGGACGTACAGATCTACTTCGACTCCCAGGTCACCGCCCAGCGGGAGAAGGCGCTGCGGCTGGCGATCGAGGCCGGCAAGCACATCTACACCGAGAAACCGACCGCCGAGGACCTGGCCGGCGCGGTCGAGCTGGCCCGGCTGGCCGACGCGGCCGGCATCAAGCACGGGGTGGTGCAGGACAAGCTCTTCCTGCCCGGCCTGCGCAAACTCGACCGGCTGGTCCGGGGCGGCTTCTTCGGCCGGATCCTCTCCGTACGCGGCGAGTTCGGGTACTGGGTCTTCGAGGGCGACTGGCAGGCGGCACAGCGTCCGTCCTGGAACTACCGGGCGGCCGACGGCGGCGGCATCACCGTCGACATGTTCCCGCACTGGCACTACGTGCTCGAACAGATCTTCGGCCGGGTGGCGACGGTGGCCGCGCACGTCACCACGCACGTGCCGCACCGGTGGGACGAGGCCGGCGAACGCTACGACGCGACCGCCGACGACGCCGCGTACGGCATCTTCGAAATCGAGCGACCCGGGCAGGACGGCCGGATCGTGGCACAGATCAACTCGTCCTGGTCGGTCCGGGTCTACCGGGACGAGCTGGTGGAGTTCCAGGTGGACGGCACCGAGGGCAGCGCCGTGGCCGGGCTGCGCAACTGCCGGATCCAGCACCGCGCCACCACGCCGAAGCCGGTGTGGAACCCGGACCTGCCGGCGACCGAGGACTTCCGGAACCAGTGGCAGGTGGTGCCGGACAACGAGGAGTTCGACAACGGCTTCAAGGCCCAGTGGGAGCTGTTCCTGCGGCACGTGGTGCTCGACGAGCCGTACAGCTGGGACCTGTGGGCCGGCGCCCGGGGCGTGCAGCTCGCCGAGCTGGGCCTGCGTTCCGCCCGCGAGGGCCGGCGGATCGAGATCCCCGACCTCGACGGTGGGGCGGCCTGATGGCGGGAGTTCCGGCGCGGTTCTCCTTCAACCAGGCCACCGCCAAGTACTGGCCGATCCCGGACCTGGTCGCCGGCTGCGTGGCGGCCGGGGTGCCCGCCGTCGGGCTGTGGCGGGAGGAGACCGCCGCACACGGCCTGGACAAGACGGCGGCGCTGGTCCGCGACGCCGGCCTCGCGGTCACCTCACTGTGCCGGGGTGGCTTCTTCAACACCCCCGACTGGTACGACGAGAACCGCCGCGCCATCGACGAGGCCGCCACCCTCGGGGCGCCGGTGCTGGTCCTGGTCTCCGGTGGGCTGCCCGAGGGCAGTCGGGACGTGGACGCGGCCCGGGCCCACGTCGGTGACGCGATCGGATCACTCGTGCCGTACGCCCGTGCCGCCGGGGTACGGCTGGCGATCGAGCCGCTGCACCCGATGTTCTGCTCCGACCGGTGTGTGGTGTCCAGCCTCGGTCAGGCGCTGGACCTGGCCGCGCCGTATCCGAGCGACACGGTCGGTGTGGTGGTGGACACCTACCACATCTGGTGGGACGACCAGGTCTGGGCGCAGATCGCCCGGGCCGGCCGGGAGGACCGGATCGCCTCCTTCCAGGTCGCCGACTGGGCCACCCCGCTGCCCGAGGGGGTCCTGCTGGGTCGGGCGCTGCCCGGCGACGGCTGCGTGGAGCTGCGCCGGTTCCGCCTGGCGGTCGAGGCCGCCGGTTACCGGGGTCCGATCGAGGTCGAGGTCTTCAACGCCGACGTCTGGGCCCGGCCCGGCCCGGAGATCCTGGAACGCACCCTGGCCGGTTATCTCGCCCACGTGGACTAGCGGGGATTGGCCGGCACCGCCCGGCACGGGGGAGGATGGATCGCATGGACCAGCCCACCTTCGTGTACGACGGCGACTGCGCCTTCTGCACCACGTGCGCCGACTTCATCGGCCGGCGGATCCCGACCGGGGCCAAGGTGGTGCCCTGGCAGTTCGCCGACCTCGACGCGCTCGGGCTGACCGTCGCCCAGTGCGAGGAGGCCGTCTGGTGGATCGGCACCGACGGCGTACGCGCGGCCGGGCCGGACGCGATAGCCCGGCTGCTCGGCGCCAGCCGGCCGGGCTGGCGGGTGCTCGGTGCCGCGCTGCGGCTGCCGCCGGTCCGGGCGGTTGCCTGGCCCGGGTACCGCTGGGTGGCCCGCAACCGGCACCGGCTGCCGGGCGGTACCGCCGCCTGCTCGCTGCCCCAGGCGACCCGGGAGCGGCTCTACGGCACGGCGGGGGACGGCTGATTCACGGCACGGCGGGGGACGGCTGAGCCGACGGAGTCTCCGGCGCCGCCGCTGGCTCCTCCGGCGGCCCGGTGTCCCCGCCGCGTCGGCGGACCAGCCGGCGTAGCCGCTCGATCGGACGGAGCCGTTCCAGCTCCAGGAAGCTGGTCATCGCCACCAGGTGCGGGGCGAACGAGATCGTGATGGTGGCGATGGTGACCAGGTGGAACGAGTAGAAGAACGCGACCACCGCCTGCCGCCAGCGCGCGGAGACCACGAACACCAGCGGGCTGAGCAGCTCGAACGCGATGATGCCGAACTGCGCCGCGATCAGCAGGTACGGCACCTGGGCGATCAGGTCGGCCAGGTCGGTACCGCGTCGGATGATCGCCCGGGCCAGCACCGATCCGGTCGTCCACTCGATCCCGCCGAACCGGAGCTTGGCCCAGGCGGCCAGGAAGTAGGTGCAGACCACGGCGATCTGGGTGACCCGCAGGGCCCAGCCGCCGGCCTCGGTCTTCTCGCGGTCGCCGTGCCGGGCCCGTCCGGCGGTCGGCAGGACAGCGAGCGCGACCAGGAAGCCGAACCGGTCGTGGTCCACCTTCCCGTAGCTCATCGCGATGATCATCCACTCGAAATAGAGCAGGAAGACCGGCCAGCCCAGCGCCCGGGGCGCCCGCCCGGTGGCGGCGGCCAGAGCGAGCAGCAGCAGCGCCCAGAAGATGACGGTGACCAGCAGCGGCGTCGGGGTGGGCAACGGCAGCAGCCGGCCGACGAAGAGCGGCTGGTACAGCTCGCCCGGAATGCTGGCCTTGTCGCGGACCCAGGGAGTGAAGAACAGCAGGTCCGCCGCGACGAAGAGGTAGACCAGGGTACGGAAGGCGGCCACCCGTCCCCGGGGCACCGGCTCGGTCAGCCAGCGCGGCACGGCGGCCAGCACCCTTCTCAACGCGGTCACGGTGCTCGCCACCGGACCACCGTCTCGTCGGCCGAGGTGCCGGTCGGTCTCCCGTTGCGGATGCCGTACCAGCGGATCACGATGCGCACCTCGACCAGCGCGGGCGCTTCGGGATTCCGTTCGGCGTACGCGTCGGCGACCTGGCGCAGCAGCGTCGGGTCGGCGACGTAGCGGCCCTGCTGGCCCTCGATCTCGGCCCGCCGGATGCCGGTGCTCGTCTCGCCCAGTCCGACGACCGCGCCGGTGGTGTCGACTCCCTCGACCCGGGTGTCCGGGGCCGGATCGTTCGGCGGGTTGGAACCGGCGTACATCCGGAAGGGGCCGAACGGGAAATGGTCGTCCTGGCCCCACAGCGTGCCGACCAGCACCAACGCGCCGACCAGCACCGTGAGGCCCACCCGGATGCTCCGGCCCCGCCTCGTCAACGCGCTCATCGGTTGGAGACCCTACGCGGTGCCGCAGGCGCGCGGGTACCGTCCTCCTCGCCGGCCGGGTGCCACCGCCCCGGCCGCCGGGACGACTTTGGG